>CALRYW010000001.1:0-124772 GCA_943372485.1 Allobosea thiooxidans
GCCAGATGGGCGGCGGTCGAGCCCGGTCCCACGCCTTCCGGCACGGGAATAGTGGTCGAGGAGTAATTCGTGTTCAGCACCATGGTGGGGCCGGCCGAAAGGGTGAAGCGGCGCGCCACCACGATCGTATAGGCCGATTCCGCCGCCACAGGCGCGTTGGCGCCGATGTTGAGCTCGCCTTGCGGCAGATAAATGGTGCCGAGCAGCACCTTGGCATCGTTGCTGAAGATCCGGTGGACCTGGTTCGCGGGAGAGTTGCGGTCCTCGTAGAACAGGATTCCCGCGAGCACGCCGGTCTGGGGCGCGGTCAGATCGATCTTGGTACCGGCGCCGAACTGCAGCACCGACCCCTTGCCGTTCAGATAAAGCCCGACATTGGCGCCCTTGAGAGTCCCTCCGTTGCCGACGTCGAGCGGGCCGTCCTTGAAGACATAGATGCCCGGATTGAGCGTTACGACAGCATTGTTTCTGATGGTCACGCCGCCGCAATAGGTGCCGGGGCTCAGCATCGTGCTTTTGGTGATCTTAAGGGCTGTGGCGCTGCAGCCGCCGATCGGCGGGGGCGGCCGCGAGGCGAGTGGATCGGCGAGGACGGGGCAATCCAGCGTCGGGCTGGGCTGGAAGCTGTCGAACTTGTCCTTGTAGATGCCGCCGGCCGAGCAGATGAAGCGCGCGCGCACCTGCGAATTTTCCATGGCCTTCAGGCCGTGCGGCTGAGTGGAATTCGAGTAGATGGCGCATCCTGGCGCCTCGAGCTTGGCGTTCTTCGCGAGATGAATCGTTTCTTTTTTCTTGGTCTCCAGCCCGATGACGCAGATCGCGGTTGTGCCGAGCACGCGGGCGGTGGCGCGCGCGCTGACGGTGACGTTGTCGGAGCCGAACATGTGCATGATGTTCGTGCGCGCGACATTCGTCACCGCGACGGTGACGGTCATCTTCCTGAGGTCGACGGTCGCCGCGATCGTGCCCTTCTTGTCGAGGGCCTTGAGCTGCGTGCTGGCGAATTTTTCCGCCGCCGACTGCACGCCGGTCGGCGTCGCATTGGCGAGCCGGAATTCGCGCGCCGCCGCCAGCGCCGAAGCATCGGCGACAGCCTGGAATGCTGTTCGCTGCTCGGAGAGCATGCCGTAATCGATGACCACGCCGGCGCTCATCAGGAGGGCCGGCAGGGCGACGCCGAGCACCACCAGCACGCCGCCGCGCTCGTCGCGGCGCAGGCGCCCGATCGCCGCTGTCAGATTCCTGTCCATGTCAGGCTCCCGCCAGGGCGCGGTGCGCCCGCACCATGAATCGGATCTGGTGGCCGAGCAGCCGCCAGTTGACCGGCTTGCACATGAAGGAGGTCGCGCCGGACGCATAGGCCTGGTCGATCGAGAGAATGTCTTCGCGGCCGGTGATCACCATCACCGGGAGATTGTCGAGCCGGCTGTCGGCCCGGATGCGGCGGACCATCTCGATGCCGTTGATCCCGGGCATGTCGACATCGACCAGGGCGACGTCGAAGCGCTGTCGATCCAGCAACGCCAGCCCTTCTTCCGCCGAGGCGGCCGTCGAGATCTCGGCATGGGGGGAAGCGAGGTAGACCGTGCAGAATTCACGCTGAATCGGATCGTCGTCCACGGCCAGGATCGAGATCTGGTCGCAGAGGACGTAACTGAACGGGATCGCGGTAGCTTCGACCATCGTCATCGCATCGCTCCATGGGCACTGTTCTGGTGCCTGCGACGATCACCTTGACACTGATTTCCAAACAAACGGTTCCGACTCGTTCAAATTATCGGGGGCGTTGTTTGCAATTGCGAAAGCATGGTCTGGCTATGCTGGGGCATGACCTTTCGTCCTCACCTCTCCATTCGCAGCCGGCTGATCCTGCTCGTCGTGAGCGCGACGCTGTTGGCCAGTGCCTTCCTGGTCGGCGTGACCGTCTGGCGCGAAACCGAAAGCTACGGCCAGTCGCGGCGCGACGCGCTCCTGAACACGGCCCATGCGATCGCCGCCGCCGCCGCCATTCCCGTGGCAGATCAGGATTCCGTCTCCACGGCGCAGGCGATCAACGCCATCGCCCGCCTGAAGGGCATCGTCTTCGCCGGCATCGAGACGGCCGATGGCCGGCCGCTGGCCGAGATCGGGGCGGCCGAGCAACTCGCCGGAGATCTCGTCGTGGAGGGGGCCGACACGCGCTGGCCGCTGCCGGCGATTCTGCGCAGCCGGACCATGGAGGCGGCCGTCCCCGTCATCCATGGCGGCGTGCCGGTCGGCAGCCTGCGCATCATCGCCGACACGCGCGACCTGGCCGAACTGATCGGGCGCGCCGTCACCAGCACCTTGCTGACCGGAGCCGTCGCGACGCTGCTCGCGGTCGCGCTGGCGCTTCGCCTGCAGGGGCGCATCACCGGCCCGCTCGGCGCCCTGACGCAGACGATGATGCGCGTGCGTCACGAGCACGACTATTCCGTCACCCTCGCCGCGACCTCCCGCGACGAGATCGGCATCCTCGTCGACAGCTTTAACGGCATGATCGGCGACATCCGCGAGCGCGATCGCCGGCTGGCCGACCATCGCGACAAGCTGGAGCGCGAGGTCGCCGACCGCACCGCCGACTACCAGCGCGCCGCGCATTCCGCCGATCAGGCGAACCAGGCCAAGTCCGATTTTCTGGCGACGATGAGCCATGAGATCCGCACGCCGATGAACGGCATCCTCGTGATGGCGGAGCTGCTGGCGGCCGGCGAACTGCCGGATCGCGCCCGGCGCCAGGCGGAGGTGATCGCGCGCTCGGGCACCAGCCTGCTCGCCATCATCAACGACATTCTCGACATCTCGAAGATCGAGGCCGGCAAGCTCGAGGTCGAGGCGCTGGAGATCGATCCCGAGGAAGCCGTCGATTCCGTCCTCCAGCTCTTCGGCGACCGGGCTCGCTCGAAGGCGCTCGATCTCTGCGGGTCGATCGCGACGCCGCCGGGCCTGACCGTGCAGGCCGATCCCGTCCGCCTCGGGCAGGTTCTCGCCAACCTCGTCAACAACGCGCTGAAATTCACCGAGGCCGGCGGCGTGACGGTCGCGCTGACCCGCGAAGGCGCGGGTGGGCTGCGCTTTGCGGTCTCCGATACCGGCATCGGCATTCCCGCCGACAAGCTCGGGACGATCTTCGAATCCTTCTCGCAGGCCGATCAGTCGACCACCCGCACCCATGGCGGCACCGGGCTCGGTCTGGCCATCGCCCGCCAGCTCGTCGACGCCATGGGCGGGACGCTGAGGGTGGAAAGCACGGTCGGGACCGGCAGCTGCTTTTCCTTCGCGCTCCCGATCGTGACCGAGCCGGCGCAGGCCGTGGCCCCCATGCCGACCGGCCGGACGGTCGGAATCCTTCTCTCCAGGGGGCAGACCGGCGCAATGCTTGCGCAGGAACTCGGGCGGGCCGGCTATGCTGTCTGCAGCGACGCCGCCGTGCTCGCGCAGGAGAGTGCGCGCTTCGATCTGGTGCTCGCCTCGCCGGACAGGCTGCCGGCCTGTCGCTGCCGTTCGGGGACCGTGGTGGTCGTGGCCGGAGCGTCCGAGGACGCCGACGCCCTGATCCGGGCCGGTGCCGCCGAGGTGCTGACCTGGCCGGTGCAGCGGCGCGACCTGGCGGCCCTGCTCGCCGCGCTGCAGGAGGGACAGCCGCTGCGGCGGGCGCAGGCGGCCGGCACGGGCTCGCCGGAGAGCCTGCAGTTTCCGGGGCTGCGCGTGCTGGTGGCCGATGACAGCGACGTCAATCGCGAGGTCGCCGACGCGGCGCTGCGGCGCTTCGGCATCGCGGCGCACTTCGTCGAGGACGGCCTTCAGGCCGTCGCCGCCGCCGAGCGCGAGGGCTTCGATCTGATCCTGATGGATGGCAGCATGCCGGGTCTCGACGGTTTCGAGGCCGCGCGCGCCATCCGTGCCCGCGAGGCCGAGACGGGCCGGCCGCGCGTTCCGATCGTCGCGCTCACCGCCCATGTCGTCGGCACGGCGGCCGATGCCTGGCGCGAGGCCGGCATGGACGATGTCGTCCACAAGCCCTTCACGCTCGCGCGGCTCGGCAGCGTCATCGCGGCGCTGGCGCCGGGCGCCCGTGCGGAGGCGACGGGCCTGGCCGTGGCCGCCGCTGCCGACGGTTCGCCGGAAGAGGCCGATCTCGACGAGACCGTGCTGCGCGACCTCCTGGTGATGACGAACGGGTCGTTGGAGACGGTACGGCGCATCACCGAGCTCTACCGCAGCCGCTCGCTCGAAGAGGTCGAGCGGCTCGGCGATGCGGCCCGCGCAGGAGACAGTGACCGCGTCGCGCAATATGCCCATGCCTTGAAATCGATGAGCGCCAATCTCGGCGCGCGCCGGGTCGCGTCAGTCGCGGCCGAGATGGAGCGAGCGGCGCGCGAGGGCGAGGCCCCGCCCGGGCCGGACGCGGCGGCCGGACTGGGCGAGATGCTGCGTCGGACGCATCGCCTGCTCGACGAGGCGATGGCGCGCGCCGCCTGAGCCGCGGGCCCCACCGTCAGCCTCGTGTCACCAGGGCCGGCGCGGTCCGGTGTCGATGTGCAGGATGCCGTTCCAGTAGACCTTGTGCCCGCCGACCTCCGGCAGGGTGCGCACCCATTCGATGACCGCCCGCGGCCGCACGCCGGGCACGCGGAAATCCATCGCCTCGCAGCGCTTGTGATAGGAGCCGCGCCGCGCCCGCCAGGGCGGGCGCCACGTCGAGGTCACCTTCACCGCCCCGTACCTGTCCGAGATCTTGGTCAGGATCTGCTTCAGCCGTGGGGGCAGGCAGGCGATCGATGTCCCCGGATCGGTCGAGATGCCCGGCCGGTCCGGTTTCTCGTCGGGGTCGTAGGCCGGCTCCGCGCCCGCCTTCTGGCCGGGTGTCAGCTGCGGCCATTCCGGCCCTTCGCCCTCGTCCGGTTCGCTCGTCATCGGCGAGTTGGCGTCGGGCGGGGGCGCATCCTGCGCCTGCGTGGGCGCGGGAACGATGATCGCCGGCAGGGCAGGGGTGCCGGGCAGTTCGAGATCGAAGGGGCGTTGCGGCGGCAGGGGCGCGCGCCTCGTCGTGCCCTCCTGAGCGAGGGCCGCGAAGTCCATGACACAGGCGAGCGCCAGCGACGACGCGACGAGGCGGGCGCGATGCATGCCGGTCAGGGAGCGGGCGCGGGAATGAAGACGGCGCGGGTCTCGGCGCCGACCAGCGCCACCTGTGGCGACTTGGCGCAGAGTTCGGCCAGCGCGGCGGGCGCGGCGGTGATCTTTTCGAGATCGAGCAGCGGGCGCATGGCGCTGCCGGCGAAATAGCCGGCGAGCCAGAGCGAGAACTGGCTGCGGTCGGCCTCGCTCATCGCGGTGAAATCCGCGCAGCTGGCACGGGCGAGGTCGAGCGCCTCGGCGCGGACGCCGGCAGCCGGTGCGAGAGCCGCCAGCAGCAGGATCGGCGAAGCGAGCAGGAGCCGACGGTGCGCGCGCATCATGAGCCTTTCTCGGTGGGGCGGCCGGGCCGCATGGCTGAATCGATTCGGCGCGAGTGTGTCCGGTCGCGCCGGCCTCGGCTAGCAACAAGTCCGCACGATGCGGCAAAATTCCGGCAGGCCGCGGCGGGCATGCGGACGCCGAGCGCGGACACGGCTATGCTTGCGCCAGAATCAACCCTGTCGCGCCATGCTGCGGCGCGGCGAAGTCTTGCTTCATTCTAATCGAGGGTCTAATCGACACCGGCGGCACGTCGCCGCCATCCGGTTGAGCGGGAACGCCCATGCAAGCCCTTCCAGTGCCGTCCCTGCTGAACGACTATCTGCCGCTGGTGATCTTCATCGGCGTTTCGGCGTTCATCGGGCTGGCGCTGCTGATCGCGCCCTTCGCGATCGCCTATTCGAAGCCGGATCCGGAAAAGCTCTCGGCCTATGAATGCGGCTTCAACGCCTTCGACGACGCGCGCATGAAGTTCGATGTGCGCTTTTACCTCGTGGCGATCCTGTTCATCATTTTCGACCTCGAGGTCGCCTTCCTGTTTCCCTGGGCGGTCGCCTTCGGTGACCTCGGCTGGTATGGGTTCTGGTCGATGATGGTGTTCCTCGGCGTGCTGACGGTCGGCTTCGTCTATGAGTGGCGCAAGGGTGCGCTGGAGTGGGACTAACTGTCGTCTCGCCGACGCAAAGCGCGAGGCATATCTGACGGTTGCGGTTCACGAGGATACGACAATGGCTATGACAGCGATCGACCGCGGTGACCCGCTCGTCGCCCCTGCGCCGAAGGGCCTGCTCGGGCCCGACGGCCTGCCCGTCGGCCAGCGCGACCCGTTCTTCACCGCGATCAACAGCGAGCTCGCCGACAAGGGTTTCCTCGTCACCGCCACCGACGACCTGATCAACTGGTCGCGCACCGGCTCGCTGATGTGGATGACCTTCGGCCTCGCCTGCTGCGCCGTCGAGATGATGCAGCTGTCGATGCCGCGCTATGACGTCGAGCGTTTCGGCTTCGCGCCGCGCGCCTCACCGCGCCAGTCCGATGTGATGATCGTGGCGGGCACGCTGACCAACAAGATGGCCCCGGCGCTGCGCAAGGTCTATGATCAGATGCCGGAGCCGCGCTACGTCATCTCGATGGGCTCCTGCGCCAATGGCGGTGGCTACTACCATTACAGCTACTCGGTGGTGCGCGGCTGCGACCGCATCGTGCCGATCGACATCTACGTGCCGGGCTGCCCGCCGACGGCGGAGGCGCTGCTCTACGGCGTGCTGCTGCTGCAGAAGAAGATCCGGCGGACGGGCACGATCGAGAGGTGAGCCATGGCTGAGCCCGTCGATATGATCATGCCGCTGCTCCGCGAGATGCGGGCCGATATTCTGGCGCGCCTCGACCAGCACTCGACCCGCTTCGATCTCGTCGACCGACGGTTGACGAAGATCGAGGGGCATATCGAGTCGTTCCGGCACGCTCTGACGGCGGACACGTTGATGAGCAAACTCGTCACCGGCGAGTTCGAAGAGCGCATCGAAGCGCTCGAAGCCAAGGTTCGCGAACTGGAGTCGCACAAGTGAGCGAAGCGCTCGTACAACTCGGCGAAGAGATCAAGGCGGCGCTGCCGGGTGCGGTCACCGAGGCCGTCGTCGCCTTCGGCGAACTGACGGTTCATGCCGAGGCGGCCTCGATCCTCGCGGTGATGAGGACGCTCTCGGGCGACCGCCGCTTCCGCTTCGTCAATTTCACCGACATCGCCGGCGCCGACTATCCCGGCCGCGAGAAGCGCTTCGACGTCGTCTACCATTTGCTGGCGCCCTATTCGAACCGCCGCATCCGGGTGAAAATCCAGACCGACGAGGCGACCCCTGTGCCCTCGATCATCGAGGTCTTCCCGGCGGCGAACTGGTATGAGCGCGAGGCCTACGATTTCTACGGCATCCTGTTCTCGGGCCATCCGGACCTGCGCCGCATCCTCACCGACTATGGCTTCGAGGGCTATCCGCTGCGCAAGGACTTCCCGCTGACCGGCTATGTCGAGGTCCGCTACGACGACGAGCAGAAGCGCGTCGTCTACGAGCCGGTGAAGCTCAACCAGGAATTCCGCAACTTCGATTTCCTCTCGCCCTGGGAAGGCACGGACTACGTCCTGCCGGGCGATGAAAAAGCGAAGACGGCGTGATCGGAGCCGGCGATGTCAGAGCATAACATCCGCAATTTCTCGATCAATTTCGGCCCGCAGCACCCGGCCGCGCACGGCGTGCTGCGCCTCGTGCTGGAGTTGGACGGCGAGATCGTCGAGCGCGTCGATCCCCATATCGGCCTGCTGCATCGCGGCACCGAGAAGCTGATCGAGGCCAAGACCTATCTCCAGGCGATGCCCTATTTCGACCGGCTCGATTACGTCGCGCCGATGAATCAGGAGCATGCCTTCTGCCTGGCGGTCGAGAAGCTGATGGGTGTGACGGTGCCGCGCCGCGGCCAGCTCATCCGCGTGCTCTATTCCGAGATCGGCCGCATCCTCTCGCATATCCTCAACGTCACCACGCAGGCGATGGATGTCGGCGCGCTGACGCCGCCGCTCTGGGGCTTCGAGGAGCGCGAGAAGCTGATGGTGTTCTATGAGCGTGCCTCAGGCGCGCGCATGCACGCCGCCTATTTCCGACCCGGCGGCGTCCATCAGGACCTGCCGCCCTCGCTGATCCACGACATCGCCGAGTGGTGCGACCCGTTCCTGCAGGTCTGCGACGACCTCGAGGGTCTGCTCACCGACAACCGCATCTTCAAGCAGCGCAATGTCGATATCGGCGTCGTCGATCTCGAGACCTGCTGGAAATGGGGCTTCTCGGGCGTCATGGTCCGCGGCTCCGGCGCCGCCTGGGACCTGCGCAAGTCGCAGCCCTACGAGTGCTATGGCGAGATGGATTTCGACATCCCCATCGGCAAGAACGGTGACTGCTACGACCGCTACTGCATCCGCATGGAAGAGATGCGGCAGTCGGTTCGCATCATCAAGCAGTGCTGCGAAAAGCTGCTCTCGGCCGATGGTGGCGGGCCGATCTCGGCGCTTGACGGCAAGATGGTGCCGCCCAAGCGTGGCGAGATGAAGCGCTCGATGGAAGCGCTGATCCACCATTTCAAGCTCTACACCGAGGGCTTCAAGGTGCCCGCGGGCGAGGTCTATGCCGCCGTCGAGGCGCCCAAGGGCGAGTTCGGCGTCTATCTCGTCGCCGACGGCACCAACAAGCCCTACCGGGTCAAGATCAAGGCGCCGGGCTTCGCCCATCTCCAGGCCATGGATTTCATGTGCCGCAAGCACATGCTGGCGGACGTCTCCGCGATCCTGGGCTCGCTCGACATCGTCTTCGGGGAGGTCGATCGGTGAGCGCTTCTACCGTTATGGTCGGCCTTGTGCCGACCATCCACGTTTTGAACGTGGCCGATGTTGCGAAGGCGTGGATGCTCGGGACAAGCCCGAGCATGACGTCGAGAGAGAACTGATATGTCCGTCCGTCGTCTCGCCCCCGATGCCGTCCAGCCCGCCTCCTTCGCCTTCGACGCGGCGAACGAGAACTGGGTGGACCAGCAGATCGCCAAATATCCGGAGGGCCGCCAGGCCTCGGCCGTGATCCCGCTTTTGTGGAAGGCGCAGGAGCAGCATGACGGCTGGCTGCCGCGCGCCGCGATCGAGGCGGTCGCGCGCAAGCTCGGCATGGCGCCGATGCGCGTCATGGAGATCGCGACCTTCTACACCATGTTCAACCTGCAGCCGGTGGGCGAGCATTTCGTCCAGCTCTGCGGCACCACGCCCTGCGCCCTGCGCGGCGCCGAGTCGCTGAAGAAGGTCTGTCAGGACGTCATCGGTCCGCAATCGACGGTGACCGCGGACGGCAAGCTCTCCTGGCTCGAGGTCGAGTGCCTCGGCGCCTGCTGCAACGCCCCGATGGCGCAGATCAATTTCGATTACTACGAGGATCTGACGCCCGAGAACTTCAAGGCGCTGCTGGAGGATCTCCGCCACGGCCGGCCGACGAAGCCAGGCCCGCAGAATGGCCGCTCGGGCTCGGAGCCGCTCGGCGGCGGCGAGACCCTGAAGGACCCGGCCCTCTATGACGGCACGGTGATCGGCGCCGGTGACTGGCAGAAGCGGGTCACCGAGCAGCGCAAGGCCGCCGCCGAAGCCGCTGCCGCCAAGGCCGCCGCCGAAGCGGAAGCCAAGAAGGCAGACGCGCCCAAGCCCGACGCGCCCAAGGCAGACGCTCCAAAGACCGATGCGACGCCTGCAGCGGCGGCGAAGCCGGCGACCGAGACTGCGGCTGCGGGCCGTCCAAAGCCGTCCGAGCCGGGCCAGCCCACCAGCGCCGCCAACGACACGCCCGCGACCCAGGGAAAGATCGACGGCAAGTCGGCGGGTGAAGCCGCCAAGACCAGCAAGCCGCGAGAGTGAGGAGGTGGCAATGGCCGAAGTCACCAACGAACTGATCTACGAGGTGCTCAAGGCCGTTCAGGCGCGGCTCGGTAACCTCGAAGAGGCCATTCGCGATCAGCATGGCCAACTCTCCGGGGTACGCGGGGATTTGCGTTCAATTCATACGGCAATCGGTGCGGTCAAGACAGATATCGGCAATATCTACGATACACATGGTGCGATGGACTCGAGGCTGGCGCGTATCGAGCGCCGCCTCGAAATCATCGACACGCCCGTGAACTGAGGCAGACTGATGCTCGCCGATCGCGATCGTATTTTCACCAATCTCTATGGCCTGCACGACCTGTCGCTGAAGGGCGCCATGGCGCGCGGCGCCTGGGACGGCACCAAGTTCCTGCTGGAGCAGGGCCGCGACTGGATCATCGACGAGATGAAGAAGTCGGGTCTGCGCGGGCGGGGCGGCGCCGGCTTCCCGACCGGGCTGAAATGGTCGTTCATGCCCAAGCAGAACGACGGGCGCCCGCATTACCTCGTCGTCAATGCCGACGAGTCGGAGCCCGGCACCTGCAAGGATCGCGAGATCATGCGCAACGACCCGCATACGCTGGTCGAGGGCTGCCTGATCGCCTCCTTCGCGATGGGCGCCCATGCGGCCTACATCTACATCCGCGGCGAATATATCCGCGAGCGCGAGGCGCTGCAGCGCGCCGTCGACGAGGCCTATGAGGCCAAGCTCATCGGCAAGGACAACGTCCACGGCTATCCCTTTGATCTCTATGTGCATCACGGCGCCGGCGCCTATATCTGCGGCGAGGAGACGGCCCTGCTCGAAAGCCTCGAGGGCAAGAAGGGCATGCCGCGGATGAAGCCGCCATTCCCGGCCAATGTGGGCTTGTATGGCTGCCCGACCACGGTGAACAACGTCGAGTCCATCGCGGTGGCGCCGACCATCCTGCGCCGCGGCGCGAGCTGGTTTTCATCGCTCGGAAACCCCAACAATGTCGGCACCAAGCTGTTCTGCATCTCGGGCCATGTGAACAAGCCCTGCAACGTGGAAGAGGTGATGGGCATCACCTTCCGCGAGCTGATCGACCGGCATTGCGGCGGTGTCCGCGGCGGCTGGGACAACCTCAAGGCGGTTATCCCCGGCGGCTCCTCGGTGCGGATGGTTCCCGCCGAGCAGATCATCGATACGCCGATGGATTTCGACTCGCTGTCGAAGCTGAAATCGGGCCTCGGCACCGCGGCCGTCATCGTCATGGACAAGTCCACCGACGTCATCCGCGCCATCGCCCGCCTCAGCCATTTCTACAAGCATGAGAGTTGCGGCCAGTGCACGCCCTGCCGCGAGGGCACGGGCTGGATGTGGCGCGTCATGGAGCGCATGGTCGAGGGTCGCGCCCAGAAGCGCGAGATCGACATGCTGCTCGACGTCACCAAACAGATCGAGGGCCACACCATCTGCGCGCTCGGCGACGCCGCCGCCTGGCCGATCCAGGGCCTAATCGCGCATTTCCGTCATGAAATCGAGCAGCGCATCGACGACTATGCCGCCAACCCGCACGGCGAGCCGGTGCGCATGATGGCGGCGGAGTGAACGGGATGACCGAGCCCGACAACATCGTGTTGGTCATGTTGCGTCGGATCGACGAAAAGGTCGATCGGCTCGGTGAGGATGTGCGCGATCTCAAAGTCAGGACGACCAATGTCGAGGAGCGTCTCGGCCAGGTCGATCTGAAGCTGGCACAGATTGAAATCTCTCTCGCGGGCGTGAACAGACGGATCGACCGCGTCGAAGGCCGTCTGGATCGGATCGAGCGCAGGCTCGATCTCGCGGAAGTTCGGTGAAGGCAAGCGGATGACCAAACTCATCATCGACGGCATCGAGGTCGACGTACCCGCCGAATACACGGTGCTGCAGGCCTGCGAGGCTGCCGGAGCCGAGGTGCCGCGCTTCTGCTTCCATGAGCGGCTGTCCATCGCCGGCAACTGCCGCATGTGCCTCGTCGAGGTGAAGGGTGGCCCGCCGAAGCCGCAGGCGTCGTGTGCCATCGGCGTGCGCGATTTGCGCCCCGGCCCCAATGGCGAGCCGCCGGTGGTCTCGACCAAGTCGCCCATGGTCAAGAAGGCGCGCGAGGGGGTGATGGAGTTCCTCCTGATCAACCACCCGCTGGATTGCCCGATCTGCGACCAGGGCGGCGAGTGCGACCTGCAGGACCAGGCGATGGCCTATGGCGTCGACACCTCGCGCTATGCCGAGAACAAGCGCGCGGTCGAGGACAAGTATATCGGCCCGCTGGTCAAAACCTCGATGACGCGCTGCATCCAGTGCACGCGCTGCGTCCGTTTCACCACCGAAGTCGCCGGCGGCTCCGATCTCGGCGCCATCGGCCGCGGCGAGGACATGGAGATCACCACCTATCTCGAGCAGGCGATGACCTCGGAACTCCAGGGCAACGTCGTCGATCTCTGCCCGGTCGGGGCGCTGACGTCCAAGCCCTACCAGAACAAGGCCCGGCCCTGGGAGCTGACCAAGACGCAGTCCATCGACGTGATGGACGCCGTCGGCTCGGCCATCCGCGTCGATTCCCGCGGCAAGGAGGTCATGCGCATCCTGCCCCGCCTGAATGAGGCGGTGAACGAGGAGTGGATCTCCGACAAGACCCGCCACATCGTCGATGGCCTGCGCACGCAGCGTCTCGACCGGCCCTATATCCGCCGGAACGGCGCGCTACGCCCGGCCTCCTGGGCCGAGGCTTTCGCGCTGATCGCGGAAAAGGTGAAGGCGGCCAAGCCGGAGAAGATCGGCGCCATCGCCGGCGATCTCGCCGCCGTCGAGGAAATGTTTGCGCTGCAGAGCCTGATCGCCTCGCTCGGGTCGGCCAATCTCGATTGCCGTCAGGACGGCACCAGGCTGCATCCGAAATTTGGCCGCGCCAGTTACATCCTGAACGCCGGCATCGCCGGCATCGAACAGGCGACGTCGCTGCTGATCATCGGCGCCAACCCGCGCCGCGAGGCGGCGATCGTGAACGCGCGCATCCGCAAGCGCTGGCTGCGCGGCGACTTCAAGATCCAGCTCATCGGCGAGAAGGCCGACCTGACCTATGACTACGACCATCTCGGCGCCGGTCCCGACACGCTGGCGGATCTCGCCGGCAAGGCGGAGAAGGCCGGCGAGCGGCCGATGGTGCTGGTCGGGCAGGGCGCTCTCGCCCGCGCCGACGGCGAGGCGGTTCTCGCCCTAGCGGTCAAGGCTGCGCAGGCGCTCGGCGCCGTGAGCGAGGGCTGGAGCGGCTTCGGCGTGCTGCACACGGCGGCCGCCCGTGTCGGCGCGCTCGATCTCGGCTTCGTGCCGGGCAAGACTGCTGACGGATCGGGGGGCCTCGACATCGCCGGCATGCTCGCTCCGGGCGCGCTCGACGTCCTCTTCCTGCTCGGCGCCGACGAGATCGAGGTGCCCGCCGGCGCCTTCGTGATCTATCAGGGCACGCATGGCGACAAGGGCGCGCACCGCGCCGACGTCATCCTGCCGGGCTCGGCCTATACCGAAAAGTCCGCAACCTATGTCAACACCGAAGGCCGCGTGCAGATGACCGACCGCGCCACCTTCGCGCCGGGCGATGCCCGCGAGGACTGGGCGATCCTGCGCGCGCTCTCCGCCGCGCTCGGCAAGACGCTGCCCTTCGACTCGCTGGCCGGCCTGCGCCAGGCGCTCTATGCGGCTCATCCGCATTTCGCCGCGCTCGACCGGCTCGATCCGGCGGACGCCTCCGGGCTCGGCGCGCTCGCCGCTCTCGGCGGCAAGGCCGAGAAGACCGGCTTCGTCTCGCCGGTCGCCGATTTCTACCAGACCAACCCGATCGCGCGCGCTTCCGCCGTGATGGCCGAATGTTCCGCGCTGGCCTCCGGCCGGCTGCAGCAGGCGGCGGAGTAAGCGGCCATGAACTGGGACCTCGTTCTCGATCTCGCGATCATGCTGGGCAAGAGCCTGCTGCTGCTGGTCTGCCTGCTCGTCTTCATCGCCTATATCCTGCTGGCCGACCGCAAGATCTGGGCGGCGGTGCAGTTGCGGCGCGGCCCCAACGTGGTCGGGCCCTTCGGCCTGTTCCAGAGCTTCGCCGACCTGCTCAAATTCGCCTTCAAGGAGCCGATCATCCCGTCCGGCGCCAACAAGGGCGTCTTCCTGCTGGCGCCGCTGGTGACCTGCCTGCTCGCCCTGTCGGCCTGGGCGGTGATCCCTGTGGCCGAAGGTTGGGCGATCGCCGACATCAATGTCGGCATCCTCTATGTCCTGGCGATCTCCTCGCTCGGCATCTACGGCATCATCATGGCCGGCTGGGCCTCGAACTCGAAATATCCCTTCATGGGCGCGCTGCGCTCGGCGGCGCAGATGGTCTCCTACGAGGTCTCGATCGGCTTCGTCATCATCACGGTCCTTCTCTGCGTCGGCTCGCTGAATCTCTCGGCGATCGTCGAGGCGCAGAATGGCCGGTTCGGCCTGTTCGGCTGGTACTGGCTGCCGCTGTTCCCGATGTTCGTGATCTTCTTCATCTCGGCGCTGGCCGAGACCAACCGGCCCCCCTTCGACCTGCCCGAGGCGGAATCGGAGCTCGTCGCCGGCTACATGGTCGAATATTCCTCGACGCCCTATCTGCTGTTCATGCTCGGCGAATACGTGGCGATCATGACCATGTGCGCCATGATGGTGATCCTGTTCCTCGGGGGCTGGCTGCCGCCGTTCCCGGTCGCGCCCTTTACCTGGGTGCCGGGCGTGGTCTGGTTCATGATCAAGGTCTGCGGCGTCTTCTTCATGTTCGCGATGGTGAAGGCCTTCGTGCCGCGCTACCGCTACGACCAGCTGATGCGGCTGGGCTGGAAGGTCTTCCTGCCGCTGTCGCTGGCCTCGGTCGTGGTCGTCGCCTTCGTGCTGCAGCTCACGGGCTGGGGTCCGGTGCGCTGATGGCGGTCTCGGCCGGCCTGATCGGCGCGCTGATCGGGTTGGTGTTGGGGATCGTGGAGTACAGGATCGTGTCGGGCGTCGTCGTCGCGGCGCTGCGCCGGACCGATCGATCGACGACGCAGGCGGAGCGCGACGACTACGAGCGTCGCATCCGCTGGCTGAAGGCGGTGTTGGTCGTTCTGATGATCGGCGGCACGCCGGTGATGGGTTATGTGATCGGCCGGACGCTGTTCGGCTGAGTGGGAAGGACGAAGGCGATGTCGCTCGCACAAGCCGCCAAGGGCCTGCTGCTGAAGGAGTTCGTCGGCGCGTTCGCGCTGTCGATGCGCTATTTCTTCAAGCCGAAGGCGACCATCAACTACCCCTTCGAGAAGAATCCGCAGAGCCCGCGCTTCCGCGGCGAGCATGCCCTGCGCCGTTATCCCAATGGCGAGGAGCGTTGCATCGCCTGCAAGCTCTGCGAGGCGATCTGCCCGGCCCAGGCCATCACCATCGAGGCCGGCCCGCGCCGCAACGACGGCACGCGTCGCACCACGCGCTACGACATCGACATGACCAAGTGCATCTATTGCGGCTTTTGCCAGGAGGCCTGCCCGGTCGATGCGATCGTCGAGGGGCCGAATTTCGAGTTCGCCACAGAGACCCGCGAGGAGCTGTTCTACGACAAGGACCGGCTGCTGGAAAACGGCGCCCGCTGGGAGCGCGAGATCGCGCGCAACATCGCGATGGACGCACCGTATCGGTGACAGGACTAACATCCTCCGCCGTCATCCCGGACAAGCCGCGCAAGCGGCGCAGATCCGGGATCCATCGGAGGCCACATCGCTCGACGATGGATCCCGGGTCTGCGCTTCGCTTGCCCGGGATGACGGAGAGCTTGAAACGATCGGTAGGCAGATCCGTCATGCGGTTGTGACCGCGGGCGGGCCTGACTATAGACGCTCCAAACGGCGTCCGGCGAGAGTCGGGCGCAGGTGAACACGAGAGCCGCCCGCCGGGGCGGAAAGGCTGACCGAGATGAATGCCGCAGCGGCTTTCTTCTATCTCTTCGCCGGCATCACCGTCGCTTCGGCGTTCATGGTGGTGGCGTCGCGCAACCCCGTTCACTCGGTGCTCTTCCTGATCCTCGCCTTCGTCAACGCGGCCGGATTGTTCCTGCTGCTCGGGGCCGAGTTCCTCGCGATGCTGCTGATCGTCGTCTATGTCGGCGCGGTCGCGGTGCTCTTTCTCTTCGTGGTGATGATGCTCGACGTCGATTTCGCCGAGTTCCGCCAGGGCTTTCTGAACTACCTGCCGGTCGGGGCGCTGATCGGGCTGATCTTCGCGGTCGAGCTGCTGCTGGTCGTCGGCGCCTGGGTCATCGACCCGCAGATCGTGCGCGCGCCGGTCGCTGCCATCCCCGCCGGCATCACCAACACCGAGGCGATCGGGCGGGTGCTCTACACGCAGTATGTCTACTACTTCCAGGCCGCCGGCCTCGTCCTGCTCGTCGCCATGATCGGCGCGATCGTGCTGACCCTGCGCGACCGCCCCGGCATCAAGCGCCAGGACATCGCGCAGCAGAACGCGCGCAGCAAAGCGACCGCCATGGACGTCAAGAAGGTGCAGACGGGCGCCGCGCTGCCGGAGGAGACGGTCTGATGATCGGGCTTGGCCACTACCTCGCCGTCGGGGCGATCCTGTTCACGCTGGGCGTGCTCGGTATCTTCCTGAACCGCAAGAACGTCATCGTCATCCTGATGTCGGTCGAGCTGATCCTGCTGGCGGTCAACCTGAACTTCGTCGCCTTCTCGAGCTTCCTGAACGACATCGTCGGGCAAATCTTCGCGCTACTGGTGCTGACGGTCGCCGCGGCGGAAGCCGCCATCGGGCTCGCCATTCTCGTCGTCTACTTCCGCAACCGCGGCACGATCGCGGTGGAAGACATCAACATGATGAAAGGCTGAGGCGCGCACGCGTCCGGAAGCTGCCCCATGTTATACAAACTGATCGTCTTCCTCCCCCTGATCGGCTTCCTGATCGCAGGCCTCTTCGGGCGTCTGATCGGCGCGCGCGGCTCTGAGATCGTCACCACCTCGCTGCTGGTCGTCTCGGCCGTCCTGTCCTGGATCGCCTTCTTCAATGTCGGCTTCGGCGCCGGCACGACGCGGGTCCAGGTCGCGACCTGGATGTCCTCGGGGGGCTTGCAGGTCGACTGGGCCTTCCGTGTGGACACGCTGACCGTGGTGATGCTGGTCGTGGTCAACACCGTCTCCTCGCTCGTGCATGTCTACTCGATCGGCTACATGCATGAGGATCCACACCGGCCGCGCTTCTTCGCCTATCTGTCGCTGTTCACCTTCGCCATGCTGATGCTGGTGACCGCCGACAACCTGCTGCAGATGTTCTTCGGCTGGGAGGGCGTCGGCCTCGCCTCCTATCTGCTGATCGGATTCTGGTATCAGAAGCCCTCCGCCTGTGCCGCGGCGATGAAGGCCTTCATCGTCAACCGCGTCGGCGATTTCGGCTTCCTGCTCGGCATCTTCCTGGTCTTCGTCCTGACCGGCTCGGTGGCCTTCGACACCATCTTCCCGCAGATTGCCGGTCTGACCGAGAAGAGCTTCCGCTTCCTTGGGTATGATTGGAACGCGCTGACGCTGACCGCGCTGCTCTTGTTCATGGGCGCCATGGGCAAGTCGGCCCAATTCCTGCTGCACACCTGGCTGCCCGACGCGATGGAGGGCCCGACTCCGGTCTCCGCGCTCATCCACGCCGCGACCATGGTCACCGCCGGCGTCTTCATGGTCGCGCGCCTGTCGCCGATCTTCGAATATGCGCCTGTCGCGCTCACCGTCGTCATCGTCATCGGCGCGACGACTGCCTTCTTCGCCGCTACCATCGGCCTCGTCCAGAACGACATCAAGCGCGTCATCGCCTACTCGACCTGCTCGCAGCTCGGCTACATGTTCGTCGCGCTCGGGGTCGGCGCCTATTCGGCCGGCGTCTTCCACCTCTTCACCCACGCCTTCTTCAAGGCGCTGCTGTTCCTCGGTGCCGGCTCGGTCATCCACGCGATGCACCATGAGCAGGACATGCGGAACATGGGTGGTTTGCGGAAGCACATCCCGCTGACGGCGGCCGCCATGACCATCGGCACGCTGGCGCTCACCGGCTTCCCGCTCCTCGCCGGCTACTTCTCCAAGGACGCGATCATCGAGAGCGCCTATGCCGCGGTCGCGCATAAGGGCTTCGCCGCCTCCTATGCCTATGTGCTGTTGGTGGTCGCCGCCTGCATGACCTCGTTCTACTCCTGGCGCCTCTACTTCATGACCTTCGAGGGCAAACCGCGTTGGGGTGCGGATGCCCACGCGTCGCATGGTCACGCCGCGCATGGCCACGACGATCATGGCCACGACGATCATGCCCATGCCGCCCATGCGCATGACGACCATCACGGCCATGGCCACGACCACAAGCCGCATGAGAGCCCGCTGGTGATGCTGATCCCGCTCGCCGTGCTGTCGCTCGGCGCGGTCGCCGCCGGCTTCGCCTTCAAGGGCGCCTTCATCGGTGCTGGCTACGACGCCTTCTGGAAGGCTTCGCTCTTCACGGCTAAGGACAACCACATCCTGCACGAGATGCACGAGGTGCCGAAATGGGTGATCTGGTCGCCCTTCGTCGCCATGCTGATCGGCTTCGGTTTGGCGCTCTACATGTACGTGCTGCGCCCCGACGTGCCGGGCAAGCTCGCGGCCGCCAACCCTGTCCTGTACCGCTTCCTGCTCAACAAGTGGTATTTCGACGAGATCTACGACTTCCTGTTCGTGAAGCCGTCGATGTGGATCGGGAAGTTCCTCTGGAAGAAGGGCGACGGCTTCGTCATCGACGGCATGGGCCCGGACGGGATTTCCGCCCGCGTCGTCGACGTGACCAACCGGGTCGTGCGGCTGCAGACCGGCTATCTCTACCACTATGCCTTCGCCATGCTGATGGGCGTCGCGGGCCTGGTGACCTGGTATCTCGTGGCGCGCGGGTGAGATGATGTTCGGCTTCGGTATCCTCACCGGTCTTCTGATCCTGCCGCTGGTCGGCGCGGCGTTCATCCTGACGCTGCGCGGCGATCAGGCTGCGGTCGAGTCCAATGCGCGCTATGGGGCGCTCGCCGCCACCGTCGCGACCTTCGTGCTCGCCTGCTTCGCCTGGGCGAAGTTCGACCCCGCCAATCCCGGCTTCCAGATGGTCGAGACCCATGCCTGGGTCTCCGACGCGATCCAGTTCAAGCTCGGCGTCGACGGCTTCTCCTTCCCCTTCGTGGTGCTCACCGCCTTCCTGATGCCGTTCTGCATCCTGGCGTCCTGGCATGCGATCACGAAGCGGGTGCGCGAATACATGGTCGCGTTCCTCATCCTCGAGACGCTGATGATCGGCGTCTTCGTGGCGCTCGACCTCGTGCTGTTCTATCTCTTCTTCGAGGGCGGCCTGATCCCGATGTTCCTGATCATCGGCATCTGGGGCGGCAAGCGGCGCGTCTACGCCTCCTACAAGTTCTTCCTCTACACGCTGCTGGGCTCGGTGCTGCTGCTGCTCGCGCTGATGGCGATGTACTGGCACGCCGGCACCACCGACATCCCGACGCTGCTGGCGCACAAGTTCCCGGCGGACATGCAGACCTGGCTCTGGCTCGCCTTCTTCGCCTCCTTCGCGGTGAAGATGCCGATGTGGCCGGTCCACACCTGGCTGCCGGACGCCCATGTCGAGGCGCCGACTGCCGGCTCGGTCGTGCTGGCCGCGATCATGCTGAAGATGGGTGGCTACGGCTTCATCCGCTTTTCGATCCCGATGTTCCCGGAGGCCTCGGCCTATTTCGCCTCCTTCGTCTTCGCGCTGTCGGTCATCGCCATCGTCTACACCTCGCTGGTGGCGCTGATGCAGGAGGACATCAAGAAGCTGATCGCCTACTCCTCGGTGGCGCATATGGGCTTCGTCACCATGGGCCTGTTCACCCTGACGCCGCAGGGCATCCAGGGCGCGATGTTCCAGATGGTCAGCCACGGGCTGGTCTCGGGCGCGCTCTTCCTCTGCGTCGGCGTGATCTACGATCGCATGCACACCCGCGAGATTTCCGCCTATGGCGGGCTGGTGAACCGGATGCCGGTCTATGCGGTCATCTTCATGGTCTTCACCATGGCCAATGTCGGCCTGCCCGGCACGGCGGGCTTCGTCGGCGAGTTTCTGACGCTGATGGGCGCTTTCCGCGCCAACCCCTGGGTGGCCTTCATTGCCTGCTCGGGCGTCATCCTGTCGGCCGCCTATGCGCTCTGGCTCTATCGCCGCGTCGTCTTCGGCGAGTTGGTCAAGCCCGAGCTCAAGGACATCGCCGATCTCGATCGCCGCGAAATGGCGATCCTGATCCCGCTGGTCGTGCTCACGGTCTGGTACGGCATCCGTCCGGGAACGATCCTCGACGCTTTTGCGGCGCCGACCGAAGCCCTCATCAAGAATTATCAGGCCGCACTCACCGCCGCGAAAACGGCGATGCTGGTCGTTCAGTAAGGTCTCGCAGGATGGCTCTGCCCGCTCTCGGCCCGGCGCTTCCGGAAATCATCCTCGCGATCGGCGCCATCGCCATGGTGCTGGTCGGCGCGATCCGCGGCGAGCGGTCGACACGCCTGCTCGAGGGCGCGGCCCTGGCGCTGTTTGCACTGGCGCTTGTACTGGTTCTCGCCGGCGAGGGCCGGGCGCTCACCTTCAACGGCGGTTTCGTCGTCGACAGCTTCGCCCGCTTCTTCAAGGTGCTGACGCTGCTGGGGGCCGCCGCGGCGATCCTGCTCTCATCGGACTCGCTTCGTCGCGACGGCTCGATGCGCTTCGAATTCCCGATCCTGATCGTCCTGTCGACGGTCGGCATGATGATGATGATCTCGGCCAACGACCTCATCAGCCTCTATGTCGGTCTGGAGCTGCAGTCGCTGGCGCTCTATGTCGTCGCCGCCTTCGACCGCGACAATCCGAAATCGACCGAGGCCGGCCTGAAGTATTTCGTCCTCGGCGCGCTGTCCTCGGGCATGCTGCTCTACGGCGCCTCGCTGGTTTACGGCTTCACCGGCACGGTCAACTATGCCGGCATCGCCGCAGCCGTCCAGGGCGGCAATCCCGGCATCGGCCTGATCTTCGGCATCGTTTTCATCGCCGCCGGCGTCGCCTTCAAGATCTCGGCCGTGCCGTTTCACATGTGGACGCCGGACGTCTATGAGGGCGCGCCGACTCCGGTCGCCGCCTTCTTCGCCTCAGCCCCCAAGATGGCGGCGATGGCGATGGTCGTGCGCATCTTCGTTGGCGCCTTCCCCGGCGCGCTGCATGAGTGGCAGCAGATCGTCATCTTCATCGCCATCGCCTCAATGGCGCTCGGCGCCTTCGCCGCGATCGGCCAGACCAATATCAAGCGCCTGCTCGCCTATTCCTCGATCGCCAATATGGGCTATGCGCTGGTCGGCCTCGCCGCGGGTACTGCCAATGGCGTCCAGGGCGTGCTGGTCTATATGGCGATCTACCTCGCCACCACGCTCGGCGCCTTCGCCTGCGTGCTGCTGATGCGCCGCGACGGCAAGGCGGTCGAGGAGATCGGCGAACTCGCGGGCCTTTCGCGGACCAATCCGTGGATGGCCTTCGCGCTGTCGATGATGATGTTCTCGCTCGCCGGCATCCCACCGCTCGCCGGGTTTTGGGCGAAGTTCTACGTCTTCCTCGCCGCCATCGACGCCAAGCTCTATGTGCTCGCCGTGGTCGGCGTCGTCACCAGTGTCATCGGCGCCTACTACTATCTGCGCCTCGTCAAGGTGATCTATTTCGACGACGCGAAGCCCGCCTTCGAGAAGGGCGACTTCGCCGTGCGCGCCGTGCTGCTGGTTTCCGCACTCTTCGTGCTGGCGCTCTCGTTGCTGCCGGCCCCGCTGCTGAACTCGGCCGGCGCGGCGGCGAAGTCGCTGTTTTGAGGCGCAGCCGTCATGGTCGGGCGTGTCCCGACCATCCACGTCTTGTTCTGACGCGACCTGTGTTCAAGACGTGGATGCTCGCCACAAGGGCGAGCATGACGGTGTGGTTCCCAATAGGACGCGCATGTTAGGCGACCTCGCCCGTGCCGCCGGCTACCGGCTGATCGTCCGCGACGAGGTCGGCTCGACCATGGAGGAGGCGCGCCGCGCGCTCCACCAGGGCGATCCTGGCCAGCTCTGGATCGTCGCGCGCAGCCAGAACGCCGGGCGCGGGCGCCATGGCCGGCACTGGACCTCGCCGCCGGGCAATCTCTATGCGAGCCTCCTCCTGGTGAATCCCTGCGAGCCGGCGCTGGCGCCGCAGCTCGGCTTCGTCGCGGGGCTCGCCCTGCACGATGCCGCCGCGCGTGTGACCGGGCTGGCGGCGCCACGGCTCGCGCTCAAATGGCCGAACGATCTCCTCGTCGACGGCGCCAAATGCTCCGGCCTGCTGCTCGAGGGCGAGAGTGGGGCAGGGCGCTTCGCCGTCATCGCGGGCCTCGGCATCAACATCGCGTCCAGCGCTCAGGGAACGCCCTATCCGGCGAGCTTCCTGCGCGTCCATCGGCCCGAGGTCACGATCGAGGCGACGCTGGCGGCGCTGGCCGAGGCCTTTGCCGAGCGCTTCGCCATCTGGCGGCGGCCCGGCGGCTTCGGTCCCACCCGGCAGGCCTGGCTGGCGCGGGCGGCGTTCCTCGGCGAGACGATCACCATCCGCCCGCCCTCGGGAGCCGTCACCGGTGTCTTCGCCGGCCTCGACCCCGGCGGTCGGCTGCTGCTCGAGACGTCGGCCGGAACACAGGCCTTCGATGCCGGCGATCTGTTCTTCGGCGCCGCCATCCCCGAGGATGCGCCGCGCTGACCGCGGCGTGCGCTGCCGCAGACGGGCGATGCCGTGCCGCTCTGGAGCCCTGCAGCGCCGCGTGTTAGGGCTCCCGAACCATCCCGGCGCCGCCGGCTGTCGATCAGTCAGGATTCTTCGTGACCCGTTCCAAAGACCAGCTCGTTTTCGTTCCCCTCGGTGGCCTCGGCGAGATCGGCATGAACGCCGCCCTCTACGGCTATGGGCCGGAGGGGAGGCGGAAATGGATCCTCGTCGATTGCGGCCTGTCCTTCGCCGGCCCGGAGGTTCCGGGCGTCGACATCGTGCTGCCGGACCTGCGCTACATCGTCGAAGAGCGGGCGAACCTGCTCGGCATCGTGATCACCCACGCCCATGAGGACCATATCGGCGCGCTCGCCGCGCTCTGGCCCTCCCTGCGTGCGCCGGTCTATTGTACCCAGTTCGCCGCCGGGCTTCTCGCCACGCGCCGCCTCTCAGAGCCGGGCGCGCCCAAGGTGCCGATGCACATCGTCGCCCAGGGCGGCCGCATCACGCTCGGCCCCTTCGACATCGAATTCGTGCCCGTGGCGCATTCGATTCCCGAATCGAATGCGCTCGCGATCCGCACCCCCGTCGGCCTCGTCGTCCATACCGGCGACTGGAAGATCGACGTGACGCCCCAGGTCGGCCTGCCGACCGACGAGAAGCGCCTGCGCGAGCTCGGCGAAGAGGGCGTGCTGGCGCTGGTCTGCGACTCGACCAACGTGATGCGCGACGGCACCTCGCCGAGCGAGGCCGATGTCGCCGCCAAGATCAAGGAACTGGTGCGCTCGGCCCCCGGTCGCGTCGCGGTCACCACCTTCGCCTCCAATGTCGCCCGGCTGCGGGCGGTGGCGGAAGCGGCGATGGCCGATCAGCGCGAGGTCGTCGTCGTCGGCCGCGCCATGGACCGCGTCATCGATGTCGCCCGCGAATGTGGCTATCTCGACGGCATCCCGGCCTTCCGCTCGGCCGACACCTATGGCTACCTGCCGCGCGACAAGGTCGTGGCGCTCTTGACCGGCAGCCAGGGCGAGCCACGCGCCGCGCTCTCGCGCATCGCCTCCGACGACCACCCGGAGATCGCGCTCTCGCCCGGCGACCGGGTGATCTTCTCCTCGCGCACGATTCCCGGCAACGAGAAGGCGGTTGGCGCCATCCAGAACGCGCTCGCCCGCGACAACATCGAGATCATCACCGACCGGACCCATCTGGTCCATGTCTCCGGCCATCCACGCCGCGAGGAAATGGCCAGGCTCTATGGCTGGCTGAAGCCGAAGATCGTGATCCCCGCCCATGGCGAGGACCTCCATCTCTCGGAGCACGCGACCTTCGCGCGCGGGCTCGGCGTCAAGATCGTGGTGCGTGCCGGCAATGGCGACGTCGTCGCGATCACCCCGGAGGGCGCCAGCAAGATCGACGAGGTCACCCATGGCCGCCTCTACCAGGATGGCAATCTCCTCGTGAACGCGCTGGAGAAGACCATTCCCGAGCGTCGCAGGCTCTCCTTCGTCGGTATGATCTCGGTCGCCGTCGCGATCGACGAGAAGGGCGGGCTCGCCGGCGATCCGGAGATCGCCGTGCTGGGTCTGCCGCCCTATACGCGCGACGGCACGGGCTTCGACGAATACGTCGCCGATGCGGTGTCGGAACTGATCGATGGCATTCCCAAGGCGCGTCGCCGCGACCCGGAAGCGCTGCGCAATGCGCTGGAGCGCGGCCTGCGCAGCGCGGTCAATGAGGAGTGGGGCAAGAAGCCGCTGGTGCATGCGCTGGTGATCGAGGTTTAGGATCGGCCTAAGCCAGCAGGGGAGCAACATGATCGGACGCCTCAACCACGTCGCCATCGCCGTGAAGGATCTCGCTGGGGCGACCGCGCTCTATCGCGACACGCTCGGGGCCCGCGTCTCGCAGCCGCTGCCGCAGCCGGAGCACGGCGTCACCGTCGTTTTCGTCGAGCTGCCGAACACCAAGGTCGAGCTGCTTGAGCCGCTGGGCGCCGATTCCCCGATCACGAAGTTCCTCGAGCGCAACGCCGATGGCGGCATCCACCACATTTGCTACGAGGTCGACGACATCCTCGCCGCGCGCGACCGGCTGAAAGCGGCGGGCGCGCGGGTGCTGGGCACGGGCGAGCCGCGCATCGGCGCGCATGGCAAGCCCGTTCTCTTCCTGCATCCGAAGGACTTCACCGGCACGCTCGTCGAGCTCGAGCAGGCCTGAGCCGATGGACGCATCCGCGATCAGCTTCTTCGGCCAGCCGGATCAGGACTCAGCCCGCCCTTTCAGCGCAGCCACGCGCGCCGCCGGCCTCGTCTTCGTCTCCGGCCATTCGGCACCGCATGATCCCGCCCGCGGCATCCATCGCGGCGAGACGCCGGCCGATGAGGTGCGCAACGCGCTCACCCATATCGCCGGCATCCTGGCGGAGGCCGGCAGCTCGCTCCCGCGCGTCGTGCAGATGACCATGCTGATCACCGATCCGGCCGATTATGCCGCCTGCAATGCCGAATATGTGAAGCATTTCCCAGGCGGTCTGCCGGCGCGCCACACCGCCCGCTTTGGCGTGCCCACGCAGGCCCGCGTCGCATTCTCCTGCATCGCGCTGGCCGACACCGCCGAAAAGGACCTGCAGCCATGACGATCGCGAGTGCGCTCGCCGTCTACTTCGTGATCTGGTGGACGGTGCTCTTCGCCGTCCTGCCCTTCGGTGTGCGCAGTCAGGTGGAAACCGGGGAGGTCGTCGAAGGCACCGAGCCCGGCGCTCCGGCCCTGCCGGGTCTTCGCCGCAAGGTGGTGATCACCTCGCTGATCGCAGCCGTGGTCTTCCTTTTCGTCTGGTATGGCTGGGCGGCGCTCGACATCTGAGCCGGCAAAGGCGGGTGGACGCAGAGGGCACGGGCAGGCCATGGAGCGATCGGATACGGGGCGGCTAACGGCCCGCCGGACACCAGACAAAGAAAAAGGCAAGGCCGATGCCTTGCCTTCTTAGTCTGTTTTTACCGCAGTAACGGCGCACATCTGTTCGCGTGCGACTCGTATACTGAACGGGCGTTTGTCCTCCCGAGACCTGGTCCGCGGCGCTCCGATCAACAAAGCGTGTCCAGTGGGGAATTTGATAACCGATTGCCACACGTCTGTCATCACTTTGAGCAGGTCGAGCCTCAACTTTTTGCAAAATTATTCTCTGCTGCACTTGTGCAGTGCAGCATCGTGCGATTCGTCGTCCTGCGGCGCCTTGTTCCGGCCAAAGGATGCCGCTACGACGCCCGCGACGACACGCCCGCCGACATCTCGGCGGCCAAGGAGACGATCATGCTGCGCCACTCGCTCGCCACTCTCGCTCTTTTCGCCTCCCTCGGCCTTGCGACCGCGCCGGTTCGGGCCCAGGCCACGGATCCCGCCAACACGCTGATCCTCGAGACCAAGGATGGGCCGGTGACGATCCGCCTGCGTCCGGACCTCGCGCCCAAGCATGTCGAGCAGATCAAGACGCTGACCAAGCGCGGCTTCTATGATGGCATCGTCTTCCACCGCGTCATCGACGGCTTCATGGCGCAGACCGGCGACCCGACGGGCACCGGCACGGGCAGCTCCGACCTGCCCAATATCAAGGCCGAGTTCACGCCCACCCCCTACAAGGTCGGCTCGGTCGGCATGGCGCGTTCGCAGTCGCCCGATTCGGCCAACTCGCAGTTCTTCATCTGCTATGAGGGCTGCGCCTCGCTGACCGGCCAGTACACGCTCTTCGGCGAGGTCGTCTCGGGCATGGAGGCCGTCCGCAAAATCAAGAAGGGCGCCGCCGGCAGCGGCATGGTCACCGGCC
This sequence comes from Allobosea thiooxidans, assembly GCA_943372485.1. Taxonomy (GTDB): domain Bacteria; phylum Pseudomonadota; class Alphaproteobacteria; order Rhizobiales; family Beijerinckiaceae; genus Allobosea; species Allobosea thiooxidans_A. The sequence continues at coordinate 26,557 of CALRYW010000001.1, forward strand.
CCGACAAGATCGTCCGCATGCGGCTCCAGTCCGACGCGAAGTAAGCCGATGGCGGGCAGGGCGCCGCGCGCCCTGAACGGCCTGTTCCTCTGCGCCCTGTCCGCTGTCACGGCGGGCGCGGCGGCGGCGCAGGGAACGACCGATCTCGGCCTGCCGCCGGCATCCGGTTCGCAGAACCCGGTGCTGCCGCCGCCCTCTGGCTCCCAGAACCCGGTGCTGCCGCCCCCGTCGGGCCAGCGTTACGCCCCCGGCGTTGGCGGGCGCTTCGGCGGCGACGCCGATGGGCCGGGTGCCGCGACACGGCCGATCCCGCCGGCACCTCGAGCCGGCAGCGGCGAGATCGGTGTGGTCGGCACGGTCGAGCCGGCGACGAAGACGCCCGATGGCGGTGAGCTCGACCGCCTCGCCGACATCGCTCCGGCACTGCGCCGTTGCTGGATGCCACCGGCGATGGACGGTCCGGCGAGCGGGGCGATGGCGACCGTGCGCTTCAGCCTGCGTCGCGACGGCTCGCTCTTCGGCGAGCCGCGCGTGACCTGGCAGACGCAGCAGACGCAAGCCGATCTGCGCCGCCGCTTCACCGACTCCGTCGCCGCGGCTGTTCGCAGCTGCACACCTATGAGGTTGTCGCCGCAGCTCGGAGCCGCTATCGCGGGGCGGCCCTTGTCCATCCGCTTCCACGGCCGCGCGCCGTCCAACGAAAGGCCGATCTGATGTCGCTCGATCCCGAGAACACCCTCGTCATGGAAACCACCAAGGGCAAGGTGGTGATCAAGCTCCGCCCCGACCTCGCGCCCAAGCATGTCGAGCGCATCAAGCTGCTCGCGCGCGAGGGTTTCTATGACGGCATCGTCTTCCACCGCGTCATCGACGGCTTCATGGCCCAGGTCGGCTGCCCGCACGGCACCGGCACCGGCGGCTCGAAGCATCCCGATCTGGCGCAGGAGTTCAACGCCGAGCCGCACGTTCGCGGCATCTGCTCGATGGCCCGCGCCCAGAACCCGAACTCGGCCAACAGCCAGTTCTTCATCGTCTTCGACGATGCCCGCTTCCTCGACAAGCAGTACACGGTCTGGGGCCAGGTCGTGGAAGGCATGGACAATGTCGACACCATCAAGCGCGGCGAGCCCGTGCGCGATCCCGACTCCATCGTCTCGCTGAAGGTGATGGCCGACGCGGCCTGACATCACCGTGGATGTCGGGCTCTTTGACTTCGACCTGCCCGACGACCGCATCGCGCTGAGGCCCGTCAGCCCGCGCGATGCGGCGCGGCTGCTTGTCGTCAGGCCCGATGCCCCGCAGCCCTTCGAGGATCGCGGCATCCGCGATCTCGTCGATCTGCTGCAACCGGGTGACGCGCTCGTTCTCAACGACACGCGCGTCATTCCGTCCCGGCTCCATGGCCGGCGCCGACGGGGGGAAGCCTCCGCCCGCGTCGAGATCATGCTGCACAAGCGCGAGGGTGCCGATCGCTGGCGCGCCTTCGCGCGGCCGGCCAAGAAGCTCGCACTCGGCGAGACCGTCACCTTCGGCGACGAATCCGAGAGCGGCGCCTGCGAACACGGCCGCCTCCAGGCCGAGATCGTCACCAAGGCCGAGGGAGGGGAGGTCGAGCTGCGCTTCGCGCTCGCCGGGCCGCATCTCGACGAGGCCATCGCCCGCCTCGGCGAATTGCCCTTGCCGCCCTACATCGCCGGCAAGCGCGCGACCGATGCCGCCGATGCCCGCGACTATCAGACCATGCACGCGCGCAACGACGGCGCGGTCGCGGCGCCGACGGCCGGGCTGCACTTCACGCCTGACCTCGTCGCCGCGCTGCAGGCGAGGGGCGTCACCCGCCATCTCGTCACCCTGCATGTCGGCGCCGGCACCTTCCTGCCGGTGAAAGCGGACGATACGCAGGACCATCGCATGCACGCCGAATGGGGAACGATCGCGCCGGAGACGGCTGCGGCCCTCAATGCCGTGCGGGCGAAAGGCGGGCGCATTGTCGCCGTCGGCACAACCTCGCTGCGCCTTCTGGAGAGCGCCACGGGCGAGGATGGCGTCATCCGGCCATTTTCAGGCGATACCGCGATCTTCATCACGCCGGGCTACCGTTTCCGTGCGGTCGACCTGCTGCTGACCAATTTCCACCTGCCGCGCTCGACACTGTTCATGCTCGTCTCCGCCTTCTGCGGCCTGGACGTGATGAAGCGGGCCTATGGCCATGCCATCGTGCAGAACTACCGCTTCTACTCCTATGGCGACGGCAGCCTCTTGCACCGGGCTTCTGAGCCCTCATCCTGAGGAGCGCCGCAGGCGCGTCTCGAAGGATGCTCCAGCGATCTCCGGAACCTCCTGGAACATCCTTCGAGACGCCGCTGACGCGGCTCCTCAGGATGAGGGCGGGGAAAATCCTGTTCCGGCTCGCCAATGCCGGGCGAAAATGCTACCGGGCAGCACCACACAGGATAGCTGACGGACCATGGCCGATATTTTCCGCGAGATCGACGAGGAAGTGCGCCGCGACAGGGCGGCGGAGCTCTGGAAGAAGTATGGTTGGCTGCTCACCGGGCTGGCCGTGCTCGCCGTCGCGGCCATGGCCGGCTGGCAGTTCTGGCTCTACCGCGAGCAGCAGGCCTCGCAGGTCGTCGGTGCCCGGCTCGAGGCGGCGCTGAAGGCCTCTCGCGACGGCAACGGCTCGGAAGCCGAGACCATCCTCGGCGAACTCGCGGCGAGCGCGCCGGCGGGCTACCGCCAGATCGCCCGCTTCCGCCTCGCGGCCGAGACGGCCAAGCGCGATGCCGCCGCCGGTGCGACTGCCTTCGACCAGATCGCGGCCGATGCCTCGCTCGGCCAGCTCTACCGCGACCTCGCCCGCCTGCGATCCGGCATGCTGCGCGTTGATCTCGTGCCCTATCCGGAGTTGCGCACGGCGCTGGAGCCGCTGGCGATGCCGCAGGGGGCCTGGCGCCACTCGGCCCGCGAGTTCCTCGGCATCGCCGCGCTCAAGGCCAATCTCTTCGAGGATGCCGGCCGCTGGTTCGATGCCATCGTCACCGACCCGCAGTCGCCCGCTGTCCTGCGCCAGCGCACGGAGCTCTATCTCGCTCTGGTGCGCGGTGGGCCGGTCGAGACGAAGAACTGAAATTTGTCATTCCGGGACATCGCGGAGCGATGGACCCGGAAACCACGACGAGCTGCTGTCGTCCGACACCGCCGGTCACCCGGTCGTGGGTTCTGGGTTCGGCCTGTCGGCCGCCCCGGAATGACGAAGTGGCGCTGCTGCTGTAATGGAACTGCAATGACCACCGTCGCCATCATCGGCCGTCCCAATGTCGGCAAGTCGACGCTGTTCAACCGGCTCGTCGGCAAGAAGCTCGCCTTGGTCGACGACCGGCCCGGCGTGACGCGCGACCGGCGCGAGGGCGATGCCGCGCTCGGCCATCTGCGCTTCACGATCATCGACACGGCGGGGCTCGAGGAGGCCGATCCCGGCTCTCTCGCCGGGCGCATGCGCGCGCAGACCGAGGTGGCGATCGCCCAGGCGGACGTCATCCTGTTCATGATCGACGCTCGGCTCGGGCTGACGCCGATGGACCAGCCCTTCGCCGACCTCGTGCGCAAATCCGGCAAGCCCGTCATCCTCCTTGCCAACAAGGCGGAAGGGAGGAAGGGCCTCGACGGCATCTTCGAATCCTACGCACTCGGCCTCGGCGACCCCGTGCCCTTCTCCGCCGAGCACGGCGAGGGCACCTCCGATCTGCTTGAGGCGCTGGCGCCCTATGTCGATGTCGAGCCCGAGGAGGAGGAGCCCTTCGACGAGAGCTATGGCGACAAGAAATGGGTCGAGGCGCCCGCCGCCTTTGTCGACGAGGAGGCGGAGTACAACGACCCCAACAAGCCGCTGCGCGTCACCATCATCGGCCGCCCGAATGCCGGCAAGTCGACGCTGGTCAACAAGATGATCGGCGAGGAGCGCCTGCTCGTCGGTCCCGAGGCGGGCATCACCCGCGACACGATCTCGGTCGACTACGAATGGCGCGGCCGGCCGGTGAAGCTGTTCGACACGGCCGGCATGCGCAAGCGCGCCCGCATCGAGGAAAAGCTCGAGAAGATGTCGGTGCAGGATTCGCTGCGGGCGATCCGTTTCGCCGAGGTCGTGGTCGTGCTGCTCGACGCCACCATTCCCTTCGAGAAGCAGGATCTGACGCTCGTCGACCTGACCGAGCGCGAGGGCCGCTGCGTCGTCATCGGCCTCAACAAATGGGACCTCGTCGCCGACAAGAACGGCCTCCTGGCCGAGCTCAAGGAGAAGGCGAGCCATCTCCTGGCGCAGGTGCGCGGTGTGCCGATCATCCCGCTCTCGGGCCTCGCCGGCGAGGGCATCGACCGGCTGATGCAGGCCGTCTTCACCGCCTATGAGGTCTGGAACCGCCGCATCTCGACGGCGAAGATCAACCGCTGGCTCGAAGGCGTGCTCTCGGCCCATCCGCCGCCGGCCGTGGCCGGGCGGCGCATCAAGATCCGCTACATGACGCAGGCCAAGGCGCGCCCGCCGACCTTTGCGCTGTTCGGCAACCAGCTCGACCATCTGCCGGTGTCCTACACCCGCTATCTGGTCAACAATCTGCGCGAGGCCTTCGACTTGCCGGGCACGCCGATCCGCCTGCACACCCGCGGCGGCGAGAACCCCTACGACAAGAACAAGCGCGCGGGGTGAGGGCGTTCCCTTCTCCCCTCGCGGGAGAAGGAGTCTGCGAAGCAGACGGATGAGGGGCCGCGGTGCCCCGTCCGTCTGTGTCGTGCCGACCAGGCGGGAAACTGACAGCGCCCCCTCATCCGTCAGCGCTGCGCGCTGCCACCTTCTCCCGCGAGGGGAGAAGGGAAGAGCCGCTCTCAGCCCGGCATCTGCGGGCTGAGCACCTTGCCCTGCGGGAAGTCGAAGATCTTGCCCGTCTCGGCCCAGTCCGGCGAGGCGATCGCGACCAGATGCGGCGCCAGTTCCTCCGGTGTCTTCAGCGTCAGCGGATCCTCGCCGGGCATGGCCTCCGCCCGCATGCGCGTGCGCAGCGGCCCCGGGTTGACCATCATGACCTTGAGCGGCGTCGTCGCCGTCTCGGCCGCATAGGTGCGCCCCATCGCCTCGACCGCGGCCTTGGAGATCGAATAGGGGCCCCAATAGGCGAGGCATTTATGCGCGGCGCCTGAGGTCATCAGGATGACGCGGGCCGCGTCCGAGGCCTGGAGCGCGGGCTCGACCGATTTCAGCAGGCGCCAGTTGGCGGTGACGTTGGTGTCGAAGACCTTGGCCCATTCCTTGGGTGAGGCATGGGTCAGCGGCGAGAGCGGGCCGAGAATGCCGGCATTGGCCAGGAGAATGTCGAGTTTGCCCCAGCGCTGCAGCAGGGCCGGACCGAGCTTCTCGACCGCCGGGGCGTCGCCGAGATCGAGCGGGACCAGCGTGGCGCTGCCGCCCTCGGCCCGGATCTCGTCGTCGAGCTCCTCCAGCGCGCCGCTGGTGCGCGCCAGCGCGACGACATGGGCGCCGGCCTTGGCGAAGGCGAGCGCAGCCGCCCGCCCGATCCCGCGTGAGGCGCCGGTGACGAGCGCGACGCGCCCGGACAGAGGTTTGGTCATCGACTGAGTTCTCACTTCGTAACCGCGGGTCATCCCGGACAAGCCGCGAAGCGGCGCCGATCCGGGATCCATGCCTGAGCCGCTCCGGAATGGATCCCGGGTCTTCCTGCGGTCGCCCGGCATGACGTGTTGTGTTGAGCCCTGCGGGCTGGCTGATCAGCCGGCTTCGGCCAGCAGCGAGATCTGCTGCTTGGCGCTCTCGCCGATCACGTCGGTCAGCAAGGTCGGGTAATCGCCGGTGAAGCAGTGATCGGTGAACTGCGGCCGGACCGGATCGCGCCGCTCGTGCCCCATGGCGCGGTAGAGCCCGTCGACCGAGATGAAGGCGAGCGAATCGGCGCCGACGAACGCGCGCATCTCTTCGAGCGAATGCGTCGCGGCCAGCAGCTTCTCGCGGTCGGGCGTGTCGATCCCGTAATAGTCGGGATGGGTGATCGGCGGCGAGGAGATGCGGAAATGCACCTCGCGCGCCCCGGCCTCGCGCATCATCTTCACGATCTTGAACGAGGTCGTCCCACGCACGATCGAATCGTCGACGAGCACAATGCTCTTGCCCTCGACCACCGAGCGGTTGGCCGAGTGCTTCAGCTTGACGCCGAGCTCGCGCACCTTCTGTGTCGGCTCGATGAAGGTCCGTCCGACATAGTGGTTGCGGATGATGCCGAGTTCGAAGGGGATGCCGCTCGCCTGCGCGTAGCCCAGCGCCGCCGGCACGCCGGAATCCGGCACCGGCACGATCACATCGGCATGGGCCGGCGATTCGAGGGCGAGCTGGGCCCCCATCGCCTTGCGGTGTTCATAGATGCTGCGGCCCTTCACGATCGAATCGGGGCGGGCGAAATAGATGTACTCGAAGATGCAGGGCCGCTCCGGGACCGCCGGGAAGGGTTTGTGGCTCTCGATCCCGCTCTCCGAGATGACGACGACCTCGCCGTTCTCGATCTCGCGGATGAAGCGGGCGCCGATGATGTCGAGCGCGCAGGTCTCGGACGTCAGGATCGGGGCGCCGTCGAGTTCGCCCAGCACCAGCGGGCGGATGCCGAGCGGGTCGCGCGCGCCGATCAGCTTCTTGTTGGTGATGCCGACGAAGGCATAGGCGCCCTCGATCTGGCGGATCGCCTCGACGAAGCGCTCGATGAAGCGCGGTTTGCGGCTGCGCGCCACGAGGTGCAGCAGCACCTCGGTGTCGGAGGTCGACTGGTAGATCGCCCCGTCCCGCACGAGATTGCGCCGCAGCGTCAGGCCGTTGGTCAGGTTGCCGTTATGGGCGACCGCGAAGCCGCCGCCATGAAGCTCTGCAAACAGCGGCTGGACGTTGCGCAGGATCGTCTCGCCGGTGGTCGAATAGCGGACATGCCCGACCGCCTGCGAGCCTTTGAGCTTGTCGATCACCGAGGCTTCGGAGAAGGCGTCCCCGACGAGGCCGAGGCGACGCTCGGAATGGAAGCGCGCGCCGTCGAAGGTGACGATGCCCGCCGCCTCCTGGCCGCGATGCTGGAGCGCATGCAGCCCGAGCGCGGTCAGAGCCGCCGCGTCCGCGTGGCCGAAGATGCCGAAGACACCGCATTCCTCGCGCAGCCGGTCGGCATAGGGGTCGAAGGCGGCCTCGCTCGCGTGGGCCTTCGTCGAGGATTCTGCGACCATCACGGGGCTCCTGGAAGCTGGACGACGGGCTCTTACGTGCGAATTACGGGCGGGTTGGGGCAGGGGTGGCGGGGCGCGTCCCGTCGATGGCGCGCTGCAGCGCCTGCCGGTCCGTCGCGTTGGGCACCTCGGTGCGGCGCTGCGGCTCGGTTCCCGGGGCGGCGGGCGGGCGCGGCTCCTCCGCGGGGGCTTCCGTCGGTTCGCCTTCGCCCTTGGGCTTCAGCAGCTTCTTGATGAAGTCGGCATTCACATCCTGCGGCAGCATCGCCAGCAGCGAGCGCCCGGTTTCCTCGAGCATCGGCTTGGCCTTGGCGTCCCGGGCCCAGGGCGGCATGTTCTTGTCGCCCATCAGCGCGGCGAAGAAGAGATAGCCGATCACCGCCAGCAGCAGGCCGCGACCGGCGCCGAAGACGAAGCCCAGCGTCCGGTCGAGCGCGCCGATCCGGGAATCGAGCACGAAATCCGAGATTCGCGCCGTCACCAGCGAGACCACGATCAACGTCACCAGGAAGAGCGAGGCGATCGCGGCGATCAGCGCGATCATGTCGTTGGGGATGTACTGCTTCAGGATCGGCAGCAACTGCGGGTGGAACACCCAGGCGACGGCCGCGGCGGCCGCCCAGGAGGCGATCGCGAGCACCTCGCGCGTGAGCCCGCGCACCGCCGCCAGCAAAGCCGAGATCAGAACCACGCCGATGACGACGAGATCGAGAATGGTCACAGGCATGGATGAGCCGCTTCGTTATGGTCTCGGAATGGCCGGCATCAGATGGGCTGGCCGCATCGCGTTTGCTATACGCGTTCGCGCCCGTTGCGTCACTATTGCGGCAGGCTCATTTCACATCCCGGCGAGGTGCGCGCGCGGCGATATCGGCAACGAGTTCCGTGACATGGCCGAAACGCCGCAGCGACAGGCCGCTGCCGTCGCCGGCCTCGGCGCCTCCGGCCGGCATCAGCGCCGCCTCGAAACCGAGCTTGGAGGCCTCGCGCAGCCGCGCGGCCGCCACGGAAACCGGCCGGATCGCGCCGGACAACGCGATTTCGCCGAAATAGACGGATTCGGGCGGCAGGATCGCCCCCGTCAGCGAGGACACCAGCGCGGCCGCGACCGCGAGATCGGCGGCCGGCTCGTTGACCCGCAATCCGCCGGCGACGTTGAGATAGACGTCGTGCTGCCCCAGCCGCAGCCCGCCATGCGTCTCGAGCACGGCCAGCACCATGGCGAGCCGGCTGTTCTCCCAGCCGACAACCGCGCGCCGCGGGGTGCCCAGCGAGGTCGGCGCCACCAGCGCCTGGATCTCGACCAGAACCGGACGCGTGCCCTCCATGCCGGCGAAGACGGCGGCCCCCGGCGCGGCCTGGTCGCGCCCGGCCAGGAACAGGGCCGAGGGGTTCGAGACCTCGGACAGGCCCTTGCCGGTCATCTCGAAGACGCCGATCTCGTCGGTGGCGCCGAAGCGGTTCTTCTGGCCGCGCAGGATGCGGAAGGCATGCGCGCCTTCGCCCTCGAAGGAGAGCACGGCGTCGACCATGTGCTCGACCACGCGCGGGCCGGCGATCTGCCCGTCCTTGGTGACATGGCCGACCAGGATCAGGCAGGCGCCGCTGGTCTTGGCGTAGCGGATCAGCGCCTGGGCCGAGCCGCGGACCTGCGTCACCGTTCCCGGCGCGCTCTCGACCTCGCCCGACCACATCGTCTGGATCGAATCGATCACCACCAGCGCCGGCCGCGATCCCTGGCCGAGGGTGGCGACGATGTCCTCGACATTGGTTTCGGCCGCCAGTTCGACCGGCGCCTCGGCCAGCCCCATGCGCTCGGCCCGCAGCCGGACCTGTCCGGTCGATTCCTCGCCCGAGACATAGACGACGCGGCGTCCCGAAAGGGCGAGCGCGGCGCAGGCCTGCATCAGCAGCGTCGACTTGCCGATGCCGGGGTCGCCGCCGATCAGCAGCACCGAGCCCGGCACGAAGCCGCCGCCGGTGACGCGGTCGAGCTCGCCGATCCCGGATACGATGCGCGGCGCGTCCTGCGTCTCCCCCTTCAGCCCTTCCAGCGCGAAGACGCGCCCGCGCGCCCGGCCGCCCGACGCCCCGCGTGCACCTGGAACGGGCGCGGCCTGGGCCTCCTCCGACAGCGACGACCAGGTGCCGCAGGCGTCGCACTTGCCCTGCCAGCGGTGGTAGACAGCCCCGCAGGCTTGGCAGGTATAGGTCGGACCGCGCTTGGCCATCGTTAAACTGTCATTCCGCGGCTTCGCTTCAGCGAAGAACCCGGAACCCAGGACCGGGCGTGCGCTTGCCACCGGGCTCGGCAAAGGTCGAGGCCCGTCGTGGGTTCCGGGTTCACGGCTGCGCCGTGCCCCGCAATGACAGCGGAGCCGCTCACCTCACACCCCGACATAGCGCCGCGCATGGCGCCGGCCGAGGCTGGTCAGGATCTCGTAGCCGATCGTCTTCGCGCCGGAACCGACCGCATCGAGATCGAGAAGGCCGCCGATGAGCGTGACCGGATCGCCCCGTTTCACCGACGCTGCGGGCAGCTCCGTCACGTCGATGATGACCAGATCCATCGAGACCGTGCCGACGAAGGGACAGACCACGCCATCGACGATCGCGCTGCCGCCCGGGCTGGCGTCGGTTCCGCTCGCATTGCGCGGGTAACCGTCGGCATAGCCCAGGCAGATCGTGGCGAGCCGGCTGTCGCGCTGGGCCGTCCAGCGTCCGTTATAGCCGACCTGCGTGCCGGCCCGGACGTCGCGCAGCTGCAGGATGCGCGAGGAGAGGCCGACCACAGCGCGCATCGGATTGGGCCCGCCCGGCGTGGGATTGCCGCCATAGAGCGCATAGCCGGGTCGCGTCAGCTGATAGGAGGGGCAGTCCATCAGGAAATGGCCGGAGGAATTCTTCAGCGAGGCCGGGATGCCGGGCAGCGCGGCAGCGATGGCGGCAAAGGCCGCGATCTGGCGCGCAGTGGCCGGGTCCGCCTCGTCTTCCGAGGAGGCGAAATGGCTCATCACCAGCCCGATGCCGGCGGCGTCGATCTCGTTCCTGAGTGCCGAAACGGCATCCGCGCTGTCGCCCGCCGAGAGGCCGAGTCGGTTCATCCCCGTGTCGAGATGCAGCGCCGCGGGCCTGACCTGCGCGCCGCCGGCGCGGAAGCCCGCCCATTCCCGCAGCTCCTCCGCAGAGCCGAGAACGGGCGAGAGATCATGCTCGGCATAGCGGCCGCAGCTGCCGGGCAGCAGGCCGTTGAGGATGTAGATCGTGGCGTCCGGCGCCACCGCGCGGACCCGGACGCCTTCGGAGAGATGGGCGACGAAGAAGCACTCGCAGCCGGCGGCGGCGAGTGCGGTCACGGCCGGCTCGATACCGAGCCCATAGGCGTTCGCCTTGACGACAGCCGCCGCCTGCGTCCCGGCCCGCGCCTGCAGCGCGCGCCAGTTGGCGACGAGCGCCCCGAGGTCGATCGTCAGGATGGTGCCGCAGGTTTCGGCGTCGGGCGTATCGAAGGAGCTCATTCGCGGTCCGGGAGGCGCATCTCATCGGCACGGTCGGAGAAGCGCGTCACTTCGGCATCGAACTGTAGCGCAATCGCCCCGGTCGGGCCATGGCGCTGCTTGCCGATGATGAGCTCGGCCACGCCATGGGCGGCCTCCATCTCGATCTGCCACTTGTTGTGTTCTTCGGTGCCGGGGCGCGGCTCCTTGCCCTTGAGGTAGTACTCGTCGCGATAGACGAACATCACCACGTCGGCGTCCTGCTCGATCGAGCCGGATTCGCGCAGGTCCGAGAGCTGCGGCCGCTTGTCGTCGCGGCTCTCGACCTGGCGCGAGAGCTGCGAGAGCGCCACGATCGGCACCGCCAGTTCCTTGGCGAGCGCCTTCAGGCTGGTCGTGATCTCGGTCAGCTCCTGCACCCGGTTCTGGCCGTTCTTGGCCGAGCCCGAGAGGAGCTGGAGGTAGTCGATGAACAGGACGTCGAGCCCCTTCTGGCGCTTGAGCCGGCGCGCCCGGGCGACGAGCTGGGCGATCGAGATGCCGCCGGTCTGGTCGATATAGAGCGGCAGCTTCTCGATCTGGGCGGCGACGTCGGTCAGCCGCGCGAACTCGGCCTCGGTGATGCGGCCCTGCCGGATCTTGTAGGATGAGATGCCAGACTGCTCGGCGACGATACGCGTCGCGAGCTGGTCGGCCGACATTTCGAGCGAGAAGAAGGCGACGATGCCGCCATCGACCGTCTTGATCGTGCCGTCGGTCTGGCGTTCGCCACGCCAGGCCTTGGCGATGTTGAAGGCGATGTTGGTGGCGAGCGAGGTCTTGCCCATAGCCGGGCGGCCGGCGAGCACGATCAGGTCGGAGGGCTGCAGGCCGCCCATGCGCTGGTCGAGGTCGCGCAGGCCTGACGAGATGCCCGACAGCCCGCCCGCGCGCTGAAAGGCGTTCGCCGCCATGTCGATGGCGGTGTAGAGCGCGGTGTCGAACTTCTGGAAGCCGCCTTCGTAGCGGCCCTTTTCAGCAAGCTCGTAGAGCTTGCGCTCGGCCTCCTCGATCTGCTCGCGCGGCGGCATGTCGACCGGCGCATCATAGGCGACGTTGACCAGCTCCTCGCCGACGCCGATCAATTGCCGCCGGATCGCCAGCTCATAGATCGTGCGGCCGTAATCGGCGGCGTTGATCACGGTGGTCGCCTCGGCGGCGAGTCTCGCGAGATATTGCGATGCCGTCAGGCCGCCGAGATCGATGTCGCCGACGAAGGTTTTGAGCGTGATCGGCGTCGCGATCTTGCCGGCCCGGATCAGGCTCGCCGTCAGCTCGAACACGCGCTGGTGGATCGGCTCGAAGAAATGGTCCGGCAGCAGGAAATCGGAGACGCGGTAGAACGCGTCGTTGTTGACCAGGATCGCCCCCAACAGCGCCTGCTCCGCCTCGATGTTGTGCGGCTGAACGCGATATTCGGCTTCGCGGGTTTCGAGGCGGGTGACGAGGGCGGTTGCTGTGGCCATGAGGGCGCGAATGTCTCGGGTCTGCGGCTGTCCGACTCTGCGCTTACTCTACCACTCTGACGGATCGCGCCAGCAGCGATTGGACGATCCACGCCTTTGCACAGGCCGTCACGAAAAAGGGCGCCGCGTGACCGCGGCGCCCTTGACATGTCGAGCCGAGTCGAAGCGCTCAGCGGTCGTCCTCGCCGGCTTCCGCCAGCGCCGCGCCGACCTCGAGGCCGAGATCGTCGAGGTCGAACTCCTCGCGGGCCGTGACGTTCTCGCCACGCACCTGGCGCTCGGCCTCCTCGGCGGAGCGGGCGACGTTGACCGTGACCTTCACCGAGACTTCCGGATGCAGCACGACCGGGACCGTGTGCAGGCCCAGCGTCTTGATCGGCGCGTTCAGCGTGATCTGGCTGCGGGCGACATGGAAGCCCTCGCCGATCAGCGCATCGGCGATGTCGCGGGTCGAGACCGAGCCGTAGAGCACGCCGGACTCGCCGGACTGGCGCAGCATCACGACGCTCAGGCCGTCGAGCGTCTCGGCGACCGATTCGGCCTCCGACTTCAGCTCGAGATTGCGGGTCTCGAGCTCGATCTTCTGGCTCTCGAAGCGCTTCTTGTTCTCTTCGGTGGCGCGCAGGGCCTTGCCGCGGGCGAGCAGGTAGTTGCGGCCGAAGCCGTCGCGGACGCGCACGACCTCGCCCATCTGGCCGAGCTTGGCGACGCGTTCGAGCAGGATCACTTCCATGGTGTTGTCTCCTTTGAGGGTTGATGTCTTTGAAAGCTCTTGGAACCGGGGCGGGCGCCCTCAGCTCCCGGGAGGGGGCGGGGGAGGCATCGCGGCCCGCTTGCGCAGGCCGAGAAGGGAGTCGACCATGCCGGCCAGCGCCAGCAGCGGCGTCAGCACGGCCTGCATCACGACGAGCGCGACATAGACGCTGATGAGCATGGGCGTGCGCCAGGCCTGGCCGCGCGAGAGGTCGTGCAGCATGCACAGGCCGGAGAACATGAAGGCAGCGAAGAGGGAGCCGATCAGCGCGACGCCCGCCAGCCCGACGAAGCCGTCCAGCCCCGCCGTCACAAGCCCCGCCACGAGCAGGACGAGCGCCGAACGCGGCAGTGTCGTCGAGGGAATGAACGGCCAGGGCCGCGGCAGCCGTCCCGAGAGCTGCAGGGTCTTTGCGGCTAGCCAGAGATTGGCGGTGATCGTCGTGACGACCGAGGCACCGATGCCGAGCGGCACGGCGCGCACCAGAAGCGGCGTCACATTGGCGGCCATTTCGGCCTGGGTCACGCCCGCCGGCAGGGTCAGCATCTTGCTGCGCACCATTTCGGCGAGGAGATTCTCGACCATCCTCGCGATCACGGCACGGTAGGTGTCGTAGTCCGTCGTCATCACCAGCGCGCTGGCGACGCTCGCCAGGGTCGCCGTGCCGGCGATCCAGATCATCAGGTTCCCGAGCGGGTACCATTCGACCGGGCCGGTCTCATCCGACCGTGCGAGCAGAGCGAGATAAGCGATCCACCAGGCCGGCAGCGCGATGATCGCGGCAAAGGCCAGTCCGGCCGGCAGGGTCAGCGCAACGGAGACGGCGAGAGCGCCGGTGCCGGCGGCATAGAGACCGGCGCGGTGGTTCCAGCCGAGAGCGGCGATCAGGATCGGGAGAGGGGCGGCCGAATACAGCAACACCGCCAGCGGCGATCCGGTGATCACCACGGAGAAGAGCAGCGCCGCTACGAGGCCTGCGCCGATGCCGACGGCCTGGGTCATGCTTCGTCCTGCTGTCCCGCTGCTGCCGGCCTTGCGGGCCGGGCAGGGTGAGAGGCGTCCCGCCTCAACGAACCCGGCGGAGTCTCACCGCGGGGCGACTGGTTCAGTAAGCGAAACCCGGCGGCGATCGCTCGCCGCCGGGGCGTTCAGGTCCGCTCAGCGGATGACGTAGGGCAGCAGGCCGAGGAAGCGGGCGCGCTTGATCGCCTGGGCGAGCTCGCGCTGCTTCTTGGCCGAGACGGCCGTGATGCGCGACGGCACGATCTTGCCGCGCTCGGAGATGTAGCGCGAGAGCAGGCGCACATCCTTGTAGTCGATCTTCGGAGCGCCCTCGCCCGAGAAGGGGCAGGACTTGCGGCGGCGGAAGAACGGGCGGCGGGCGCCGGCAGATGCAGTCGACATGGCTCAGGCCTCCGCGCCGGTCGTTTCAGGAACAGCTTCGTCGTCGCGCCGCGGACGGTCACGACGCGGGCCGCGGTCGAAGCGGTCGCCGCCGCCGGGACGGTCGAAGCGATCGCCGCGTTCACCACGGTCGTCGCGGTCGCGCTTCTGGAGCATGGCCGACTGGCCCTCCTCGAGCTCCTCGACGCGGACGGTCAGGAAGCGCAGCACGTCTTCGTTGATGCGCATCTGGCGCTCCATCTCGGCGACCGCCGCGGCGGGGGCGTCGATGTTCAGCAGTGAGTAATGCGCCTTGCGGTTCTTCTTGATGCGATAGCCCAAGGACTTCACGCCCCAGTATTCGACCTTGGGGACCGAGCCGCCATTCGCCTCGATGATGCCCTTGAACGTCTCGACAAGGGCCTCGACCTGCTGCGCGCTGACGTCTTGCCGCGCGAGCAGAACATGCTCGTACAATGCCATGGTTGGCCTTTCTGTTTCACCCTGTTTCGCCCGGCGCGGAGCCCTTCGAGCCCTGGATCAGGCCCGACAGGATTTCATCGAAGGCGGAGACACGGGATGACGGTTCCCACCGGAACCTGCAGCGCGAGCGCTGCCATCCGTTCAGCCTCCGGCCGAACAAACAGGAGGCGGTCGTTACAGTGTGACGCCGCGATATGCAACCGAAATCGGGCATCGGTGCGGCCGGAACGGGCTCCGAAGCCTTTCGGCGCTTGACTTGGCATCCAAGGCAGTGTGACAGCGCCGTGAAATCGCTCAATACCTTTGAAATCCGGGGCCGACCGTCATGACGACCGCCTTCATCTTTCCGGGCCAGGGCTCGCAGGCCGTGGGCATGGGCAGGAGCCTGGCCGATTCCTTCGGCGCCGCGCGTGCGGTCTTCGAGGAGGTCGATGCGGCGCTGTCGCAGAAGCTCTCGACGCTGATGTGGGAGGGCCCGGCCGAAGAGCTGACCCTGACCGCCAATGCCCAGCCCGCCCTGATGGCGGTCAGCCTGGCGGTGGTGCGCGTGCTGGAGGTCGAGGCGGGCCTGGACCTGAAGCGGGACGCCGCCTTCGTCGCCGGCCATTCGCTGGGCGAATATTCGGCCCTCGCGGCCGCCGGCACCTTCAGCATCGCCGATGCCGCGCGCCTGCTGCGCATCCGGGGCGATGCCATGCAGAAGGCGGTGCCGCAGGGGCAGGGCGCCATGGCGGCGCTGCTCGGGGCCGACCTCGATCTCGCCCGCGCGATCGCCGCAGATGCCGCGCAGGGGGATGTCTGCGAGGCGGCCAACGACAATGGCGGCGGGCAGGTCGTGCTCTCCGGCGCGAAAGCCGCGATCGATCGCGCCATCGTCCTGGCCGGCGAGCGGGGCGTTCGCCGGGCCATGCTGCTGCCGGTTTCGGCGCCCTTTCATTGTGCCCTGATGGAGCCGGCGGCCGAAGCCATGCGCGCGGCCCTCGCCGCTGTGACCATGCACGCTCCGACCGTCCCTGTGATGGCGAATGTCGGCGCCGCGCCGCTGAGCGCTGTCGAGGCCATTCGCGCCTCGCTCGTGGCACAGGTCACCGGCACGGTGCGCTGGCGCGAATGCGTCGAGGCGATGGCGAGCGCCGGTGTCGACCGATTCGTCGAGCTCGGCAGCGGCAAGGTCCTGGCCGGGCTGGTGAAGCGCATCGCGCCGGGTGCTACTCCGCTTTCGGTCGGCACGGCGGACGACGTGTCGGCCTACAAGCCCTGAAAGGGCACGCGAGAACGGCAGAACGCCGAAAGGGGAGAGACGATGCTTGATCTGACGGGCAAGAAGGCGCTGGTCACCGGCGCCACCGGGGGGCTGGGCGGCGCCATCGCGCGCAGGCTGCATGCGCAGGGCGCCACCATCGCGCTGTCGGGGACGCGGGCCGAGGCGCTCGAGGCCCTCGCCGCCGAACTCGGCGAGCGGGCCGTCGTCACGCCCTGCAACCTGGCGGACAAGGAGTCGGTGGAGGCCCTGGTTCCCGCCGCCGAGGAGAAGCTCGGTGGTCTCGACATCCTCGTGAACAATGCCGGCGTGACCAAGGACAACCTCTTCCTGCGGCTCAAGGACGAGGATTGGGACAGCGTCATCGCCATCAACCTGACTGCAGCCTTCCGCCTCTCGCGCGCGGCCGTGAAGTCGATGATGCGCCGCCGCTATGGCCGCATCATCTCGATCGGTTCGGTCGTCGGC
Organism: Allobosea thiooxidans; assembly: GCA_943372485.1. GTDB lineage: Bacteria > Pseudomonadota > Alphaproteobacteria > Rhizobiales > Beijerinckiaceae > Allobosea > Allobosea thiooxidans_A. The sequence goes on from CALRYW010000001.1 coordinate 43,174, forward strand.
ACCACCGGCAATCCGGGGCAGGGCAACTACGCCGCCTCCAAGGCCGGGCTGATCGGCATGTCGAAGGCGCTCGCCGCCGAGGTCGCCAGCCGCAACATCACCGTCAACGTCGTGGCACCGGGCTTCATCGAGTCACCGATGACGCAGGCGCTCAACGAAAAGCAGCGCGAGGGCATCCTGGCCGACGTGCCGATGGGGCGCCTGGGCTCCGGTGAGGACGTGGCGGCGGCCGTGGCCTATCTTGCCAGCACCGAAGCCGGTTACGTCACCGGGCAAACGCTTCATGTCAACGGCGGAATGACAATGATCTGAAGAGGTTGCTCCGGTTTCTGGAAGATTTCGAGAGTCCTGCCGACGTACTCGCCAGCCAAGATCGGCTGTGTTAACTAGCGCCGTCGGGCCGCGATGCGGGATCCGGGGGACTTGACGAGAACCCGGTTGTTGCGTTTGTGCAGGCTTCGAGTTCCGGCCCGTCGTCACCGTCTGGGTGCCGCGGGAGCCAGGAGTGACAGCCCCTCTACGCAGCGCGGATCGGCGCGGCGTGTTTTAAGCTTTAAGGAAAAGACCCATGAGCGATGTCGCCGAGCGCGTGAAGAAGATCGTGGTCGAGCATCTCGGCGTCGAGCCTGAGAAAGTCGTGGAAGGCGCCAACTTCATCGAGGACCTGGGTGCGGACAGCCTCGATACCGTCGAGCTCGTGATGGCCTTCGAGGAAGAGTTCGGCGTCGAGATCCCGGACGATGCCGCCGAGACGATCGTGACCGTCGGCGACGCCGTCAAGTTCCTATCGAAGTCCGCCTGATCGGCCGTTCGGTCGATCGTCGCTGAAAGAGCCATGGTTTCACGCAGTCTTCCGATGCGACGCGTTGTCGTGACCGGCCTCGGCATGGTGAGTCCGCTCGCCTGCGGCGTCGAACAGACCTGGACTCGCATTCTCGCCGGCGCCAGTGGCGCTGGCCCCATCACGACCTTCGACTGCAGCGATCTGCCGGCGCGGATCGCCTGCAGCATTCCGCGCGGCGACGGCTCCGACGGCACCTTCGATCCCGACCAGTGGATGGAGCCCAAGGAGCAGCGCAAGGTCGATGATTTCATCGTCTTCGCCATGGCGGCCGCCAAGCAGGCCCTGCTGGACGCGAACTGGGCTCCCGAGAGCTACGAAGACCAGATCGCGACCGGTGTCGCCATCGGCTCGGGGATCGGCGGCCTTGGCGGCATCTACGAGGCGTCGATCCTGCTCAAGGAGCGCGGCCCACGCCGGCTTTCGCCCTTCTTCATTCCAGGCCGCCTTAGCAATCTCGCCGCCGGCTATGTCTCGATCGAGCATGGTCTGAAAGGCCCCAACCATTCCGTCGTCACCGCCTGCTCGACCGGCGCGCATTCGATCGGCGACGCCGCGCGCATGATCGCGCTGGGCGATGCCAGGGTCATGGTCGCGGGCGGGGCCGAATCGGCGATCAATCGTCTCGGCATCGCCGGCTTCTGTGCCTGCCGCGCGCTGTCGACCGATTTCAACGACACGCCCGAGAAGGCCTCCCGCCCCTATGATCGCGACCGTGACGGCTTCGTCATGGGCGAGGGCGCCGGCATCGTCGTGCTGGAGGAGCTTGAGCATGCGCTGACGCGCGGCGCGCGGATCTATGCCGAGGTCGTCGGCTACGGCATGTCGGGCGACGCCTACCACATCACCTCGCCGGCCGAGGATGGCGACGGCGCCTATCGCTGCATGCGCGCCGCGCTCGAGCGCGCCGGCATCGCCGCCTCCGAACTCGACTACATCAACGCCCACGGCACCTCGACGCCGCTGGGTGACGAGATCGAGCTGCGGGCCGCCGAACGCCTGCTCGCCAATGCGCCGCGCAAGCCCGCGATGTCCTCGACGAAGTCGGCGACCGGGCATCTTCTGGGGGCGGCCGGAGCGGTCGAGGCGATCTTCGCCATCCTCGCCATTCGCGACCAGGTCGCGCCGCCGACGATCAACCTCGACAACCCCTCCGTCGAGACCGATCTCGACCTCGTGCCGCATGTCGCGCGGAAGCGGACGATCGACGTCGTCCTGTCGAACTCCTTCGGGTTCGGCGGCACCAACGCGTCGCTGGTCATGCGGCGCTATGTCGAAGGCACCTGACGGGGCGCGGCTGCGCGCTTTCGCCATATTCTTGCGTAGAGTGCACCGCAGCTGCGGGACTGTGAATTTGCTTTCGCAGCCGGCGTGAATCCGGTTTGATGGCGTGCGCGGTCCCTCGGAACCGTCCGGTCCACCGGTCGTTCCGTCGGGCGGGGTGGCGTGCAGTGATGAAGTTTCAAGTGCGAGCACGACAGCTGTGAATCAATCGCCCCGCGTCGCCCCCAAGAGCCCCAGCGAGGCGTTGAAGCCGGTGGCCCCGCCGGCGCCGCCACCCAAGGCTCGCCGCCGCCGCCGGAGCCCCTTCATTGCGATGATGAGCGGCCTCTTCACGGCCCTCCTGGTGGTCGGTGGGCTCGTCGGCGCCGGCATCGCCGTGGTCTCCAGCCAGAGCCGCGCACCGGGGCCCTTCGCCAGCGACCGGGTTCTCATCATCCCCAAGGACAGCGGCCTCGCCGAGATCGCCGACCTGCTGCAGCGCGAGGGAATGATCGAACACCCCTGGGTCTTCCGCGTCTCGGCGCTGACCAGCGGCAACTGGACCAAACTCAAGGCCGGCGAGTACCTGTTCAAGGCGCGCGCCAGCCAGGCGGACATTCTCGATATCATCGCCGACGGCAAGGTCGTCGAGCACTCGATCACCATCCCCGAGGGACTGACGAGCGAGCAGATCGTCGCGCGGCTGCGCGAGAACGAACTGCTCACGGGCGACATCATCCAAGTCCCGCGCGAAGGCTCGATCCTGCCCGACACCTACCGCATCCCGCGCGGCTTCAGCCGCCAGTCGATCATCGACCGCATGACCCGCGACCAGCGCGCGGTCCTCGCCCGCATCTGGGAGCGCCGCCCGGCCGACCTGCCGATCAAGACGCCGCAGGAACTCGTCGTCCTCGCCTCGATCGTCGAGAAGGAAACCGGCCGCGCCGATGAGCGGCCACGCGTCGCCGGCGTCTTCATCAACCGTCTGAACCGCCGCATGAAGCTGCAGTCCGACCCGACGATCGTCTACGGCATCGTCGGCGGCAAGGGCACGCTCGGGCGTTCGATCCTGCGCAGCGAGATCACCCAGGCGACGCCCTATAACACCTATGTCATCGACGGCCTGCCGCCGGGGCCGATCGCCAATCCCGGCCGTGCGGCCATGGAGGCCGTGGTCAATCACTCCCGCACCAAGGACCTCTATTTCGTTGCCGACGGCAGCGGTGGCCACGCCTTCGCCGAGACGCTGGAGCAGCACAACCGCAATGTCGGCCGCTGGCGCCAGATCGAGGCGGTCAGGCGCGAGCCGGGCAAGCCGCCGGCCGAGGCCTCCGTGGACAAGGTCGAGCCGCCGCCTTCGCCCGATACGCGCTCCGAGGCTCCCGCGCAGCAGCCGGCCGATGGCGAGGCGATCGACACCTGGCCCGTGCCGGGCAATCGCCGCGCGGCGGCCGGCCAGCTTCCGCAGGGCGCCGCGCTGGCCGGCGGTCGCGTGCGCGCCTTCGACGCCTCGGAAGGGACGCCGCGCGATCCGCTGCTGAACAAGACCTTCGACCTCAACTCCCCCAAGCAGGTGCCGGCACTCCGGCCCTGAGGCGCGGGGTCGGCGGAACCGGCCCGTCCCCAGCTTCCTGACGCCGCCGCGTCGGCCTGCGCTTGCCCCTCGGCGCCCCCGCCACTACGGTCCCGCCGCGTCGAGGGGCGGAGGCACGATAGCGTGGCGATCGAGAGCATGACGGGCTTCGCCCGGGCGGCCGGGACGGTGGGCATCCACGCCTTCGCCTGGGAGATCCGCAGCGTCAACGGCCGTGGCCTCGACATTCGCGTCCGCGTGCCGCCCGGCCTCGAGGTGCTGGCCGAGGCGGCCCGAAAGCGCCTGACCGGCGCCTTCTCGCGCGGCACGCTGCACGTCAATCTGCAGGTCACCAGCGATGCCGGCCCGCCGCGCCCCCGCATCAACGAGGCTGCTCTGGCCGCGTTGCTGCAGGCCGTCGAGCGCCTGCCGGCGTCGGCCATCGTGACCCCGCCCTCCTATGACGGCCTGCTCGCCATCCGCGGCGTCGTCGAACTCGCCGAGGAGGGAGAGGATACGCTCACCGCGGTCGAGAAGCCGGTCCTCGCCGGGCTCGAGGAGGTCGTGTCCGGCCTGAAGGAGGCCCGCGCCAGCGAGGGGCGGGCCCTGGAGGCGGTTCTGCGCGGCCATCTCGACAGCATCGCGCGGCTGACGAAGGATGCCGAAGCCCATCCGGCGCGCGGCGTCGATGCGATCCGCGAGCGCATAGCTGCCCAGGTCGCGCTGCTCCTGGAGGCGAGCCAGACGCTCGATCCGCAGCGCCTGCACCAGGAGGCGGCCCTGCTCGCCGTGAAGGCCGACATCCGCGAGGAGATCGACCGCCTTCACGCCCATGTCGAGGCGCTTCGTCTGCTCCTCGACCAGGGCGGCCCGATCGGCCGCAAGCTCGATTTCCTGTCGCAGGAGTTCGGCCGCGAGGCCTCGACGCTCTGCGCCAAGGCGGGCGATGCCGGCCTGTCGCGCATCGGCCTCGAACTGCGAACGGTCGTCGACCAGATGCGCGAGCAGGTCCAAAATGTGGAGTGAGGGCTGATGGCCGAATTCGCGCGCCCGGCCCGTCGCGGGCTGATGCTGATCCTGTCCTCGCCCTCGGGCGCGGGCAAATCGACCCTCACGCGCAATCTCAAGACCGAGAACAACCTCGATCTCTCGGTCTCGGTGACGACCCGGGCCAAGCGCCCTTCCGAAATTGACGGCGTCCATTACCGCTTCATCGACCGGCCAAGCTTCGACCAGATGAAGCAGCACAACGATCTGCTCGAATGGGCCGAGGTGCACGGCAACGGCTACGGCACGCCCCGCAAGGAGGTCGAGGCCTCGCTCGCCGCCGGCCGCGACGTGCTCTTCGACATCGACTGGCAGGGCACGCAGCAGATCGTGGCCAAAGCGCGGGCCGACGTCGTGACCATCTTCATCCTGCCGCCCTCCATGGCCGAGCTGCGCTCGCGCCTGGTGCGACGGGCGGAGGACGCGCCGGACGTCATCGCCAAGCGCCTCGGCAATGCGCGCGACGAGATCGCCCGCTGGAACAAATACGACTACGTGATCATCAATGACGATCTTCAGGCAGCCTATGAATCGGTGAAGGCGATCCTCACCGCCGAACGGCTGAAGCGCGAGCGCGCGACTGGTCTGTCGGAGTTCGTCAACGGCCTGCTATCGGAAAAGCTGCCCTGAGCCCGGGGTCAGAGACGCGTCGCCAGGCTCTGCGCCAGACGCACGAATCCCGCCACCGGCACCTCCTCGGCGCGGACCGTCGGCACCAGCCCGGCTTCCTCGATCCAGTCTCCCGGCTCCGGCAAAACAGCCTTCAGGCTCTGGCGCAGCATCTTGCGGCGCTGCCCGAAGGCGGCGAGCGTGATCCGCTCGAGCAGGCGGCGGTCGCAGGGCTCCGGCTCCACGCGCGGCAGCAACTGCACGATCGCGGAGGTGATCTTGGGCGGCGGCACGAAAGCGCTGCGCGGGACGTCGAACAGGATCTTCGTCTCGCAGCGCCAGTTGCAGAGCACGGCGAGGCGGCCATAGTCGGCGCGCTGTTCGGGCGTCGCGACGATGCGCTCGGCCACCTCGCGCTGGAACATCAGCGTCAGCGAGGTCCACCAGGGCGGCCAGACCTCGGGGCTGAGCCAGCCGACGAGCAGCGGTGTTCCGATATTGTAGGGCAGGTTGGCGACGATCCGCGCCGGCCCGCCGCCGAGCCGCGTCGACAGGTCGACCGCCAGTGCGTCGCCGTCGACCACCTCGAGCTGGCCGGGGTAATGCGCGGCGATCTCCTCGAGAGCGGGCAGGCAGCGCCGGTCGCGCTCGATGGCAATGACGCGGCCGGCGCCGGCGGCCAGCAGCGCCCGGGTCAGCCCGCCCGGGCCGGGCCCGATCTCGACCACGGTCTCGCCCTCCAGCGGTCCGGCCGAGCGCGCGATCCGCGAGGTCAGGTTCAAATCGTAGAGAAAGTTCTGGCCGAGCGACTTCTGCGCCATCAGCCCGTGGCGCTCCACCACTTCGCGCAACGGCGGCAGGGTATCGATCTGGCTCATGCCGGTATCCGTCGATGCTGCGCCGCCATCCGGGCGGCGAGCCGGAGCGCCGCGATCAGGCTGTCGGGCCGCGCGATGCCCTGGCCGGCGATGTCGAAGGCGGTGCCATGGTCGGGCGAAGTGCGGATGAAGGGCAGGCCGAGCGTGACGTTGACGCCCTCGTCGAAGGCGATCGTCTTGATCGGGATCAGCGCCTGGTCGTGATACATCGCCAGCGCGCAGTCATAGCCGGCCCGCGCCCGGGCATGGAACATCGTGTCGGCCGGGTAGGGGCCGGACGCGTCGATCCCTTCGGCGCGCAGCGCCGCGACCGCGGGCCGCACCACTGCGTCGTCCTCGTGGCCGAGCGCTCCGCCTTCGCCCGCATGGGGGTTGAGACCGCTGAGCGCCAGGCGCGGCGCATCGATGCCGAAGCTGCGGCGCAGGCCGTCCGTCACGATGCGCGCGGTCTGGACGATCAGCTCCGACGTCAGCAGGTCCGGCACGCGCCGCAGCGGGACATGGATCGTCACCGGGACGACGGCGAGGTCCTTGCACCACAGCATCATCACCGGAAGGGGCACAGGCCCGCCATGCGCCGCCAGATGCGCCAGGAACTCGGTATGTCCGGGATGGGCGAAGCCGGCGGCATAGAGAACCGCCTTCGCGATCGGGTTGGTGACCACGGCTGTGGCTCTTCCCGCCCGAACGGCCGCGACGGCGCGCGTGATCGAAGCGATCGTGCCCGGCGCAGTGGCGGAGTCGGGACGGCCCGGCTCGACCGCCACGGCTCCGTCGAGCGGGATCACCGGCAACGAATCCGCAAAATGTTCTGCCGCCCGCTCCCAGTCACTCGCAATCAGGGGGACGTCCAGCCCAAGCCGCTGCGCCAGCCGTCCGAGATGGTCCATATCGGCGATGCAGGCGAAGGCCGGCAGCGCATCGACATCGCGCCTCAGCCACGCCGACAGTGCCAGTTCGGGGCCGATTCCTGCGGGATCGCCTTGGGTCAGGGCGAGAGGCAGCAGAGGCGTGGAGGCCTGCGAGCGCATCGGGCTTCCCTCTCGCCGCGGCGCCGCTGACGATCGCGAGATCAGCGGCTGGAGGAGGTGACGCCGTCGCCGACGGTCGATCCGTCGAGGTTTTGCGAGTAGCTGAGTTCGCCCAGCGTGCGCAGTTCGAGGCGGAACATCACCGTCCTGGTGTCCTTGGTCGCGCCCGACTGGCGGTCCGCATAGCTCTGCGAATAGCTGACGTCGAACACCGTGCACTCATCGGTATAGTTAATGCCGAACGAGGTCGAGGCCGTCTGCATCAGACGCGAATCGACAAAGCGCGGCTGAGCGATCGTGGTCGGCGACGCCATCCAGGAGGTGTACTGGGCGATACGGATTTCGCGGTCGTATTTGTACTTGTCGAGGTCGAACAGCACACCCGCGCGCAGGCGCCAGTTCGGCGTCACCAAGAGTGAGCCGTTGAGCGAGAGACCCTCGCGGCGCCGGAAGACGCCGAGCTGTGGCTGCGGCTCGTAGCGGCCATAGCCGACGGAGGCCGTGATCACGCTCGTCGCATAGGTCGCGGCGGCGTCGATGCGCTGCGCCTCGAAGGTGGTCGAGTTGAGCCGCGCCGCGCCGGTGAAGAACAGTCCGGCCATGGGCGAGAACTGCGCGCGCGCGACGATGTCGGAGGTGTCGGTCTGCAGGCCCGAATCGAGGCCCGTATTGACGAGATCACCGGCCGCGAAGGAGTTGCGCCCGCCCAGATGATAGGATTGGCCGAGCAGCAGGTTGGCGAAGGCCTCCTTGCCGAAGCGCCCGGTGTAGAGCGCGCCGACATTGGCGCGCGTCCCGCCTTCGACGCGATCATAGCCGGAGAACTTGCCGCTCCACTCGAACAGGTTGTTGGCGTCGAAGACCAGGCTCTGCGAGTCCTCGTTGGCGACGCGCAGGCTGTTGGTCTCGTTCGGGCGCGCGACGATCTGCGCCACCGGCTCGATGATATGTGTGCCCCAGTTGGTCTTGGCGACGAAGGGATAGCGGTACATCAGGCCGATCGCCGGCATCGCCCGGCCGAAGACCTCGTCGGAGGTATCGACGATCGTGCGGACGTTGGAATTCGGATAGCCAGTCGTGTCAGGATTGACCGAGAAGATGTCGGCTCGCACGGAGGCGTAGGGCGTCCAGACCTGGCCCAGCGGATCGATGATGTTGCGCCGCCAGGATACTTCCGCCGTCGCGCGGGCCATGTTGCCGGCCAGCCCGCGCACGAGGCAGGTGTTCTTCTGGTACACGGCGCAGCCGTCATAGAGCGAATAGCCGACACCTGTGCTGGTCGTGCCGCTGATCAGATAATTCGTCTGGCGAGGCAATTGCGAGAACGCGGCAGCGTCACGCGTCAGATGCGTGACGTTGGCGTTGATGGTGATCTCGCCGCCGAGGAAGCTCGGCTTGTGCACGCGCTTGTTGTAGTCGGCCACCGGCAGCACGACCGGCTGCTGCTTCTGCCAGTCCGTCGAGGTCAGCGGCTGGAAATAGTAGCCGCGCATGTCGAACCAGCCGGTCGCGGTCTGCCCGTTGAGATAGGCGGTCGAGATCGCTTCCTGCAGATAGGTGGTCGCGCTCACGCTCTCGTTCAGGATGCGGTAGTTCTTGTAGAACCACCGATCGGTCGACATCGACGCGTTCCAGCCGAAGGTCCAGCGCGGGTTGATGAAGAACCTGCCGTTGGTCTGGACCGATCCGCGGAAGGTGTCGTCGCCCGCGCCCAGCGGGGCTGCGAGGAAGGCTTCCTTCTCCTGCTGGAAGATGCCCGACGCGCGGATCATGTAGGAGCCGTTCATCAGCCGGTGGCGCCACTCAACCTGGCCGAGCAGGCCCTGCCGGCTCAGATAGGTCGGGGTGATCGTGAGATCAAAGTTGGGCGCGAGATTGAGGAAGTAGGGCAGACCGACGCCATAGCCCAGCGGCCCGGTGTTCAGGAATTTCGGCGACAGGAAGCCCGACTTCCGCTTCACCGTCGAATCCGGGCCGGACATGTAGGGGATGTAGGCGAGCGGGACGCCGGCGAATTCCAGCCGTGCATCCTCGTAATAGATCGTCTGCTCGGCCTTCTTGTGGATGATGCGCGCCGAGCGGACCTGCCAGAGGGGCGGCCGCTCGGGGTTCTCCTTGCAGGGTTCGCAGGCGGTGTAGATGCCCTTCTCGAAGATGAAGGTCTCGCCGTCGGTGCGTTCTGCGCGCGGCGCGGTGAAGCGTGTGCGGTCCGGGTTCACGACTCGCAGCGAATCGATGAAGCCGTCGCGGAAATCGTCGGTCAGATTGAAGCGGTCACCGGTGATGACCGTGCCGTTGGCCTCGGTGATGCGGGCGTTGCCGACCGCGACGACGCGCTTTCCGGCCTGGTCATAGGTGACCTTGTCAGCCTCGATCGTGCGGCCCTGATAGAGAATCTGCACATCGCCGATGGCCGAAACGGTCTTTTTGTCGTTGTCGTAGACGAGTTCGCGCGCATCAACGACCATCCGGTCCTGCGGCTTGGCGGGGGTCGGCGTCTGCGCGAAGGCGCTCCCGGCCGAGGCCAGGACGAAGGCGAGACTCGTGGCGAGGGCGGTCGCCGCGGCATATCGAGCCATGCGTTTCACGCCCGGAACCATACGCTCAATCCTAAATTAACCATAGGCACAGTACGATCTACCCGTCTTCCTGGTGAAGGAGCGCGAGCGCGCCCAGCATCGCCCCGATCGTGGCGGGCAGCCAGGCTGCGACCACGGGATTGACGATTCCGGACGAGCCCAGTTCCTCCGACAGCTGCGTCGCAACATACAGCATGAAGCCGGCGGCGACACCAGCTATCACCAGTTTGGTCACCCCACCAAACCTGAAAAATCTTAAGGAAACGGATGCGGCCACCAGCACCATCGCGACCAGCAACAGGGGCCGTGCCATCAGCGATTGATAGCGCAGTTCGTATCGGGTGGTATCGAGACCGGCGCGCTGGGTCCGTTCGATGACGGCGGGCATTGACCAGAACCCGACGGCTTCGGGCGGGGTAAAGCTCTGCCGCACCTGTTCAAGCTCCAGCGTTGTCGCGAACAGATAGGTCGTGTAGCTCTGTGGCTCTTCCATGGCGGAGACCACACGCGCGTCCGACAGCTCCCAATAGCCGCCGCGCAGCACGGCCTCGCGGGCATCGATGCGTTCGCTGAATCCGCCGCCGGGCGAGAAGCTGAAGATCGCGACATGGGCCAGGCCGTTGCCGTCCGGCAGCGAACCGGCCGCCCGGATGATGGCCTGTCCGTCGACGCTGCGCTGGCGCAGCCAGATTTCGGGCGCATTGCTGGTCTGCGCGCCACGGACGAAGAGCCGCGTCTCCAGCGCGGTGGCGTTGCGCTTCAGCTCGGCGGCGATGGGATTGTAGACCAGGATCGACACCAGCCCGATCGTGCCCGCGACGACCGCCGCCGGCTGCAGGAACTGCCAGGCCGAGACACCGACCGAGCGGGCGACGACGAGCTCGAGCTTCCGGCTCAGCGTCAGCAGGGCGAACATGCCGCCGAAGAGGACGGCGAAGGGGAAGATCTGCTCGGCCACGCTCGGCACCCGGAACAGCGCGAGCTGGACGATGAGCGGCGTCGTGGCAGCGGGTGAGTCGCCGGCGCGCCGCATCAGTTCGACGAAGTCGAGGGTGCCGATCAGGAAGAAAAACGTCCCGAACACGCCCAGGATGGAGCGCGTGAACTGCCGGGTGAGATAGCGCCCGAAGGTCGTGACGAGCAGCATCAGGCGCGCCTGAAACGGGCCGAGAGTGCCGAAAACGGCAGCAGCAGCGGCGTCGTCACGCGGGCGAGAAGCGGTCTCACCGTCTGGCCGTAGAGGATGACGGCAGTCGACAGGGCGATCGCCGCCACGGGCAGGATGTACAGCATCGCCGCCGCCAGAGGCGAGCGGACGCTCGCCGTCCAGGCCATGTAGGCGCCGATGCGCGTGGCCGCGACGATCAGGATGGCGGACTGGATGGCGAAGGCACGGCCCTGTCGCGTGGTACGCGCTTCGCCGATGCAGGCGAAGGCGATCAGCATGAAGGCCATCGGATAGAGCGGCGCCGAGAGGCGGTTGTGCAGCTCGGCACGGAACCGGCCGGCCTGGAACTTGTAGTAGGTCTCGTTCGGATCCTGGTTGAGGAGCTGCCAGGTCGAGCGCTCACGTGGCTTGTAGACGGCCTTGTCGCCATCGCCTTCGCCGGCTCCACCCGTCGTGTCGCCGGACAGGGCGGAGAGGTTGAGCGCATAGCGCTCGAAGGAGATGATCGAGCTGGTATCCGTGTTCTTGGTCTCGCGCTGGATCGTGCCCTTCTCCAGCATCAGGAAGCTGTTGCCGTCGACATCGACCGTGCGGCCGCGCTCGGCGATGTAGATCGAGGGCTGGTTGGGGTCGCGCCTGTCCTGCATGAAGATGCCGACCAGCGCGTCGCCCGAGCGTTCGCGATAGTGGAAGGTGACGCCGGAATCGAGGGCCACGAACTGGCCCTCCTTGACGACGTTGGCAACGAAATCGGCGCGGATCAGTGTGATCAGGTCGCGCAGCATCCGGAAGCCTGTCGGCATCACCGAGAGCGTCATCCAGCCGACCAGCAGCGAGACCGCGATCGTCAACACGATGAACGGGCGGGTGATGCGATGCGGCGCGACGCCGGCCGCGTTCATGACGATGAGCTCGGAATCGCTGTTGAGCCGGTTCAGCGTGTAGAGCGTCGCCATGAACAGCGCGACTGGCGCGATGCCGGCGATCAGCGCGGGCAGCGACAGCAGCGTGACGGTGAAGAAGATCACGACCGTCTGGCCCTTGCCGGTGATGAGATCGACCTCGCGCAGGGCCTGGGTGACCCAGATGACGCTGGTCAGACCGATCAGCAGCACGATCGCCGCGATCGTCGCCATCTTCAGGATGTAGCGGTCGAGACGCTGAAGCAGCACGCTTGGCTTTTCCGATGGGGCGCATGGGGCGCAGCCCCGAAGCTGGTGGTTCGCGGAGAACACCGTATGGTATAGGCGCAATCATGGCGCAAACGGGAATCGTTTGCGGCCGCATCGTTTCGCTCGTCTCGCAACATCGTGAGCCCTCCATGTCGCAACGCCTGAAGCTCGAGATCAAAGCCCTGCAAGCGATCGGGGGGCAGGACCTCGTGATCCTGCTGTCGGACACGCTGGCTCCCGCCGCGCTCGCCCAGGAGTGGCTGGGCCGGGGCACCGGCGATTGGCTGGCGCGGGCGGCGGCCGTGGAGCGCTTCAAGGGCAAGGCCTTCGCCGGGCTGACGCTGCTCGCCCCCGAGGGAGCCGGCTATGAGCGTCTCATCGCCATTGGCGTGGGGCCGGAGGCCGAGCGCGGCGAGCTCGATTTCGTCAAGCTGGGTGGCGCGATTGCCGGCAAGCTCGGCCATGGCCGCAGCGCCGACGTCATCCTGGCGCTGCCGGAGGGAGCGCTGGAGGCGGGCCAGATCGCCGACATCGCGCTCGGCCTGCGCCTGCGCGCCTATGCGTTCGACCAGTACAAGGCCAAGAGCCGCAAGCCCGAGGAAGCCGAGCCGATCGCAGTGACGCTGCGCCTGCCCGATCCGGCGGTGGCGAAGAAGGCGCTGAAGGCGGCCGACGCGGTCGCCGCCGGTGTCGAGATCGCGCGCAACCTCGTCAACGAGCCGCCCAACGTCCTCCACCCCGAGGCGTTCGCCGACCGCGCCGCCAAGCTCGCCAAGCTCGGCGTCGAGATCGAGATTCTCGACGAGAAGCAGTTGAAGAAGATCGGCATGCGCGCGCTGCTCGGTGTCGGCCAGGGCTCGCGGCGCGAGAGCCGCGTCGCGATCATGCGCTGGGATGGCGCCAAGGCCGGCGTCCAGCCGGTCGCCTTCGTCGGCAAGGGCGTCACCTTCGACACCGGCGGCATCTCGCTGAAGCCCGGCGCGGGCATGGAGGACATGAAGGGCGACATGGCCGGTGCGGCCTGCGTCGTCGGGCTGATGCATGCGCTCGCCGCCCGCAAGGCCAAGGTCAACGCCATCGGCATCATCGGCCTCGTCGAGAACATGCCGGACGGCAACGCCCAGCGCCCCGGCGACATCGTCACCTCGCTGTCGGGCCAGACCATCGAGATCATCAACACCGACGCCGAAGGCCGCCTCGTGCTGGCGGATGTGCTCTGGTACACGCAGGAGCGCTTCAAGCCGCGCTTCATGATCAACCTGGCGACGCTGACGGGCGCGATCCTGGTCGCGCTGGCGCAGGAGCATGCCGGGCTCTTCACCAACAGCGACGAATTGGCGGACCGGCTCTCGGCGGCCGGCAAGGCCACCGGCGAGACGGTCTGGCGCATGCCGCTCGGCAAGGCCTACGACAAAATGATCGATTCCAAATTCGCCGACATGAAGAACGCCGCCGGTCGCCATGGCGGCTCGATCACCGCCGCCCAGTTCCTGCAGCGCCACGTCAACGACACGCCCTGGGCACATCTCGACATCGCCGGCACCGGCATGGGTGCCAAGGACAGCGAGATCAACCGCTCCTGGGGGCCGGGCTGGGGCGTGCGCCTGCTCGACCGGCTGGTGGCAGAGCATTACGAGGCCTGAATCGATTTGGCAGCGTCGCCGCTCAACCCGCTGTCGCGCAAAGGCTCTTGATGGCCGAGATCCTGTTCTTCCACCTCCAGTCGCGCCCGCTCGAACAGGTGCTGCCGACGATTCTCGACCGGGCCCTGTCGCGCGGCCAGAAGGTGGTGGTGGAGGTGTCGAGCCAGGAGCGGCTGGGCGCCGTCGACGACCACCTCTGGAGCTATGCCGACGACAGCTTCCTGCCCCATGTCACGGCGATGGAAGCCGATGCCGCCGCCAATCCGGTGGTGCTGACGACCCAGGCGCACAATCCGAACGCCGCGCAGGTACGCATCTGCGCCGAGGGCGTCCGCATTCCCGACGCATTGGACGGCTACGAGCGGATCGTCCTGATATTCGATGGTGACGATCCCGATGCGCTGAACGCAGCGCGCGAGGATTGGAAGAAGGCCAGGTCCTCCGGCCACGCCGCCAGCTATTGGCAGCAGGACGAGACCGGCCGCTGGGAGAAGAAAGCGTGAGACTGTCCGCATTGCTGCTCTGTGCCGCCGCGCTGGGCGGCTGCTCCGTCGATATGGGCGGCTTCGCCTTCACCTCGGACACCCGCGAGGGCCGCTCCGGCCCGGTGACGACCACGACGACGAGCAGCCTCACGGCGAGCGCCTCGACGCTGGAGGCGACGCTGACGCCCGACGGCGAATGCAGCGCCGGTGCCTCGGCCCGCCCGCTGCCGCCGGCGATCGCCGAGGGCATCACCGAATGCGAGCTGGTGAAGCTGAAGGGCACGAGGCCGACCGATGTCCTGATCGGCGACAGCGGCAAGGGCCAGCGTGAGGTCCAGGTGCTCTATTCCGAACCCGGCGGCCGCGAGATCTACATGTTCACCGACAACAGGCTCAGCCGGATCGTCAAGCCGGGGCAGGGATGAGCGAGCAAGCCCGATCGGGACGGTGGCTCGAGGCAAACGAGACGCTCGTGCTGTTCGAGCTCCTGCAGCGCTGGCTCGATGACGGGCAGGGCGCACCGATCCGCGCAGCTGTGGTCGACATTGCCGAACTTTGGGCCCTCGACGCCCCGAACAACCCGGCGCCCGATGCCATGCGATGGGCCCCGAGACCGCGCTAGGCCTGAACGCCGACGCGCTCCCCTTCGAACCAGCTGATGTCGTCGGTCGAGACCTGGCCGAAGGTGCGCCGCTGCGCCATCGCCATGCGGATGATGCCGAACGCGGTGACGGGCATCGAGATCAGTGGCATCGGGTCCGTCCTGTCCCAGGTCACGTCGCGCGAGGTGAAGAGCTGGCGGACATTGTGGAGATAGCGCTTGGGCGTCAGCATCGAGCCCTGGGTTTCGGTCAGGGTCGGATAGAGCTGTTGCATCTTGCTGTGTCGGCTCAGGCCCAGCGGCTGTGCGAACGGCGCGAGGATGGCGGGAGCGAGGTCGGCGGTTTCGACGAAGTGGACACCGCTGGTCACCCGTGGATTGCATTCGATGGCATGCGGCCGGCCCTCGGCGTCGTCGATGAAGTCGAAGGAGATGAAGCCGCTGTGTCCCAGGCGCGCGACAAAGCCCTCGATCAGCGCCGCAATGTCGGGCCGTGCGATGCGTTCGAACGCCACCGCCACGGTGCCGGCCATCACCGTGCCGCGGTAGAGCACCGTCACCTGGACACGCCCCTGATGCGCCAGCGTGAAGCTGCTGACATGGGCGCCCGGCAGGCGGCGCTGCACGACCATGGCGCTCCCGTCCGGGCCTGGCACCGCGGCGCCCGCTTCATGCAGGGAGACCCCGCGCCCGGAACAGGACAGCACCGGCTTCAGCACGAAGGCGCCGTCGGCGGCGATCCGTGCCGCCTCGGGCGTGCCGAGCGGAGCGGTTGCCGGAACGGGCAGCCCATAGGCCCGGGCCAGAACGGGAAAGCGCGCCTTGTCGTGCAGCGGCAGCAGGATCTCCGGGGGCGGCGCGAACAGGCGCACGCCGGCCGGCAGCCGCCCGTGCAGATGGGCGACATGCATCGTTTCCTCCGAGAGAGGCAGCACGAGATCGATGCGCTCCTCCCCGATGATCGTCAGCAGCGCTTCGAGATAGGCGGCCTTGGAGGCCGAGGGCGGGGGCGTGGTCAGGCTCCGGGCGACGCTGTTCGACGCGCCGGTGAGATGTCGGCCGAAAGGCTCCGCGACCACCACGCGCCAGCCCGCGGCATGGAAGGACCGGGCGAAATCCAGCGCCTTGGGCAGCCGTCCGATGGTCAGGAGCACGCTGCGCATCAGACGCCGGCTAGCCTGCGCGCAGGCGGGCTTGGGCCATGATCTCGTGCTTCGGGCGCGTCGTCAGCCGCGCGACCGGCTCGACCTTGCCGGGCTCCAGCGGGTGGACGTCGAACCGGCGGAACAGCCGCGCCAGGATCAGGGTCGCTTCGAGGGTCGCGAAGGCGGCGCCGACGCAGATGCGCGGCCCGAATCCGAATGGCAGATAGGCACCCGGCACCATTTCATGTTCGCGCTCCGGCAGGAACCGATCGGGGTCGAACCGGTGCGGATCGCGCCAGAGCTTCTCATGGCGGTGGATGGTCCAGGGTGCGATCATGATCATCGCGCCGCGCTTGACCTTGTAGCGCCCGATCGTCGTGGCCTCGGCCGCGACACGCGGGATGAAGGTGATCGGCGGATAGAGCCGCATCGACTCCTTGAAGACATTGCGGGTGTAGTTGAGCCGCTTCACCGCCTCGAAGCCGATCTCACCCGTCCCCGCCACAGCCTCGACCTCGGCGCGGATGCGCTGCGCCACCTCCGGGCGTTCGGCGGCGATGAACAAGGCCCAGGTCAGGGCACTCGCCGTCGTCTCATGTCCGGCGAGGAAAAACACGCCGAGTTGGTCGATCAGCTCCTCGCGGGTGAAGGACGCGCCCGTCTCCGCATCCCGCGCCGCGATCACGGCCGAGCAGATGTCGTCGAAGCTGGCCCCCGCGGCGAGGTGCGAGTCGAGCAGCGTGCCCATATGGGCCCGGATGAGCCGGCAGCTTTCCAGCACGTCGGCCTTCTGCGGGATGTCCTTGAACGCCCTGTCGAAGATCAGCCGCCTGATCTCGACATGGGCGACCCGGCGCTCGAAATGCGCGAAGGAGGTGAAGACATCCCGCGCCACGTCGGTGTCCAGCGACGTCGAGAAGACGGTGCGACAGATGATGTCGGCCGTGAGCTGGCTCATCGCGAGATCGATCGAGAAGCTCTCGCCGCTGCGGGCGGCCTTCGCGAGCCGCGCCTCGCAATCGTCGAGCGCGGCCGTCATCGCGCCGAAGGCCCGGGTCAGGCGGATATGGGAGAAGGCCGGGTCGATCATCCGCCGTTGCCGTCGCCAGGGCGCGCCATCGGAGACGAAGATGCTGTCGCCGACCAGCGGCCTCAGGGCGCCCACCATCAGATCGTTCTTGGGGTAGATCTCGGTCGGATTGGTCAGCACCGTGCGCGT
Organism: Allobosea thiooxidans; assembly: GCA_943372485.1. Taxonomy (GTDB): domain Bacteria; phylum Pseudomonadota; class Alphaproteobacteria; order Rhizobiales; family Beijerinckiaceae; genus Allobosea; species Allobosea thiooxidans_A. Next base: position 60,428 of record CALRYW010000001.1, read on the forward strand.
CAGCTCCGGCGCGTTGACGATCAGGATCGAGCGGCGCGAATAGCCGAGCGGGCTGACATCGACCTGGTAGGCTTCCTTCGGCAGCAGGCTGAGCAGGTCGCCATCGCCGCGCCAGGCGGCCCGCAGCAGCGCGCTCAATGGGCCCAGCGGCCGCGGACGCGGCGGCTCGTAGTCCGGCGCGCTGGTCGGCCGCGCCGGAGCAGTGCTCTCGCCGGCAGCCGGGCACAGCGAAGCGCCCTCAAGATGCGGGCAGGCCGTCGTCAGATGGGTGGCGCGGCTCTCGGTCACAGCCCTTGAAGAGTAGGGCGGCCTGCGGCAATCTGTCAATAATTCTGGACACTCGAAATGTCAGTTGGTCCGTGATGCTGTGGTGGCTGTTTCACGCCTTCATCATCGGTCACATCGTCTTCGGGGCGGTGGGGCTGGTCAGTTTCTGGCCGCCGGTCGTGGGGCGCAAGGGCGCGCCGGTGCACCGCAAATGGGGCAGGGTCTTCACCACCTGCCTGTTGTGGACAGGCTCGTTCGCGATCGGAATCAGCCTGTGCACGCTGGCGGACCCGTTGGGCACCCATCCGCATCTGAAGGATGCCGTGTTCGTGCGCGGCATCTTCGGGGTCATGATGCTGTATCTCGCCATCCTGACCGTCAATCTCGCCTGGTACGGCCTTCAATGCGTCCGCAACAAGCGCGACCATGCCGCCAATCGGCGTGGGGCCAATCTCATCCTCCAGCCGGTGCTGTTTGTGGCGGCGCTCGCCTGTGCCGTCGAAGGGTGGCTGATCGGGCAGCCTCTGATGATCGGCATGTCGGTGGTCGGCTTTGCCACGGTGGCGACCAACCTCGCCTTCATGCTGACGCCCAACCCAGGCCCGAAAGACTGGCTGAAGGAGCATCTCAAGGGTCTCGTCGGGGCGGGAATTTCGGTCTACACGGCGTTCTTCGCCTTTGGCGCGGTGCGGCTCATGCCGGAGATCGCGCTCAACCCGGTCCTCTGGGCTGTGCCGCTGGCGGTGGGGCTGTCGATCATCATCTACCATCAGGTCAGGATCCGCCTGAGCCTGTTGCCGCGGGCGCGGCAGGGCGCAGCGCCGTGATGGCAGCGGCCCGGGCAGGTTGCCACCGCGCGCCGAGCGGGCAGCCCGAGCCGGCCGAGGGCCGAAAACACTTCGCCGCCGCGGGATCGGATGCGACAAGGTCGGATGCGGCGCGCGCCCTTGGCCGCGCCTTCGCCCCACCGTTGCATCGCGCAGGAGCAGCCATCATGGCCGAGCGTTTTGAGCGTCACCGCCAGCCCTGGACGGGCGAGGAGCTCGACAAGCTGAAGACGCTCGCCAAAAAGGGCATGGCGCTGAAGGCGATCTCGAAAGCGCTGACCCGCAGCGAGGAATCGATCAAGGACCGCGCCAAGCTCGACGGCATCGGGATCGCGAAGCTGCGCTAGGGCGCGCTCAGGCGCTCTCCAGCTCCGCGCTCAGCTCCAGCCATTCCTCCTCGGCCGCCTCCAGCGCCGCGGCGAGGTCGGCGCGCTGGCGCGACAGCGTCAGCGCCTTCTCGGGGTCGCGGGCGAAGGCCGCGCCATTGCCGAGCACGCCGTCGACCTTCTCGATCAGCCCGGTGAGCTTGGCGATCTTGGCCTCGGTCAGGTTGAGCTTCTGGCGCAGCGGCCCCTGCGCCATGCGCTTCGTCGCCGCCTCCTTGCGCTCCTCGGTCTTCGGTTTGGTGCCCGCGGCCTCGGCCGCCTTCTCGCGCCGGGCCGCCTTGGCGCCACCGAGCACGAGGCTGCGGTAATCCTCCATGTCGCCGTCGAAGTTCTTCACCGTGCCGTCGCCGACGATCCAGAGCCGGTCGGCGCAGGATTCGATCAGGAAGCGGTCATGGCTGACCAGGATGACCGCGCCGGGATAGTCGTTGATGGCGTTGACCAGCGCGGTGCGGCTGTCGATGTCGAGATGGTTGGTCGGCTCGTCGAGGATCAGCAGATGCGGCCCTGCGAAGGCCGCCAGTCCCAGCATCAGCCGCGCCTTCTCACCGCCCGAGAGGTTCTTCACGGGCGTGTCGGCCTTCGAGGCGGGGAAGCCGATCTGCGCCGCCTTGGAGCGCACCTTCGCCTCCGGCGCATCCGGCATCAGGTCGCGCAGGTGGCCGACCGGCGTGTCCTCCATGCGCAGCTCGTCGAGCTGGTGCTGGGCGAAATAGGCCGTCTCCAGCTTGGACGATTTGCGCATCGTGCCGGTCAGCGGCGCGAGCCGCCCGCCGATCAGCTTGCAGAAGGTCGATTTGCCGTTGCCGTTCGAGCCGAGCAGGGCGATTCGGTCGTCCGGCAGCAGGGTGAGATTCAGCTTCGAGAGGACCTTGCGCTCGCCATAGCCGGCGCTGGCGTCGTCGAGCACGATCATCGGCGGCGCCAGCGGCCGCTCGGGACCGGGCAGGCTGAAGGGCTGGACGTCGCGGTCGACGATGGTCGCGATCGTCTCCATCTTCTCCAGCCGCTTGACGCGGGACTGGGCCTGGCGCGCCTTGGTCGCCTTCGCCTTGAAGCGGTCGACGAAGGATTGCAGGTGCTTGCGCTCGGCGTCCTGCTTCTCCTTCGCCTTGGCGAGCTGCATCTGCTTTTCGGCGCGCTGCTTGGCGAAGGAGGTGTAGCCGCCGCGGTAGATCGTCAGCTTGCCCTGGTCGAGATGCAGGATGTGGTCGACGCAGGTGTCGAGCAGCTCGCGGTCATGGCTGACGACCAGAACCGTGTGCGGATAGCGCTCAAGATAGTCGTAGAGCCAGAGCGTGCCCTCGAGGTCGAGATAGTTGGTCGGCTCGTCGAGCAGCAGCAGGTCGGGCTCGGAGAACAGCACGGCGGCGAGCGCCACCCGCATCCGCCAGCCGCCGGAGAAATCGGAGCAGGGACGCTGCTGCGCCGCCTCGTCGAAGCCCAGCCCGTAGAGCACGGTGGCAGCCCGTGCCGGGGCCGAATGCGCGTCGATATCGGCCAGGCGCGTGCCGATCTCGGCGATGCGGTGGGGATCGGTCGCGGTCTCGGATTCGGCCAGCAGGGCGGCCCGCTCCGTATCGGCGGCGAGCACCACCTCGATCAGCGATTCCGGCCCGCCCGGCGCCTCCTGCGCGACACCGCCGATGCGCCGGCCCTTGGGCAGGCTGATGCTGCCGCCCTCGGGCGAGAGATCGCCCGTGATCATCCGGAACAGGGTGGTCTTGCCGGTGCCGTTGCGGCCGACGAGCCCGACGCGCGATCCGTCGGGCAGCGAGGCGCTGGCATGATCGAGCAACAATCGCTCGCCGAGACGATAGGTGATGTCGTTGATGGTGAGCATCGCGGGGTTCTGGCGCGAAGACCCGGTGAAGGCAATCACGAAAACGACGGGAAACAGGCTGTCATGCTTCCGCCATGATCTCGCCATCTGCGGGCCCGGCGGTCTGATCACCAAGAGGAAGGGACAGTCGAACGATTCGCGGAGAAGCCGACATGCATTTCGATCTGAGTGGTTTCGGCCGGCGCCGGAATTCGGTTTCCGCCTCCCTGCTGGTGTTGCTGTCGGTCACGATCGGCAGCGCCATGGCCCTTCTGGCGATCGTGCCGATGTCCTAAGGGCCCGGCCTTCAATCAACGTTAACCGCGATCTGTTCTTGTCCGGTGTGAGCGCTTCCGCTGCGGAATACGGGACCCCGGACTTTGTCGAGCCTGCGAGTCAGACTTCCTGCGGCCATGCTTCTGCTGGCCTGCCTGGCCGTGATCGCGGTCGGTCTATCCGGTTATCGCGCCGTCTCAATCTGGGCCGATGAGGCCGTTCGTGAACGGCTGACCGTGCTGGCGGAGGGGCGTGCCAGGGCGCTCGAGCGCCGCTGGAACCGCTTTGTTGCCGAGCTCTCGGTGCAGGCCTCCAGCGCCCATCAGGTATCGTCGCTCGACGAAATCCGCGGCTGGCTGGAGCTGCCCGAGCAGCGCGCCACCATCATCGACTATTTCCAGCAGGGCGGGGCGCTGGGTTCCGATGAGCGCATGGGTCGCGCCGGTCTCGGCCAGCGCCACGGCTACATGAGGCGCCATCTCGAGTTTCACGGCACCTATCTCGCGGCGCTCCGGCAATTCGATTATGCCGACATCTACCTCGTCGCCCCCAATGGCCGCGTCGTCTACAGCGTCACCAAGGGGGGCGAGTTCGGGCGACTCCTGAGCGAGTCGGATCTGGCGGAAACCGGGCTGGCGAAGGCGGTGGCCGCTGCGGCCGGCCTTGGGGCCGACCAGTCGGTGGCGGTGGATTTTGCCCCCTATGACGTGGTTGGCGGGGCACCCCGGGCCTTCGTCGCCCAGCGCTTCTACAATCCGGCCTCGCAACAGCCCGTCGGCACCATCGTTCTCGCGGTCGGCCCGTCCTTCATCGACGCGGCGCTGGCGTCGGTCGCGGGCCCATCTTACGACATCACGACCTATGTCGTCGGTTCCGACGGCTTCCTGCGTTCCGATCCGTCGGCGCGGCTGGCGGGGCGCAGCCCGCGCGAGACACTGGATCGCGGCCGGTTGTCGAGCGAGGGCATGTTGCGGCTGACCAGCCGCGATGGCGAGCGGCTCGTCGCCGTCGGGCGCGAGGTCAGGGTCGCCGGTGGGACTTGGCTGCTATGGCTGACCAAGACCGATCGCAGTGCCTTTGCCGTGATGGACAAGCTCGACCGGGCCCTCATTCTGGGTGCGCTGATCGTGATCGGGCCCTTGCTGCTCCTGGCGCTGCTGGTGGGGCTGTCGGTGACGCGGCCGATCGCCGGCCTCGCCGAGGCGCTGGCCGGGATCGCCGCCGGCCGCACCGATCTGCGCATTCCCGGCGAAAGGCGGCGCGACGAGATCGGCGCCATCGCGGCGTCCGTCGCCAAGATTCGCGAGAACATGCTGCGCGACGAGAGCCAGCGGCTGGAGGAGCGCGAGGAGCGGGAGCGCGAGGCGGCCCAGCAGCGCTCGACACTGCTCGCCGATCTGGCGAGCGATCTCGAGCGGTCGGTCCTCGGAGTCACCTCGTCGGTGTCGGCGGCCGCCGAACAGCTCAGCGTCACGGCTCAGGAGCTCTCGGGCGGGGCCAACCGGACGCAGGAGAACGCCGTCACCGTCCATGGCGCCACCTCGCGCGCCGTCGCCAGCATTCGCTCGATCGAGGGCGCCGCGAAGCAGCTGCGCCAGGCGATCGACCGGCTCGATCACGACGTCCAGTCCTCCGACCGGTCGGCGCGGACGGCGAAGGACCATGCCGAGGCGATGGGGAGCGTCGTGGAGCAGCTGGCTGCCGGTGCGGCGCGTGTTTCGGATGTCATCGGCCTGATTTCCGACATCGCGGCCCAGACCAATCTCCTCGCGCTCAATGCCACCATCGAAGCGGCCCGTGCCGGCGAGGCTGGTCGCGGCTTCGCCGTCGTCGCTTCCGAGGTGAAGGGGCTGTCGGGCCAGACGGCCCGCGCCATCGACGATATCTCCCGTCAGATCGCCACGATGAACCAGGCGACGGCGGCGACGGTCGAATCGATCGGCAGCATCCAGGACATGATCGGCGGGCTGAGCGAAGTCGTGCGCCGCGCCGCGGAGACGATGCGCCACCAGCACGGCGTCACCCATGCGATCGTCGAGGATGTCGGCCTCGCGACCAACGAGTTCTCGCGCATCGGCGAGGCGACCAGCCTGGTGTCGGCCGCCTCGCAGCAGACCTCCGAGGCCGCCGCCGCCGTGTCACGTGCCTCGGCCGAACTGACCGACCTCGCCCAGCAGCTCAAGTCGCGCGTGGCCGGCTTCATCGTCCAGGTCAGGGCCGCCTGAGGGGCGGCGTCCGTTCCTCGGGCCGCTTGTCGGGCGAGGGCGCAGCGACTAACGCTTGAGCCATGACGCGCGCCCTCTCCAGAACCGCCTTCTACACCGGCTCCTTCGACCCCGTGACCAACGGCCATGCCGACGTGATCGCTGGCGCGGCGCGGCTGTGCGAGCGCCTCGTCCTCGCGATCGGCGTCCATCCAGGCAAGGCGCCGCTGTTCGAGGCCGGCCGCCGCGCCGCGCTCCTGCGCGAGGTCGCTGGGCCGCTCGCCGCGGCAGCCGGGGCGTCGCTGGAGGTCGTGACCTTCGACGATCTCGCCGTCGATGCGGCGCGCCGCGCGGGCGCCACGATCATCGTCAGGGGCCTGCGCGACGGCACCGATTTCGACTATGAGATGCAGATGGCCGGGATGAACGCGACGATGGCGCCCGACATCCAGACGGTGTTCCTGCCGGCCTCGGGCAGTGTGCGCCACATCACCGCCACCCTGGTCCGCCAGATCGCGGCGATCGGCGGCGACGTCTCGCCCTTCGTCCCGGCGCCGGTGCTCGCGGCGCTGAAGGAGCGCTTTGCGCAGCGCTGACGCCCGGCCGCACCGGCTGTCCGCCTCAGCAGATTTTGGTTTGCATTTTGCGCAGAGCGATGGTGTCTGGGCGAAGTGAATCGGGTGCCGTCCGCGCCCATCGCCCCCCGATCGAGTGTCTCCGATGCGTCTCTCCCGCTATTTCCTGCCGATCCTGCGCGACACGCCCAAGGAGGCCGAGATCGTCTCGCACCGGCTGATGCTGCGCGCCGGCATGATCCGCCAGCAATCGGCCGGCATCTATTCGTGGTTGCCGCTGGGCCTGCGCGTCCTCAACAAGATCAGCGCCGTGGTCCGCGAGGAGCAGAACCGCTCGGGCGCCGTCGAGATCCTGATGCCGACCATCCAGTCGGCCGATCTCTGGCGCGAGAGCGGGCGCTACGACGCCTATGGCAAGGAGATGCTGCGCATCAAGGACCGGCATGAGCGCGACATGCTCTACGGCCCGACCAATGAGGAGATGGTCACCGAGATCGTGCGGGCTTATGTCAAGTCCTACAAGGACTTGCCGCTGAATCTCTATCACATCCAGTGGAAGTTCCGCGACGAGGTCCGCCCCCGCTTCGGTGTGATGCGCGGCCGCGAGTTCCTGATGAAGGACGCCTATTCCTTCGATCTCGACAAGGAGGCGGCCCGCCACGCCTACAACCGCATGTTCACGGCCTATCTGCGCACCTTCGCGCGGCTCGGCCTGAAGGCGATCCCGATGCGCGCCGACACCGGGCCGATCGGCGGCGATCTCAGCCATGAATTCATCGTGCTCGCCTCCACCGGCGAGAGCGAGGTCTTCTGCCACAAGGACTATCTCGATTTCGAGACGCCGCCTGCCGACACCGATTTCGACAGCGTCGAGGGGCTGAAGGGCATCGTCGACACATGGACGAGCCTCTACGCGGCGACCGAGGAGATGCACGACAAGCCGGCCTTCGACGCGCTTCCCGCGGAGAAGCAGGTCTCGGCGCGCGGCATCGAGGTCGGCCACATCTTCTATTTCGGCACGAAGTATTCCGAGCCGATGGGAGCGAGCGTCACCGGGCCAGACGGCCAGCAGGTGCTGCTGCATGGCGGCTCCTACGGCATCGGTCCGAGCCGGCTCGTCGCTGCGCTGATCGAGGCCGGCCATGACGAGGCCGGCATCGTCTGGCCCGAGGAGATCGCCCCCTTCGACGTGGCGGTCCTCAACCTCAAGGCCGGCGACGCCGAGACGGACGGCGCCAGCGAGCGCCTCTACCGGCACCTGCTCTCCAAGGGCTACGACGCGCTCTATGACGACACCGATGCGCGCCCCGGCGGCAAGTTCGCCACCGCCGACCTGATCGGCGTGCCCTGGCAGATCATCGTCGGTCCGAAGGGCCTGGCCGAGGGCAAGGTCGAGATCAAGCGCCGCGCCGGCGGCGAGCGCGAACTGGTCTCGCTCGAGGCAGCGCTCGACCGGTTCAAGGGCAAGGCGGCGTGAGCCTCGACACGGACAGTGATCGTCAGGGCGAGGCACCGAGCGGGACGCGGCCCTTCGCCGGCTTCGAATGGCTTCTGGCGGGGCGCTATCTGCGCACGCGCCGGCGCGAGGGCTTCGTCTCCGTCATCGCCGGCTTCTCGTTCCTCGGCATCCTGCTCGGCGTCGCCACGCTGATCATCGTGATGTCGGTGATGAACGGCTTCCGCAAGGAGTTGCTGGAGAAGATCGTCGGCGTGAACGGCCACATCTTCGCGACGCCGATCGACCGCCCGCTCGACGACTACGACATGGTCTCGCAGCGCCTGCGGTCGATTCCCGGGATCCGGCTGGCGATTCCTCTGGTCGAGGGGCAGGCCCTGGCCTCGTCCCAGACGGGCAATGGTGGCGTGCTCGTCCGCGGCATCCGCGAGGCCGACATCAAGGCCATTCCCTTCATCGGCGGCAATGTCCGTCGTGGCACGCTCGACGGATTCGATCAGGCGGGCGGCGTCGCCGTCGGCAAGCGGTTGGCGGATTCGCTCGGGCTGCAGGTCGGTGATTCCATCAACATCATCTCGCCCAAGGGGGCCTCGACGCCGTTCGGGACGGCGCCGCGGATCAAGGCCTATCCGATCCAGGCGGTCTTCGAGATCGGCATGACCGAGTTCGACGCCTCCTTCGTCTTCATGCCGCTCGGCGAGGCGCAGGCCTATTTCAACCGCGATGGCGACGTGAACGTCATCGAGATCTTCGTCGACAATCCCGACCGCACGCAGGGAGTGCGCGACGCGATCGAGGCCGATGCGCCGCGCCCGCTCGTCCTGTCCGACTGGCGCCAGCGCAACCGCAGTTTCTTCAACGCGCTCGAGGTCGAGCGGAACGTGATGTTCATCATCCTGACGCTGATCGTGCTCGTCGCGGCGCTGAACATCGTCTCCGGCCTGATCATGCTGGTGAAGGACAAGACCGCCGACATCGCCATCATGCGCACCATGGGGGCGACGCGGGGCACGGTCATGCGCGTCTTCCTGATCACGGGAGCGGCGATCGGCGTCTTCGGCACGCTGGCCGGGCTCGCGCTCGGCGTCGTCTTCGCCAAGAACATCAAGGCGATCATGGCCGCGCTGAACTGGATCACCGGTGCCAATCTCTGGGACCCGACGGTTCGCTTCCTGAGCGATATTCCCTCCGTGATCGACTGGGGCGAGGTGACGAGCGTGGTCGTGATGGCGCTCGTCCTGTCGCTGCTGGCCACGCTCTATCCGGCCTGGAAGGCCGCGAGGCTCGACCCCGTCCAGGCGCTGAGGATGGGCTGAAGCGCATGTCCGACACCACGACCCGCGAAACCCCGGCGCTCTTCCTCTCCCAGGTCGAGCGCTACTACCCCCAGGCCGACGCCCCGCTCGAAATCCTCCGCAAGGCGGATTTCGCGCTCTGGCCGGGCGAACTCGTCGCGCTGGTCGCGCCCAGCGGCACCGGCAAGTCGACCCTGCTGCATGTCGCCGGCCTGCTCGAGCGGCCCGATGGCGGCGAGGTCTTCGTCGGCGGCCTGCCGACCACCAAGCTCGACGACAAGGGCCGCACCCGCCTGCGCCGCACCGAGATCGGCTTCGTCTACCAGGCGCATCATTTGCTGCCGGAATTCTCGGCGCTGGAGAATGTCGTCCTGCCGCAGCGCATCCGGGGCCTCGACAAGGCGCTGGCCGAGGAGCGGGCCGCCGAACTCCTGACCTTCATGGGGCTCGGCGAACGGCTCGACCATCTCCCTGGCGAACTCTCGGGCGGCGAGCAGCAGCGGGTCGCGATCGGACGCGCCGTGGCCAATACGCCGCGTCTGCTGCTGGCCGATGAGCCGACCGGCAATCTCGACCCGCACACCTCGCTCCACGTCTTCCAGACGCTGGTCGCCCTGGCGCGAGCCTCGGGGCTGGCGGCGCTGATCGCGACCCACAATCTCGATCTGGCGCATCGGATGGACCGGCAGGTCACAATCCGCGACGGGCATGTCGTGCCGCTGTGACGGCGCACGGCCCCTCGCTGTGGTGATTCAGGATTCATTAACCGACTGAAGCATGCGCGTTCTGCAAATGACGCATGGAGATTGACGAGAACAAAAGATGAACTAAAACAGACATATCGGAAACATGAGGGCTTGATCATGATCGTCGCGCGGAAAGTCGCAGCCGGAATCGCCGAGATCGCATCGCTCGGGCTGTTCCTCGGCATGGTCTGGGTCTGGGCGGCGCTGTTCTGCGCGCCGGGCATCTGACGATCCACAACGGCGACGCTCGGGACCATGGCGCCGCACCCGCCGCCGCCGCATAACGGGGGCGGGGGCGACAGGCGAGTCGCCCACGACAACCCTGCAGGCGGATGATGGCACGCGAACCGGAAGACAGCCGCGTTCTCTCGGACGTCGGCTTCGTCCATCTCCATGTCCATTCGAGCTATTCGTTGCTCGAAGGCGCCCTGATGGTCGGCACGCTGGCCAAGATGGCGGCGGCGGACGGCCAGCCAGCGCTGGCGCTGACCGACACCAACAACCTCTTCGGGGCGCTCGAATTTGCCGAGAAGATGACCGGCGTCGGCGTGCAGCCGATCGCGGGCGTCCAGCTCTCGCTCGACTGTGGCGACGAGACCGAGGCCGGCCGGGGCAGGGCGCTGCCGCAGATCCCGCCCCATCTCGTCCTGCTGGCGATGAACGAGGCCGGCTACGGCAACCTGATGACGCTCGTCACGCAGGCCGCGCTGGCCAGCGGTGGCAGCGGCCAGCCGGTCTGCAATCTCGATGCGCTCGCCGCCCATCATGAGGGTCTGATCGCGCTGACCGGCGGGCGGGGCGGGCCGCTCGACGTCGCGCTGCGCAACAACCAGTTGCCCCAGGCCCGTGCCCGGCTGGCGACGCTGTCGGCCATCTTCGGCGACCGGCTCTATGTCGAGATCCAGCGGCATGGTGGAGACGGTGATGCGGCGGTCGAGGCGCATTTACTGCAGCTCGCCTATGAGGCGGACCTGCCGATCGTCGCCACCAACGAGCCCTTCTTCGCCAAGCCCGCTGATTACGACGCCCATGATGCGCTGCTGGCGGTGGCGGCGGGCCGGCTGGTCTCGGATGGCGAACGCCGCCGCGTCACGCCCGAGCATTACTTCACCAGCCGCGCCGAGATGAAGCGGCGTTTCGCCGATCTGCCCGAAGCGCTGTCGACCACCGTCGAGATCGCGATGCGCTGCACCTGGCGCGTCGGCCTGCGCAAGCCGATCCTGCCGCGCTTCGGCGAGCAGGGCCACGACGAGGCCGAGGAGTTGCAGCTCCAGGCCAAGGCCGGCCTCGCCGCCCGCCTCGCCAAGCATGGGCCGGCCGAGGGCTACAGCGTCGAGGCTTACGAGAAGCGGCTCGATTTCGAACTGTCGATCATCACCCGGATGAAGTTCCCGGGCTACTTCCTGATCGTCGCGGACTTCATCAAATGGGCCAAGGATCATGACATTCCCGTCGGTCCGGGCCGTGGTTCGGGCGCAGGCTCGCTCGTCGCCTATGCGCTGACCATCACCGACGTCGATCCTTTGCGCTTCGGCCTGCTGTTCGAGCGCTTCCTCAACCCCGACCGCGTCTCGATGCCGGACTTCGACATCGACTTCTGCCAGAACCGCCGCGAAGAGGTCATCGACTACGTCAAGCACCGCTATGGCGAGGAGCGGGTCGCCCAGATCATCACCTTCGGCACGCTGCTCGCCCGCGGTGTGCTGCGCGACGTCGGCCGCGTGCTGGAAATGCCCTATGGCCAGGTCGACCGGCTGACCAAGCTGGTCCCGCAGAACCCGGCCAAGCCGATCTCGCTGAAGGACGCCATCGAGGGCGAGCCCAAGCTGCAGCAGGCGGCGCAGGAGGAGCCGATCGTCGCCCGCCTGCTCGAGATCGGCCAGAAGCTCGAGGGTCTGCACCGCCACGCCTCGACCCACGCCGCCGGCGTCGTCATCGGCGACCGCCCGCTCGAACAGCTGGTGGCGCTCTCGGTCGATCCGCGCACGGGCATGCGCGTCACCCAGTTCAACATGAAATGGGTCGAGCAGGCCGGACTGGTGAAATTCGACTTCCTCGGCCTGAAGACGCTGACCACCCTGACCACGGCGGTGAAGCTCATCGCTCAGCGCAACATCGAAATCGACCTCGCGAGCCTGCCCTTCAACGATCCGCCGACCTACGCGATGCTGGCCCGCGGCGAGACGGTCGGCGTGTTCCAGGTGGAATCGGCGGGCATGCGCAAGGCGCTCGTCGAGATGAAGGCCGACCGCATCGAGGATCTGATCGCGCTGGTCGCGCTCTATCGGCCGGGCCCGATGGACAACATCCCGACCTATTGCCGCCGCAAGCTGGGTCTGGAGGAGCCGAGCTATCTCCATCCCGGCATGGCGCCCTATCTTTCCGAGACGCATGGCATCATCGTCTATCAGGAGCAGGTGATGCAGGTCGCCCAGGCGCTGTCGGGCTACTCGCTTGGCGAAGCCGACCTGCTGCGTCGCGCCATGGGCAAGAAGATCAAGGCGGAGATGGACGCCCAGCGCGACCGCTTCGTGAAGGGCGCGATCGCCAACGGCATCACGCCGGAGACGGCCTCCGAGATCTTCGACCTGCTGGCCAAGTTCGCCGATTACGGCTTCAACAAGAGCCATGCCGCGGCCTATGCCGTGGTCGCCTTCCAGACCGCCTATCTCAAGGCCAATCACCCGGTCGAGTTCCTGGCGGCATCGATGACGCTCGACATGGGCAACACCGACAAGCTTTCGGAATTCCGCCGCGATGCCGAGCGGCTGGGCATCAAGGTGCTGCCGCCGGCGATCAACCGCTCCGGCGTCGAGTTCGACGTGCATGAGGGCGCAATCCACTACGCGCTCGGCGCCATCAAGGGCGTCGGCCGTGTCGCCGTGGAATCGGTCGTCGCCGCGCGCGTGGCCGGAGGTCCCTTCCGCGACCTCGCCGACTTCGCCCGGCGCATCGACACCAAGCTCGTCAACCGCCGCACCATCGAGGCCCTGATTGCGGCCGGCGCGCTCGATGCGCTCGAGCCCGAGCGGGCCCGCGCCATGGCGGCGATCGACGGCATGCTCGCGCTCTCCAACCGTACCCGCGAGGCTGCGCTCGGCGGCCAGTCCGAGCTCTTCGGCGGCGGCATGGTTCAGGAGGCCTTCCGGATTCCGCCGGTCGAGCCCTGGGCTCCGGCCGAGCGCCTCAAGCGCGAGCACGACGCGGTCGGCTTCTTCCTGTCGGGTCATCCGCTCGACGATTACGAGCATGTCCTGAAGCGGCTGCGGGTGCAGCGCTTCGCCGATTTCGCCCAGATGGTCCGTGCCAACGGCACCGGCGTCGCCAAAGTCGCCGTCTCCGTGATCGACCGCTCCGAGCGGCGCACAAAGTCCGGCTCCAAGATGGGCATCGTCAATCTGTCGGACCCGAGCGGCCAGTTCGAGGCGATCCTGTTCTCGGAGGCGCTGCAGCGCTATCGCGACCTGCTGGAGCCGGGCCGGGCGCTGGTCTTGCGCCTGTCGGCCGTGCTCGACGGCGAGGATGTCCGTCCGCGCATCGAGGATGTCGAGGTGCTCGACGAGCTCGCCGCCCGCCAGAAGCAGGATCTGCTGGTCTATCTGCGCGACGACAAGGCGCTCGCCTCGATCGCCGAACGCGTCAGGCCCCGCGGCGACGGGCTCAAGGCCGACGGCAAGATCGCCCTGGTGATGATCCTGAACGACGGTGCCCAGGAGGTCGAGATCGAGCTGCCCGGCCGTTATCCGGTCAACCAGCAGATCGCCAATGCTGTCCGGGCAGCGCCGGGCGTGGTCAGCGTCGAACTGCGCTGAATCGCACAGACCGGGCTTGTGCGGGCCAGCCGGCAATGCATTCTGGCGGTCCGACGCCAAAGCCTGCCAGAACGGCGGTGCGTGGCGCCGATGCCGGGGGGCAGCCGTGAAGCACTACGTCGCGCAGATTCCGATGAGCCTCTTCGTGCCCGAGGCGATGCACTGGGCCATCAAGGATGTGCTCGAGGGCGAGTATGAGACCGGCTATGACGGGGTCGGGCTCGACATTCTCGACATCGGCGCCAATGTCGGGTCCTTCGCGCTCTGGGCGACGGCGCGTTGGCCGGGCAGCCTGGTGACCTCCTATGAGCCGCATCCCGGCACCTTCGAACTGCTCCAGCGCAATACCGCTCGGCGCCGCGACATCGTCGCAGTCAACGCGGCCGTGTTTCCGGGCGGCGCCAGCACGGCGAGCTTCGTCAGCCGTTTCGCCGGCGACGGAGAATCCGGGCTCGCCTCCTATGCCGGCGACACCTTCGTCGACGGGGCGATGGTCGAGCGCTACGAGGTGGCGGTGATCGACCCCGCCAGCCTGCCCTCGGCCGACATCGTCAAGATCGATATCGAGGGCGGGGAGGGCGACGTGCTCGACAGCCTCGACCTGTCGAAGACCTCGCTCGTCCTGCTCGAGTACCAGAACCGCAAGAACCGCCTCCAGCTCGAAGCCCGGCTGCGTGCCGATTTCGACCTGATCGACACGGTCGAGCATATCTGGGATCCCCTGCTCGACCAGCGCTGCTACCGGCCGGATCTCGCCGGCGACGTCTATGGCCGGATGTTCGCGGCCCGCAGGGGCATGACACGCCTGACGCGCGCCGCCGGCCGCTGAGGCGGACGGCCACCGGCGGACAACGCGCCTCGGCTCAGCTCACGGGGGCTTCTTGACGCGTCTGCACGCGGTTGCGGCCCAGGCGCTTCGAGCGGTAGAGCGCGCTGTCGGCATCCTGCAGCAGCTGGTCGAACGGCTGCGAATCGGTGTCGCCCGCGGCAACGCCGATGCTGAGCGTCGGCGCACCCGGCAGCTCCGGCCTGGCCGCGAGCGCACCGGCGAAGGCCTGCCGCAGCCGCTCGGCGACGCGCATGCCCTCCTGCAGGCCAAGACCCGGCAGCATCACCACGAATTCGTCGCCGCCATGGCGCGCGACGATGTCGCCCTGGCGCAGCTGGCTTCGGGCCGTGTCGGCGAAGAGCCGCAGGATCTCGTCGCCGGCTGCGTGGCCATGGGTGTCGTTCAGCGTCTTGAAGTGGTCGATGTCGATCAGCAACAGCGCTGCCCGCTGCGGCCGGCCGGTGTGGCCGGACAGGGCGGCGACCGCGCGTTCGAGACCGCTGCGATTCATGGCCCCCGTCAGGGGATCGCTCTCGGCGAGTGCGGCGAGCTGGCTGCTGCTGCGCTCCGCTGCCAGCAGCAGCAGGGCATTGCCGCGGGCGAGGACGAGCGCCGCGGCGCCCGCCGCGGCCCAGTGCATCGGCACAGGGTGAGGCGGAAAGAGTTCGTCGCCCAGATGGCCGTTCAGCGCGAGGACCGCCCGGAGGAGGAAGAAGATGCTGGTCGGCAGGAAGAGTGCGACGAGGATCCAGGCCGATCGCAGGCCGCTGGTTCGCGCGAGGCGGAAGCCCTCGCGGGCCACCGCGGCATCGCAGCATCCCATCAGCAGCGCGACCAGGGCGACGCGTCGGGAAAAGCCGCTCGGCTCGATCCACAGGATCAGCAGGATCATGGGAGCGGCGAGCCCGACCGCATAGTGCCAGGGCTTCGTCCGCAGCCCTGCAAAGCTGCGCACACTGACGAGAACCAGCAGATAGCCGGCCCAGGTCAGGGTGTTGGCGAGGCCGATCGAGATTGCGTCGGACACGGTCCCGCGCAGCACGACGAGGACGACGCCGGTGCCGATCAGCAGGCTGCTCAGGCCCCACCACAGCGGCCAGCGCCCGAAGCGCCCGGTCGCAAACGCGCTGAGCTGCAGCAGGCCGAGGATGAGCGAGGTGGCGGCGGCCACGGCATAGATCGTTCGCAGGTCGATGAGCACGGGCGGGTGTCCGGTCGGGCTGCGACTTCTCTAGCGCAACGGATCGGAGCGGTCTTGCATCATTCACGGGCGCGCCGGTCCGGTGGCGCAGGCGCCAATTGCCCGCGCCGCCGCCTTGCATTCGCGGCGCTTCCCCTGTATGGCGCAACCCATCCCACATGGGGAGCACCGCCTCGGCTTCGAGGCGATCCGGTGACTTGGCAGCTCATGCCTCGTTCATTCGCACCCCAGAGGCTCAACCGGAAGGACGTTACAGACCATGGCTCTGCCTGATTTCTCCATGCGCCAGCTCCTCGAAGCCGGGGCCCATTTCGGCCACCAGGCTCACCGCTGGAACCCGAAGATGTCGCCTTATATCTTCGGCACGCGCAACAACATCCACATTCTCGACCTGTCGCAGTCGGTGCCGATGCTGTCGCGCGCCCTGCAGGCTGTGTCGGACACCGTCGCCCGTGGCGGCCGCGTGCTCTTCGTCGGCACCAAGCGCCAGGCGCAGGACGCCATCGCCGACGCCGCCAAGCGCTCGGCCCAGTACTATGTCAACTCCCGCTGGCTCGGCGGCATGCTGACCAACTGGAAGACCATCTCGGCCTCGATCCAGCGCCTGCGCAAGGTCGACGAGCTGCTCGCCGGCGGCGGCAGCGGCCTGACCAAGAAGGAGCGCCTGATGCTGGCCCGCGAGCGCGACAAGCTCGAGAAGGCGCTCGGCGGCATCAAGGATATGGGCGGCACGCCCGACATGATCTTCGTGATCGACACCAACAAGGAAGCGCTCGCGATCAAGGAGGCCCAGCGCCTCGGCATCCCGGTCGCCGCCATCATCGACTCGAACTCAGATCCGGACGGCATCACCTTCCCGGTCCCGGCCAATGATGATGCCGGACGCGCCATCCAGCTCTATTGCGACCTCGTCGCCCGCTCGGCGATCGACGGGATCTCGCGCGCCTCGGGCGACCATGGCGTCGATCTCGGCGCTGCCGAGGCCCCGATGATCATCGAGGAGGCTCTCGCCGAGCCGGCTGCCGCCGATGCGGGCGTGCCCTTCGAGCTGCTGACCGCCCCGCGCGGCGCGCCCGACGACCTGATGAAGCTTTCGGGCATGGGTCCCGAGCTGGTGCAGAAGCTCAACGACGGTGGCCTGTTCCACTTCTGGCAGTTCGCCGCGATGTCGCCGGCCGATCTGACCAAGATCGATCAGGACCTGAAGCTTGGGGGCCGCATCGAGCGCGAGGGCTGGGTCGCCCAGGCGCGCGAGCTCGCCGACGCCTGAGCCTGCCAGGCGGGATGCGGCGCGTCATTGGCGCGTCGCAATCCGGCGGCTGATGAGACAACGATGAACGCCGACCAGCGCCGACGCCGGAAACGGAGCGTCGGCGTTGCTCCATAGGAGCCGGTCCGGCTGGGATCCGCGGCAGCCCGCCATGCGGTGCCGCACGACAGACGAGGATGACGAAGATGGCTGCAATCACCGCCGCATTGGTGAAGGAACTCCGCGACAAGACCGGCGCGGGCATGATGGACTGCAAGACCGCGCTCTCGGCCGTCGACGGTGACATCGAGGCCGCGATCGACTGGCTGCGCACCAAGGGCCTCGCCAAGGCCGCCAAGAAGGCCGACCGCGTCGCTGCCGAAGGTCTGGTCGCCGTCGCGGTGTCGGGCCACACCGGCGTCGTGATCGAGCTGAATTCCGAAACCGATTTCGTCGCCCGCAACCTGGAATTCCAGGGTCTCGCGCATGGCATCGCCAATGTCGCGCTCGAGCGTGGCGGCGACGCGGAGGCGGTGCTGGCCCATCACTATCCGGGCGGCGGCACGGTCAAGGATGCCATCGCCAATGCGATCGCCACCATTGGCGAGAACATGAACCTGCGCCGCGTCGCGCAGCTCAAGGTCTCGGCCGGCGTGATCGGCACCTATGTCCATGGCGCGGTCGCCGATGGCCTCGGCAAGATCGGCGTCATCGTCGCGCTGGAGTCGACCGGCAAGGCTGATGAACTCGCGCTTCTCGGCCGCCAGCTCGCCATGCATGTCGCGGCGACGAACCCCGTCGCTCTCGATCTCGCCTCGGTCGCCCCCGAGGTGCTGGAGCGCGAAAAGGCGATCCTGGCGGAGAAGAACGCCGGCAAGCCGGCCCATGTGCTCGAGAAGATCATCGAGAGCGGGCTCAAGAGCTACGCCAAGGAATACTGCCTGCTCGAGCAGACCTATATCCATGACGGCTCCAAGTCGGTCGGCCAGGTCATCAAGGAGCTCGAGGGCAAGGTCGGTGCGCCGGTGAAGCTGACCGGCTTCGCTCGTTACGCGCTGGGCGAGGGCATCGAGAAGGAAGAGACCGATTTCGCCGCCGAGGTCGCCGCCGCCGGCGGCACGACGGGCTGAACCGGCTCGGAAGTGACGAAACAAGGCCGCGCTCCAGCGCGGCCTTTTTTGTAGGAGGAGGCTCCCGGCGCCGACGGCGGCGAGGCCCTCCGCGATCCGGCGCGGACGACCTGTCGGTCTGCGGCCGGATCATGCGATCATCAGATGCAGGACGGAGACGATCCGATGCGGCCCCAGCGCGTTCTCGTGAAGCTCTCCGGCGAAGCCCTGGCTGGACAGGTCGGATCGGGCCTCGATGGCGCGACGCTGACGGCGCTCGCCGCCGACATCGCCCATGCCTCGCGCGAAGGGGTCGAGATCGCCATCGTCGTCGGCGGCGGCAATTTCTTCCGCGGCGTCCAGGGGCTGACCAAGGGCCTCGACCGCACCAGCGCCGATTCGATCGGCATGCTCGGCACGGTGATGAACGCGCTCGCCCTCGAACACGCGATTGAGAGCGCCGGTGCCCCGGCGCGTGCGATGTCGGCCGTTCCGATGCCCTCGCTCTGCGAGAGCTATGCCCGCAAGCGCGCGCTCGACCATCTCACCAACGGCAAGGTCGTGGTGCTCGGCGGCGGCACCGGCAACCCCTATTTCACCACCGACACCGGCGCCGCCCTGCGCGCGGCGGAACTCGGCTGCAGCCATCTGCTCAAGGCCACGCAGGTCGACGGTGTCTATTCGGCCGACCCGAAGAAGGACCCGGCCGCAACCCGCTTCGAGACGCTCACCCATGCCGAGGCGATCTCCCGCGACCTGAAGGTGATGGACACGGCCGCCTTCGCCCTGGCGCGCGACGCGGGGCTGACCATCGTCGTGTTCTCGATTGCCGAGGCCGGCATGCTGGCGGCCGTACTGCGCGGGGAGGGCCGGGCGACCTATGTGACGCCGTAATCCCTTCGCGTCACGATGTTCTTGACCGTGGCCGGCCCCCCCGCCATGGTCGCGCCGGGTTCGTGGAAACACCCGGCAACGCATAACCGGTCTCGCATCGCAGCCGGCGGCAAGCCGGCCGTCGCTTCGACGCGGTGCACAAGTTCAAGGTCTAGAAGACGATGCCCCAGACGACGTTCGATCTCGCCGACGTGAAGCGCCGCATGCAGGGCGCGCTGCAGTCCTTCAAGGGCGATCTCGCCTCCCTGCGCTCGGGCCGCGCCTCGGCCAACATGCTGGATCCGATCCAGGTCGAGGCCTATGGCGCCCGCCAGCCGCTCTCCCAACTCGCCACGGTCAGTGTGCCCGAGGCCCGCCTGCTCAGCGTCCAGGTCTGGGACCGCAGCATGGTCGGCCCGGTCGAGAAGGCGATTCGCGAATCCGATCTCGGCCTCAACCCGCAGACGGAAGGCCAGGTCCTGCGCATCCGCATCCCCGAGCTGAACGAGCAGCGCCGCAAGGAGATGGTCAAGGTCGCGCATAAATACGCCGAGGAATCGAAGATCGCGGTGCGCCATGTCCGCCGCGACGCCATCGACACGATCAAGAAGGTCGAGAAGGAGGGCGCCTTCACCAAGGACGACGTGACGCGCCAGTCCGACCAGGTTCAGAAGGCCACCGACCAGCACATTGCCGAGATCGACCAGGCGCTGGCGGCCAAGGAGAAGGAAATCCTGAGCGTCTGACGCTCGCGGCGCGAACGCGCCCGATTCCCCGGCGCAGGCCGAACGAGGCAGATCCAGAATGTCAGCAGGCCAGCGCCCGGGACACTTCCCTCAGCCCGCCCATGTCGCGATCATCATGGATGGCAATGGGCGCTGGGCGCAGATGCGTGGCCTGCCCCGGCAAGAGGGGCATCGCCGCGGCCTCGAGGCGCTGCGCGCCGCGGTCCGCAATGCCGGCGATCTCGGCGTCAGGATCCTGACCCTCTACAGCTTCTCCACCGAGAACTGGCGCCGCCCGGCGACCGAGGTCTCGTTCCTGCTCGGCCTGCTCAAGCGTTTCGTCGAGAAGGATCTGGGCGAACTCCATGCCGCCGACGTGCGGGTCCGCATCATCGGCGGCCGCGACGATCTCAGCCCGGATCTGCGCCGCCTGGTCGAGCATGCGGAGACGCTGACGCGCGACAACACCGCGATGACGCTCGTCGTCGCCTTCAACTACGGCGCGCGTGACGAGATCGTCCGGGCGACGCGCCGGCTGGCGGCCGATGCGGCCGCGGGCCGGATCGATCCGGCCGCCATCGACGAGGCCATGCTCGGCGCGCGTCTCGACACGGCCGATCTGCCTGATCCCGAGCTGGTGATCCGCACCTCCGGCGAGACGCGAATCTCGAACTTCCTGCTCTGGCAGGCGGCCTATGCCGAGTTCGTCTTCCTGCCGGTGCTCTGGCCCGATTTCGACCGCGCCGCCTTCGAGGAGGCCCTCGCCGAGTACGGCCGCCGCGAGCGCCGCTTCGGCGGCGTCTCCGAAGGCGTCGACCGGTCCGTGGGCGCGGCATGACCCAACCCGCCGCCGGACCGCCTCGATCCGGCCAGGGCGAATTGCGGCTGCGGATCATCTCGGCCCTGGTCCTGGCCGCCGTCGTCCTGCTCGCGACCGCCTGGGGCGGCTGGCCGTTCCGGATCATCTGGACCCTGGTCGCCGGTCTCGTCGCCTATGAATGGCTGTCGATCGCCGCCACCCGCGACCATGCTGTCGCCGCCGCGATCGGCGTCGTGCTGGCCGGCCTGCTGCTGGGTTTCGCACCGGTAAGCCAGCCGGCGCTGGCCGGCGTCGCGGCGCTGGCGGCTCTCATGGGCGCCGTCCTGACCCCGCGCATGCGCGGGCGGCTGCCGCTGGAGCTCTGCGGCATCGCCTATGCGCTGGCCTTCGCGCTCGTCGCGCCGGCGCTGCGTTCGCAGCCGGAGATCGGGCTTTCGCTGGTGATCTGGAGCTTCGCCGTCGTCTGGTTCACCGATATCGCCGCCTATTTCACCGGCCGCAGGCTCGGCGGGCCGAAGCTGATGCCGAGCGTCAGCCCCGGCAAGACCTGGTCGGGTGCGATCGGCGGGGCTCTGGTGGGCACGCTCTGCGGCTATGCCGTCTGGGCGTTCACGCCCGCTGCCCAGCAGATCGTGGGGGCAGGGCTCGTCATCGCTGGGTCCCTGGCGGGGTCACTCTTCAGCCAGATGGGCGATCTGTTCGAATCGGCGCTGAAGCGCCGCTTCGGCGCCAAGGATTCGAGTCGGCTCATCCCCGGCCATGGCGGCTTCCTCGACCGGCTCGATGGCTACTGGGCGGTGCTCGTCTTCGCCGGCTTTGTTCTCTTTCTGTCCCATCTCTGACGCGGATCAGCGCATGTTTCGCACCGTCACGCTTCTCGGAGCGACCGGGTCCATCGGACGATCGACCCGCGAGGTCGTGGCGGAGAATCCCGACCGCCTGAGGATCGCGGCGGTGGTGGCGGGGCGCGACGCCGCGGCGCTCGCCCGCATCGCGATCGACACCGGCGCCGGCTTTGCCGCGCTCGCCGACGAGCGGGCCGGGCCCGCTCTGGCCGCGGCGCTGGCCGGCAGCGGCATCGCCTGCGGGGCGGGGCGCAGCGCCGTGCTCGAGGCGGTCGCCCGGGAGAGCGACATCGTCGTCAGCGCCATCTCGGGGGCCGCCGGGCTGGAGGCGACGTTTGCGGCATTGACGCCGGGCCGCGTCGTCGCGCTCGCCAACAAGGAGAGCCTCGTCTGTGCCGGGGCGGCCGTGATGGCGCGCGCCAAGGTTGTCGGCGCCCGCATCCTGCCGCTCGATTCCGAGCACAACGCCCTGCATCAGGTGTTGGGCGCCGAGCCGATCGAGGCGATCCGCAGCATGACGTTGACCGCCTCGGGCGGGCCGTTCCGGACCTGGAGCGCCGAGCGGATCGCGGCCGCCCGGCCCGAGCAGGCGCTGGCCCACCCCAATTATGCGATGGGCGCCAAGATCACGATCGACTCCGCCAGCATGATGAACAAGGGGCTCGAGTTGATCGAGGCCTGCTTCCTGTTCGGGCTGGCGCCGGGGCAGCTCGAGGTGCTGGTCCATCCGCAGCAGATCGTCCATGGCCTCGTCACCTTCCGCGACGGGTCGGTCAGCGCCGGCATGGCGCTGCCGGATATGCGGGTGGCCGCCGCCCATTGCCTCGGCATCGACGGCCGCCTCGACGCGCCGCCCGGCCGCTTCCTCGATCTCGCCAATACGGCGCCGCTGAGCTTCGAGCGGCCGGACCTCGTCCGCTTCCCGGCGCTCGGGCTGGCCATCGCCGCCCTGGCGGCTGGCGGGGCCATGCCGGCCATCCTCAATGCCGCCAATGAGGTGGCGGTCGCCGCCTTCCTCGAGGGGCGGATCGGCTTTCCCGGGATCGCGGGCCTGGTCGAGGCCGTCTGCGCGGGCTCCGGTGCGGGGCTGGCGGCCGCGACCGATGTGGCTGGCGCCCTCGCCATTGACCATGAGGCGAGAAACCGCGCGCGGGAACTCTTGTCGCGGACGCCCATCGCTGTCACCTAAGGCGCAGAACGGGAGACGGTGATGGATTTTTTGGCGACACTCTGGAACGCGGGCGCGTTCTTGCCGGCCTACATCCTGCCGTTCCTCTTCGTGCTCACCATCGTCGTCTTCGTCCATGAGCTCGGCCATTTCCTCGTGGCCCGCTGGTGTGGCGTCGACGTCAAGGTCTTCTCGATCGGCTTCGGCCGCGAGCTGTTCGGCTTCAACGACCGCCACGGCACGCGCTGGCGCTTCGCGCTGATTCCGCTCGGCGGCTATGTCAAGTTCTCGGGCGATGCGGATGCGGCTTCGGCCGGTGCCGATTCCGCCGAGCTGGGCACGATGACGCAACAGCAGCGCGAGCGCTCCTTTCCGGCCCAGTCGATTGGCGAGCGCGCGGCCATCGTCGCCGCCGGCCCGATCGCCAACTTCCTGCTCGCCATCCTGATCTTCGGCGCTTCCGTCTATGTCTTCGGCAAGCCGGTGCTCGCACCGCGCGTCGACCAGGTCGTCGCCGGCAGCGCCGCGGAGCGCGGGGGCTTGCGCGCGGGCGATCTCGTCGTTTCGATCGACGGCCGCGCGATCGCCAGCTTCTCCGACATGCAGCGGGCGATCTCGGTCCGCCCCGAGGAGACACTGACCGTCGTGGTGGATCGCGCCGGGGCGCTGGTGACTCTGCCCGTGACGCCGGCGCTCGTCGAGCAGAGCACACCGGTCGGCAAGCAGCGCATCGGCGTGCTCGGTGTCCAGGCTTCGCGTCAGGCCAGCGACTGGCAGACGCAGCATTTCGGCCTGCTCGAATCGGTCAAGGTCGGCGTCGGCGAGACCTGGTATGTCGTCGAGCGCACCTATGACTACCTCGCCAAGCTCGTGCGCGGGCGTGAATCGGTCGATCAGCTCTCCGGCCCGATTCGGATCGCGCAGGTCTCGGGCATCGTCGCCAGCAGTTCGGGCCTGATGGGGCTGCTCAACCTCGCCGCCATCCTCTCTGTTTCGATCGGCCTGATGAACCTCTTCCCCGTGCCGATGCTCGATGGCGGGCATCTGATGTTCTACGCGATCGAGGCGGTGCGCGGCCGTCCCCTCAGCGACCGGGCCCAGGAACTCGGCTTCCGCCTCGGCCTCGGGCTGGTGTTGATGCTCATGCTCTTCGTCACCTGGAACGATCTCGTCCACGTGCGATCGCTGCTCTAGCCTCCTGGGACCGACGGCCGGAATCGCCGTCCGAGCGGGGTCGAAGAACAGTCGATCCGTTAACGGCTTACCGACAATTTGAGCGTTCGGGCCCGACCCGGCGGCGACGCACCAAGATTTTCAGAGTGTCGCAGCAGGCCTCGCGGCCGGCGGTTGCGGGCCGGTTTGCGGCAGAATCGCGGCAATCTGCGTGGCATGCGAGCAACGAGCGCCCTGAAAATATTTCGTTAACGACAATGCCCGTTTGCACCCTGCGGGAAACTTTGTAGAAGCGAATGGACTGCAATGTCCCCATGCGGCCGCTCGTAAGCGGTCGCCCCCGCGACCGGGGTGGTGACCTGATAAATGGAATAGGCGACCCGATGACGTCGACCCAAAAGAGCCGGTCCATCAGAACGCGGCTCTCTCGATCAGTCGGACTTTCGGCCTTCATGTTGGCCGTGAGCGGTGGCGTGGTGTTCGCGCAGGCCGTGATTGTCCAGGGCAACAGGCGCGTCGATGCGGAGACGATCCGCTCTTATGCGGCAGGCCAGAGCGCGCCGCAGCAGATTCGCGAGAACCTGCTCGCCACGGGGCTCTTCACCAATGTCCAGGTCAGCCGCCGGGGCGCGCAGACGGTCATCTCCGTTCAGGAGAGCGACACGATCAACCGCGTTGCCTTCGAGGGCAACCGCCGCCTGAAGAGCGAAGTCCTGCTGCAGCAGGTCCAGTCGAAGGCTGGTGGGCCGATGAGCCAGCAGCTCATCGATGCCGACGTCGCCCGGCTCAAGGAAGTCTATCGTCGCGCCGGCTACGGCCTGTCCTCGGTCAGCGGCCGCATCGCTCCGCTGCCGAACGGCCGCTCGGACGTCGTCTTCACGATCAGTGAGAGCGGTAAGACCGGCATCAAGTCGATCAACTTCGAAGGCAACCAGGTCTATTCCGATGGCCGCCTGCGCGGCCTGATGACCTCGACCGAATCCAACTTCCTCAGCTGGATCAAGACCTCCGACGTCTATGATCCCGACCGCATCAACGCGGACCTCGATCTGGTCCGTCGCTTCTACCTGAAGAACGGCTATGCCGACTTCCAGATCCTGAACAGCGCCGCCCGCTTCGACGACGCGGCCGGCGGCTGGGTCATCGACGTCACGGTGGCGGAAGGCCCGCAGTACAAGGTCGGCAGCGTCTCGGTCGATTCCTCGGTGCGCGAGATCGATTCAACCACCCTCAAGAATTATGTCGTGACCTCGGCGGGTGACACCTACAACGCCGAAGCCGTCGAGAAGACGCTCGTCAGCCTGACGACCGAGGTCTCGCGCCGCGGCTATCCCTTCGCGCAGGTCCGCCCGCGCGGCGACCGCGACGCCGCCGGCCGCTTGATCGGCATCACCTATGTCGTCGATGACGGCCCGCGGGTTTACGTCGAGCGCATCAATGTGCGTGGCAACACCCGCACGCGCGACTATGTCGTGCGCCGCGAGCTCGATCTCGGCGAGGGCGACGCCTATAACAAGGTCATGGTCGACCGCGCCGAGCGTCGCCTGAACAATCTCGGCTTCTTCAACAAGGTCCGCATCACCAACGAGCCGGGCTCCGCGCCCGATCGTGTGGTCGTCAACATCGACGTCGAAGACAAGGCCACGGGTTCGTTCTCGATCTCGGGCGGCTATTCGACCTCGGACGGTGTGATCGGCGAGGTCGCTCTGTCGGAAGCGAACTTCCTCGGCCGCGGCCAGTTCGTCCGCATTGCCGGTACGCTCGGCCAGCGCACGCAGGGCGTCGATTTCTCCTTCACCGAGCCCTATTTCCTCGGTCGCCGCATCGCGGCGGGCTTCGACCTGTTCTCGAAGTTCAGCGACAACTACGAGACCGGCCGCTTCGAGAGCCGCGTCACCGGCGGCACCGTCCGCATGACCTTCCCGATCACGGAAGAGTTCTCGATCACGCCGCGCTACTCGCTCTTCACCACCGAGATCGACATCCCGAACACGGTCGACCGGCCGTATAACGACTGTACGGTGCCGCTGATCGGCATCACGCCCGGCGCGGTGGGCGCCATCGCCGCCAGCACGAGCATCAACTGCCTGACCAATGGCGAGGCGACGATCGCGGTGAAGGAAGCCGCCGGCACGACGCTGACCTCGATGGTTGGCCTCGGCTTCAACTACAACTCGCTCGACAGCAACCAGAACCCGCGCAATGGCTTCATCGCCGAGATCAAGCCGGAATTCGCCGGTCTGGGCGGCGATTCGAAGTTCCTGCGCGTGTCGGCCGATGCGCGCTACTACAAGGAAATCTTCGACGACGTCGTCGGCTTCGTCCGCGTCCAGGGTGGCCATGTCCAGGCGACCAGCGGCAATCTGCGCATGATCGACCATTACTTCCTCGGACCGACCCTGGTGCGCGGCTTTGCGCCGTCGGGCATCGGCCCGCGTGACGTGCTGAACGATCCGACGGCCAACGCGCTCGGTGGAACCAGCTATTTCGGCGGTTCGGTCGAGCTGCAGTTCCCGATCTGGGGCCTGCCGCGCGATCTCGGCCTGCGCGGCGCGATCTTCGCCGACGCCGGTACGCTGTTCAACTATGACGGCGGCAAGGCGGTCGCGAGCGTCTGCCCGGCCGGCTCGACCGGGCGTCAGTTCAACGTCGTCACGACCTCGGCCTTCCAGACCAACGTGGCCTGCGTGCGCGACAAGAACGTGTTGCGCTCCTCGGTCGGCGTCAGCCTGCTCTGGCAGTCGCCGCTCGGCCCGATCCGCTTCGACTATGCTTATGCGCTGTCGAAGGATGACGGCCAGTTCGGAACGGCGATCATCAATGGCCAGGCGGTGACCGGCAAGTTCGGCGGCGACCGCCTGCAGGCCTTCCGCTTCTCCGGCGGCACCCGCTTCTGACGCGGCGGGGCGCTCGCGCCCCGCTCCGGACACAGCCCTGATGTCAGACCCCCAATTTTTTCCGGCTGCGACCTCGCTCGACTGTGGCGAGGTCGCCGTCATCGCGGGCGTGTCCTTGCCCGACGGCGTTGATGCGGCGCGGCGTTTCACCGGTGCGGCGGCTCTCGAGCAGGCCGGTCCCGCCGACATCGCCTATATGGACAACCCGAAATACATTGAAGCGCTGTCGGCGACCGCCGCCGGGCTGTGCCTGGTCTCGCCGCGCTTCGCCGAGCGCGTGCCGGCCGGTACCATCGCGCTGGTGACGCCGACGCCCTATCACGCCTTCGCCCGGATTCTCGGGCGCCTCTTTCCGGCGGCGCTGAAGCCGGGCTCCGTCTTCGCCTCGCAGGGCGTCGCGCCCGGCGCCTTCGTGCATGCGACGGCGGTGCTCGAAACTGGCGTGACCGTCGATCCGGGCGCCGTCATCGGGCCCGGCGCTGAGATCGGCTCCGGGACGGTTGTCGCCTCGCAGGCCGTCATCGGCCCGCAGGTCCGCATCGGGCGCGACTGCGCGATCGGCGCGGGCTGCAGCGTGCAGGCCGCCCTGATCGGCAACCGCGTCATCATCCATCCCGGTGTCCGCATCGGGCAGGACGGGTTCGGCTTCGCGATGAGCCCGAGAGGGCACATGAAGGTGCCGCAGATCGGCCGCGTCATCATCCAGGACGATGTCGAGATCGGCGCCAACACCTGCATCGACCGCGGTGCCAGCCGCGACACGGTGATTGGCGAGGGCACGAAGATCGATAACCTCGTTCAGATCGGCCACAACGTCGTCGTCGGCCGCCATTGCGTCATCGTCTCGCAGGTTGGCATTGCCGGCTCGTCGACGCTCGAGGATTTCGTCGTGCTCGGCGGCCAGGTCGGCCTCGCCGGCCACCTCACCATCGGCATGGGCGCGCAGATCGCGGCCCAGAGCGGTGTCGCGGGCGATGTCCCGCGCGGGGCGAAATATGGTGGCTCTCCGGCGCAGCCGGCGCTGAACTGGGCGCGCGAGAGCGCGATGCTGAAGTCGATGCTGGCCAAGCGCGGCAAGGGGCGGCCAGAAGGCTAGCCACCCGCCGGGTGTTGGCCTCCCGGCTTCCGGCGGCTAGAAGCAATCGATGAAGCGGCGGGACGCCTGCGCGGGAGAGACGAGACGATGACCGAGGCGACGACGACGCTGGGTGTGGCCGACATCCAGAAGATCATGGCCTGTATTCCCCATCGCTACCCCTTTCTGCTGGTCGACCGCGTCGTCGAGATCAACGGCGACGAATCGGGCATCGGCATCAAGAACGTGACGATCAACGAGCCGCAGTTCACCGGCCATTTCCCCGACAGACCCGTGTTCCCCGGCGTGCTGATGATCGAGGCCATGGCGCAGACGGCGGGTGTCCTCGTCGTCAATGCCCGCGGCAGTGACGACACGGCCGTCCGCAGCGTGCTCTTCACGACGATCGACAAGGCGAAGTTCCGCAAGCCCGTCGGCCCTGGCGACACGCTGCGCTTCCACCTCACCAAGATCGCCCGCAAGCGCAACATCTGGTTCTACCGTGGCGAGGCGCGCGTCGAGGGCGTCCTCGTCGCCGAGGCCGATCTCTCCGCGATGGTCGTCTGATCCGATGACATCCGCCAGGAACAGGACGGCGCCCGCAGAGAGGATTCGGTCATGAACGCGAAGATTCACCCCATGTCGGTCGTCGACGCGGCCGCCCGCCTGGGCGCGGGTGTCACCATCGGCCCCTTCTGCAGCGTCGGTGCCGATGTCGTGCTCGATGAAGGCGTCGAACTCGTCAGCCATGTCGCCGTCGCCGGCCGCACCACCATCGGTGCCCGCACCAGGATCTATCCCTTCGCCTCGATCGGGCATCCGCCGCAGGACGTGAAATACAAGGGCGAGCCCTCGACGCTGACCATCGGCGTCGATTGCCTGATCCGCGAGGGTGTCACGATGAACCCCGGCACCGAAGGAGGCGGGATGAAGACGACGGTCGGGGACCGCTGCTTCTTCCTCGCAAACTCCCACGTTGCCCATGACACCTCGATCGGCGACAACGTGATCTTCTCCAACAACGTGATGTGCGCCGGCCATGTGAAGGTCGGAAATTTCGTCATCGTCGGTGGCGGCACCGGGCTGCACCAGTTCATCCGCGTCGGCGACCACGCCTTCATCGGCGGCGGCGCGGGCGTGATGCATGACGTGATTCCCTTCGGCATGGTGCGGGACAACCCGGCCCATCTTGCCGGTCTCAACCTCGTAGGCCTGCGGCGGCGCGGCTTCACGCGCGAGCAGATCCATGAATTGCGCCGCGCCTACCGGCTGCTCTTCGCCGATGAGGGCACACTCTCGGAGCGTGTCGAGGATGTCGCCGGCGAATTCGCGGCCCATCCGCTCATCCACGAGATCCTGGACTTCATCCGGGTCGGCGGCGAGCGCGCCATCTGCGTGCCGCACGACGTCAACGCGCCCGATCGGTGAGCGCCGATCCGGCAACGACCTCCGCGACGCGCAGCCCTCTCGCCATCATCGCCGGTGGGGGGGATTTCCCGCCGCGGCTGGCCGAGATCGTCACCGGCAGCGGGCGGTCTCTCTTCGTGGCGGCGCTCGAGGGCGCTGCGGATCCGGCGGGCTTCGGTGCAGCCGATCTGCAGAGCTACCGCCTCGGCCAGCTCGGCCGCCTCCTCGACGAGCTGCGGCGGCGATCCATCACCGAGCTGGTGCTGATCGGCAGCCTGCCGCGCCCGAGCTTCGCGGCCCTACGCCCTGAGGCCTCGACGCTGAAATACCTGCCGCATTTCGCCCGCGCCTTCCGCGGCGGCGACGACCATCTGCTGCGCGGCGTCGTCAGCTTCTTCGAGGGGCAGGGCTTCGCGGTGCATGGCCCGGCCGACATCGCCCCCGACATGACCGCACCGCTCGGCGCCCTTGGCCGCCGGGCAGCCTCTCCGGAGCAAAAGGCGCTGATCGCGCGCGGCTTCGAGCTGCTGGCGGCGTTGTCGCCCTTCGATGTCGGCCAGGCCGCGATCCTCGCCGACCATCGCGTCATCGCGATCGAGGCGGCCGAGGGCACCGACGCCATGATCCGCCGCGTCGCCGACATGGTCGCGTCCGGGCGTCTGCGGATCGCCAAGGGCGACGGCGTCCTGGTCAAGGCTCCCAAGGACGGGCAGGATCTGCGCGTCGACATGCCGGCCATCGGCCCGCAGACGCTGCGCAACGTGGTGGCTGCGGGCCTGGCGGGAATCGGGCTGCGGGCCGGCCGTGTGCTGGTCGGCGATGCGGCGGGCCTCGGGCGGCTCGCCGATCAATCCGGCCTGTTCGTCGAGGGCGTGGCGAAGGTCGGCGCATGAACGAGCCGTTCCGCCTCGCGATCGTGGCCGGCGAGGCCTCCGGCGACGCGCTTGCGCTGCGTTTCCTCGAGAGCCTGCGCCAGCGCCTCGGCGATTGCCCCCTGCTGATCACGGGCGTCGGCGGCGAGGCGCTGATGGCGGCAGGGCTGGTGCCGCTGTTCCCGCAGGCCGACATTTCTGTCATGGGGTTCGGTCCCGTCGTCGCGCGTCTGCCGTTGCTTTTGCGCCGGATGGAGGACGCCGCGCACGGCATCGCAACCTTCGCGCCCGATCTCCTGCTGACGATCGACGCGCCCGATTTCAACCTGCGTGTGGCCAAGAGGGTCCGTGCGCGGACGCCCGACATCCCGATCGTCCATTGGGTCTGCCCCAGTGTCTGGGCCTGGCGCTCGGGGCGCGCCCGGCGGATGACGCCGCATATCGACCGGATCCTGGCCTTGCTGCCATTCGAGCCGGCGGCGGTGGAGCGGCTCCAGGGGCCGCCGACGGTGTATGTCGGCCACCCGCTGATCGAGCGGCTGGCCGAGCTTCGGCCGGGCGCCGCCGAGGCCGCGATGCGGGCGGATGCCGCGTCTCCCCTGGTCCTCGTGCTGCCCGGCAGCCGGCGTTCGGAAATCCGCCACCTGATGCCGGTCTTCGGCGAGGCGGTCGCCCGCGTCGCCGCCCGGCTGCCGGGCGCGCGCTTCGTGCTGCCCGCGGTCCCGCATCTGCAGGACGAGATCGCGCAGGCCGCCGCCGGATGGATCCGCAGGCCAGAGATCGTCCTGGGGGAGATGGCGAAGCTCGCGGCCTTCCGCTGCGCGCGGGCTGCGCTGGCGGCGTCGGGCACCGTGACGCTCGAACTCGCGCTGGCGCAGGTGCCGACGGTCGCGGCCTATCGTGGCGCGGGCTGGGAGGCTGCGATCGCGCGGCGGCTGGTCCGGCTGCCCAGCGTGATCCTTCCCAATCTCATCCTGGGCCGCAATCTCGTGCCGGAGTTCATCCAGGACGACGCGACGGCGCCGGCGCTGGCGGAGCAGCTGGAAGCCGTCCTCACAGAGGGACCCGGCCGGGACCTGCAGCTTGCGGGCTTCGCCGAGGTCGACACGATCATGCGCTCGGCCGGCGAAAGCCCGGCCGCCAACGCGGTCGAGGCCGCGCTGGCGCTGGTCACGATCCGGCCGGACAGGCCGCCCGGATCGTCGAGCGGCTAGAGCATGCTGATTTTCAGCGGAATCGGGATTCGCAAATCGGCTGGATTGTGATTCAAGATCTCTGCCGGGGTAAGGCGGCCGGCAGAGATGACGCGACCTTACTCAGAAGACCTCCGCGAGCGGGCCCTTGCGCGGTTCGAGGCGGGCGAGACGATCCGCTCGATCGGGGCTGCGCTGAAGATCAGCCCGTCCTGTGTCTCGAAGTGGCGCAAGCTGAAGGCGCAGACGGGGTCGCTCCACCACGGCAAGATCGGCGGGCACAAGAAGCCGCGGCTTTCGGGCGAGACAGCCGATTGGTTGCGCGAGCGCTGTCGGTCAGGCCGCTACACCACGCGCGGACTGACGGCCGAGCTGATGGCGCGCGGGATCAAGAGCGACCGCCGCACGGTGTGGATGTTCCTGCATGCCGAAGGGCTGAGCTTCAAAAAAAACCGTGCTGCCAGCCGAACAGAGCCGGCCTGACATCGCCCGCAAGCGAGAGCGCTGGAAGGCGCATCAGGGCCGCATCGACCCGCGCCGCCTCGTCTTCATCGACGAGACCTGGATCAAGACCAACATGGCGCCGCTGCGTGGCTGGGGGCCGAAGGGACAGCGCCTTCAGGCCCGCACGCCGCATGGTCACTGGAAGACCCTCACCTTCATCGGCGCGCTCAGGGTCGACCGCGTCGATGCGGCGCTCGTCATCGACGGCCCGATCAACGGCGAACTCTTCACCCTTTATGTCGAGAAGGTTCTCGCACCCACTCTGGCCAAGGGCGACATCGTCGTCCTCGACAATCTCGGCAGCCACAAGGGCCAGGCCGCCCGTCGCGCCATCCGCCAGGCCGGCGCCCACATGCTCTTCCTGCCGCCCTACAGTCCCGATCTCAATCCGATCGAGCAGCTCTTCGCCAAGCTCAAACACTGGATGCGCGACGCCGAGGCCAGAACCGTCGAGGCAACATGGCGAAAGCTCGGAGACCTGCTCCAACTCGTCTCACCCAACGAATGTGCCAACTACCTCACAAACGCAGGATATGCTGCCGTCTAAAAGAAGCATGCTCTAGAGCCTCACTCGAGTGCGGCGCCCGAGGCCTTGGCGATCGGGAACCACTTGGCGACCTCGACCTTGACGTGCTCGCCGAGGGCCTCGGGCGTCGAGCCCACGATCACCGCGCTGACGTCCTCGAGGCGCTTCTTGACGTTGGCGTCCTTGAGCGCGTCGTTGGCCGCCTTGTTGAGCTTCGCGACGATGTCGGCAGGCAGCTTCGCCGGTCCGAACAGCGCATTCCAAGTGTAGGTCTCGTAGCCGGCCAGCCCGCCTTCGGCGATCGTCGGCAGGTCGGGGAAGGACGAGACCCGCTCCTTGGTGGTGACGCCGATGGCGCGCAACTGTCCGTTGCGGATGAACTGGGCGGAGGAGGGCAGATTATCGAACATGATCGGGACCGCGCCAGCGACGACGTCGTTCAGGGCAGGGCCCGCGCCGCGATAGGGCACATGGTTCATCTGCACGCCACCGAGCGACTTGAACAGCTCGCCCGAGAGATGCAGCGGCGTGCCGACGCCGGAGGAGGCATAGGAGTATTTGCCGGGATTGGCCTTGAGCACCGCGATGACCTCCTGCACCGTCTTGGCCGGGAAGCTCGGATGGACGACCATGACGTTCGGCACGACCGCTAGCAGCGAGATCGGCGTGAAGTCCTTCACCGGATCGAAGGTCACCGTCTTCAGGATCGCCGGGTTGAGCGCATGGGTCGAGATCGTGCCCATCAGGATGGTGTAGCCGTCCGGCGTCGCGCGAGCGACCGCGGTGGAGCCGATATTGCCGCCGGCGCCGGCGCGGTTCTCGATCACAATCGACTGGCCGAGCAACTCGCCCATCTTCTGGCCGACGAGGCGCGCGACGATGTCGGTCGAGCCGCCGGCGGCGAAGGGAACAACCAGATTGACCGGGCGAGCGGGAAAGGCCGCCTGGGCCTGGGCCGGGCCGCCGGCCAGGGTGAGGGCGGAAGCGCCGGCCAGGAAGCCGCGCCGGGACAGATCATGCGTGTGGGACAAAGCTGGTTCCTCCGGGATGTTGCGGTCGAGTGTAGCGCGACAGCGCGGTCCGTCATCGCCGGGAGCGGCATCAATCATCGGAAACAATGAGGGGCCCGACGGCATGCCGTCGGGCCCCTCATTGTTTGCCGGCCGGGTGGCTGCGCCTCAGCGGCGGCCGATCGGCGTATACTCGCGCTGCGGTGCGCCGGTGTAGAGTTGGCGCGGGCGGCCGATGCGCTGGGACGGATCCTCGATCATCTCCTTCCACTGCGCGATCCAGCCGACGGTGCGCGCCAGCGCGAACAGCGCGGTGAACATCGAGGTCGGGAAGCCCATCGCCTTCAGGGTGATGCCCGAATAGAAGTCGATGTTCGGATAGAGCTTCTTCTCGATGAAGTAGCTGTCCGACAGCGCGATGCGCTCGAGCTCGATCGCCACGTCGAGCAGCGGATCGTCCTTGACGCCGAGCTCGTTGAGGACCTCATGCGTGGTCTTCTGCATGATCTTGGCGCGCGGATCGTAGTTCTTGTAGACGCGGTGGCCGAAGCCCATCAGGCGGAAGGGATCGTTCTTGTCCTTCGCCTTGGCGATGAATTTCGGGATGTTCTCGACCGAGCCGATCTCCTCAAGCATCTTCAGCGCCGCCTCGTTGGCGCCGCCATGGGCAGGCCCCCAGAGGCAGGCCGTACCCGCCGCGATGCAGGCGAAGGGGTTGGCGCCCGAGGAGCCGGCCAGGCGCACCGTCGAGGTCGAGGCATTCTGCTCGTGGTCGGCGTGCAGGATGAAGATCCGGTCGAGCGCGCGAGCCATCACCGGATTGACCTTGTACTCCTCCGCCGGGACCGCGAAGCACATGCGCAGGAAGTTCGAGGCATAGTCGAGCGAGTTCAGCGGATACACAAAAGGCTGGCCGACCGTGTACTTGTAGGCCATCGCCGCGAGCGTCGGCATCTTCGCGATCATCCGCATCGAGGCGACCATGCGCTGATGCGGGTCCGAGATGTCGGTCGAGTCATGGTAGAAGGCCGACATCGCGCCGATCGAGCCGACCATGACCGCCATCGGATGCGCGTCGCGGCGGAAGCCCTGGAAGAAGCGGGCCATCTGCTCGTGAACCATGGTGTGGCGCGTCACACGATAGTCGAAATCGGCCTTCTGCGCGGCGGTCGGCAGTTCGCCTTCCAGCAGCAGATAGCAGGTCTCGAGGAAGTCGCCATGCTCGGCGAGCTGCTCGATCGGGTAGCCGCGATAGAGCAGCACGCCCTCGTCGCCGTCGATATAGGTGATCTGCGACTCGCAGCTCGCCGTCGAGGTGAAGCCTGGA
Source organism: Allobosea thiooxidans (assembly GCA_943372485.1). Classification (GTDB taxonomy): domain Bacteria; phylum Pseudomonadota; class Alphaproteobacteria; order Rhizobiales; family Beijerinckiaceae; genus Allobosea; species Allobosea thiooxidans_A. The sequence continues at coordinate 94,897 of CALRYW010000001.1, forward strand.
TCATAGGTGAACATGCCCGTCTGGGCGTAGAGCTTGCCGATGTCGATGACGGACGGGCCGATCGAACCCGTCTTGATCGCCATATCGACGGTCTTGCCGTCGACCTGAAGCTGGCTGCTGGTTCCGCTCATCGATACCGATCCTTTCAGGCTCGCTGCTGGTCAGTCGTCGTCGCGCTCGGTCTTGTCACGGTTGTCCATGAGACCTGTCCGTCGTCACAGCGAACCGACATGACAGGGTCGTGTCGGTGCAGGGGCGGCCGAGGGTCGAAGAGCGGTTCATCCGACTGATTTTCAAGCAATATTCGTGCCCGCCCCGGCAGGCGCCGACGCGGCCACATCAGGCGTCACTAGACCATTTGCAGACCCGGTTCAACCGAGCCGAAAGGCGGTCGGGACGGCGTCTTGCTCAGCTCTGGTCGGCGAGCCGAGCAAGGGTTTCCTCGCGGCCGAGAACCGCCATCACGTCGAACAGGCCCGGCGACATCGCGCGCCCCGTCAGTGCGGCCCGCAGCGGCTGCGCTGCCTGCCCCAGCTTCAGCCCATGCGTCTCTGCGAAGCCGCGCACGGCAGCCTCGAGAGCCTCGACCGACCAGTCATTGACCGCGGCCAGCGTCCGCGCCAGCCCGGGCAGTCGCTGTTTGCCCGCATCGTCCAGAAGCGCCGCCGCCTTGGCGTCGAGCTGCAGCGGCCGCGGGGCATAGAGGTAATAGGCGCTGTCGAGCAGCTCGATGAGGGTCTTGGCGCGCTCCTTCAGCCCCGGCATCGCCGCCAGGAACCGCGCCTCCAGCTCGGGTGACAGCGTGGGGCCTAGCCCGCGCGGCGGCCCGATCTCCGGCAGGATCACCTTTAGCGCCGCGATCAGGTCGCAGTCGGCGGACTGGCGCATATAGAGCCCGTTCAGGCTCTCGAGCTTGGCGAAATCGAAGCGCGCGGCCGAGCGGCCGATCGAGCCGAGGTCGAACAGCGCGATCATCTCCTGCGTCGAGAAGATTTCCTGGTCACCATGGCTCCAGCCCAGCCGCAGAAGGTAGTTGCGCAGCGCCACCGGCAGATAGCCCATCGCCCGGTAGGCATCGACGCCGAGCGCGCCGTGACGCTTGGAGAGCTTGGCGCCGTCGGGCCCATGGATCAGCGGGATGTGCGACATGCTGGGGACCGTCCAGCCCATCGCCTGGTAGATCTGCGTCTGGCGCGCGGCGTTGGTCAGGTGGTCGTCGCCGCGGATGACATGGGTCACGCCCATATCGTGGTCGTCGACCACCACGGCGAGCATATAGGTCGGGTTGCCGTCGGAGCGCAGCAGCACGAGATCGTCGAGATTCTCGTTTTGCCAGACGACACGGCCCTGGACCTCGTCCTCGACCACCGTCTCCCCGGTCTGCGGTGCGCGCAGGCGGATCACCGGCTTGACGCCCTCGGGCGCGGTGGCGGGGTCGCGGTCGCGCCAGCGCCCGTCATAGCGCATCGGCTTGCCGGCGGCCTTGGCCTGTTCGCGCATCTCGTCAAGCTCGGCGGGCGTCGCATAGCAGCGATAGGCATTGCCGCTGGCGAGCATCTGATCGGCCACCTCGCGGTGCCGCTCGGCCCGCGCGAACTGGTAGACCGTCTCGCCGTCCCAATCGAGACCGAGCCATTCCAGCCCGTCGAGGATCGCCGCGATCGCCGGCTCGGTCGAGCGCTCACGGTCCGTGTCCTCGATGCGCAGCAACATCTTGCCGCCGTGGCGCCGCGCATAGAGCCAGTTGAACAACGCGGTCCGCGCCCCGCCGATATGCAGGAAGCCCGTGGGCGAGGGCGCAAAGCGTGTGACGACGGCATCGCTCATGAAAGCTTGGCTCCGGCTGGCTGTCGAATGGGGCTGAGGGGGAAGAGGCGAAACGGCACGCCGCGGGACGGCGCGCGCCGAAGCGGGGCATGACATCCGGCGCGGCCCCTGTAACATGCCCTGGCGGCCGGCGTTAAGCGCAAGATGCACGCCCGCCGATGCGGTCAGGGATGGGGAGCCGATGCAGCCGGCACCGCCGCCAGGGCAGGGGGACGCGACGCGCAGCCGCGGCGCGCGAACCCTGGCGCTGCCCTGGAGCCGGCCCGGTCGCGCCCGGGGCGGACCGAGCCTCGCTCTCGCGCTGGCCTCCATGCGCGAGAGCCTCAGGCGCACCCTGGCGCTCGAGGCCGAGCGCCGCCGCCTGTTCATCTGGCTGCCGGTGCCAATGGGGATCGGCATCCTCCTTTACTTCGCCGCCGATCGCGAGCCGTCGCTCTGGGCGCCGCTGGTCGGGTTCGCGCTCGCGGCCGTCGGGGCCGTCGTGCTGCGCCGCCATCCGGGCGCGGCGAGGGCGCTGATCGCGCTGGCGGCGCTGTTCGCCGGGTTCGCGGCGGCGACCTGGCGCACGGCCTCGGTCGCCTCGCCGCTGCTGGACCGGCCAAGGATCGGTCAGCTCACGGGCTTCGTCGAATCGGTCGAGAGCCGCGACGCCGGCGCCCGCCTCGTCATTCTGGTGACGGGTCTGGCCGGCGTCGAGGCGGCCGAGCGCCCGCGGCGCGTCCGGGTCAACATCCGCGCCGGCGAGGTCGCGCCGGGCGATCACATCGCGGCGGCGGCGCGGCTGCTGCCGCCGCCGGGCCCGGCCCGGCCGGGCGGCTATGATTTCGGCCGCGACGCCTTCTTTCGCGGGCTCGGCGCGGTCGGCAGCATCTCCGGCAGGATCACGCTGACGCCGTCGCCGCGGGCGCCGCCGGCCGCGCTGCAGATCGCCGCCGCGCTCGACCGCGCCCGCAACGCGCTGACGCAGCGCATCGCGGCGATCGGCGGCGGGCAGGCGGGGGCGATGGCGGCCGCCCTCGTCACCGGCAAGCGCGGCCTGATCACCGACACGACCAATGCCGATCTGCGCGCCGCCGGCATCTACCACATCGTCTCGATCTCCGGCCTGCACATGGTGCTGGCCGCCGGGACGATCTTTTGGCTGGTGCGGGCGCTGCTCGCCCTCTCGCAGACGCTGGCACTGCGCCTGCCGGTCAAGAAGATCGCCGCGCTCGCGGCGATGGCGGGCTCGGTCGCCTACTGCGTCTTCTCGGGCGCCGAGGTCGCGACCGTGCGCTCGCTGATCATGACGCTGGTGATGCTGGGTGCGATCCTCGTCGACCGCCCGGCGCTGAGCATGCGCAATCTCGCTCTGGCGGCGCTGATCGTTCTTCTGCGCGAACCCGAGGCGCTGCTGGGGCCGAGCTTCCAAATGTCCTTCGGCGCGGTGGCGGCGCTGATCGCCTTTGCCGAGCGCTGGGAGCACCGAGGCCGGCCGCAGCCGCCCCCGGCACTGCCCTGGCCGCTGCGCCCGCTCTGCATCGCGGCCTGCGGCATCGTCGTGACCACGCTGCTGGCGACCGCCGCGACCGCCCCTTTCGGCGCCTTCCACTTCCAGACCTTCAACCCCTTCGGGCTGCTCGGCAACGCGCTGGCGCTGCCCTTCGTCTCGCTCTGCGTAATGCCCGCTGCGGTCTTCGGCGTGCTGGCTTACCCGTTCGGGCTCGATGCGCCGGCCTGGTGGCTGATGGGGCAGGCCTCGCAGGTCGTGCTCCGGCTGGCGCATGGGGTGGCGTCGATCGAGCATTCCACCCTGGTGATTCCCGCCTTCGGCACGCCCGCGCTGCTCTGCTTCGTGCTTTCACTGCTTTGGGCGACGCTGTGGAGCACGAAGCTGCGCCTGCTGGCGGTGCTGCCGCTGGCCGCCGGCGTCGCAGTGGCGGCCAAGCCCGAGCGCCCTGCGATCCTGGTCGAGCGTGACGGGGCTGGCCTGGCCGTGCGCGGGCCCGACGATCGCCTCGTCATCGCCGGTCGACCCAGCCGCTTCGTGCTGGAGCAATGGTTGAGCGCCGATGGCGACGGCCGAAAGGCGGACGATCCGTCGCTGCGCCAGGGCGCCTCCTGCGACCCCGCAGGCTGCATCCTGAGCACCCGTGACGGGCGTTCCATCGCCTATGCGCAGGAGCGGCTGGCCATCATCGAGGATTGCCGGCGCGCGGATGTGGTGGTGACGCCGATCCCCTGGACGGCCCCCTGTGCTGCGCTGCTGATCGACCGGACCGCGCTGCAACGCCACGGGGCGACCGCGCTCGTGCCTGGCCTCACGGGCTGGCGCCATCATGCCGCCGAACAGGCAGGGCGCTCACGACCCTGGAGCCGCCAGCCGCTATCCCAGCCCGTGGCCAGGACAGCCCCTGCGCCATCCGTCGCCGAGAGCGCGCCCGAAGCCGAGCGCCTTCAGTAGCGCCGCATCAGATTGACCAGCCGGCCCTGGATCTTGACCCGGTCGGGACCGAGCACCCGCGTCTCATAGGCGGGATTGGCCGCCTCCAGCGCGATCGAGGAGCCGCGCTTGCGCAGCCGCTTCAGCGTCGCCTCCTCATCGTCGATCAGCGCGACGATGATGTCGCCGGTGTTGGCCGTGTCCTGGCGGCGGATCACCACCGTGTCGCCGTCGAGAATGCCGGCCTCGACCATCGAGTCGCCGCGGACCTCGAGTGCGAAATGCTCGCCGGAACCGAGCATATCGGCGGGCAGCGCGACGCTGTGGCTGCGGCTCTGGATCGCCGAGATCGGCGTGCCCGCCGCGATGCGGCCCATCACGGGGATCGCGATCGTGTTGCGGGAATCGTCAGGCGCGGCTTCCACCGGCCGGACCCGGCCGGGCAGCCCGTCCTTGGCCGGCGGCGCATCCTTGCCGAGCCCACCCTGGACGACCGACGGGTTGAAGCGGCGCGCGCTGGGCTGCAGGCCGCCGCCAGCGCCGTCGGGCAGCTTGATCACCTCGAGCGCCCGCGCCCGGTTGGGCAGGCGGCGAATGAAGCCGCGCTCCTCGAGCGCCATGATCAGGCGGTGGATGCCGGATTTGGACTTGAGGTCGAGCGCGTCCTTCATCTCGTCGAAGGAGGGGGGGACGCCGCTTTCGCGCAGGCGCTCCTGGATGAAGCGAAGCAGTTCGAACTGTTTGCGTGTCAGCATGATCCCCGCCGGCGCTCTGGAATCTGCTAAATGTCGCAGATTCGAAACAAATCACGAACACCATACCCGTTCGCGTTGTGTTCCGCAAGCGGATGCGCCGGCCGCAGCCTAGCGCAACCGGATGAAGCGGCAGGGATCGCCCTTGCGGGCGGCCGGCGCGAAGACGGGGCGGATCGCCAGCGCCTCGGCCTGGGCGAGCAGACCGAGCATCGAGGAGTCCTGCCGCTCGAACGGCGTCGCCTCCCAGCCGGCCTCGGTCAGGACGAGGCTGGAGCGCAGATAATCCTCGCGCTCATCGTTCGCGGGCATGTCGCGGCCCAACAGCCCAGGCTCGCTCCGGTCGCGCTCGGGCGAGGGGATGCCGAGCAGGGCCTCGATCAGCGGGACGACGAAGAGATGGCCGCAGACGATCGAGGAGACGGGGTTGCCCGGAAGGCCGATCGCGACCATTGGGCCGAGCCGACCGGTCATCATCGGTTTGCCCGGCCGCATCGCGATCTTCCAGAAGCCGAGATCCATCCCGGCCCGCTTGAGCGCCTCCTGGACCAGGTCATGCGCGCCGACCGAGGCGCCGCCCAGCGTCACCAGCACATCGGCGCCGGCCTCCCGCGCCTGCCCGATCCGCCGGGCGAGGTCCGCGTGGTCGTCGCGCGCGATGCCGAGGTCGAGCACGCTCCCGCCCGCCTGCTCGACCAGCGCGGCAAGCGCAAACGAGTTGGACGCGACGATCTGGTCCGGTCCGACCGGCTCGCCCGGCAGCACGAGTTCGTCGCCGGTAGCGAGGATCGCGACCAATGGCTTGCGGCGCACCGGCAGCGCCGGGTGGCCGGCGGCTGCGGCGAGTCCGAGCGCGGCGCTGTCGAGGCGGGTGCCGGATGAAAGCAGCCGGTCGCCGTCGCTGAAGTCGAGCCCGGCCTTGCGCACGAACTTGCCCTTCGGCGCGCCCTCGCGGACAGTGATCGCGGCCGAGCCGACACCGTCGGCGTTCTCCTGGATCAGGATGGTGTCGGCGCCCGCGGGGATCGGGGCGCCGGTGAAGATGCGGACCGCTTCTCCGGCCGACATTGTGCCGGCAAAGGAGCGTCCTGCCGCTGATTCGCCGATGACGCGCAGTGAGGTGCCGGGCGCGAGGTCCTCCGCCCGCACCGCATAGCCGTCCATGGCCGAATTGGCGAAGGGCGGCTGCGTCCGCAGCGCCGCGAGATCGGCCCCGAGCACGCGCCAGGCGCAGTGCGCCAGCGGCAGCGTCTCGATGGACGTCGAGCCCGGCACGCTGTCGAGCAGGGCGCGCAGCGCGACGGGGACCGGCGTCAGCGGCATCAGCCCTGTCCCCCCTCGGCGCCGTCCGCCTCGAAGGTGCCGGATTTGCCGCCGGATTTGTGGGTCAGCCGGATGCCCTCGATCTGCATGCCCCGGTCGGCCGCCTTGACCATGTCGTAGACCGTCAGGCAGGCGACGCTGACGGCGGTGAGCGCCTCCATCTCGACGCCGGTCTGGCCTTTCACCTTGACTTCGGCGCGCACCCGGATGCCGGGCAGGGCCTCGTCGATCGCGAGATCGACCGCGATCTTGGTGATCAGCAGCGGGTGGCAGAGCGGGATCAGCTCATGGCTGCGCTTGGCGGCCATGATGCCGGCAAGGCGCGCCGTCCCGAGCACATCGCCCTTCTTGGCATCGCCGGCACGCACGATCGCCAGCGTCTGCGGCTGCATCACCACACAGCCCTCGGCGATGGCCACGCGCGAGGTCTCGGCTTTGTCGCCGACATCGACCATATGCGCCTGGCCCAGGGCGTCGAGATGGCTGAGCGCGCTCACGCGGCAGTCTCCTGAGCGTGGCCCGTGAGAAGTTCGCGCGTCGCGGCCGTCACATCGGCCTGCCGCATCAGGCTCTCGCCGACGAGGAAAGTGCCGACTCCGGCGCGCTTCAGCCGGCCGATATCGCCATGGCTGAAGATGCCGCTCTCGCTGATGACGATGCGGTCGGTCGGCACGCGCGGTGCCAGCCGCTCGGTCACCGCGAGATCGACGGTGAAATCGCGCAGGTCGCGGTTGTTGATGCCGAGCAGGCGGCTCTTCAGCGCCAGAGCCCGGTCGAGCTCTGGATCGTCATGGACCTCGACCAGCACATCCATGCCGAGGTCGAAGGCGGTGGTCTCGAGCGCCCGCGCCGTGGCGTCGTCGACGCCGGCCATGATGATCAGGATGCAGTCCGCCCCCCAGGCCCGCGCCTCGTAGACCTGATAGGGATCATAAAGGAAATCCTTGCGCAGCACCGGCAGGCCCGAGGCCGCGCGCGCCTGCAGCAGGAATTCCGGCCGGCCCTGGAAGGAGGGGCCGTCGGTCAGGACGGAGAGGCAGGCCGCCCCGCCGGCGGCGTAGGCGCGCGCGAGCGCGGGCGGGTCGAAATCGGCGCGGATCAGCCCCTTGGAGGGCGAGGCCTTCTTGATCTCGGCGATCAGCGCCGGGCGCCCGGCGGCATGCTTCCCGGCCAGCGCATCGGCGAATCCGCGCGTCGGCCCGGCGTCGCGCGCCAGCATTTCGATCCGGTCCTGCGGGATCGCCAGCTTGGCGGCCGCGATCTCCTGGCGCTTATAGGCCTCGATCTTCGCGAGAATATCGCTCATCGGTGCCTCACGCGTTCGAGCTGGCGACGAGGGCGGCGAGCGTGGCCTTGGCCTTGCCGCTGTCGAGCGCCGCATTCGCCTGCGCGAAGCCGTCGCGCAGATCGCCCGCCCGGCCGGCGACGAGCAGCGCCGCGGCGGCGTTGAAGGCGGCGATGTCGCGGAAGGCGGTCTTCTGCCCGTCAAGCACGGCGCGCAGCGCGGCGGCGTTCTGCGCCGGCTCGCCGCCACGCAGATCCTCCGGCCTGGCGCGCGCCAGCCCGACATCCTCGGGTGAGATCTGGAAGCTCTCGATCGTGCCGTTGTCCAGCGAGACCACGCGAGTCGGGCCCGTCGTGGTGATCTCGTCGAGCCCGTCCGAACCGTGCACGGCCCAGACCCGCGTCGAGCCCAGGCTCGCCAGCACCTTCACCATCGGCTCCAGCCAGGTTTCCGAGAAGGCACCGATCAGCTGCTTCTTGACGCCGGCCGGGTTCGAGAGCGGGCCGAGCAGATTGAAGATCGTGCGCGTGCCGAGCTCGACGCGCACCGGCGCGACATGGCGCATCGAGGCGTGATGCGTCGGCGCGAACATGAATCCGACGCCGGCCTGCGCGATGCAGCGGGCCGTCGCTGCCGGGTCGAGCCCGACCTTGACGCCGAGCGCCATCAGCACATCGGCCGTGCCCGTCTTGGAGGAGGCCGCGCGGTTGCCATGTTTGGCGACCGGCACGCCGCAGGCGGCCGTGATGATCGAGGCCAGCGTCGAGACATTGTAGGAGCCCGAGGAATCCCCGCCCGTGCCGACGATGTCGATGGCATCGGCCGGGGCGTCGACCGTCAGCATCTTGCCGCGCATCGCGCCCACCGCGCCGGTGATCTCCTCAGTGGTCTCGCCGCGCACCCGCAGCGCCATCAGAAAGGCGGCCGCCTGCGCATTGGTGACACCGCCGGAGAGGATGGTGTCGAAGGCATCGCGCGCCTCGTCCCGCGACAGCGAGGCACCGGTCGCGACCTTGGCGATGAAGGGCTTGAAATCGTCCATGGCTACTCTGCGGAAAAACGGGCGATCGGGAAAGGCGGCTGGTGCGGACCGGCGCTCAGTCGGCCTCGGCCAGGGCGGCGGTGGCGTGCTCGCGCGGCCATCGCTCCGCGAGGTCGAGGAAATTGCGCAGGATCGTGGCGCCGTGCTCGGAGGCGATGCTTTCGGGGTGGAACTGCACGCCATGCACCGGCAGGCTGCGATGCGACAGCGCCATGATCAACCCATCCTCCGTCTCCGCCTCGATCGTCAGATCGGCCGGGCAGGTCTCGCGGGCGACGACCAGCGAATGATAGCGTGTCGCCTGCAGCGGGCCGTTGATGCCGCGGAACAGGCCCCGCGCCCGGTGCTGCACGGCCGAGATCTTGCCGTGCATCGGCAGTGGCGCGCGGACCACATCGCCGCCGAAAACCTGGCCGATCGTCTGCAGCCCGAGGCAGACGCCGAAGATCGGCTTGCGCGGCGCGCCCTCGCGGACGAGATCGAGGCAGATGCCGGCCTCATTGGGGGTGCAGGGGCCAGGCGAAAGAACGATGGCGTCATGATCGCCGGCGAGCGCCTCATCGACGGAGAGCGCATCGTTGCGGCGCACCTCGACCTCGGCTCCCAGCCCGCCGATCAGGTGGACCAGGTTCCAGGTGAAGCTGTCGTAATTGTCGATCAGCAGGATGCGCATCGGCCCAGCCATGGATTTTGGGCTCCGGTCATGCACGCTCCGGGGCGGGCTGGTCAAGGTTGCGCGCCTCAGACGCGCGCCCCTCGCGGCATTCCGGCAGTGCGGACCGAGCCCTGGCCCGGCGCAGTCTCGATGCCGAGCGTCGGCAAGGCGAGCGTCCGCTGCCCACGGAAATCGACATGGCAGACGATGAGCCCGCGCTCCTCGATATAGGCGATCAGCCGGCGTGCGCGGCTCGGCGAATGGGTGCCGTAGACCTGCGCCAGTTCGGCATCGCTGGGGCAGGGCGCGCCCTCCAATGCGGCGCGCGCGATGAACAGGAAAAGTCCGTGCAGATCGTCCGGCAGAGAGAGCGACGCCTGAACCGCCGCCCGCCAGGCCGTCGAACCGGTAATCTCCTCGCCGGCTCCCGCCTTGGCGACGGCGAGCCGTCTGCGGAACTCGTCGAGGCTGAGCTGGGTGCGGCCGAGCCGGCGCATCCGGCAGCGCACGGTGAAGTCCTGGTAGAGCACGGCGACCTGGCGCGAGCGCGCCTCGGGATCGGCCATCAGCTCGCGCAGGATCTCGGCCATCATCGCCTCGCGCTCGGCCGGCTCGATCTCGATTTCCGGCTCGGGTTCGAGGGAGGGTGCCGGCCGGTAGCTCTCGATCTGGCGCAGCGTGTCATGGACGGCCGGGCGTGGGCGCGGGGCCGGACGCGGCAGGCGGCTGACCGGAGTGGGCTCGTCGGCACCGGCGGTGAAGATCAGCTTGCCGGCCTGCTCGGGCGCCTGCGCGGGCAGCGGCATCAGCCCCGGCGCGCCGCCACGGTCGACCGAGGTCGCCGGGCCGATCCGCAGCGGCAGCGGCCGCTTCGACAAGGCCGGGCCGAGCGCGACGAACTGCCCCCGTTCGAGATCGCGGAACATTTCGGCCTGGCGGCGGTCCATGCCGAGCAGATCGGCGGCGCGCGCCATGTCGATGTCGAGGAAAGTGCGCCCCATCAGGAAGTTCGATGCCTCGGCCGCGACGTTCTTGGCGAGCTTGGCCAGCCGCTGCGTCGCGATGACGCCGGCGAGCCCGCGCTTGCGGCCCCGGCACATCAGATTGGTCATGGCGCCGAGCGAGAGCCTTCGCGCTTCGTCGGAGGCCTCGCCCGCCATCACAGGGGCGAAGAGCTGCGCCTCGTCGACCACGATCAGCATCGGGAACCAGAGCGAACGGTCGACATCGAAGAGCCCGCCGAGGAAGGCGGCCGTGGCGCGCAGCTGCTCGTCGGCCTCGAGATTCTCCAGATTCAACACGACCGAGACGCGGTGCTGTCGCACCCGCAATGCGACGCGCTGGAGTTCGGCCTCGCCGCATTCGGCATCGACGACGACATGGCCGAATTGCTCGGCGAGCGAGACGAAGTCGCCCTCCGGGTCGATCACCGCCTGCTGCACCAAAGGCGCGCTCTGTTCGAGCAGCCGCCGCAGCAGATGCGATTTGCCCGAGCCGGAATTGCCCTGGACCAGAAGCCGCGTCGCCAGCAGTTCGGCAAGGTCCAGCAGGGCGGGCTGGCCGCCCTGTGTCAGCCCCATGTCGATCGCCGTGGTCACGCGGTCAAACCTGCCCCTATTGCCGAACCTGCCCGCCCGAGACAGGGGCGCAGCGTCCACAGCCGGCGCTTCTAGCACGCGAACCCGCTGCCGCGCCCGGTCTGCACCCGGCGTCCACAGCAAAGCGGGGCGGCGCATCAGCGCGGGCAGCGCCGCGCCCGCTCCTCGCGCTGGATGTCGGCGATGGTGCGGCGCTGCGCGGCCGAGAGCGGCAGGTCCTCGGCATTGTCATACTGGCAGCCGGCATTGCCGAAGGCCTCGATGCCGCGGCGCGTGCGGAAGCAGTAGCCCTGACCCTTGTAGATCTCGTTGCGCGCATACCAGAGGTCGTCGCAGCTCTCGGCCCGGGCGGGGAGGGGGATGGCCGCCACCGCCAACAGCGGCCCGAGCACCGCCAGCCCCATCGTCAGCGCGCGCATGTTCGATCCTTCCAAGACCCGTAGACGCGGCTGGCACTCTGAGCGAGGCGCCGCCATGCGGCAAGTCTTGGTCCGCGCATCATGAGTCCGGCCTGTCGTGCAAGGGTCGTCGGGCGGCGATAGCCTGCTTCGCGGAGGATGAATCGGTGCGCCCCTACGGCTATTGCGAACGGATTGGCGACCATCTCTGGGACGAGCCTTGGAACGCCGTGACCAACGGGGCCTTCCTGCTCGCCGCCTTCGCGGCATACCGCCTCTGGCGGCGAGCCGGCGGACATGATCGTCCGGCGCTCGTTCTGATCCTGCTCGTGGCCGCGATCGGCATCGGCTCCTTCCTGTTCCACACCGCGCCGCAGCCCTGGACGCTGGCCGCCGATGTCGTGCCGATCCAGCTCTTCGCCTTCTCCTATTTCGCCCTGGCGCTGGTCCGCTTCGTCGGCCTCGGGCCAGCCGCGACCGCGCTCGGGACCGCGGCCTTCTTCGTCTTCGCACTGTCCCTGGGCTGGGGAGCGGCCTCATTCCTGCCGCCGGGGCTGCGTGGGTCCGCCGGCTACGCGGCCTTCCTGCTCGGGTTGTCGGGGATGGCCGGCGTGCTGTGGCGTCGCGACGGCAGCCGGGAGACGGCCCGGATCATCGGGCTGGCGGGTCTCGTCTTCGCCCTCTCCCTGACCTTCCGGACACTCGATCGCCCGCTCTGCGACGCCATACCGCTCGGAACGCACTGGCTCTGGCATCTGCTGAACGCACTGGTGCTGTATGGGCTGCTCGTCGCGGCGATCCGGCATGGAGGGGGCGTTCCCCGCGCGGGTAGCCGGCGCGTGCCGACGGCGATACGGTGACGACTGGCCGCCCGGCCGCAGACACCCTCCCGGATCCTGCCCCATGACCCGTCGCGCCCGCATCCTCGTGATCAACCCCAATTCGAACGAGGCCGTTACCGAAGGCCTGCGTCAGGCCGTTCTGCCGCTGAGCTATGCGGACGGTCCCGAGATCCTCTGCGAGACGCTGACCGAGGGCCCCTTCGGTGTCGAGACGCAGGAGCACGCCGAGAGCGTGACGATCCCCCTGCGCCGCAAGGTCGAGGCCGCCAACGGCGTCGATGCCTTCGTCATCGCCTGCTATTCCGATCCCGGCCTGCATGTCGCCCGCGAGGGCACGACGAGCCCGGTCTTCGGCATCGCCGAGAGCGGCGTCCTGACCGCGCTCGCCCGGGCCGACCGCTTCGGCGTGATCGCGATCAAGTCGCGCTCGATCCCGCGCCATATCCGCTATCTCCGCCAGATGGGGCTGATGGATCGTCTCGCCGGCGAGCGCCCGCTGGAGATGTCGGTCGCCGAGACCGCCTCGGGCGACCGCACGCTGGAGCGCATGATCGCGATCGGCCGCGAGCTGAAGGAAATCGACGGCGCCGGCGCGATCGTCATGGGCTGCGCCGGCATGGCCCGCCACCGCCGCCCGCTCGAAGAGGAACTCGGCATCCCCGTCATCGACCCGACGCAGGCGGCGGTGACGATGGCGCTCGGGACGCTGGCGGTGCGGTGACGTCGTCCCGCCGCAGTCAGGCCACGCTCCGGCGGCTGGAGGCCGTCGCCGCGAGCATCCTGACCGTGGCGAGGACGGCCACCGCAGAGATCGCGGTCGCGATCGAGAACAGCCAGCCATAGCCCAGCAGATCGGCGAGCTTTCCCGCCATCATCGAACCGGCGAGATAGATCAGCAGCTGCGCGCAGGCGAGGATGGTGAAGTCGGTGCCGGGCTGGTCCGAGGTCGTCACCGCCATGAACAGCGAGTAGAGCGCGACGATCTCCATGTAGCGGATCAGGGTCTGGAAGCCGGCCGCGCCGAACAGCGGCCAGGAACCGGTGATGACGCCCAGCGCGTGACCGGCGAAGAGCAGGAAGCACAGCGTCCGCAACCCGCCCAGCAGCGCGAGCACGAAGCCGAGCCCGCGCGTCTTGACCATCCAGGCGGCGAGGATCGAGCCGCCCAGCCCCGCCGTCGTCGCTGACAGACCCGACAGATAGCCGATCTGGGTCAGCGGCACGCCAGCATCGACGAGATAGGCTCCCTCCATCGCCTTCACGAGGCCTTCGCTCGCCCGGTAGATCAGCGCGATCCAGAGGATCTGCCGTGCTTCCGGACGCTTCAGGAAGGCGCGGATCGACGGCCGTGGCGTCTGAGATTCCGGCACGGGGTCGCTCTCGCGCATCATCGCGGCGGCGATCAGCGGCAGGAGTGAAATGGCCGCGATCACCACCAGCATCCCGGTCCAGCCGATCTGCGCGTACAGCACGAGGCCCAGCGTGCCTCCGATCACCACGCCGAAGGCGATGGAGCCGCCCTGGATGGCGTTGCCGATCGGCCGATCGGCCTCCGGCAGATACTTCGCGGCATAGCCGTCGGTGGCGATGTCCTGCGTCGAGATCAGCAGCGAGGCGACGAAGCCGATCGCGATGATCCAGCCGACCTGTGTCGGCCCGACGGCGATCAGCGCCAGGATCGTCGCGATGACGCCAAGCTGCGTCAGCAATACCCATCCGGCGCGATGGGCCCTGGCAAAGGGCCTGATCCGGTCGACCCAGGGCGCCCAGACGAATTTGATCACCAGCGGCAGCAGCAGGATGCTCATAGAGCTGATGGCGGTGCGCGAAACGCCGACCTCGCGCAGAATCGGGGGCAGCGCGGCGACGAACAGATAGGACGGGATCGACTGCGCCAGATAGAGCCCGCCGAGCACGGCGAAGAGCCGGTGCCGTCCCATGGCCGTGCGCGGTGCCGTGCCGCCTGATGCTGTCGTCGTACTCATGACGCGTTCCCCAGGCGCTGGAGCAGGAAGGCGCGCCCGGTCGCCTCATCCCGCTCGGCGGTGATCGGGAACGACCACAGCTTGCGGAACGTCTCGGCCGTCTTCTCGCTGGCGTCGGGCCGCACGATGGCGCAGGCGCGGCAGAGCCGTCCGACCCGCTCCCGCGTCGCCTTGAACCAGAGCGCCTGCTCCCGCTCGCCGGCCTGCGAGAGTCCCCGGCCGCCACCGAAGACGGTCAGCAGGGCATAAGGGCGCTCTTGCCGCCCGATCTCTGTGAGCGCATCGAGATAAGCGCGCTCGTCCCCATCCAGATAGGGCGGCATGAAACGCAGCGTCACGATCGAGTCGGCGCCGATGTCGAGGCTGACCATGGCGCTCAGAAGGTCTTCTTGAAGCCGAGCGTGATGGTGCGGCCCCAGGCATAGTTGGCGAGACTGCGCACCGATGTGGCGGTCGGGTTCTGATAGCTGCGGTCGAACAGGTTGTTGACCGCGACATAGGCCTCGCCGGAAAGGACCGGGGCCGTCAGCGCGACATTCATCGTCGCGGCGCCCTTGAGCTTGTAGCGGGTGCCGCGCAGATCGATGGCGACATCGCGCCCGGAGAAGCCCTCGCCCTCGACCCGGAGGCTGATGCCGTTCGTGAACCGGTAGGTGCCGTGGATCATGCCGCGCCAGGGCGAGCCGATGCGGTTATTGGGCAGGTTGGAGTCGAGCCGCCCGTCGCCATTGGTGTCGTAGCGGCCCTCGCGGAAGGAGGCGACGGTCCCCACGCTGAACTGCTCGCTAAAGGCATAGTCGCCGACGAACTCCACGCCCCAGATCCGCTCCTTCTGCTGCGACAGCGTGTTGGTCACCGAGTCGAAGGTGACACCGTCCTCGGAGGTGCTGACATAGCCGGAGAGCGAACCCTTGAAGGCGCCGTAGCTGCCGCGCACGCCGAGTTCGTAGCTGTTGACGATCTGGGCCTCGGGCGCGATCGAGCCGTAGCTGATGGTCTGCCGGTTCGCCGGCAGGCAGTTCGGCCGGGCAACGGTGCAGGCATAGGCGGTCGAGATGCCGGCGCGGCGCGTGAAGGCCCCGACATCGGGCAGCGCGAAGCCTTGCGAGAAGCCGCCGAATATCTCGCTCGACTCCGACAGCTTCACGGTCGCGCCGATATTGGCCGTCAGCGCCGAGTAGTCGAAATTGCCGCCGGTGACGTTCAGCGCGGGCAGGACGAAGCTCTGATAACCCAGCGCATTGTTGGCGGCGACGGCCGCATAGGCGGCGGGGCGCAGATAATCCGAGACCGAGAGGGCGAAATGCTCGTAGCGCAGCCCGCCGCGCAGCACGATCCGCTCGCCGATCGGGACCTGGAGCTGGCCGAAGCCCGCCGCCGTCGTCTGCTTCAGCGGCGTGAACACATCCTGGCCGTTGGTCAGCGTCTGCCAGGTCTTCTCCTGGATCAGGTCGCCGCCCCAGGTCAGCTTGGCGCCCGGCAGCAGCCGGTCGAGCGAGGTGTCGATGGTGACATTGGCGCCGCCGCGTTGCGAATGCAGCGTCGTCTGGTTGTCCGCGCTCGTCGGTGAGAGCGGGTTGAAGGAGTAGTAGACTTGGCTGTTGTAGGGATAGGAGAAGGTCGAGAAATTGAAGCGCTTCTCGATGTCGTTGTAGAAGCCCATCACGCTGAGCTTGCCGAGCGCGAAGTCGCTGTCGGTGTAGCGCAGCGAGATCGACTTGGTGTCCTCCATCACGCTCTGGCCGTTGTAGAGCTGCGTCCGGTCCGGCCGGGCAAAGGGCGCGGCATAGTTGGTCAGGTATTTCGGCTTCTGGTCGAAGGTGATCAGCGAGCCGTTCAGCTCGATGCGCTTGCTCGCGTCGACATCATAGCCGAGCTTGGCCAGCAGGTTGCCGGCCCTGTAGCGGTCGCCGCCGCCCTGTCCGAGCAGACCGTCGGAGGGCAGCTCGCGGCCCGAGCCGTCATAGGTGCGGCCGGCGCCGCGCATCTGCCCCGAGATCAGGTAATCGACGCCGTTGGGGACCTTGCCCGAGACCGTCAGCGAGGTTTCAGGCGCGAGCGAACGGCCGATGTTCTGGGTAAAGGCGCGGATCGCCGTATTGACGGTCACGGTCGGCTTCCCATCGGTCGCCTTTTTCGTGATGAAGTTGACCGTGCCGCCGGTGGCGCCTGCGCCGTGGAGGCTCGACGCACCGGAGACGACCTCGATCCGCTCGACCGCGTTGAGGTCGATGAGCGACAGGATGCGCGCGACGTCGCGCAGCGGCGTGTTCAGCGGCACGCCGTCGAGCATGACCAGCAGGTCGCGGCCCCGGTAATTCTCCGAAGCGCTGGAGACGGTCTGCGTCGGTGCCGAGTAGCCGGGCACGAGCTTGCCCAGCGCCGCCGCCGCATTGGGGCTGAACGTCAGCTGCTGCTCGATCTGCTCGCGCCCGATGATCTGCACGGATTGCGGCGTCTCGGCGGTGCTGCGCTCGGCGCGCGCGGCCGTCACGGTGATCGTGTCGAGGTCGATGACCGTGTTGGCCTGGGGCGCAACCTGAGCGACCGCGACAGAAGAGGTGACCAGCGCCAGCAGGCTGGTGGCGAGAGATGAGGGTCTGATCATGGCGTTACCTATGGGCGACAGCGGTGGCATCCGGGCGTTCCGGCGGAGCTTCCATCCGCGTTCACGCTGACAGACTACTTGGGAAGACGATAAATTCGTTGTTTAGAATTATCTTAATGTAGACTTGTTGGTGTTTTCTACGCATGGGGGCATAAGCGAAATCTGACTTGTTTGTTGTCTTTATCGGTGTCATGTGAGCTTTATCTTGGGCTTGCGCGAACAAGCCATGGGACTCACGCGAATCCGGGTGTCGAACGGGATGGATGTGGCTTTGGCGACACGCGCATCAGCCGACGTGACGGCGCGCGCATCGGCGTTCTCGCAGACGGCGTCGAGCGAGAGCTTTTCACCGTTCTGGCTGGTTTCCGGCAGCATGGAGCGGGATGAGGCCACGGCTCTGTCCCGCAAGGTCCTGGGCCTCGCGATCGAGCGTGACGCGATGCAGGCCGGCCGGTCGCTGCCCTTCGCCGTGCGCTGCGCCCTCGCGACACGCCCCGACCTCGGCCTGATGTGCTGCTTCGATCCCGCCGCGCAGTGGGCTTGGCCGCGAGACCACGACGGGGAGGTGTCCAGCCATGTCCTGATCAGTCCTGCCGATGGCCGCCTCGTGATCGAGCAGGACGGCCGGCGCATCGGACTGAAGGCGCGGGAGGCGGCGGTCGTGTCGCTGCGGCACGAGACCCTCTTCTCGCTCGCGCAGGTCAGCCGGGTCGACCTGATCATGCTCGATGAGGCGCGGTTGCCGGTGATCGGGGCGGCGCAAGGCGCGGGGCTGATGCAACCGATCCCGCGCCTCAATCGCGGCCTGCAGGTTCTCGCGCATTACGGAGCGCTGCTGATGCGCGGTCTGCTGCCGCTGCACTCGGCGGCGCTTCAGGAACTCGCCATCGGCCATGTCCATGATCTCGTAGGCGCCGCGCTGGCCGATCGCAGCCCGCCGGTCCCGCTCCCGCCCGGCGACCGGCGCTCCGGCCGGCTCATGGCGATCAAGGCCGATATCGAGGCGCGGCTGCACAGGCGCGACCTGGGGATCGACATGATCGCAGGGCTGCAAGGCATCAGTCCGCGCGCCATCCAGAAGCTGTTCGAGTGGGAAGCGCGAACCTTCTCGGATTACGTCCTCGAGCGGCGGCTGGAGCGCGCCTGGCACCGTCTTCTCGCCTCCGAAGCGCGCGAGCTGACGATCAGCGCCATCGCCTTCGAGGTGGGCTTCGGCGATCTGTCCTATTTCAACCGCAGCTTTCGCAGGCGCTTCGGCCGCTCGCCCTCGCGGGTCAGGGCCGAGGCCGCCGCCGAGCCGGCGGCGGTCTGACCAGCGCCGGCGAAATCGGATCATTCGACATGGCGGCGTCGCGCTGGAGGGATGACGCATCGGCCCGCCAAGCTGCTATGAGCACGTCATGCTGAAAGAGTTCTTCGCCTATTACCGGCCGCACCGGGCGCTGTTCCTGGTCGATTTCGGCTGCGCCGTTCTGTCGGGCCTGCTCGAACTCGGCTTCCCGATGGCGGTGAAGGCTTTCGTGGATCTGCTGCTCCCGCGTGGCGACTGGCCGCTGATCCTGCTCGCCGGGCTCGCCCTCCTGGTCGTTTACGCGGTCAATTCCGGGCTGATGGCGATCGTCACCTATTGGGGCCACAAGCTCGGCATCAACATCGAGACCGAGATGCGCCGGCGCGCCTTCGATCATCTCCAGAAGCTCTCCTTCCGCTTCTATGACGAGCAGAAGACCGGCCATCTCGTCGCCCGCGTCACCAAGGATCTTGAGGAGATCGGCGAGGTCGCCCATCACGGGCCGGAAGATCTCTTCATCGCGATCATGACCTTCATCGGCGCCTTCCTGCTGATGCTCTATGTGCACCCGCAACTCGCCCTGATCACCGCGCTGATCGTCCCTCTCGCCGGCTTTATCGTGGCGCGCTACGGCGCGCTGATGGCGCAGAATTGGCGCCGGCAATTCGGCCGCGTCGGCGCCTTCAATGCCCGGCTGGAGGAAAACATCGGCGGGATGCGCGTCGTCCAGGCCTTCGCCAACGAGGCCCATGAGCGCGCCCTCTTCGCCGGCGACAACCAGCGCTACCGCACCACCAAGCTGGAGGCCTACCGCATCATGGCGGCCAGCCAGGCCATCAACTATCTCGGCATGCGCATGGTCCAGCTCGCGGTGATGCTGGCCGGCACCTATTATGTCGTGCAGGGCAGCCTCAGCGTCGGCGGTTTCGTCGGATTTTTGCTGCTTGTCGGCGTGTTCTATCGCCCGCTCGACAAAATCGCGAACGTCATCGAGACTTATCCGAAGGGCATCGCGGGCTTCCAGCGCTATCAGGAATTGCTCGCGACCGAGCCCGACATCGCCGATGCGCCCGACGCGATCGAGGCCCCGCCGCTGAAGGGCGATATCCGGTTCGAGGGCGTCGGCTTTGGCTATGCCAGCGAGCGCCCGGTCCTCTCGGGCATCGAGTTGTCGGTCGCGGCCGGCGAGACGGTCGCCTTCGTCGGGCCTTCCGGCGCCGGCAAGACGACGCTGCTCTCGCTGCTGCCGCGCTTCTACGAGGTCGATGCAGGCGCCATCACCGTCGACGGCCACGACATCCGCACGCTGACGCTCGCCTCGCTGCGCTGCCAGATCGGCATCGTGCAGCAGGACGTCTTCCTCTTCGCCGGCACGATCCGTGAGAACATCGCCTATGGCCGCCTCGATGCCAGCGAGGCGGAGATCACGCAGGCCGCCCGCCGCGCCAGGCTCGAGACGATGATCGCGGACCTGCCGGCCGGGCTCGACACGGTGATCGGCGAACGCGGCGTCAAGCTCTCCGGCGGGCAGAAGCAGCGCCTCGCCATCGCCCGCATCTTCCTGAAGAACCCGCCGATCCTGATCCTCGACGAGGCGACCTCGGCGCTCGACACCGAGACGGAAGCGGCGATCCAGCAATCCCTGACCGAACTCTCCGAGGGACGCACCACCTTGGTCATCGCCCATCGCCTCGCCACCATCCGCCATGCCGACCGTATCGTCGTGGTGACCCAGGCTGGCATCGCCGAGCAGGGCCGCCATGACGAGCTGCTACGGGCCGACGGTCCCTACCGGGCGCTGCACGAGGCGCAGGTTGCGCCGCTGCGGCAGGCGATGGGAACGGCGGCCGAGTAGGCGGTAGCCGTCGTCACGATGGCCGTTACCGAAGCTGAAGCAGGGAACCTGTCTGGCAAGGTGAGGTTGAGCCAGGGCGGAGCGGCCGAAGCTGGCCATCCAGGCTCGGGAGACCATCGAGATGATGCGTATGGGAACCGCCGTCCTTGTGTTCCTCACCCTTCTGTTGGGCCCGAGTCTGGCGCTCGCGCAGGGCGTCGGCACGCCCGGCTCCGGGCCGCTCGTGCCGGGAGGTCCGCGCCAGGGGCTGGGCCCGCCCTCGCTGAACGACTCGGTTCCGGATCTGCGCCTGCGGGCACCGGGAGGCGGAATCCCCGGTGCCGGCCCGCCGGTCGATGATGGCAGGCCTCCATCCTCGGGCGCGAGCGGGTCCGGCTTCGGGAGCCGCCCGCGTGTTCAGACGGTCGGGCGATTCTGCGAGACCCCGCGCACGACCTGCCGGCTCGGGCGCACGGCCCTGCTCGGCCAGCCCTGCTCCTGCCGCGGACGCGGACGGGGCGTCGTCGTTCGCTAGCCGAGCGCCGCCTCAGCCTGCGACGGCTCGCAATGCGGCGCGCGGCTGGCTCGGCGCGTGCAGCTGCGCCGCCGGCCGCGAAAAACTCTGCCGGCCATTCTTGAAGCCCATGATCGGCTCGGCCAGGCCCGCCAGCGCCTCGGCCTGCGTCGGCGCATCGAGCACGATCAGATCGGCCGGGTTGCCGATGGCGATGCCGTAATCCCTGAGGTTCATCAGCCGCGCCGGCTGTGTCGTCACGAGGTCGATGCAGGCATCGAAGCCCTCCGGGCCGACCTGCGCGACATTGGCGTAGAAATTCGCCATTCGCAGCAGCGAGGCATCGCCGAAGGGCGTGAACGGGTTGAGGACATTGTTGGTCGCCACCGAGCAGGTCACGCCCTGCGCCAGCAGCCGGTGCGCCGGCGTCAGGCCGCGGGGCACGTCGTGGCTCGCCTCCCGGCCGAGCAGATAGACGTCGGTCGCAGGCAGGACCGTCACCGCGACCCCGGCCTGCGCCAGCCGCTCGGCGGCGCGCGCGAAGGCTTCGGGCGGCAGCGAGGACAGCTTGGTGACATGCCCGATCGCGACGCGTCCGCCATAGCCGTGCACGGTCGTCTGGCGGCAGACCTCGTCGAGATGCATCCAGCTCGCATCGAGATCGAAATCCAGATGGAAGTCGAGATCGACGTCGAAGCGCGTCGCCAGCGCAAACAGCCGGGCGATCTGCCCATAAGGGTCGGTGTCGGTATAGGGGCAGCCGCCGAGCGCATCCGCCCCCTCCTGCAGGGCCCGGACCAGCAACTCCTCGGTGCCGGGATCGTTGGTCAGCCCCTCCTGCGGAAAGACGCAGAGCGAGAGGTCAATCGCCCAGGCATAGTCGCGCTTCAGCGCCGTCAGCGCCTCGAAGCTGCGCAGGCCCACGCGCGGATCGACCTCGACATGGCTGCGCATGCGCGTCGTGCCCTTGGCGATCGCCCGCTCCAGAACCTGCGCGCCGCGCTCATGGACATCCGCCACGGTGAAATCGCGCTTCATCGCCGAGACGGCGGCGATCGCGGCCTTGAGCCCACCCTGGAGATGCCCGCAGCGCCCGAGCAGGCAGGCCTTGTCGAGATGGACATGGCTGTCGACGAAGCCCGGCAGCACGGCGCGCCCGCCCACCACCACCTCGGGAGCATCCGCCGCGATGACCGGCGCGATGGCGGCAAAGCGCCCCCGCCGGACGCCGATATCGACGGGCTGCGCCTCGCCGGGGAGGGCCGCCTGCCGGAAGATGAGGTCGAAGGCGCTGTCGTCGGGCATCGGCACGGAGCTGTCGGGGCGGGGATTGGGCGGAAGACCAAACTGCATGCAGCTTACATGCCGGTTTCCGCCTGTGAAGGCTGCGATGGCGCGCGGGAGCCCGGGCAGGGAGGCCGTCAGCCGGCCGCCTTCGCGCGCGCCGCTCGCGGCGGCTCGGCATAGGGCGCCAGGATGTCCATGATGTCGCGCCCGCGCGGCCGCGTCTGGGCGACCAGCGCGCGGCTCGCCACCGAATCGAGATGGTGGTGCATCAGCGACATGACGGCGTCCGCATCGCCCTTGGCGAGCGCGTCGATCAGCAGCCGGTGTTCGTTGATGGCGCATTCGGAGGAATGCGGGCGACTGAACAGCGACAGCGTCAGGCAACAGCGATAGGCGATCTCGCTGACATAGCGGATCAGGATCGGGCTCTCCGTCATGCTGGCGAGCAGGATGTGGAATTCGGTCGCGAGCCGGATCGAGATCGCGTCGGGGCCGTTGCGCGCCTCGTCCTCGGCATCGACATGGGCGTGGAGCTCGGCGATCTGCGCCTTGGTCAGCCGCCCCGCCAGTTGCCGCACGACCAGCCGCTCGAGTTCGATGCGGATGTCGAAGGCGTCCCGCGCCTCCTGCCAGCTCGGCGTCGCCACCACGGCGATGCGGTTGCGGCGCAGCTCGACCAGCCCCTCGGCGGCGAGCTGGCCCAGCGCATGGCGCGCGATGGTGCGGCTGACGCCGAAGCGCTCGCCGAGCGCGTCCTCCGGCAGCTTGGCCCCGGGCTCCAGCGCCTGCTCGATGATGGCGCGGCGCAGCGCGCGGCAGATCGTTCCGACCCGGTCCGTCGCAGGGCGGCTGCGGTTGTCCTCGCGCGTCATCACCGAAATCCGAATGCGTGAGCCTCCGTCTTAGCCCCGAGGCTGGGGTGGCCGCAATCCGCGGCTGCAATCGCCGGTTGGCGCCGCGCGAAAGGAGGCAAGGGATGGGCGGCGACGGTGAGATAGGCATGGCATCGCTATTGCATGCACTTTTCGGACGACAGGCATGCAGTCGTAGGGGCGCTCCCTCGGCTGCGACGCCCTGGGCCGGCCGGGCTCCGCCGGTGCCCGCGATCGCGCCGTCGCGGGTCGCCGTCATCGTCGGCGAGGGAGCCAGTGGGTGGCCGGCGCCGCAATGCTTGAATCATCGTCTCAGAAAAGGGGAACAAGATGCTGAAAAGACTCTGCCTCGGTGCCGCAGCAGGCCTCGCCATGGCTGGGCTGGCCTTCACCGGTGCCGCCCGGGCGCAGGAGACCACGATCAAGTTCACCCTGGGCTGGAAGACGCAGGGCTCGGACGCCGCCTTCTTCGTCGCCCGCGACAAGGGCTACTACAAGGCCGAGGGGCTGAACGTCGTCATCGACCAGGGCGAGGGCTCGGGCGCGACTGTCACCCGCATCATGGGCGGCGCCTATGATGCCGGCTTCGGCGACGTCAACGCCATCATCCAGAACGCCGCGACCAAGCCGGGCGAGAACCCGGTCATGGTCTACATGATCTGGAACCGCCCGCCCTTCGCGATCTCCAGCAAGAAGGCGACCGGCATCACCAAGCCGAAGGATCTCGAGGGCAGGACGCTGGGCGGGGCCCCCGGCACGCCGACGACCCGCCTGCTCGAGGTCTTCGCCCGCAAGAACGGGCTCGACATGGGCAAGATCAAGCTCACCAGCATGGCGCCCAACCTGCAGGAGCCGCTGCTGATCAAGGGCGACATCGACGGCGCGCTGGTGTTCAACATCACCAGCTATTTCAACCTGTTGCTCAACCGCCAGGACCCGGAGAAGGACTTCAACTGGCTCACCTTCGGCGATTTCGGTCTCGATCTCTATTCCAACGGGCTGATGGTCTCGCAGAAGCTGATCAAGGAGAATCCCAAGGCCGTCGCCGGCCTCGTGCGCGCCACCAACAAGGCGATGCTCGAGATTGCGAAGGACCAGGCCGTCGGCATGAAGGCGGTGATGGCCTATGACGCCCTCGTCAACGAGGCGATCGAGAAGAAACGCCTGCAATACTCCTTCAGCGAGCTCATCGTCTCGCCGGAGATGAAGGAGATCGGCGTCGGCGACACCAAGGACGCCCGCATGGCCAGTGCCATCGGCATCATCGTCGAGGGCTATCAACTGTCCCGCACGCCGAAGCCCGAGGAGATCTTCTCCCGCGCCTTCCTGCCGCCCAAGGCCGAGCGCGAGCTGGTCTATACGGCGAATTGAGACAGCGAGGCGCTCACGCCCGGTCGGCGAGACTCATGACCAGTGTCATGGGGTTCGCCGGCCCGGGCGTGAAGCCGTAGCGCTCGTAGAAGCGTTTCGCATCCTCCGAGATGGCGTGGACGAGAAGGCCCCTGATGCCGAGGATCGTGGCCGCCTGGCGGGTCCGCAGGACGGCATCCCTGAGGATCGCGACCCCGAGTCCTTGCCCCTGCAAGGACCGGTCGACGGCCAGCCGCCCGAAGACGGCCATCGGGATCGGGTCCGGCATGTTGCGTTTCAGCCGGCCGGGGGCCTCGGTCGCGACGAGAGCGCCCGAGGCGAGCGCGTAATAGGCCGCCACCCGGCCGGTTGCGTCGGCGACGACATAGGTTCGCGAGGCGCCGCTGGCCTGATTGGAACGGGATCGGCGCCTGAGCCAGTCGTCGAGCACGGGAACGCCTGAATCGAAGTCGTCGAGGCGGTGACGGTCGTCGAGCGGGGCAGGGGCGCCCGGCATCAGTCTTTCCAGGGGCGAGGCGCCGACATCAGGCGCTCATAAGCCTCGCCACCGGGAGGCCGGTCGAGGACCTCGACAAATCGATCATAGGTCGCGAGATCGACCCGGATGAGGGTCTGGTCGAGAAGCGTGTCTTCGGCCGCGCGCCTTGCGGCGTCGATCATGAACTCCGAGCGCGTCTTGCTCTGTGTGCTGGCGGCGTGATCGATCAGGTCGCGAACGTCTTCGCGGATCCGCAGATTGACGGCACGCGTCGCGGTCTTCGGTGATGCGGGCATGGGGCCTCCCTGGGCGGCATGTTAGCAGCAAAGATACACGTTGTGTATCCGATGCCGGAAGCGAAGGGGCGGGACAGTCGCGTTCCCTGACTCGCCTTCCGTGGAGTCATGTTCTATAAAAGAACAAATACAGAACAAGAACCCTCATGCAGCCCCGCCCGGACTCCACTTCCCTGACCGATCTGCGCCGCCATCTCGCCGAGATGGCGCTGCGCGGCGCGCCTGCGGCGGTGGGGCAGGTGAGTTTCGGCGCGCCCGCCCTCGATGCGGCGCTGGGCGGCGGCATCGCCCGCGCGGCCCTGCACGAGGTCTATGCGCCCGCCACGGCCGATCTCGCGGCGGCGACGGGGTTCGCCGTCGGCCTCGCCATCCGGGCCGCGCAGGAGCGCCCGATCCTCTGGGTGCGGCAGGATGTCGTCGATGCCGAGACCGGCCGGCTGCACCCGCCGGGGCTGACCGAGCTCGGGCTCGATCCCGCCCGCGTCCTGCTGGTGCGGACGCGCGATGCCGAGGGCGTGCTGCGGGCGGGGGCGGAGGCCGCCCGCTGCCCGGCGCTGGGGGCGGTGCTGATCGAGCCCTGGGGCGCGCCGCGCCGCCTCGATTTGACCGCGAGCCGGCGCCTGGCCCTGGCGGCGGAAGGCTCGGGCGCGACCACGCTTTTGCTGCGCGCCGCCTTGGCGCCGCAGCCGAGCGCGGCCTCGACCCGCTGGCAGGTCGCATCCCTGCCGTCGCGGGCGCTGGAGGCGAATGCACCGGGAGCCCCCGCCTTCAGCCTCCGCTTGCTGCGGCATCGCGGGGGGCTGGGTGAGTGTGAGTGGCGTGTGGAGTGGAGCCGTGACCGACAATCTTTCCAGGAGAGCCCTGTCCAGAGCGACGTTCGGGAGAGGGACGTCCGAAACCGTCAGGCCGCTGCTGGCCGCGACGAGACCACCCTGCAGCCCAGAGCCAGCCCCGATGCCACGCCGCTATCTCGCCCTGTGGTTCCCTTTCCTGCCGACCGACCGGCTGCGGCGGGAGGGCCGGATTCCGACATCCGGCGCATCGGCTGAATGGACCTCTGTCGAAGGCCGCGATGGCATTTTCCCTCCCCCCGCTTGCGGTGGGGAGGGTCAGGGTGGGGGGGCGCAAAGCCGAAACTCTCCCTTTGATCGTCGAGCCGAGCGGCACGGCCCTCCACCCCAACCCTCCCCACCGCAAGCGGGGGGAGGGAGAAACGAACCCGTCCTCGTCGTCTTCGACAGGAAGGGCAGTGCGCTGCGCCTGGTCGCCTGCGACCAGGCTGCTCTCGCCCTCGGACTGGCGCGGGACCTCACCTTGGCCGACGCGCGGGCTCGCATGCCCGGTCTGATCGCGATCGAGGCCGAGCCCGAGGCCGATGAGGCCCTGCTCCTGCGACTCGCCGCCTTCTGCGACCGCTTCACCCCGCTGGTCGCGCTCGATCGCCCCCAGGGCCTGCTGCTCGACATCACCGGCTGTGCCCATCTCTTCGGCGGAGAGAGCGCGCTGCTGGCGACGATCGGCCGCTGGATGCAGCGCGGCGGTCTCGCGCTCCGTTCGGCCGTCGCGGGCACGCCCGAGGCCGCCCATGCGCTGGCCCGCTGCGGCCGGGGCGGGATCGTACCGCCCGGGCAGGACGAGGCCTGGCTGCGGCCGCTGCCGGTCGCGGCGCTGGAGCTTCCCCCCGAGACCGCACTCGCCTTGACCCGCGCGGGCCTGAGGACGCTGGCCGACCTCGTTGAGCGCCCCTCCAAGGCCCTGTCGGCCCGCTTCGGCGAGGATCTGGTGACGCGGCTGCGGCGCGTGCTCGGCCATGAGGATGCCCGGCTCACGCCGCTGCGCCCGCCGCCGGCCTGCCTGGTCGAGCGTCATTTCGCCGAGCCCATGCTCGATCTCGACGGGCTGCAGGAGGTCGTCGCCCGGCTGATCGCGGAGGCCGCACGCGTGCTGGAGCAGCGCGGCGAGGGCGGGCGCGTCTTCGAGATCGGCTTTCATCGCAGCGACGGGGCGGTGCGGCGTCTGGTGATCGAGACCGGGCGCCCCACACGCGATGGCAAGGCCATCCTGCGGCTCTGGCGCGAGCGCGTCGAGAGCCTCTCCGACCCGCTCGATCCCGGCTTCGGCTTCGATGCGGTGCGCCTCGCCGTGCCGGTCTGCGAGCCGCTGGGCGAGACCCAGCCGAGTCTCGACCGCCGCGCCGTCGAGGACGAGGCCGTGGCTGATCTCGTCGACCGGCTGGTCGTGCGCTTCGGCCGCGACCGGGTGCTGCGTTTCGTGGCGCAGGACACCCACCATCCCGTGCGCGCGGCGAAGGCCCGCTCGGCGGCGCTGCCGCCGGCCGGCACCGCCTGGCCGGCGCCCCTTCCGCATGAGCCGCCGACCCGCCCGCTCCAACTCTTCGAGCCGCCCCAGCCGGTGGAGGCGATCGCCGAGGTGCCCGACGGCCCGCCGATCCGCTTCCGCTGGCGCCGGCTCATCCATGACGTCGCCCGCGCCGAGGGGCCCGAACGGATCGCGCCGGAATGGTGGCGCGACGGCTCCAGCGAGCCGATGCGCGACTATTACCGCGTCGAGGATGCCCAAGGCCGCCGCTTCTGGCTCTTCCGTATCGGCTTCCATGAGCCGGAGCAGGCGCCGCCGCGCTGGTTCCTGCATGGGTTGTTTGCATGAATCAGGCTCTCAAGCCCTTCGCCGAACTCGTTGCCGCGACGAATTTTTCCTTCCTGCGCGGCGCCTCACCCGGCCCCAATCTGGTGCTCACCGCGCTGCTGCTCGGCCATGCCGGTTTAGGCCTCTCCGACCGCAACACCGTGGCGGGCGTGGTGCGGGCCTGGAGCGCGCTGCGGCAGCTGCGCGAGGACGGGTTGCCCCCGGCCGAAAAGCTGAAGGAGGGCGACAGCCCCGGCGAACATGTCTGGGTCGAAAACCCCGCTTTCGCCGATCTGCCCTTCACCGCCGCGCAGCTGCGGGCGATGGCGCAGGATTTCCGGCTCGTCCTCGGCAGCCGGCTCGTCTTCGCCGACGGCACGCCCGACATCGTCGTCTATCCCGCCAACCGCAGCGGCTGGGCGCGGCTCTGCCGCCTGCTCAGCGAGGGCAACCGGCGCGCCCGCAAGGGCGAATGCATCCTCACCCTCGACGATCTTCTTATCGATACCCGCGATCTCCTGCTGATCCTGATCCCGCCGCGCGACCTTGCCGGTCTGCCTGCGCTGCTTGCGCGGCTGGACGAGGCCGCGCCCGGCTCGCTCTGGCTCGGCGCCAGCATGCACCGGCGCGGCGACGACCGCCGCCGGCTGGCGCGGCTGAAGGCCATCGCCGCCGCGACCCGAACCCCGCTGCTGGCGACCAACGACGTGCTCTACGATGCGCCCGAACAGCGCGACCTGCAGGACGTACTGACCTGCATCCGCGAGGGCGTCTCGATCGAGCGGGCGGGGCGCCTGCTCGAGGCCAATGCCGAGCGCCATCTCAAGACGCCCCAGGAGATGATCCGGCTCTTCCGCGATGCCCCCGAGGCGATCGCCGAGACGCGCCATCTCCTCGCCCGCATCGAGTTCGATCTCGGCCAGCTCGAATACGAATATCCCGACGAGCCCGTCCCGCCCGGCTGGAGCGACCAGGCCTGGCTCGCGGAACTGGTGCGCCGCTGCAGCGACATCCGCTATCCCGAGGGGGTGCCGGCGAAGGTCGAGGCCCTGCTGCGCAAGGAACTCGATCTGATCGCGCGGCTGAACTACGCCCGCTATTTCCTCACCATCCACCAGATCGTCGAATTCGCCGTCGGCCGCGGCATCCTCTGCCAGGGCCGCGGCTCGGCCGCCAATTCCGCCGTCTGCTATGTGCTCGGCATCACCGCCGTCGACCCCGCCGAGAGCGACGTGCTGTTCGAGCGCTTCATCTCGACGCAGCGCCGCGAGCCGCCCGACATCGACGTCGATTTCGAGCATGAGCGCCGCGAGGAGGTGATCCAGTGGATCTATGAGCGCTATGGCCGGCACCGCGCCGGCATCGTCGCGACCGTGATCCGCTACCGCCCGCGCAGCGCCATCCGCGATGTCGGCAAGGCGCTGGGGCTGACCGAAGACGTCACGGCCCGCATCGCCGGCACGCAATGGGGCAGCTGGGGTACGGAGATCGGCGACGACCGGGTTCGCCAGGCCGGGCTCGACCCCGCCAATCCCACGATCCGCCGCGCGGTCGACTTCGCCATCCGCCTGCTCGGCTTTCCGCGCCATCTCTCGCAGCATGTCGGCGGCTTCGTGCTGGCGCGCGGGCGCCTCGACGAGATGGTGCCGGTCGGCAATGCCGCGATGGCGGACCGCACCTTCATCGAATGGGACAAGGACGACATCGACGAACTGCGCCTGATGAAGGTCGATGTGCTCGCATTGGGCATGCTGACCTGCATCCGCAAGGCCTTCGACCTGCTGCGCGACCATGAAGGTCTCGAGATGGGGCTGGCCGACGTGCCCAGGGACGACGGGCCGACCTACGACATGCTTTGCCGGGGTCAGTCGCTCGGCGTCTTCCAGGTCGAGAGCCGGGCGCAGATGAACATGCTGCCGCGTCTGAAGCCGCGTATCCTCTACGACCTCGTCATCCAGGTCGCGATCGTCCGGCCCGGGCCGATCCAGGGCGACATGGTCCATCCCTATCTGCGCCGTCGCGCCGGAATCGAGCCGGTGCATTACCCCGCGCCGGCCCCGGAGCACGGCCCGGCCGACGAACTCTTCCAGGTGCTGAACAAGACCAAGGGCGTGCCGCTCTTCCAGGAGCAGGCGATGAAGCTCGCCATGGTCGCCGCGAAATTCACCGACAGCGAGGCCAATGGCCTGCGCAAGGCGATGGCGACCTTCCGCAGCGACGGCAGCATCGGCAATTACCAGGACCTGATGGTCGAGCGCATGGTGGCGCGCGGCTATGAGCGCGGTTTCGCCCAGCGCTGCTTCGACCAGATCAAGGGCTTCGGCAGCTACGGCTTCCCGGAAAGCCACGCCGCCTCCTTCGCCAAGCTGGTCTACATCTCCTCCTGGCTGAAATGCCATCACCCGGCGGCCTTCGCCTGCGCGCTTTTGAACGCGCAGCCCATGGGCTTCTATGCGCCCGCCCAGATCGTGCGCGAGGCGCAGGAGGTCGGCGGCGTCGAGCCGAGGCCGATCGATGTGAATGTCAGCTTCTGGGACAATGGGTTGGAGC
>CALRYW010000002.1:0-107721 GCA_943372485.1 Allobosea thiooxidans
GCCATTTGATCGCGACGCAGATCAACGCCTGCGTCACGGCGATGAGCACCGCGACCGCCATGAAGGACAGGACGAGCCCAAGCCAGTCGCGCTGGTTGATCCGCTCCTGCAGGACGAGATCGACCGCGATCGTTCCGAAGGTGATGAAAAGCATCGCCGGGAAGGAGGTGTGCAGCGCCTCGAAGGCGCCGCGCAGCGTCTGCTTCTTCCAGGACGGCCGGTAGGTCCAGTTCGCCCCGAGATCGACCTTCTGCCGGTTCGGCAACTGGATCGGCGGCGAGCCGAACCAGGTATCACCCGGCTGCATGCGGTCATTGGCGGGCGGCTTCGACTTGATTCCGATCAGCACGCGGTCGGGAATCTGCGCGCCCGGCGGCACGACGGCGTCGTTGCCGACGAAGACCTGGTCGCCGGTGCCGGTCATCTCGAGGCGCATATAGCCGCGCCGCATATCCTCGTCGCCGAAGACGACCTCGTCAGCGATGAAGTTGCCGGCACCGATGCCGGTCACATCGTAGCGCCCCGAGAGATTGGTGGAAATCTCCGAGCCCTTACCGATCGCCGCGCCCATCATCCGGTACCAGGCCCGCATGTAGATCGTCGCAAACAGCGAGGAGAGCGTCTCCAGCGTCACCTCCGTCGCCAGGCCCACCGTCCATTTGCGGGCGAAGAACGCGGAGTGGATCGAATAGGACCCCGAGGAAACGCGCGGCAGGATCGCCCAGCGCAGGCCCGCGATCAGGAACACCGTCAGCGTGATCAGCCCGATCGCGGTCGGCCAGGTCAGGAGCGGCAGGTACCAGAGATAGCTGATCTCCGACCAGGTCGAGATCCAGTCGTCGATCTGGTCGAACAGCATGAAGGCCGGAAAGATCGGCAGCAGGCTGACCGGCGGCAACACGATCAGCATCAGGATGTAGAAGGCCGTCATTCCCGCGCGCCGACGGGGGCTTGCTTCGGCCTGCGGCGGCAGGGCCGCCAGATCGACCATCCCGATCTTGCGCCCGGGTGAACCGTCCCAGATCTCGGCCTCGCCGACCTGCCCGCCGACCGGCACGGTCGTCAGGTCGAGCAATTCGGCATGGTCGGAGACGACGCAGTCATGGCCGAAGACGACGGAGGACCCGGCATAGACATCCTTGCCGATGGTGATCCGGCCGATGACCAGCTTGTCGCCGATCGCCTCGGCATTGGCGAAGGTCGTCTTGGCACCCAGCGAGGAACCGTCTCCGATGCTGATCAGGTCGATCGCACCCGCCTCGTAATCGGAGATGATCACGTCGTGACCGACCTTGGCCCCGAGTAGCCGCCAGTAAACGCGCATCACCGGCGTGGACTGCAGCCATTTCAGATGAACCAGGCCGGCGATCCGGGATGCGAACCACCAGCGGAAATAATACACGCCCCAGAGCGGGTAGACGCCGGGCTTCGTCCGCCCCAGTACGATCCATTTCAGGGCGATGGCCACGAAACCCGTGACGATCGTGATGCCGACATAGACCCCCAGCAGCGCGCAGATCTGCCAGACCAGCGGCAAATCCTCGCCCGACAGCAGCATGTAGGTCACGAAGATGCCGAGCCACTGCGTCGTGGCGAGGCCGATGATGACGGGCAGCACCGCCGCCTGAGCCAGGCCGCAGAGGAAGCGGCGCAGGAAGGGCGGCGGGGTGAAGGAGAGGTCCTGCGCCTCGGCGATGCCGCGCCCGTCGAGCAGCGCAGCCATGCCGCGCAGTGTGCGGGCGCCATAGACGTCCTGCAGCGTGATGCCGACATAGGCAGGCGTTTCGCGGACGATCGAGATGAAGCGCGCCGCCAGGAGCGAGTGTCCGCCGAGATCGACGAAGAAGTCTGCCTCCAGCGGCAGGCTCGACGCGCCCAGCACGCGCTTGGCGGCGTCCAGCAGCGCAGCCTCGGTGGCGTTGCGCGGCGGCTCCTGCTCGCCCTGGGCGCTCGGCGCCGTCAGCGGCGCCGCCTTCAGCATGCGCCGGTCGACCTTGCCGGAGACCATGCGCGGCAGGGACCCGACAGCCTCGAAATGCCCCGGCACCATGTAGGGGGGCAGCTTGTCGCGCAGCGCCGCGCGCAGGACGGCACCGTCCACGGCGACGCCCGGCTCGGCGACGACGAAGGCGACGAGACGCTCGACCTCGTCATCGGTCCGCATCACCACGGCGGCCTGGTTGACGCCTGGCTCCTCGGCCAGCTTCGATTCGATCTCGCCGAGCTCGACGCGGAACCCGCGGATCTTGATCTGATCGTCGATGCGCCCGTGGAAAACGATGTTGCCGGCCTCGTCCACGCTGACCGCGTCGCCCGAGCGGTAGAGCACCGGGTCCTCGGGGCCGAAGGGCTGGCCGAACGGATTGGCGATGAACTTCTCGGCGGTGTGCTCGGGCCGGCCATGATAGCCGCGTGCCACGCCAGGCCCGCCGATCAGGAGTTCGCCCTGTTCGCCGGGAGCGACCAGAGCCGTCGCCTCGTTGACGACATAGGCCGTGTAATTGGCGATCGGCCGGCCGATGGTGACCGTCTCGCCGGGCCGCACCTCGGCTGCCGTCGCCACCACGGTCGCCTCGGTCGGGCCGTAGGTGTTGAGGATGCGGCGCCCCGGCTGCGACCATTTCTGCACGGTCGCGGGCGGCAGGGCCTCGCCGCCGAGCAGGATCAGCTTCAGAGAGGGCACATCGGCCGGCAGGATGCCGAGCAGCGTCGGCACCGTATCGATCACGGTGACGCCCGCCTGCGTCAGGATCGCCGGCAGTTTCTCGGCATCGCCCATCATCTCCGGCGAGGCGACGAACAGCGTCGCGCCGGCGAGATAGGGCGTCCAGATCTCCTCCATCGACAGGTCGAAGGCGACCGAGGCGCCCTGGAAGACGACATCGTCGGGGCCGATGCCGTAGAGCGCGTTCCCCGAGCGCAGGAAGTGGCAGATGTTGCGATGGCTGATGACGATCGCCTTCGGCATTCCCGTCGAGCCGGAGGTGTAGATCAGATAGGCCGGGTGCTCGCGCGTCAGGCCGGCCGCCCGGGCGGGCATCGGGTGCCCGTCATCGACCTGTGCCAGCGCTTCCGGCGTCCAGACGCTGCGCCCGGTGGCGGCGGCCCGGCCCGTCCAGGCCGCGCAGGTGACGAGGCCCTTGGCCTGCGCATCGGTCAGGCAGACCGCGATGCGCTCGACCGGCGCCTCCGCATCGAAGGGCACCCAGGCCGCGCCCGCCCGCGTGATGGCGATCTGGGCGATCAGCAGGTCGATGCCGCGCGGCATCCACAGGCCGACGAGGTCGCCCGGCCCCACGCCCTGCAGCGCGAGCCCGCGCGCCTGCCGCCCCGCGGCGGCCCAGACCTCGTCATAGCTCAGCCGGCGCGTGCCATCGACGAGCGCGGGATGACCGCCGCGGGTCTGGACGGTGGCGGCCAGGATCTCGCCCAGCACCTCGTCGCGCAGCAGGTCGGGTCGCTTCTCGCCCGCCATCATGGCGACGACGGTCGGGTTCGCCTGGCCTGTCGTGGCCGACAGAGTGGTCATGTCGTTCATCGCGCCCTGCTGCACGCCGCCCGCCCGCCTCGCGAAGAGGCGCCGATGACGCCCTTCCCGATCCGAAACAGCCGTCGCGCACCTCGATTGTGCCGGAAAAACAGCCACCCGATGCCGTTTTCCCGGTCGATTCCCCCGGCCGGGCGTATGCCGCAACGCAGCCCCGTACGCCCGCGCTTCTCCTGCTCACTAACCTCTGAACCCATGATGAACATTGCGCGTCCGCCCATGCGACCCGGCGTCACCCGCGCATCAGCGCCATAACATGGGCTGCCACCGAACGCGACAGACCCTCCAGATCATAGCCCCCCTCCAGCACGGAGACGATGCGCCCGCCGCAGCGCCGGTCCGCGATCTCCATCAGCTGCTGCGTCGCCCAGGCGAAATCGGCTTCCTTCAGATTGAGGTTGGCGAGCGGATCACGCCAATGCGCATCGAATCCCGCCGAAATGAGGATCAAATCAGGCGAGAACGCTGCGATCCGCGGCAGGAGTACGCTCTCCATCGCCTCGCGGAAAGCATCGGAACCATCTCCTGCGCTCAGGGGCGCGTTGACGATCGTGCCATGGGCTCCGCGCTCGGACAGGGCACCGGTGCCCGGGTAAAGCGGCATCTCGTGGCTCGAGGCGTAGAGCACGCTTGGATCGCTCCAGAAGATCTCCTGGGTGCCGTTGCCGTGGTGGACGTCCCAGTCGATGATCGCGACGCGCTCCGCCCCATGGGCGCGCTGCGCATGCCGCGCCGCGATCGCCGCCTGGTTGAAGAAGCAAAACCCCATCGCCTTGACGCTCTCGGCATGGTGGCCCGGCGGCCGGGTGGCGCTGAAGGCATTGGCCACGCGCCCCGTCATCACCTCGTCCACCGCCTGCACGGCGCCGCCGACGCCATGCATCACCGCATCGACCGTCCCCGGCGACATCGTCGTGTCGGCATCGAACGGCACCAGCCCGCTGGCCGGCGAGGCGGCCAGCACCTCCTCGGCAAAGTCGCGCGGATGGCACAGCACGACATGGTCGAGCGTACCCGCCACGGCGGTCTCGCGAATCAGCGGCGCGAAGCGCTCGCTCTCCAGCGCGGCCTCGACCGCCCGGATGCGATCCGGCCGCTCCGGATGGCCAGGTGGCGTCTCATGCGCCAGACTGGACGGGTGGGTGATCAGCAAGGTCGTCACGGCGGGGCGCTTTCGGATGGGCGGGCGGAGAAAGCGTGACCATACGGCCACGGTGCGGTGCGAAAAGCAGGGTGGGCCGTCCCTGCGCGGAACCCAAATTGCACGCCCCCGGTTTCCGGCCTAGAGCAAGACTCGTTCGGTCGTGCCGCCCCTGCAGCCGGTGGATACCAAGCGTTAACCCTGAATTCATCATAAGGATGGCGTGCAGGCCGTCTGGTGGACGTCATGAAACAGACCGTGATCCTCGCGTTGGCGATGTCGACCCTGCTGGGGGCTTGCCAGTACAAGAGCGTCAACGCGCCGGCTCTGTCGTCGCGCGATGCCGAATACATCGCGCTGGTGCCGAATTTCGAACACCAGCTCACCCACCTTCCCTATGAAATTTCCGACCCCACCGGCCAGGCCCCCGGCACGATCGTCGTCGATACCAGGGAGAAGTATCTCTATTACGTCCTGCCGAACAAGAAGGCGATCCGCTATGGCGTCGCCACGGGCGACGAGGCCTTCGGCTGGACCGGCGAGGCCATCGTGCAGCGCAAGGCGGAATGGCCGCGCTGGACGCCACCGGCCGAGATGATCGCACGCTGGCCGCATCTCGCCCCGCGCGCCGGCGGCATGGACGGCGGCCCGGACAATCCGCTCGGCGCCCGCGCGCTCTATCTCTACCAGAACGGCCGCGACACGCTCTATCGCATCCACGGCACCAACGAGCCCGAGACGATCGGCCGCGCCGCCTCCTCAGGCTGCATCCGGATGCGCAACATCGACGTGATCGACCTGTTCAACCGCGTGCCCAACGGCACCAAGGTCATCGTCACCTGAGCGCCGGGCCGGGGCGCCCCGCTCACCCCAGTTCGATCAGCACGATCTCGGGCGGAATCCCGAACCGGATCGGCAACTGGCTCGTCCCAATCCCGCCGGACACCACGAGGTCGCGCCCGTCCTCGCGGACATGGCCATAGGCATAGCGGTTGCCGTAGCGCGACGGCACGATCGGCGCCCAGCCCAGAAACCGAACCTGACCGCCATGGGTGTGGCCCGACAGCGTCAGCGACACGCGCTCCGGCATGCGCACGAAGATGTCCGGCTCATGCGCCATCAGGATCACCGGCGCCCCGTCATCGGCGATCTGCGCCATGGTGCCACCGAGATCATCGATGCCGTGCGGGCGCCCGCGCAGCCGCGGCAGGAAGGCGAGCTGATCGCCGAGGCCGGCCAGCCAGAGCGGGCCTGCCTGGCTGGACAGCCGCACCGCGCGGTTCTCCAGCACGGGGATGCCGGCGCGCTCCAGGGCCTGGCCGACCTGGGTCGGCCCCGCCCGCAGCGCCTGCGTCGGCTCGTCATGCCACCAGTCGTGATTGCCGAGGATGGCGAACACGCCGTCACGGGTCTCGAGCCTGGCGAGTTCGGCCGCCCAGTCCGCCATGGCGGGGTCTGAGGCGAAACGCTGGCGGCTGGCGACGAAATCGCCGAGCAGCAGCGTCAGATCGGGCTCGAGCGCATTGGTGGCGGCGACGAGTTCGGAGACGCGGGCGAGCGGCACGTGCAGCGATCCGATGTGCAGGTCCGAGAGCACCGCCAGCCGCAGCCTGCGCCCCTCGGGCCAGCCTCGCGGCGTCAGCCGGTAGCGTGTGATCGCCTGGCGCCCCGGCTCCCAGATCGCGGCATAGGCACCCGTTCCCGTCACGGCCAAAAAAAGACCGGCGAGGGTCCGAAGGACGCTACGCCGGTCAAGCATGGAGGGTCTCGAAGAAATCGCGAAGGTCAGTCGTCAAAGCCATTGCGAAGGACACCGGCGAGCCGGGATGGTGCATCCTTCGCACGGTGATCCAACGCAGCCGGGGCGCGCCTTGTTCCCGCGGCCAGCGCGGGGAGCGCGATGGGCTTGAACCAGGACGAATAGGCCTCCCGGGCATGAGCATCGTGGAAACTCGCATGGGCGGGAATCGCGCGGCGGGTGTGAGACGGGGTCGTCATGGGTTCCGACTGGGTTGACTGCAGATGCAGCGACGGGTCCGTCGCTGCATCGCAAGCTGATCCGAGATCGGGACTCCAAGACGGCATGATCGTGATGCGATCAGGGCAAATTATGTCGCGCTGCAAACCTGCGCCACAATCATGAACGATCGGCGCAGGCATCCAGCGGCAGAGGCCCACCGGGCGCCGTCAGGCCGCGAGCAGCCCTTCCGCCTTGGCCCAGGCGAGCGTCTTGTCGAGGGCGCGCCCATAGCGGTCGAACATCTCCTCGATCTCCGGCTCCTTCATGATCAGCGGCGGGCAGAAGGCGACGCGATCGCCCATCGCCCGCAGGATCAGGCCCTCCTGCTGCGCGAAGAAGACCGATTTCGGCCCGACGCCCTTCTTGATCTCGAAGGCGGCCTTGGTCGCCTTGTCGCGAACCAGCTCGACGCCGCCGATCAGGCCGACGCCGCGGGCCTCGCCGACGAGCGGATGCTCCTCGAGCTTGGTGAGACGGCGCAGGAAGGTCGGCGAGACGCTGCGGACATGCTCGACGATCTTGTCGCGCTGGTAGATCTCCAGCGTCTTGACCGCGACCGCGCAGCCAACCGGGTGACCGGCATAGGTGTTGCCATGGCCGAAGGTGCCGATCTTGCGGCTCTGGTCGACCAGGACCTCGTAGACCCGTTCGTTCATCATCACCGCGCTGAGCGGGAAATAGGCCGAGGTGATCTGCTTGGCGCAGGAGAGCGTGTCGGCCGCCAGCCCGTAGGTCGTCGTGCCGAACATGTTGCCGGTGCGGCCGAAGCCGGTGATGACCTCGTCGGCGATGAACAAGATGTCGTATTTCGCGAGAACCGCGTTGATCTTCTCGAAATAGCCGGCCGGCGGCGTGATCGCCCCGCCCGCGCCCATCACCGGCTCGGCGATGAAGGCGGCGACGGTGTCGGGGCCTTCGCGCAGGATCATCTCCTCCAGCTCGGCGGCCATGCGCGAGGAGAAATCCTGCTCGCTCTCGCCGGGCTCGGCGAAGCGGTAATGATGCGGGCAGGAGGTGTGGAGGATGCCAGGCAGCGGCAGGTCGAAGTCGATATGGTTGTTGGGCAGGCCGGTCAGCGAGGCCGAGGCGACGGTGACGCCGTGATAGCCCTTCAGCCGCGAGATGATCTTCTTCTTCTGCGGCCGGCCGAGCGCATTGTTCATGTACCAGACGATCTTGATCTGGGTGTCGTTGGCGTCCGAGCCTGAGGCGCCGTAGAACACCTTGGAGATCGGAACCGGCGCGATCTCCTTCAGCTTCTCCGCCAGCTCGATCGCCGGATCGTGGCTGCGCCCGCCGAAGATGTGCTGGAACGGCAGCTTCTTCATCTGCTCATAGGCGGCCTCGATCAGCTCCTGGTTGGAATAGCCGAGCGCAGTGCACCAGAGCCCGGCCATGCCCTCCAGATACTCCTTGCCGGCGCTGTCATAGACATAGACACCCTTGCCGCTCTCCAGCACGAGCGGACCCGTCTCGCGATGGGTCGCGAGATTCGTATAGGGGTGGACGAGGGTCTCGATGTCCCGGACGGCGAGGTTGGACAGCATCCTGCGGTTCCCCTGATGCGAGTGGCGTCTTCAGCCAGCATAGACCGCGGCCAGCGCAAGCTCTCAGCGATTTTATCGCAACCCGAGGCAGACTCTGCCGCAGGGCCGCGCCGATCAGGCGCTATGCGTCGTCCAGCCGGCTCCGGGCTTGTCAGGCGGCTTTCGGCTCGGCATCGTCGCTTGTCTGGAACGGTTCGGAAAAAGGCCGCATGATCGATCCGACCTCGATGGTGAACCACCCCGCGCCGGGCCGCGATTGCGGCAGCTGCACGCTCTGCTGCAAGGTCTATGACGTGCCCGCCGTCGAGAGCCAGGCCGGCACCTGGTGCCGCCACTGCCTGCCGGGCCGCGGCTGCGGCATTCATGAGACGCGCCCCCAGCATTGCCGGGCCTTCTTCTGCCTGTGGATGACGCAGGGTTTTCTCGGGCCGGAGTGGAAGCCGGACCGGGCCCGCTTCGTGCTGACGATGGACCCGGCGACGCGCTGGCTCTTCGTCCAGGTCGATCCCGGCGCGGCGCAGGCCTGGCGCAAGGAACCCTATCTCGGCCAGCTGAGGCGCTGGGCGACGGCCGGCGACCGCCCGGTGATCGTCTTCGTCAACAAGGTCGCGACGGCGATTATGTCGACCGGCGAGATTCCGCTGGGCGAGATCGCGGCCGATGAGCGCCTCGTCCTGCGCGACCTGCCCGGTGGCCGCAAAACGCTCGAGAAGGTCTCGCGCGCCAGCGCCTGAGCCGCCGTCAGCCCTCGTCGGCGGCCCTGGCGAGATCGCGCCAGGCCAGCACCAGCCGGTCGAGCTCCGCCAGGTCCCCCGTCGGCAGCTTGCCGAGCGTCTGCGCCACGAAATCGCGCTGCGCCTTGATGCCGGCCTCCGCCAGCCGGCGGCCCTCCGGCGTCAGATGCATGGCGTAGGAGCGCCGGTCTCCGGCGATGGCCCGACGCTCGACGAGGCCCGCCTGCACCAGCCGGTCGACCAGCCCCGAGACATTGCCCTTGGTGACGTAGAGCCGCTCCGCCAACTCGTTCTGGCTGATGCCCTCGCGTTCGGTCAGCGTCGACAGCAGATCGAATTGCGGGATCGACAGGCCGAGCGCCCTGATACGGCCCGTCATCTGGCCGAGCATGCGCTGGTGCAACCGCATGAACCGGAACCAGACGCGGTCCGGTTCGCTCGCATCGGCACGCGGCACTGTCTTCGAATCCGGCACGTTCTGGGCCCTCGTCACGATGGGTCACGCCTAAACCATCTCGCGGCCACAGGCGAGATGGTGATGGCGGCATGCCGATGGCGCCTTGCCTCCGCCGCGTCGTCGCGTCATCGATGGCCCATGCATCGCCGTCTCGTTTTCGAGGAGCCTGTCTCGCGTGCCGCGCTCTGGAGCCGGCGCCTGGCCTGGTTCGCGCTGGCGGTGCTGCTGCTGGCCCTGCTCGTCTTCCGCAGCGGCGAGCCGACGCTGGAAGGCCTCGCCCCCGTCGCCGCAGCCTATGGCGTCGCCCTGCTCGCGCTCTTGCTGTCGCTCATGGCCTTCGCCCGGATCTGGCAATCCGGCCATCGCGGCGTCGGCATGGCGGCCGGCGCCTTCCTGATGGGCATGCTGATGCTGGTCCCGGCTGCCTATGTCGTCTTCAAGCTGGTCACCCTGCCGGCGCTGGCCGACATCTCGACCGACATCGACGACCCGCCGACCTTCAGCCGCTCGCGCGTGGCGCTGGATGCCCGCGCCGGGCGCGTGCCGCCCGATATTCCCGCCGAGCGGCGCCGCCTACAGCGCCGGGCCTATCCCAAGACGGTGCCGATCGTGCTCGAGGTCCCCGCCGAGACGGCCTTCGACATCGCCCGCCGCGCCGCGCTGGCCCGCGGCTGGCAGGTGCTGGAGGCGACGCGCCCGGGCGGGCGCAGCGGCGCCGGGCGCATCGAGGCGGTCGCACGCGCCCGCGTGCTGCGAACGGCCGAGGACATCACCATCCGCATCCGCCCACGCGCCGACGGCAGCCGTATCGATATCCGCTCGGCCTCCCGCATCGGCCCCCACGATCTCGGCACCAACGCCGCCCGGATCGCCGCCTTCGCCGAGGAGGTCGAGCTTCTGCTCGAGGCGCGCTGAGGTTCAGGCGGGGCGGTAGCGGCTGCCGAGCCCCGGCACCGCTTCGTCGCAGGATACGAGTCCGCGCAGCACGAGATCTTCGAGCTGCGCCAGCACGGAGAGCGCGGCGGCGCCGTGCAGCGCCGGCGGCAGCCCCTGATAGATCGGCGGCACCATCGCGGAAATGCGCTCGTCGCCGGCGCGCAGGCGGCCGAGGATCGCCGCCTCACGCTGCCGGCGGTGCTGCACCAGCCCGCGCAGGAAGCGCTGCGGCTCGCTCACCGGCCCGCCATGGCCCGGCCGGTAGAGCGCATGCTCCATCCCGCGCAGCGTCTCAACCGAGGCCATATAGGCCGCCATCGAGCCGTCCGGCGGGGCGACGATGGTGGTCGACCAGGCCATGACATGGTCGCCGGAGAACAGCGTGGCCTCCTCGGGCAGCGCGAAGGCGAGATGGTTGGCGGTGTGGCCGGGCGTCTCGATGGCGAGGAGGCTCCAGCCCGGCCCCGTCACCGCATCGCCCCCGGCCATGACATGGTCCGGCGCATGCTCGGAATCGGCAGCGGCGTCGAGGCGCGTCGCCTCGCCCGCGGCGAGCTCTCGGAAGGGCCGGTGCGGCCCGCAGCCGACGATCTCCGCCCCCGTCGCCGCCCTCAGCGCCCGCGCCCCGGGCGAATGGTCGCGATGGGTGTGCGTCACCACGATATGGCTGACCGTCTCGCCGGAGACCGCCGCGAGCAGCCCCGCCAGATGCGCCTCGTCCTCCGGCCCCGGATCGATGATCGCGACCCGCCCCTGCCCGACGATGTAGCTGCAGGTGCCGGTGAAGGTCATCGGCCCGCCATTGCCGGCGATCAGCCGCCGCACCAGCGGCGAAAGCTGAACCACCTCGCCGGGAGGAGCCGTCGCGCTGCGGTCGAATTCAATCTCGTCGCTCATGCCTGTTTCCGCAGGGCCGCCGGGCAAGCCTGCGCGGGCCGCGCGGCTTGTGGGGCTTTGCCGCATTTTCTATAGACGGAAAAGCCGGCCGCGCAGCGTGGCCTTCGCAGACAGGACGACACGCCCATGGCGCAGATGCTTCCCCTCCAGGCTCCGACGCTGGCCCATGCGGCCCTCCCCGCTGTTTCCGGCCCGCGCGCCGCGCTCCTGCGCAACATCGCGCTCGCCGTGGTCGGCAGCCTGCTCCTCGTCATCGCCGCCAAGATCAAGGTGCCGTTCTGGCCGGTGCCGATGACGCTGCAGACGCTGGTCGTCTTCGGCGTCGGCGCCGCCTTTGGCACGCGGCTCGGCGCCGCCACCGTGGCGCTCTATATCGCTTATGGCCTCGCCGGCCTGCCGGTCTTCACCAACACGCCTCCGGTTGCCGCCGGCCCGCTCTACCTCGTCGGCCCGACGGGCGGCTTCCTGGTCGGCTTCGTCGCCGCCGCCGCCATCGCCGGCTGGGCTGCCGTTCGCGGCGCCTCGCTGCCGCGCCTCGTCGGCGGACTCGTCGTCGCCGAAATGGTGATGATGGCGCTGGGCTTCGGCTGGCTGGCGCTGGGCGCGCAGATGGCCGCCGGCACCACCGGAATCGGCTTCGCCAAGGCCTTCGCCTATGGCGTGCAGCCCTTCATCCTGGGCGATCTGCTCAAGCTCGCGCTGGTCGCTTGCCTCGCCCGCGCCGGCTGGTCGGTCCTGCAGCGCCGCGGCTGAGCGCTCCGCAGTAACCAGACGATCGAGGCCGGGCTCGCGCCCGGCCTTTTTCATGCCCGCCTGATGGGGGGAACGCTCAGCCCTGCGGCGTCGAACTCGTGCAGGTCTTCTGGTCCGGCCCGGTGAAGAAGGGGCCGAGATGGCCGCATTTGTCGCAACCCGCGAGCAGGGTCGCCAGGCCGAGGATGCCGAGGAGCTGGAAAGCGCGCTTCATGATGATGCCCGTGATGCTGTCGGGCTGTTCTAGAGGCTCCCCGGACAAATGACCATCACCGGCGCTGAGGCTGACTCTCTTGCCGCCCCGGCAAGCGGCGGCGATGATCCTGTGAGAAGATCTCGCTGGGGAAGACCATGATCGCGCGCCTCGCATTCGTCATCACGGCCCTCGCCATGGCGCCCGGCCTCGCGGCCCACGCCCAGGACCGGACCGTGCCGGTCCGACTCCAGCCCGGCACGACCGCCGCGACGGTCAAGGGCGCGATCCGGGGAGACCGGGGAATCAACTACACCGTCGAGACCGTCGCCGGTCAGACCCTGCAGTTGCTGTTCACGCCGTCGAACCGCTCCTGCTACGTCAACATCTATGCGCCGGGCGCGGACGAGGCGGTTCATATCGGCTCGGTCGCCGGCAACGAATTCGGACAAGCGGCGACGCGGGCCGGAACCTATCGCGCGCAGGTCTATCTGATGAGGAACGCAGCCCGCCGCAACGAGACCTGCCGCCACACGCTGTCGATCGAGATCACCGGCACACCGGGCGGGAGCAGTGCGGGCGTTTCGGATGCGATGCTCCGCGACCGCTGCCGGGCCGAAGCGGCGCCGATGTATGGCGTCGCGCTGCGCCGGGTTGCCCTCGCATCGCGCATCGCTCCCTCGGCAGAGGGCGGCCTTCAGATCGACGGCACGGTCGACAAAGGCCGCGAGGGCCTCAAGAAGCTGCGCTGTCTCTTCACGCGCAACCGCGGCTTCGACCGCGTAATGGCGCTGACGCCGGACGGGCGCTGACGGCCGCCAGGGCCGGCACCAATGAAAAAGGCCCCGAAGGGCCTGATCCGTAACATCTTCACATATAACGGGAAATTCTGGTCGGAGTGGCAGGATTTGAACCTGCGACCCCCTCGTCCCGAACGAGGTGCTCTACCAGGCTGAGCCACACTCCGATCAACTGGTCGCGGGCTTATAGCCAGCGCCGCGCCGTGGCGCAACAGCCGCGGCGGGATTGCGTGACGAATTATCCGCAGGCCCTCCCCCTGCCTCGGCTCGCGCTGGTCTGGAGCCACCGCCGCAGCCGAGGACGAAGGGCCTCTCGCGACGATCTGGCCGGTTGCGCGCGCCCCCGCCGCGTTCTAGAAGGCGCGGCGCGTTGGGGCGTCGCCAAGCGGTAAGGCAGCGGTTTTTGGTACCGCCATGCGGAGGTTCGAATCCTCCCGCCCCAGCCAGCCCAAGCCAAGTCTCCGAGATCGGTGACCGACATCGCCAGCGGCGGTGATGTCCCACCCATGGGTCGGCCCGATGTTCGTTCGAACCCCTGTCCGGTGGATGATCGATCAGGTGAGGTGGAATAGCGGGCGCAGCTTGAGCCCTATCGCGCTGCCCAGAAACGCAGCGGCGACCCAGACCCAGCCCGACAGGCTGCCCGAGGCCAGCGCCGAAAAATAGGCTCCGATGTTGCAGCCATCCGACAGCCGCGCGCCATAGCCCATCAGGAAGCCACCGAGCATGGCGCCGAGCCAGGCGCGGCCATCGCCACCGGCGCGGAACAGGAAGCGGCCGCTCAGCCCCGCAGCCGCGGCAGCCCCGGCGATGATGGCGAAATCCATCACCGAGGTGACGTCGGAGAAGATGCTGCGCGCCAGCGGGCCGGGATCGCCCTGCCAGTAGGGCCAACCGGCGGGTTCGAAGCCGATCATGGCCGCGAGTTTCGACCCCCAGAGCGTGAAGCCCGCCGTCTCGCCCCAGGGACGCCCCGCGAGGACCAGCGTGGCGATGTTCAGGAGGGCGAGCCCCGCGGCGCCCCAAGCCAGCGGCCAGGGCTCGCGCAGCCACCGCCGCCACGTCAGTCCGCCCTTCAGCCCGCCCCCCAGCCGCTCCGACGCGGGGGCATAGATGATGACGCCGGCGAAGACCGACAGGTGGAGGGTCAGGGCAGCCGGCCAGCCGAGCCAATCCTGCGAGGTTCCGGTGGGAAGCACGGGTAAGGTCCACCAGAAACCGAGATGGGCCGCCCCGACAGCCGAGCCGACGATGAAGCAGGCCAAGGTCA
Source organism: Allobosea thiooxidans (assembly GCA_943372485.1). GTDB lineage: Bacteria > Pseudomonadota > Alphaproteobacteria > Rhizobiales > Beijerinckiaceae > Allobosea > Allobosea thiooxidans_A. Next base: position 14,296 of record CALRYW010000002.1, read on the forward strand.
TCAGCAGCCGCGCATTGCCTCCGCCCAGCGCGAACAAGGTGCCCGAGGCGCAGCCGCCGCCCATCTGCATCCCGATGCCGAACAGAACTGCACCGATGACGAAGGACACGCCAATCGGTGTGACGAATCCCGTCAAGGGCAGACCGAACAGCTCGCCCACCGTCAGCAGCGGAAAAAAGACGCAACTCGTCAGGCCCAGCGCCAGAGCCTGGGCTCGGAAGCCCGAAAAGTCACGGCGCTCCAGCGCGGCGCGGAAGCTGCCGGCAAAGCCGAACGTCGCCTGGAACAGAACGAAGCCGAGGCCGGAGCCGACCAGCGCCAGAACGGGAAGACGCCACGACGTGGCGTGGGCGATCGCGAGGGCCACCATGGCCGCAACCGCCATCATGGCCGCGATCGCGACGATGAGCTGGACGCGGCGCGCCGGTCCGGCGGGGCCGGTTGGTCGACCGTCGGATTCTGCCATGGTCCCGGCCGCCAGGGTCACCATCTGAGCATGCCGCGGCCCAGAGCCGCGCCGACGATCGCCACGATCAGGGAGGCGAGCATGTACCAGGTCAGGACGAGGAGCATGCTGTCATCGGTTCAGTTCAACGAATAGAAGGGCGCTTGGTCGTCAGCGAGCGCGAGACGCATCAGACCCGCTCAAGCAGCGTCGCCGGTTTCCCCGGTTTGCACTTCCTCACTACGTTGCCGTCGTCCATTTCGTTACAGCCCTGCGGAGACGGACGACATTCCTGTTTCGAGCTGCGGATCACGAAGGCGTGTGTGCGTAACGAACCGCGGTGACGCCGCGTATCGAGGTTGTGGGCCTGATGACAGGGCCAGAAAACCTCTGGGAATTCACCTCATGAACCATCGCGCCGTCTCGCTGGCTCTGGCCGCATCCTTCACCACGGCGCTTGCGCTCATGGCCGTCGCCATCGCCGCGCCTCCCGCCGCGGCCCAGGGGACGGCTGCCCCGCTCGTCGCCCGTGAAGGATGGGCCGTGATGCCGACGCCGCACAGCTTCCCGGTCCTGGTGGGGCGGCTCGAGGAGGCCGTCAAAGCCAACAAGATGGGGCTGGTGACGGCGGCCAGCGCCTCGGAGGGCGCCAAGGCGCAGGGCTTCGCCATTCCCGGCAACCGCGTCGTCGGCGTCTTCCGCAACGACTTCGCCCGTCGCATGCTGGCGGCCAGCGTGCCGGCCGGCATCGAGGCCCCGATCCGCTTCTACCTCACCGAGAACGCTGACGGCACCGCGACGCTGTCCTACCGCAAGCCGAGCGCCGTCTTCAGCCCCTATGTCGAAGGCGCGACGCCCGATCTGAAGGCCGTTGCGATCGAGCTGGACGGCATTTTCGACCAGATCGCCAAAGCGGCGGCCCAACGCTAGGGAGAGGGTGCCATGCTGCGACACCGGGCGAGCCGCCTGATCATGACAGCCGCTTTCGCCATCGGCTGTGCCCACGGCGCGCAGGCTCAGGACTTCTTGCGTCTGCCGGATGGCGAGGTCACCCGGAGCGCCGGGATGACCGCCTATCTCGTCGATCCGACGACACGCTATGGCCATGGCGTGCTCGGGGATGCGATCGAGGCCGGCGGTTTCGTCGTCGAGCGGGACGGACAGCGCCTGCTGTTTCGCCTCGGCACTGACGCGGTCTTCGAGGACCGTCGCGTTCGCCTGGCCGATCTCGACGGCGACGGGCAGCCCGAAGCGATCGTCGTCAAGGCCTATCTCGATCGCGGCGCCGCCCTCGCGGTCTACCGGATCGGCCGGCACGCCATCGAGCCCCTTGCCGAAGGCCCGGCCATCGGCCAGCGCAACCGCTGGCTCAACCCGATCGGCGTCGCGGATTTCACCGGATCGGGGCAGGCCGTGCTCGCGGCCGTGGTCACGCCGCATCTGGCGGGCTCGCTGCGGCTCTACCGTCTGGCGGGCCGCGCGCTCGTCGAGGTTTCACGCATCGATGGCTTCACCAATCATCGCCTGGGCGAGCGCGACCTCGATCTCGCGCAGACCGGGGACATCGATGGGGACGGCACGCCCGAGATCGTCATCCCGTCGCTGTCGCGTCTCGAACTGGCGGCGATCAGCTTCAAGGGTGGACGGGCCGATGTCCTCGGCAAGGCTCCGGTCAAGCCGCGCGTCGCGCGCTTCCTCGCCTTGCGGGGCCCGCGCGCAACCATCGAGACCGATGCCGGCGAGCGCCTCGACGTGATCATCGGGCGGGACTGAGGCGGAGCCGGCCGCGACGCGCTTGAGCCCGGCATCACCGGACCCTGCCAGCGGTGGCGCTTCGAAGGATGGCGAGGGCGCGGTGGCGCCAGGACGTCGTCTCGGCGCGGACGCCTACGACCGGGCATAAAAGCGCAGCAAAGCGAGTGCGTCCGGCGCGCTCCAATCGGCCTCTCCGGTCAGATAGCCGCCGCTGCGCCCCCGCGCATCGATGACATAGCTCATCGGCATGCCATAGAGCGGAAAAGGTGTCGCGATCTTCGATTTCGGCCCCGAGGCAACCTCGCCCTCGCTGTCGATGAAGCTCGTGAACCCGTCCAGACGAAGCCGCTTGAGAAAGGCCACAGCCGTGGCCGCATCCCGATCCAGCGACACCGGCACGATCGCAAAGGGCTCGCTCTTCGCCCGCGCCTGGAGCCACTGCAGGATCGGCAGTTCGCGTCGGCAGGGCGGGCACCAGCTCGCCCAGAAGGCGAGCAACACGGCCTTGCCGCGATAGGCGGCGAGCATGCGTCGTCGCCCGCCGAGATCACGCAGCGGGATGTGGCCGGCCTCCTCGCGCGGATCGAGCACGGTGAACTGGGCGTGAGGCGTGCTGAACGGCGGTGGATAAGGGTCCGCGGCCTCGGCCGGCGGCAGGCCGCCGAGCGCGCCGACGGCCGAGCCGAGCATGAGGGTTCTGCGCGTCACCGTCATCAGAACGCGGCCAGACCGTCCTCGAGCGTCGCCACCTCGCCGCGTGCCGGATAGTCCTTGGCGACAACGAAATCGATCGCGCCGAGGATGTCGGGGAAGGACGGCCGCGCGAAGGGCATGGTCTGGACGCTGGAAAAATAGAGCGTGCCGTCTGGCCGGACCAGGAAGAGCCCCGGCTCGGCAAAGAGCGCGGGTTCCTCGACACCGATCGAGGTCGCGCCGCGGCCAGCCGAGAGGAACAGCCCCCATTCGCGAGCCGCGTTGAGCGAGAAGCCATAACCCAGGCGCAGCCGCGGCAGGCCCCAGTCCGTCTTGGCCCGGTTGGCGCGTTCCTCGCTGTCCGTCGAGAGTGCGATGACGCCGACGCCCTTCTCGGCGAAGGCGTCAAGCCTGCTCTCGAGATCGCGCAGCTGAACCCTGCAGAGCGGGCAATGCAGCCCGCGATAGACAACGACCAGCATGAAGTTTCCGGGGCGCTCGGCATGGAGGCTGAAGGCCGCGCCATCGGGTGCGAGCCGCAGCTCCAGCGTCGGCACCACCGTCCGGGGCAGCACGGGTTTGATGTCGGTCATGGAGGTCCCTTCGGTCGCCGTGATGGTCTCTTGCCACCATGACAGGTTCGCAGAACTCGAGGCTGTCGTTACAGCCTCACGCGTTGGTGATCCGCAACAAGCCCCCTCGATCGCTTCGATGGAGGCCGTCGGCTAGAGGCGTGCGGCAACTGAACCGCTCTGCAACGACGGTTCAGCGGCGCAGCCTGTCCGGAGCGCGGCCGGTGACCCCCTTTTGGAGGGCAGATCGCCAACCTCATTGGGTGGCGATCGAGCACAACCAATACGACCCGCGATGCGTGTTGGCGGAGTTATCTCAGGGTGGGATCGAGCTTGTCGCGCAGCCAGTCGCCGAGGACGGAGACGGCCAGCGTGGTGAAGACGATGGTCAGCGCCGGCGCGAGCATGATCCAGGGGGCGCGCGTGATGTATTCGCGGCCATAGCCGACCATGTTGCCGAGGCTGGTCATCGGCGGCTGCACGCCGAGCCCGAGGAAGGACAGGCCGCTTTCGAGCAGGATCACCTCGGGGAAGACCAGCGTCATCGAGACGATCAGCGTCGAGGCGATGTTGGGCAGGATGTGGCGCAGATAGACCCGGATCGGCGAGGCGCCGAGTTGCCGGCAGGCCGAGGCGTAGCCCTGCGCGCTGGCGGAAATAGCCAGTCCGCGCGAGATGCGGGCATAGCGCTCCCAGCCGAACAGACCCATCAGGCCGATCAGCAGCGCCAGCGAATTGCCGAAGAAGGCCAGCACCGACAGCGCCAGGATGAGGAAGGGCATCGAGGCCTGGAAATCGGCCAGCATCAGCACGATCTGCTCGACCAGGCCGCGGAAATAGGCCGCGAGGAAGCCCAGCGTCGTTCCCAGCACCGCCGAGATGATCGAGGCTCCAAACGCGATCATCAGCGAAATGCGGATCGAGATCAGCAGCCGCGAGAGCACATCCCGGCCCAGTTCGTCGGTCCCTAGGATATGGGGCAGCGTCCCCGGCGGCACGAGCCGGTTGCGCAGGTTCGGCGCCGTATAGACGAAGGGGCTGATCAGCGGCGCGACGATAGCGACGAGGACCATCGCGATCAGCCAGACCAGCGCGATCTTGGCCGCGAGCGGCATGTCCTGGCCCGGCCAGCGCCGGCGGAGTGCCGGCTGTCCAACAACCGTCGGGGAGAGCGCCTGATCACTCATGCCGCTTGTCCCACCGTCTGCCGCAGGCGCGGATCGAGGAAGCCGTAGAGAAAATCGACGACGAGGTTGGACGTCACCATCGTCGCCGCGACCAGCAGCAGGATGCACTGGACCACGGCCAGATCGCGGTTGGCGACCGCCACGACCAGCAGCCGGCCGACACCGGGCCAGGAGAACACGCTCTCCACCACCACCGCGCCGGCGATCAGCGTGCCGATCATGAAGCCGATGATCGTCACGGTCGGGATCGCGGCGTTGGGCAGGGCGTGACCGATGATGACGTCGCGCCACGGCACGCCCTTGGCGCTGGCCGTGCGGATGAAGGGCTGGCCGAGCACTTCGAGCATGGCACTGCGGGTGAAGCGCGCGAGCACTGCGCCCCCACCGATGCCGAGCGTGAGCACGGGCAGGATCGCATGGCGCCAGCTGTCCTGCCCGCCAGAGGGCAGCCAGCCGAGCTTGACGGCGAAGACCAGAACCAGCGTGAGGCCGAGCACGAAACTCGGGATGGTGAAACCCGCCACCGAGAGCATCATCACCACGCGGTCGGCCAGGCTGCCGCGATGCAAAGCGGCATAGATGCCGGCGGGAACGCCGATGCACAGCTTGATGGCGAGCGCCGGCAGCGTCAGCGCGAGCGTCACGGGGATGCGCTCGGCCACCAGTTCGATCGCGGCGCGGCCGTCGCGCATCGAGCGGCCGAGCTCGCCCTGGGCGATCGCGCCGAAATAGTGGAAATACTGCAGCCAGAGCGGATCATCGAGCCCCCAGGCCGCCCGGAAGGCGGCGATCGCCTCCGGCGGCGCTTCGGGCCCGAGGATGATCTGTGCCGGATCGCCCGACAGGCGCAGCACCACGAAGGCGAAGGTCACCACCAGCGCGATGGTGATGGCCGCGCGCCCGAGCCGGATGGCGAAATAGCGCAGCATCACGCGGCCTTGTCGATGACGGCGCTGGACGGCTCGACCAGATGGCAGGCGACGCGGCGGCCAAAGCCCTGTTCAACGGATCGCAGCACGGGGGCTTCCCGCTTGCAGCGGTCGATGGCCAGCGGACAGCGGGGATGGAAACTGCAGCCGCTGGGCCGGTTGGCGGGATTCGGCGGCTCGCCCGTCAGCACGATCCGCGCCTGACCGCCGGCGCGCCGGGTCACCGGCGCCGCCGAAACGAGGGCGCGCGTATAGGGGTGCAGCGGCGTGGCGAAGAGGTCGTCGGCATCGCCCTCCTCGACGAAATCGCCGAGATACATCACCGCCACGCGGTTGGAGACCTGCCGCACCACGCGCAGATCATGGCTGATGAACAGCATGGCCAGGCCGAACTCGGCCTGCAGATCGACGAGGAGATTGACCACCTGCGCCTGGATCGACACATCGAGCGCCGAGACGGGCTCATCGCAGACCAGAAAGTCCGGCTTGGTCATCAGGGCCCGCGCCAGCACGACGCGCTGGCGCTGGCCTCCGGACAACTCATGCGGATAGCGGGTCATCTGCTCGGACGACAGACCGACACGGGCGAGCATCTCCTGCGCCAGCGGAAGGCGCCGGGCCGGTTCGCCGATCCGGTGGATGTCCAGCGGCTCCTGCACCTGCACGATGACCGGCAGGCGGCGGTCGAGTGCGCCGAGCGGGTCCTGATAGATCATCTGCATGCGGGCGCGCTGCGCCCGCCATGCGGGCGAGCCCGAGGCCGGCATTGGCTGGCCGGCGAAGCGCACCTCCCCTTCATCCGGGGCCTCGAGGCCGAGCGCCATGCGGCCCATCGTGGACTTGCCGGACCCTGACTCGCCGACGATGCCGAGCGTCTCGCCGGCAGCGAGGCTGAAGCTGACGCGGTTGACGGCACGAACCCGGGTGACGGCGCCGAACAACCCCCGACGCGAACCATAGGTCCGCGACAGATCCGTGACGGCAAGAAGGGCTTCGCTCATGCCAGTTCGAGCTCGCGCTCGGCGACGGAAGCGCGAACCTCCGGCTCGAACACGCAGGCCACGCGCCTGCCGGTCTCGGCATTGCGCAGCGCGGGCACCCCCTCCCGGCAGATCTCCGCCACTTGCGTGCAACGCGGGGCGAAGGCGCAGCCCTTGGGGAGCGCGCGCGGATCGGGCACCACGCCCGGAATGGAGACGAGCTTGCGGCGCGGCCCCCCGAGCGGAGGCAGGGAATTCAGCAGACCCTGGGCGTAGGGGTGCCGGGGCGCGTCGAACAGGTCGGCGGCTGGCGCTTCCTCGACGATGCGGCCGGCATACATCACCGCGACCCGGTCGCAGGTCTCGGCGATGACGCCGAGGTCGTGGCTGATCAGCACCAGCGCCATGCCCATCTCGCGCCGCACCGTGTTGATCAGGTCGAGGATCTGCGCCTGGATGGTCACGTCGAGTGCCGTGGTCGGCTCGTCGGCCACCAGGATGTCGGGCTCGCCCGCGAGCGCCATGGCGATCATGACGCGCTGGTTCTGCCCGCCGGAGAACTCATGCGGATAGGCCGAGAGGCGCCGTTCCGCGTCGGGAATGCCGACGAGATCGAACAGCCGCTTGGCCTCGGCCTTGATCGCCCGACCGGACAGGCCGCGATGCAGGGACAAGGCCTCGCCGATCTGCGTGCCGACCTTGAGCACCGGATTGAGCGCACTGGTCGGGTCCTGGAAGATCATCGCGACGCGGCCGCCGCGCACCTTGTCGAGCGCAGCGGGGCTGGCGCCCACCAGCTCGAGATCATCGAGCCTGGCGCTGCCGGAGACCCGCGCCTTGCCGGGCAACAGACCCAGCGCCGCGAGCCAGGTCACGGATTTACCCGATCCCGACTCGCCGACGAGGCCGAGCGCCTCGCCCTTGCCGATCGACAGGTCGATGCCGTGCAGGACGGTCACGCCATCGAAGCGGACCGTCAGGCCCGACAGGGTGAGACGCGTGGAGGCCATCTACCGGCCCGCCTCAAACATAATTGCCGGGCCGGAAGTCCATGGCGAAGGCCGGCGACGCCTTCCACTGCAGGGCCCTGGGCTTGGCGGTGAAGGTCGCGTTCTGGTGCAGCACCGTGTAGGCGGGGTCCTCGCGCTCGCAGATTTCCAGCATGCGGCGGAAGGCGGTGCGGCGGCGGGCCCGGTCGGTCGAGGTTTCCAGCACTTCGCAGAGCTGGTTCATTTCCGTGTTGGTCCACTCGCCGATCTGCTGCTGCTGGCCGTTGGGCCCATGCTGGTTGACGATCGACGACACCGGGTCGCTGAACGGGGCCGAGTTCGACCAGTCGCGCACCGCACGGCTGTCGTTGCGCTGCATGATCTGCGACCAGTTCTCGACCGAGTTGATCTGCACGTTGAGGCCGACCGAGCGCCACATCTCGGTGAGGACCTGCGCGGTGGCGTTCTGGTTGGTGTAGTAGTTGTTCAGCAGGCGGTAGGGGATCGGGTCGCCCTTGTAGCCGGCTTGCTTGAGCAGGTCGGCCGCCAGCTTCGGGTTGTACTCGGGCACCGTCCAGTCGGCGTGGAACATGTCGCCATAGTATTCCCACTGCAGGCCGGCCGGCACCTTGGTCCGGCCCGCCCAGAGCGAGTCGACGATGGCCTGCCGGTCGATGGCGTGGGTGAAGGCGCGCCGCACCAGCGGGTTCTGCAGCTGGGCGTGGTTCTTGTCGAACACCGTCAGCCGATGATTGAGAATGGTGCCGCCCTGCACCTCGAAGCCGGCGTTCTTCTCGATGTCGCTGATCTGGTCCGGCGGGATGTCGCAGGCGAACTGGTACTGGCCCGAGAGCAGGCCGGCGATGCGGCTCGGCACCTCGGGGACCTCGACGAAGCGGATCCGCTTCAGCGGCGGGCGACCGCCCCAGTAGTCGTCATGGGCCTCGAGCGTGAGTGAATTGTCGGGCCGGAACTCGACCACCTTGTAGGGGCCGGTCGTGATCGGCTTGCGGGCCCAATCGAGATAGCTGGCGGCGTCTTCCCAGCCCTTGCGGCTCATGATGTCGGAGCCATAGCGCGCCAGGCGGCCCTCCAGCGTCACGTCCGGCGTCGCGTTGTAGAAGCGCACGGTGTATTTATCGACGGCGTCGACGCGCAGCAGGTCGGGCCAGGAGCGGCGCGCCACGGCGGGGATTTCGGCCGGGAGCTCCTTGCCGGGACGCGGCGCGGGAATCGTCTCGAAGGCCTTGATGGTCGAGCGGTTCTTGGCCTCGGTGTTGCCGAACATGCGCTCGCGGGAAAACGAGAAGACGACATCCTCGGCCGTCAGTTCGGCGCCGTTGTGGAACTTCACGCCCTGTCGCAGCTTGAGCTCGACGGTCTGGTCGTCGATGCGCTTCCACTCGGTGGCGAGACCGGGGCGCGGCATCAGATTGCCGAGCCAGTCCTTGCCGATCAGCGGCTCCCAGAGCGAGGTGAAGAAGATGCGCTCGCCGACATTGGACTGCTCGCGCAGCACGTCGAGCGTGTTGGAATTGACGATCTTCTGCACCGCGATGGTGATCGAGGGGCGGTTGTCCGACTGGCCGATGGCAAACTGCGGCAGCGCGGACGCACCCAGCGTCGCCGCGCCGAACTGAAGGGCCTTGCGTCGCGTGAAAGCGGCCATGACTGTCTCTCCATTGCTTGAAAACGGCGGTGGTAGGCCAGAACCGGGGCGCTCCCGGATCACAGGCCGAGCACGCGGCGCCATGGGTTTGGTCTACGCAGTCAGAGCGACAACCGGATGACCAGGCACCCGGCCCCCAACCTTTACTGGGCCAGACCCAGCGCGATCAGGTGATCTGCGCCTGCCCTGACGGTGTCCTTGTTGCGGACCTCGAGGATCAGGCGCGGGTTGCTGCTCAGCCGCTCGAGCGCGCGGAAGACGGAGGCCCACCGGATGTTGCCTTCGCCGGGGTTCCAATGGCGGTCGGCGTAGCCGTCCGTATCCTGAAGATGGACGTGGTGGAGCATGTCTCCCGCAGCATGGACGAAGTAGTCGACCGGCGGGCCACCGGTCGAGCCATGGGCGTAGTTGGCATGTCCGGTGTCGATCGAGACGCGGACGAATTCGCTGTCGAAGGAGCGGGCGAGATCGACGCGAATATGGGCGTCCTTGTCCTCGATGTTCTCGATGACCAGCACGACGCCCATGTCGGCCGCACGCCGGACGGCATCGCCGATGGCCGCGTGGGTCAGCTCGATCGTCAGCTGGCGCGCATTCTGGTGATCGTCGAGATTGTTGTAGTCCCAGGTCGTATAGGGCGAGTGGATGACCATCTGCGTCGCGCCGAGATGGGCGCAGACGTCCAGCCCCTGATGCATGCGCTTGTTGACGATGGCGCGCACATCGGGGTCTTTCGAGGCGATGTTGAAGCCCCAGAACGGGCCGTGGATCCCGAGCCGACCGGTATGGCCCTCGAGCGCCATCAGGACATCGTCCGCCAGCGGCTTCCAGTCACCGTTCAGGACGTCGGCGAGGAAGAAGTCCTGCACCTCGACATCGCGCTGCTTCTCAAGGATCCAGTCGCGGTGAAGCCGGAGACCGGCGAGCGGGAGCGCAGCGCCGAGGACGGGCAGGGCTTGATGCAGAGACATGGGGAGGGTCCGGAAAGGCGGGAAATCGGATGGGGGCCTTGGCAAGGTCCCTGCGGACAGGCTTCGCTGCCTCGGCGGACACTGAGCCATCCGGTGGTGACGCGCCGATGACGGCCGCGGGCGAAACACAGATGAGAAACCAATCTGCGCAATTCGAGTAGTCGGCTACAGATCACTGGCGAACGCCGCGAAGGCGGAGCCTCGCGGCCCCGGCGACCGCGTAGAGCCAATCCAAGAAGACGATCTGACCGCCGGCCGCGACAGCGGCCCGCAGCCCGATCGGCGCGGCATTGTGGCGGAGCGGGCGTGTCGGCCGCTCATGCCGGCTGCGCGAAATGCCTGCGCAGGGGTCGGGGCGGCATGGTGGTGGTGGTGCCACCGACATCGGTCCAGCGCGAGGTGTCCTGCGCGATCATCATGCGGGGCTCGACGAGGTCGTGGCGAATCTTGCCGCCATCCAGAGTCCAGACCAGATAGCCCGGCCGCGACCAGCGCCGCCATTTGCGCCACTGGCGTTCGAAATGGACCATCGCCGTCGGCGGCGCCCAGACGATGCCCATGCCCTGATAGCGAATCCGGCGGTAGACGTGCAGATGCCCGCAGGCGATCACCTTGACGCCGGCATCGCGGCAGGTTTCCAGCAGAGCCCGCCGCGCCGGATGGGGCACGCAGGAGGTGGTCGGGCGCTCGTCCTTCGCGTCCGTCTCGAAGGGCGGCATGTGCATGAAGACCAGGGCCTGGCGCGGCCCGCGCGCGGCGAGCCGGTCCCGCAGAAACGCGAGCTGGGCCGCCTCCTCCGCCAGGCCCGACGCCATCAGGGCGCTGTCGAGCCCGATCAGACGCCAGCCGCCGAGGTCGTGGCTCCACCACATCGGGCCGACCGTCGTCGTCCAGGCGTCGATGCGCGCCGCATCGATCGGCTGGTCGAGCCGCGAGAACGGCGGGGCCTCGCCAATGTCGTGGTTGCCCGCCAGCGCCAGCACGGGCGCCGGCAGCCGGTCGAGCTGCGCCTTGGCGAAGGCGAGATCGGCCGGCCGTGACGGGCCGTTGAACGAGATGTCGCCGGTATGCACGATCAGATCCGGCCGCAGCGCCTGCATCTCATCGACGAAGACATCGTAGTTGTCGATGAAATAGGCGTGGGTTTCCGACAGATGCGTGTCTGAAACCTGGACGACGCGCACCGGCCGGTCGGCGCCTTGGGCTGTGGTCATCTCAGGCGAAGCTCAGATTGTCGGCGCGCAGGTCCATGAAGAAGAAGCTGTAGGGCGTCCAGTTGACCTTCTTCTTCACGCCATAGGTCTCGAGCGGCTGATACAGGATCGTGCCGGGGCAGGCGTCTTCATAGGCGTCGAGCATCTGGGCAAACAGCGCCTTGCGCTTGGCCGGGTCGGTCTCGCCGAGCAGGGCACGACCGGCGGTGTTGAAGGGCGCGGCATCAGCCTCGGCGAAGGCCTTGGTCGTCTGGAAGGCCGAGGCCGGCCCCCAGCTCGGCCAGATCGCGCCGAGCGGATCGGGAAAGCGGGTCGAGTTGGAGGTGTTGCCGACCTGCTGGCCGGGGCCCTGCATCTGCGCGAAGTTCTCGACCACCTGGAGGCGCGCATCGATGCCGACGGCCTTCCACATCTCGACGATGATCTGCGCGGCGTCGAGCGCGCCGGTGTAGTAGTTCGGCATGGTGCGATAGGTGATCGGCTCGCCCTTGTAGCCGGCTTCGCGCAGCAGCGCGCGGGCGCGCTCCGGGTTGAAGGGCAGGCCGCGCCCTTCCAGGAACATGTCGCCATATTCGGGATAGTTGTGCGAGGGCGGGATCACCGCCCTGCCCAACCACAACGCGTCGACCAGCTTCTGCCGGTCGATGGCGACCGCCAGGGCCTGCCGGATGCGCTTGTCCGCAGTGCCAGGGCTGCGCGCATCGAAGGTCAGCAGATGGCTGTTGGCCAGCACGACCGAGCGCGCCTCGACATCCTTGTAGCTCGACATGACCTGGATCTGGTCCGGCGGCACATTGGTGATGAGGTCGAATTCACCTGAAACCAGGCCGGCGATGCGCGCCGACAGCTCCGGCACTTCGCGGAAGGTCACGCGCCGCGCATTCGGTCGGCCCATCCAGTAGCCGTCGAAGGCCTCGAACTCCATGAACTCGTTGGCGCGCATCCGCGAGAAACGGAAAGGGCCGGTCCCGACCGGGTTCTTGCCGAAGCCCTCGAGGCCGACCTGCTCGTAATGGCGCTTGTTGACGATCCAGGAGCACCAGGAGGCCAGCCGCTGCTCCATCAGCACATCCGGCGCGACCGTCTTGAAACGGACGGTGTGCCGGTCGATCGCCTCGACCGCCTCGAGCGTGCCAAAGAACGGACGACCGCCCGGGATTGCGGGCTTGTCACCCCAGAGTCGCCCGTTCCGGAAGGTATAGGCGACGTCTTCGGCGGTCATCTCGTCGCCATTGTGGAATTTCACGTCGGGACGGAACTTCACGACCAGCGACCGCGGAGTCTCCCGTTCCCAGGACAAGGCGAGATGCGGCACCAGCTTGGAACCGCCTCCCCCCGGCTGGCTCTTGAAGTCGCGCCGGATCACCGTGTCGAAGACGGAATAGGTGACACGCGTGCCGACATTGTTCAGCTCCATCGCCGGCTCGAGAACCTTGGGCAGCTCGGCGACAGCGACCGTCAGGGCCGGGCGCCTGTCGGTCTGGGCGAAGGCGTGCGGGGTGGTGACGACGAACGGTGCGGCAACGGCGCCCTGAACGAAACGACGGCGATTGAGCGACATGGCGAAGGTTCCCGGAGAGCGGTGGCGGAGGGCTATGCGACGCAGGCGACAGGCCCGTGACAGGCAGGGGGGCATCGGGCCGGGTCAGGCGGCCCCGTCGAGCGTCGGATCCAGCCGGTCGCGCAGCCAGTCCCCGAACAGGCTGACCGACAGGGTCGTGAGAAAGATCACCAGGCCTGGGCAGACCGCGATCCACCAGGCCTGCAGCAGATAGTTGCGGCCCGCGCCCAGCATCTGCCCGAGAGACGTGCCGGGCGGCTGCACGCCCAGTCCCAGGAAGGACAGCGTGGTCTCCAGCAGGATCACCCAGGGAAAGGTGATCGTCATCTGCACCACCAGTGAGGCGGCGATGTTCGGGAGGACATGCCGCAGGTTGACGCGGTTGGTCGTCGCCCCCAGCGCCTTCACCGCCCGCACATAGAGGGCTGCCTGCTCCGAGATGACGAGGCCACGCACGAGACGGGTGTAGCGCTCCCAGCCCTCGAGGCTGACCAGCACGACGAAGATGAGCAGGTTCGACCCGACGAGGGCGATGAAGGCGATGGCGATGAAGAACGCCGGCAGGGCCGCCTGGACATCGACCATCATCATGATGACGTCGTCGAGCCAGCCTCTGCGGCGGGCGGCGACATAGCCGAGCGCCGTTCCGATCACCGCCCCGATCAGCGTTCCCGCCAGCGCGATCGCGATCGAGGTCCGGATGCCGTAGATCAGGCGGCTGAGGATATCGCGCCCGAGATGGTCCGTGCCGAGCACATAGGCCCAGTCGCCACCCCAGAACACCGGCGGGCGGAGGCGACGCGCCAGATTCTGGGTGGCGAAATCATAAGGCGCGATCACAGGGGCGAGCAGCGACACCACGACCATCAGCAGCAGGAACCCAAGCGCGAGCCGGATGCTGAGCGGCATGCCGCCGGAGAACCGCGCATGGGCACCGCCCGCCTCGGCGGCGCCGGCCAGGGGGTCTGCGGCACTCATGACGTGCGCCCTTCGGCGCCGAGCACGTCGACCCGCGGGTCGATCAAAGCGTGGATGATGTCGACGGCCAGGTTCGAGACGATAATGACGGCGGCGACGAACAGGATCGCGGTCTGGATCACGGCGAGATCGCGCGCACCGGCCGACGACACCAGCAGGCGGCCGACGCCCGGCCAGGCGAAGATCGTCTCGGTGACGGCCGCGCCGGCGAACAGCAGGCCCGTCTCAATGCCGAGAAACATCAAGAGCGGCACCGCCGCATTGGGGAAGACGTGGCGCAGCAGCACCGGCAGGCGGGGCACGCCCTTGGCGCGCGCCGTCCGCACGAAGCTCTGGCCGAGCGCCTCGAGCATCGCGGTGCGGGTGAAGCGCGCGATCTTGCCGAGCAGGCCCGCCGCGAGCGTCAGCGTCGGCATGATCAGATGCCACCAGGTCTCCGTGCCCGAGGACGGCAGCCAGCGCAGCGTCAGGGCAAACAGCAGGATGAGCAAAATCCCGAAGAAGAAGGTCGGGATCGAAAAGCCCAATACGGCGATGGACATGACGATCCGATCCAGCGCCGAGTTGTGTTTCAGCGCGGCCAGCATCCCCAGTGGGATGCCGATGATCAGCGCCAGGCACAGCGCCGCAGCAGCCAGGAGGAGCGTGTTGGGAATGGCCTCGGCCACGACGATGACCGCCGGGCGGCCATCGGCGAACGACACCCCGAGATCGCCGCGCGTCACAGCGAGCAGGAAGCGGGCGTACTGCTCAGCGATCGGCCGGTCGATGCCCCAACGCTCGCGATAGGCCGCCTTGACCTCGGGTGGCGTGTCGTCCGGCAGGAGCATGTCGGTCGGGTCGCCGGCCAGCCTCAGGACGACGAACACGGCGGTGACGCAGATCGCGAGCGTCAGAAGCGCTCGCATCATGCGCCGGGCGATGAAGTTCAGCATGCCGTCGTCATTCCCAGAGGCGACCAACACGCGGGAGTGGGGGCGCCGTCTTGCCGATGCCGCGAGATGGGCTGGCAAGAAGGCGGGTCTGCTACTGCTCTCAGGTGTCAGCGGCGTGACAGCAGATGGGCCATGGCCGGAGACCGGCGGGACGCGCGCACGGCGCCATGGGCTCGCTGTGGTCAGCCGCTCTGGCCGCGGTTTTCGACGGGTCGGTGACAGACGCCGGGTTCCGTCGTGATGCCGCGCCTCGTGCTGGCGCGTCCGCACGGTCCGCTCCTCCGCCGGGTTTCGTCCTCGACTGGCCAATAGCGGCCGCGCCGCCCGACCCCCGGTAACCATGCCGAGCGCGCACGGGGCCCGTCTCTTGACCTTACCCCTTGGGAAGCTTCATTTCCTCCCGCACACCCCGAATCGGCACAACGACGTGATCGCATTGGACATCCCGGCCAGGCTGCTGAAGGCGATCGCCCTGATCGTCCTTTTGTCGTTTGCCTGGGCGGTGCCGGCGAATGCGCATGCCGGTCACGGCGCGGCGCCCAGGGCCGTTGCGCCGGCGGCCGAGCCCAGGCCACACGATGCGGGCGCGCCGATCGCCGCCGCTCCGCGCGCGGCCGAGGCGGCAACCCATTGCGACCCGGTGGCGACCGGCCTGCCGGTTACGCCGGGCTGCCCGCAGGATGAAGGTTCGCAGGGCCGCAGCTGCTGCGGCACGATCTGCACCGTCGCCGCAATCGAGCACGAGGTCGCGTCGCTTCCGCTGCGGACCCCTCACCGGATCCGGCTCGACATGGCGCTCGAGCGCGCCTCTCCGGTCCGGGAGCCGGGCCTGCAGGCGCGACCTCCACGAACCATCGACATCGCTTGAGCGTCGGCCGGCTGACCAGCCGCGCCGCCGGATGGTCATGCCGATCGTGATGGGTTCGTTTCATGTTTTCGTTTGTCCGCAGCCTCGCACGCTGCCTCGTCGCGCCTGTGGCGCTGGCTTCCTTCCTGTCCGTTGCCCCGCTCGCGGCCCATGAGGGCCACGACCATGGCGCCCCGCCCGCGCCTGTCGCCACGGCGGGCTCGCCGCGGCTGGCGCTGCATTCCGACGCCTATGAGCTCGTTGGCATCCTGCGCGGCGACCGGCTGACGCTGTTCCTGGACCGCTATGCCGGCAACGCACCCGTCACCGATGCCGGCCTCGTCGTGACGATCGGCACCGGGGCGGATGTTGTGGCGACACCGACGCCGGAGGGGACCTACGTCATGGCCTCGGGCCGGCTCGTCGGCGCAGGACCGCTGGAACTCGTCTTCGCCATCACCCATCCCGGCGGGGACGACCTCCTGATCGGAACGCTCGAACGGCCCGCGGCCCCGGCGGCCGGCGCTCCGGCGGCATCGGGCCACGCCTCCGCTCAGGCTGCGAGCGTCGTCATCGCGGGCCGGCCCGTACCGGTTCTGTACCTGGCGATAGGCGCAGCGCTGGCCGTGGGGCTCTTGCTCGGCGCCACACTCCGCCGCTCGCGCCCGGCCCTGTCCCTGACCGGCCTCGTCCTCGTGCTGCTGATCGCGGGAACGGGCCTGGCGAACGCCCATGAAGGCCATGATCATGGCGAGGCCGCGAAGGCGGCACCGCCCGCCGGCGACACCCCCCGCCGTCTCGCGGACGGCTCAGTCTTCGCGCCGAAGCCGACGCAGCGGCTGCTGGAGATCCGCACCCAGGTCACCAAGACCGAGGAAGCCCGCAAGACCCTGGCCCTGGTCGGCCGCGTGATCGCCGATCCCAACCGCTCGGGCCAGGTCCAGAGCATCACCGGCGGCCGGATCGTCGCGCCCGAGAGCGGCCTGC
This sequence comes from Allobosea thiooxidans, assembly GCA_943372485.1. Classification (GTDB taxonomy): domain Bacteria; phylum Pseudomonadota; class Alphaproteobacteria; order Rhizobiales; family Beijerinckiaceae; genus Allobosea; species Allobosea thiooxidans_A. Next base: position 31,008 of record CALRYW010000002.1, read on the forward strand.
CGCGGCTGGGCCAGATCGTCCGGCGCGGCGATATCCTGGCCACCGTCGAGCAGGCCGTGCCGCAGGCCGACCGCACCACCATCGCCGAGCGCGTCGGCGAGATCGAGCAGCAGATCGCCATGGTCGAGGCGAAGCTGAAGCGCTCTCGCAGCCTGGCCGAGCGCGCCATCGCGCCGCAAAGCCAGGTCATCGATTTCGAGATCGAACTCGCCGGCCTGATGCGGCGGCGCGAGATCGTCGGGCGCATCCGGATCGAGCCCGAACTGCTGCGCGCGCCGCTCGACGGCGTGGTCTCAGCGGTGCGGGTCGTGGCGGGTCAGGTCGTCGGCTCGCAGGACGTCCTGTTCCAGATCGTCGACCCCGCGGGCCTGTGGGTCGAGGCCCTGTCCTATGGCGATGTCGATCTCTCGCAACTCGACGGCGCCTCGGCCCTGCTGTCCGGCGGCAAGCCGCTCAACTTGTCCTTCCGGGGCACTGGGCGGGCGCTGCAGCAGCAGGCGACGCTGGTGCACTTTGCCGTCGAGGACCCGCCCGCCACGGTCGCGATCGGCCAGCCCGTGCGGGTGACGGCCCGCAACGGCGCCAGCGTCAGCGGCATCATCCTGCCGCGCGACGCCGTCGTGCGCGGCGGCAATGGCGAAGCCCTGGTCTGGCGCCATACCGATCCGGAGCGCTTCGAGCCCAGGCCCGTCCGCACCGAACCCTTCGACGCGACAAGGCTGGTGGTCCGCTCCGGCGTCGCGCCGGGCGAACGCATCGTCGTGCGCGGCGCCGAACATCTCAACCAGATCCGCTGAGACGAGGGCGCGATGTTCAACCTCCTCGTCTCGGCCAGCCTGCGCAACCGGCTCTTCGTCATCGCCGCCGCGCTCGTGCTCATGGCTTATGGCAGCTATGTGCTGCCGCGCGTCCCCGTCGACGTCTTCCCCGATCTCAACCGCCCGACCGTCACGCTGATGACGGAAGCCGAGGGGCTCGCCCCTCAGGAGGTCGAGCAGCTCGTCACCTATCCCCTGGAAACGGCGATGAACGGCATGCCCGGCGTGCTGCGCGTGCGCTCCGTCTCAGGCGTCGGGCTCTCGATCACCTATGTCGAGTTCGACTGGGGCACCGACATCTACCGGTCGCGCCAGCTCGTCGCCGAGCGGCTGTCGCTGGTGCGCGAGCAGCTGCCGCGCGGCGTCAACCCGCAGATGGGCCCGGTCTCCTCGATCATGGGCGAGATCATGCTGGTTGCCGTGACGGCCGAGCGGGTCTCACCGATGGAGGTCCGCGAGATCGCCGACTTCATCATCCGGCCGCAGATCCTGAACATTGCCGGCGTCTCGCAGGTCATCCCGATGGGAGGCGAGGTCCGCCAGTACCGGATCACACCCGACATCGCGGCCATGCAGGCGCTGGATGTCTCGCCCGAACAGATCGAGGCGGCGGTCACCCGCTTCGGCACCAACACCGGCGGCGGCTTCATCGACCAGCAGGGGCGCGAATACCTGATCCGCAATGTCGGGCTGACGCAGCGGCTGGAGGATCTGCGCAACACCGTCGTGCTGCAGCGACAGGGCCAGCCGATCCTGCTGCACCAGGTCGCGGGCGTCGACTTCGCGGCCCGGGTCAAGCGTGGCGACGCCGGCTACCAGGGCCGGCCAGCGGTGATCATCGGCATCCAGAAGCAGCCGGAAGCCGACACCGTGGCGCTGACCCGCCAGGTCGAGACGGCGCTGGCCGAGATCCAGAAAACCCTGCCCGCCGGCATCTCCGCGACGAATGTCCAGTTCCGGCAGGCGAGCTTCATCGAGACCTCGATCGCCAATGTCGAGCGGGTGCTGCTGGAGGCGGCGGGCGTCGTCGCCGTCATCCTGCTGCTCTTCCTGATGAATGTCCGCGCGACCCTGATCTCGCTGACGGCGATCCCGGTCTCAATCCTGACGACGGTGCTGGTCTTCCAGGCCTTCGGCCTGACCATCAACACGATGACGCTCGGCGGGCTCGCCATCGCGATCGGCGAACTGGTCGACGATGCCGTCGTGGATGTGGAGAACATCCTGCGGCGGCTGAAGCAGAACCGGGAGAGCGCCGCGCCCAGGCCCGTGCTGGCGGTCATCGCGGCAGCCTCGCAGGAGGTCCGGTCGGGCATCGTCTACGCCACCGCGATCATCATCCTCGTGTTTATCCCGCTCTTTGCCCTCTCCGGCATCGAGGGGCGGCTCTTCGCGCCGCTCGGCATCGCCTACATCGTCTCGATCCTGGCTTCGCTGATCGTCTCGATCACGCTGACCCCGGTGATGGCCTATTACCTGTTGTCGCGCGCTCCCAGCGGCCATGAGCGCGACTCCTTCGTCGTGCGCCATCTGAAGCGGGGCAATGCGGCGCTGCTGCGCTTCGCTTTCGAGACCCGCGCGCTGCTCGTCACCCTCGTCGGCATTGGCGTGGCGCTGGCCGTCTATGGCGCGACGCTCTTGCCGCGAACCTTCCTGCCGCCCTTCAACGAGGGCACGCTGGTGGTCTCGCTGCAATACAACCCGGGCATCTCGCTGGCCGAAAGCCACCGCCTCGGGCTGCTCGCCGAACAGCTCGTCCTCAGGGTCCCCGAGGTGAAGTCGATCGGCCGCCGCACCGGCCGCGCCGAGCTCGACGAACACGCCGAGGGCGTCCATTCCTCGGAGGTCGACATCGATCTCCATCGCTCGGACCGGCCCAAGGAAGCGGTCCACGCCGATATCCGCGCGGCGCTGAGCGTCCTGCCGGTCTCGGTCAACATCGGCCAGCCGATCAGCCACCGGCTCGACCATATGCTCTCGGGCGTGCGCGCGCAGATCGCGCTCAAGGTCTATGGCGAGGACCTCGACACGATCCGCAGCCTCGCCGAGACGCTGCGCGAGCGCCTCGCTACCGTGCCTGGCCTCGTCGATCTCCAGATCGAGCGGCAGGTCCGCATCCCGCAGCTGCGCATCGACGTCGACCATGACAAGGCGGCGCTCTACGGGCTGACGCCGGCCAGCGTCACCCAGGCGCTGGAGACGCTCTCCAACGGCCGCACCGTCTCGCAGATCGTCGACGGCAACCGCCGCTACGATGTCGTGCTGCGGCTCTCGGACCAGGACCGCTCGACGACCGGGCTCGAGGATCTGCTGATCGCGACGCCCGGCGGCCACCTGCCCTTGCGCCTGATCGCCTCGGTCTCCGAGACGGACGGCCCCAACCAGATCCAGCGCGAGAACGGCCAGCGCCGCATCGCGGTCTACGGCAATGGTGACGGCCGGCGCGACATGGCGGCGATCATCGCCGACATCCGCGGGGTCGTCGCGCAGACGCCGCTGCCGCAGGGCTATGTCACCCGCTTGGAGGGCACCTTCCAGGCGCAGGAGGAGGCGACGCTGCGGATCGGGCTGCTCAGCCTGGTGTCGCTGGCGCTGATCTTCGTGGTGCTGTTCACGCGCTACCAGTCGGCGGTGCTGGCGCTGATCATCATGGGCAACATCCCGCTCGCGCTGATCGGCAGCGTCGTGGCGCTGCACCTCGCGGGGCAGCCGCTCTCGGTCGCCTCGATGGTCGGCTTCATCACGCTCGCCGGCATCTCGGCCCGCAACGGCATCCTCAAGGTCTCGCACTACATCAACCTGACCCTCTACGAGGGCGAGCGCTTCGGGCGCGAACTCGTCATCCGCGGCAGCCTCGAGCGGCTGACACCCGTGCTGATGACGGCGCTCTCGGCGGGGCTCGCGCTGATCCCGCTGCTCTATGGTGCAGACCAGCCCGGACGCGAGATCCTGCACCCGGTCGCGGTCACGATCTTCGGCGGGCTGATCTCGGCGACGATCATCGACACGGTGCTGACGCCCGTCCTGTTCCTGACCTTCGGCCGCAAGCCGCTCGAGCGCATCATGGCCAGCCGGATGGCCAGCGACGACGGCTCATCGCCCCAGGAAGCCTTCTGAACCGTCCAAGGAGACCAGCCATGCTCAACCGGATCACCGCGCTTGCCTTTCTCGGCCTCGTCTCGGGCGCTTCGGCCCATGAACTGTCGAAGGGCCCCAATGGCGGCCCGCTCGTCGATGTCGCCGGGCGCCATGTCGAGATGGTCGCGAAGGGAACCGAGTTCGTCCTCTACCTGACGGACGCCGTCGACAAGCCCCTGGCCTCGGCGGGCACGAAGGCGGCGCGCGCCATCGTCCAGGACGCCGGCAAGACCACGACGGTGGCGCTGAGCCCCGTCGAGCCCAACAAACTGGTGGGAACGCTCGCGCAACCGCTGGGCGCGGGCGCGCGCATCGTCATCTCCGCCACGCTCGCGGACGGCCAGGCCCTGCAGGCGCGCTTCACCAACAACTGAGCCGGTCCCAATTCGCTGCAGCGCAACGCGCGGGCTGTGTTAGCCTATGCGCCTTGTCCTCGACGATCGACGGGTTGCAGACTGATGACGCTGATGGATGGCCTGGGCCTGACGGGCTTCGTCATCGCCTGTGTGGTGGCGGCGAGTTCGGGCGCGATCTTCAAGCCCGGCGCCTGGTATGAGGGGCTGGCGAAGCCCTGGTGGCGGCCGCCGAACTGGCTGTTCCCGCCGGCCTGGACGCTGCTCTACTGCATGATCGCGGCATCCGGCTGGCTGGTCTGGCGCAAGGCGGGCTTCAGTGGCGCCGCCCTGCCGCTGGCCATCTACAGCGTCCAGCTCGTCCTGAACGCGATGTGGTCGGGCGTCTTCTTCGGCCTGCGCCGGATGGACCTCGCCTTCGTCAATGTCTGCGCGCTCTGGCTGTCGATCCTGGCGCTGATCGCGCTGTTTTCGCCGATCGATTCGCTCGCGGCCTGGCTGCTGGTGCCCTATCTCGCCTGGGTCAGCTTCGCGGCGTTCCTGAACTACACCGTCTGGCGGATGAACCCCAACGCCCCGGCCTGACAGCGCCGCCGTCAGGCGCCGACATATTTGAAATGGGCGCCGACGCTGCGATAGGAGGCCTCGAGCACATCGACGCCGCCCGCCAACCGCAGCGCCTCGGCGGTCACGAGACCGAGTTCGACCGCCTCGGGCCCCGGGCGATCATCGCTGGCGGTGATGCGCTGGGATCCGTCATGGGCGGTGATCTGCGCATGCAGGAACAGCCGGCCCCCCTGCCAGGTCGCGCTCGCCCCGACAGGCAGGCTGCAGCCGGCGCCGAGCGCATGCAGCAGCGCCCGCTCGCAATCGACCTCGGCGCGCGCCTTGGGGTCCTCGATGTCCTTGAGCATGGCGAGGATCGTCGGGTTGTCGTCGCGCGCCTGCACGCCGAGCGCGCCCTGCCCGATCGCATAGGGAAACAGGATCGGGTCGAGCAGCTCCGAGGTCGCGCCGTCGAGGCCGAGCCGCTGCAGCCCGGCCTGGGCCAGGATGACCGCGTCCAGCCCGTCATCACCGTTGATCTTGGCCAGGCGCGGACCGACATTGCCGCGGATCGGCACCACCTCGACATCGGGCCGCAGGCTCAGGATCTGCGAGCGCCGCCGCAGCGAACCGGTGCCGACGCGGGCGCCCTGGCGCAGATCGGCCAGCGTCGAGCCGCAGAGCACGTCGCGCGGATCGACCCGCTCGGGCACCGCCGCCAGCACCAGCCCCTCGCGCAGCGTCGTCGGCAGGTCCTTGAGCGAATGCACGACGATGTCGACCTCGCCCGAGGTCAGCTGGTCCTCATGCTCGGTCGAGAACACGCCGATGATGCCGAACTGATGGAACTCGGAAACCCGGTCCTTGTCGGCGATCGTCGCGATCGGATGCAGCGAGAATTCGGTATCGGGATGCTTCGCCTTGATCAGCGACGCGATGTAGTTCGTCTGCGCGATGGCGAGAGGGCTGCGGCGCGTACCGATTTTCAAAAGCATGAACGATTGACCTAAGCCTGGGCCCGGACGGCGCCCTCGTGAACGATCGAAGTCTCTATCAGCCGAGCAAGTCGCCGAGGCAACGTCAACTGCTTTCCCGTCCCGGACCGCCCCATCATCGCGCCACCAGCGGGAAGGTCGCAGCGATCGCCCAAGCGAAGGCGAAGGCGTTGGCGATGCCCGCGATGAAGGGATGGCCGGAGCGCCGGAACGCCCAGGCGCTGAACAGCCCGTAGACGAGGAAGAACAGCACGATCACCGGCACGATGATCAGCAGGAAGAACAGCCGCTGGAAATCGAGCGCCACCGCCAGGCCGAGCGAGACCAGGAAGGCGAGCTTCGAGGCGAGGTAGGCCCCACGCGCCGCCCCCTCCCCGCGCGTCAGCCATTCATCGGCCAGAAAATAGATCAGCGTGCCGGCCAGCGTCGCGGCAAAGAGCGGCAGGCGATGGCCGGCCGGCACGAACGCCGTCACGAAACTGTGGACTGGCCAGGCGAGGGCGACGAGCCCGAACAGCATCAGCGCCAGCGTCCCGGCCGCAAGCCGGCCCTTCGACACCTCCGAACGCAGGCGGTGGCGCCCGCGCTGGACGAAGACGATGCAAAGCGCCGTGAGGGCGCCATAGGCCGCGAAATGCACGGCGAGATAGTCGCCGACGATGACCGGCAGGAAATTCGTCGGCACGAAGCGCAGCACGACCGGCGTCAGCAGCGCCGGCAGAACCAGCGGCAGCGCGATCCGTCGCCAGCCCAGCCCCGCCCCGACTGGCGGCGAGGCCACCCTCGGCAGCAGCGCCGAGAGCGGCCAGGCCAGCAGGACGACGCCGGCGAGCAGCAGCAGGATCCAGACGCCACGGCCATCGAGATCGGGCACTGTCGTCGCGGACCGGCCGAAGCTGGCATCGAGCCAGGCCAGCGCCTCGCGCAGGCTGATCGCGTTGTAGAGCACGCCGACATGCTCGGCCCGGGGGCTGACGGCGGCGCGCCTGGCGGTCCCCGCGGCGAACTCGCCATAGGTGACGCCCGGCTCAGCCGAGGCCGGCGCCGAGACCAGCCCGACCGCGCGCAGCGCCTCGCGCCGCAGGCCCCCCTCCCATTCCCCGGCGATGACCAGCAGGTTGCGCGGGCTCGTCGCGGTGACGGCGGGCGAGAACATCGAAACCGCCACCGTCGCCGCGACATCGGCCCGGTTCTGGGCGACGCGGACGATGATGTCGGTCGCCATCGAGTGGCCGAGCAGGGCCAGCCGCCCGTCGCCGAGGCCGATCGCCCGGTCGACGACGCGCGCGGTCTCCTCGACCAGCCGGCGCGTCGCGCCATCCTCCCGGGAGATGCTGCCCGTGAGCGGCCTCGGATTGGCGCCATGGCCGGCGAAATCGAAGGTCACCGCGACATAGCCGGCCCGCGCGAGCGTGACCGCGAAGGGCTGCATCAATTGCTGGGAGCCGGCAAAACCATGCGCGATCACGACGACCGGGGCTGTCGCCGTGCGATCGACCGGGCGGAACACCGTCATCGGCGTGCCCGCCGCCGTCATGGTCTCGGTGGTGACGCCGCGCCGCGCATCCTGCAACTGCGCCAGGGCGATCCCGACCGCGACGACGGCGAGGCATCCCAGGCCCAGCCGAATCCATCCGAAGGCAGGCCGGCCCGGCTCGCGTCCCGTCATGCCGCGCGCACGCCCAACGCCTCAGAGGCCAGCAGGCAGGCTGCGCACCGCGACCGCCGCGGCCATCATGCCGAAGACGAAGAGCGGCACGCCGAAGCCACTGTAGAACAGCGCCTTGCCGACCGGATCGCGCAGGAAGCGCCCCATCAGCACGAGTTGCCCCGTCAGGAAGGCCGCCACCACCAGAGCCTCGATCGGCCGCTGCCACTGCAGCAGCAGCGCGATGACGACGAACTGCGGCGCGGCCATGATCGCGCAGGCGACCCGCGCCGCGCCTTCCGCCCCGAGCTGGACCGGCAGCGAGGCGATGCCCATCTGCCGGTCGCCCTCCATCGCCTTGAAGTCGTTGAGCGTCATGATGCCGTGAGCGCCGAGGCTGTAAAGCAACGCCAGCAGCAGCACCGGCCAGGGCGGCAGCGCGCCGCCGAGCATGACCGCAGCCCCCGTCACCCAGGCCAGCCCCTCATAGGAAAAGCCGCAGGCCGCGTTGCCGAGCCAGCCATTGCGCTTCAGGCGCAGCGGGGGCGCGCTGTAGGCCCAGGCCAGGAACAGGCCGAGGCAGGTTGCGATCAGCACCCAGGAGCCGAGCAACGAGGCCACCGCCAGCGACAGCCCGGTCCAGATCACCGCGATGTAGAGCCCCCAGCGCCCGGGAATGCGGCCCGAGGGAATCGGCCGGTGCGGCTCGTTGATCGCATCGACCTCTCGGTCGTACCAATCATTGATCGCCTGGCTCATCGCGCAGACCAGAGGTCCCGCCAGCAGTATCCCGAGCAGCGCTGCAACCGGATTGTCGGCGATCGACACGCCTGACGACACCACACCGCAGGCGAAGGCCCACATCGGCGGGAACCAGGTGATCGGCTTGAGCAGTTCGAGGACGGCCGAGGGCGCGGGATAGGCCACGGGCCCGGTGCCGGGCCTGATCGTGGCGCCGGTCCCGCTCATGCCGCCGCCTCCATGCCGATGCCCTCGAGCCGGTCCTCCAACTCGTCGCCGGCCTGCTGCAGCGCGGCCAGCGTCGCCGCATCGGGCTGCCAGTACTGCCGGGCCTGCGCCTCGATCAGCCGGTTGGCGAGCTTGACGGAGGCCGTCGGGTTCAGGGCGGCCAGCCGCTCGCGCATGGCGGGGTCGAGCAGATAGGTCTCGGTCAGCTTCTGATAGACCCAGGGCTCGACCTGGCCCGTCGTCGCCGACCAGCCCATCGTGTTGGTGACATGGGTCTCGATCTGCCGCACGCCCTCATAGCCGTGCTTGAGCATGCCCTCATACCATTTCGGGTTGAGCATGCGGGTGCGCGTCTCCAGCGAGACCTGCTCCGAGAGCGTGCGCACGGTGCCCTCGCCGCGGGTCTGGTCGCCGATATAGACCGGCGTCGAGGCCCCGCCCCGCGCCCGCCGCACCGCCCGGCTGATGCCGCCCAGCGTGTCGAAGTAATTGTCGACGGTGGTGACGCCGAGTTCGACCGAATCGAGGTTCTGATAGGCGAGTTCGACGCCGCCGAGCACGCTCTTCAGCAGGTCTGGCTGCTGCACCGCCCGCCCGCCCCGGCCATAGGCGAAGCCCTTGCGGCGCGTATAGGTCTCGGCCAGTTCGTCCTCGTCCTGCCAGCGCCCGCTCTCGACGAGATTGTTGACGTTGGAGCCATAGGCGCCCTCGGCATTGCCGAAGACCCGCAGCGCCGCCGTCTCCAGATCGCAGCCATGCTCGGCCTGGTAGGCCAGCGCATGCTTGCGCACGAAATTCCGCTCCGGCGGCTCGTCGGCTGATGCCGCGAGGAAGGCGGCCTCGGCCAGCAGCCGGATCTGCAGCGGCAGGAGATCGCGGAAGATGCCCGACAGCGACATCACCACGTCGATGCGCGGACGCTGGAGCTGGTCGTGCGGAATCAGCTGCGCGCCGGCGAGCCGGCCATAGCCGTCGAAGCGGGGCGCGGCCCCCATCAGCGCCAACGCCTGGGCGATCGGCGCCCCTTCGGTCTTGAGATTGTCGGTGCCCCACAGCACCAGCGCGACGGTTTCGGGCAGCGGATTGCCGTCGGCCAGATGGCGGTCGAGCAGCCGCGCCGCCTGTTTCGCGCCATCCTGCACCGCATAGGCGCTGGGAATGCGGAACGGGTCGAAGCCGTGCAGATTGCGCCCGGTCGGCAGCACGGCCGGCGTCCGCAACAGGTCGCCACCGGGTGCCGGGCGGATGAAGCGCCCGTCCAGCCCGCGCATCAGCCCCTGGATCTCATGATCCTCAGCCAGGAGCGCATCGGCGGCCGCCAGTTCGGTCAGCATCGCCAGCATCGGGTCCTGCGGCTCGAGACCCTGCGCCTTCAGCGCCCGCTCTGGGCTCAGGCCCGAGACGAGATCGCCGATCAGCGCCCGGTCGGGCCGCTGGCCATGGCTCGATTCCGCCATCGCCAGCAGCATGTCGACGCGCTCTTCGGTCGACAGCGGCTCGCCGACGACATGCAGCCCATGCGGGATCAGCGTGTATTCCAGCTCCAGCACCGTGTCGGTCAGCCGGGCGATGCGCGGCTGCAGCTCCTGTCGGCTCCAGGCCGGCTCGGCGGGCGAAAGATCGAGCGCGGCCGCCTGGGCCTGGACCAGCACGGCGAGTTCGTCCCGTTCGCGCATCTCGTCGGGCGCCAGGCCGCGCCAACGGTCGAGCGAGCCCTTGAGCTCGATCAGCCCGCGATAGAGCCCGGCCGAGGCCACCGGCGGCGTCAGATAGCTGATCAGCGTCGCCGCCCCGCGCCGCTTGGCGATCGCGCCCTCGGAGGGGTTGTTCGAGGCGTAGAGATAGATGTTCGGCAGGTCGCCGATCAGCCGGTCCGGCCAACACTGGGCCGAGAGCCCGCTCTGCTTGCCGGGCATGAATTCGAGCGCGCCATGGGTGCCGAAATGCAGCACGGCATGGGCACCGAAATCCTCGCGCATCCAGCGATAGAAGGCCGAGAAGGCATGCGTCGGCGCAAAGCCCTTCTCGAAGAGCAGGCGCATCGGGTCGCCCTCATAGCCGAAGCTCGGCTGGATGCCGACGAAGACATTCCCGAAGCGCTCACCGAGCACGAAGATCGAGGAGCCGTCGCTCTGCTGGCGGCCGGGAGCCGGGCCCCATTGGGCCTCGATCTCGGAGAGCCAGCGCTCGCGCCGGATATGCTCGCCCGCGCCGATCCGGACATGGACATTCGCCATCGCGCCATAGCGCGAGGCATTGCCCTCGATGATCGCCTGGCGCAGCGCGTCGACGCTGTCGGGAACCGCGACGCTGTAGCCCTCGGCCCGCATCGCCAGCAGCGTCCGGTGCAGCGATTCGAACACCGAAAGATAGGCCGCCGTGCCGGTATTGCCGGCATTGGGCGGAAAGTTGAACAGCACGATGCCGACCTTGCGCTCGGCCCGGGCCGAGCGCCGCAGCGCCACCAGCTTCTCGGTCCGTGCCGCCAGCACCTCGGCGCGCTCGGCGCAGACATGCATGTCGCGCTGACCTTCGTTGGGCGGGAACTGGCAGGCGCGGCTGCAGCCGGTGCAGTGCCCGGCCTGTTCCGTGCGCCCACCGAAGATGATCGGCCCGGTCGCGCCATCGAGCTCGGGAATCGCGACCATGATCGTCGACTCGACCGGCAGCAGGCCGCGATCCGACGGGCCCCACTGGTCGAGCGTCTGGAACTCGGCCGGATGCGCCGCGATGTAGGGCACGTCGAGCCGCGCCAGGACCTCCTGCGCCGCCCGGGAATCGTTGTAGGCGGGGCCGCCGACCAGCGAGAAGCCGGTCAGCGAGACCAGCGCGTCGATGACCGGGCGGCCGTTGCGGAAGAAGAAGACGTCGATCGCCTCGCGCGCATCGAGCCCGGTCGCGAAGACCGGCAGGACGTTGAGGCCGCGCGCCTCGAACGCCCGGATCACGCCGTCGTAATGGGCGGAATTCCCCGCCAGCACATAGGAGCGCAGGACCAGAAGCCCGACCGTGCCCTTGGCGCCGGCCCCCATCGGCAGGGCCTGCGCATCGGCGCTGACACGGCCCGGCATGGCCGGATGATAGACGCCGGTCTCGGGATACTCGGCCGGCTTGCCGACCTTGAGCGTGCCGCGCAGCACGCGCCTCTCGCCATCGGCATAGCGGTCGACGAGGAAGCGCACGAGATTGGCGATGTTCTCCTCGGACCCGGCCAGCCAGTATTGGAGGGCCAGGAAATAGGCGCGCACATCCTGGGCCGTGCCCGGGATGAAGCGCAGGATCTGCGGCAGCCGGCGCAGCATCTTCATCTGGCTGGCGCCGCCGCCGGCCGGCTTGCCCTTGTTGCCGCGCAGGCGCTTGAGCAGCGCCATCGGGCCGCTCGACGGGCCGTCCATCCTGAAGCGGCCGAGCCGGGTCATCCGGGTGACCTCGCCGGCCGACATGATGCAGACCATGGCGTCGCAGGAATCCCGCCGCGCCTGCAGCGCCGGCATCAGCGGCAGGAAATGATCTTCCATGAACAGCATCGTGTTGATCACGATGTCGGCGCCGGCGATCGCCTCGAGGCAGCGCGCGAGCGTGCGCGGATCGGCGGACCATTCGGACGCCGCGTGGACGCTGAGCTCGAGGCCCGGCAGATCCCGCTTCAGCGCCAGATGAGCCCGGGCCGTCGCACTGGCGACATGGGTATCCATGGTGACGATGACGACGCGGATCCGCGTCGCAGCGCCGCCAGGGACCTCGGCCCGGGGTGGCGCGGCCATGTCACAGCCCCTTTGTCGGCAGGGCCTCGGTCGCGTCGCCGTCGCGGCCGCGCGCCCCGCTGGCCGCCGCCGACATGCGCCATCCCAGCAGCCGGCGGGTCGGACAGGCATGGAGCGCGTCGTAGAGCGGCTCGCGGGCCGGGGCGGATCGCGCCGCGGCGGACGGGCGGGAGGGAGAGGGCTTCGCATTCGCACCGCGCCGCGACGCGGGCTGGGTCAGTTCTGCGTGAAACGTCATCGGCGACGCCTCCTGCCGACGCCGTCAACCGGGTGGCGGTTGCGCTCGTGGCCAACCAAGGCTCGCTCCACTGAAGCGACATGTCAAGTTTGATTGACGCTTATAGATCGATGATTTGTATATTTTACTTTACATCGCTTCGATGTGCGCTACCGTTCTGGAAACGGAACAGACGTGCGGATGACAGGTTTCCGGCACCGCGTGGAAGGCGCGCGCTGGCATCCGTCACGATCGGGCCATCCGACCCGAACCGCGCGGCTGCGGTTCCATATCCGTCTCGGATGGAGCGTCAGGATCGTGCTGACCGTCCCGGGCGCCGGTCGCGGCTGGGCGGGTGCCTCGCAAGCCTCCTGCAGCGCTCCAGTCCGGGACCTTGAAGATGACGACGGTGCCGGGCTGATCCGGTTCCGATGCAACTCTCACACATGCAGGCCTTCAACACGGAACGGGCCTTCGTCGCCATGTCTTCTGCTCCGCCCCGGGACCAGACTGCGAAACCACAGGCCGCCGCCTGGCCCGGCGGCATGTCGGCCTTCATGCGCGAGATCATCGCGTCGGCGGCCGACGTCGCGCTGCTGCTCGATCCCGCCGGCGTGATCGTCGCGGCGATCGGGGATGGCGAAGGCTGGATCGGGCGCAGCTTCCCCGATGTGGTCTCGCCCGACAGCAGGGCCAAGGCCGTGGGTCTGGTCGGCGACGACCCGGCCTCCGAACCCGCAGCCAGCGAAATCAACCACCCGGGACCCGACGGCACGCAACGGTCGTTTCGCTACCACCGCGTGAACGACGGTGGCAGCGGCCTGCGCTGCCTGATCGGGCGCGACCTCTTCCGCGTCGCCGCCCTCCAGAACCGGCTTCTGGAGGCCCAGCAGGCGATGGAGCGCGAATATGCGCGGCTGCGGCTCGCCGAGACGCGTTACCGGGTCCTCTTCCACTCCTCCCCCGAGCCGATCCTGATCGCAGACGCCGCGACCCTGAGGCTGATCGAGGCCAATCCCGCCGCGATGACCGACCTCGACCTGCAGCCCGATCGCCTCGGCCGAATCACGCTCCCCTCCCTGTTCTCCCCGATGAGCGGCGATGCGCTGGAAACCATGCTCGCCTCGGCGCGCCATTCCGGCGTGGCGGGAGAGGTCGAGGTGTCGCGGACCGGCACCGCGCGCAAGACGGCGATCCGCGCCATCGCCTTTCGCCAGGAAACGGCAGTGCATCTGCTGGTGCGTCTGCGCCGGCTGGAGGCGGATGCGGTCGCGCTCGGCGCGGACTCCTCGCTGCGACATGTCCATGGCATGGTTGAGCAGACTCCCGACGGTTGCGTCATCATGAGCCCCGACCGCATTGTCCTGCACGCCAACCGGGCCTTTCTCGAGCTGGCGCAGCTGGCCTCGCGTCATCAGGTGATCGGCGAGCCGCTGGACCGCTGGCTCGGGCGGCCCGGCATCGATCTGCCGCAGATTCAGGGCACGCTGACCGACCACGGCGTGATCAGGAACTTCCCCACGATCGTGCGTGGCGCCTTCGGCGGCGTCGAGGCGGTCGAGCTGTCGGCGGTCACCGCCTGGGCCGGCGATTCCGGCTCGATCGGGCTCATCATCCGCAGCAAGGGCGCGCAAACTGCCTCGCCCCCACAGCGCGGCCCTGCCCTGCCGCGGTCGGTCGAGCAACTGGCGAAGCTGGTCGGCAATGTGCCGCTGAAGGACATCGTGCGCGAGACGAGCGACGTCATCGAACGGCTCTGCATCGAGTCGGCGCTGGATCTGAGCCGGAACAACCGCGCCGCCTCGGCGCAGATGCTCGGCCTCAGCCGCCAGAGCTTCTATGCCAAGCTGCGCCGCCACGGCCTCGGCGACCTCGCCGACCAGGACGAACAGCTCTGAGCCGCGCGCGAAGCCTCAGCCGGCCGCGGAACCGCGCCGCAGCCTGAGCACGAGATCGGCCGCATGGGCAAGGCCGCCAAAGCTCAGCGCCGCCAGCGTCAGCCGCGGATCGGTTCCGGCGAGGCCGGTGCGCAACGCCAGCAGCAGGCCGAGTCCCGACAGAACGGTCGGCAGCAGCGCCAGGCTCCCGCCGCGCCGCCGGGCGAGCCCGATCAGCACCAGCTCGACCACGATCACCGCCAGCGCCAGATCGACGATGCTTCCGAGCGGGAATCCGGCCATCAGCGCGCCATGCCCAGCAAATGGCTGAGATCGTTGAAGAACACGCGAACGTGGGCCATGAACTTGCCGCGCACGAGCTGCTTGTTCATGTAGGATTCCCAGGTCAGCTTCTGGACATCGGGATTGCGGCAGAGCTTGACGAACTGCTCGCGGCGCCGGTCGCTGCGGTACCAGATCCGCTGCATCAGGCCGAGAATCCAGAACACCCGGCCGTGATCGGCCATGAAGCGCTTGCGGGCCGTGGCGAGCGCGCGCGCATCGCCGGTCTTCAGCGCGAGCTGGACGGCCTCGCCCGCCAGCCGCCCGCCCAGCATGGCGTAGTAGATGCCTTCGCCCGAGGCGGGCGCGACGACGCCGGCCGCATCCCCGGCCAGTAGCACGTCGCGGCCATTGTCCCATTTCCGCAGCGGCTTCATCGGGATCGGCGCCCCCTCGCGCCGGATCGTCTCGGCGCCCTCGAGGCCTGCTTCGCGCCGCAGCACGCCGACGGCATCCTTCAGCGAAAAGCCCTTGTGCGCGCTGCCGGTTCCGATGCTGGCCGTCTCGCCATGGGGGAAGATCCAGCCGTAGAAATCCGGCGAAATCCGCCCCTGATAGACGACGTCGCAGCGCTTCGCGTCATAGCCGGTGCCGGCCTGAGCCGGGACTCGGACGATCTCGTGATAGGCGAAGACGAAGGGCGGCCGCTTGCTGCCTGGCATCGCGGCGCGGGCCAGGGGGGAATTGGCGCCGTCCGCGCCGATCACCATCCGCGCCCGCAGGCTGAGCGGCTCCTCGCCCTCGCGGAGCCGCAGATGCAGCCGCGCCGTCCCGTCGGGATCGCGCTCGAAGCGTTCGAAGGTCCCCGTGATGCGCCGGGCGCCGGAGAGGGCGGCGCGCTCGCGCAGCCACTCGTCGAAGGGCTCGCGATCGACCATCCCGACATAGCCGTCGTCGATGGGCATATCGACGCTGGTCTGCGACGGCGCGACCATGCGGGCACAGGCGATGCGCGCGACGATCTGCGACGGAGGGATGGCAAAATCCCGGATCGCACGCGGCGGAATCGCGCCGCCGCAGGGCTTGATCCGTCCGGCCCGGTCGACCAGCACGACGCTGTGTCCCGCGCAGGCCAGATCATGGGCTGCGGTCGCACCCGCCGGTCCGCCGCCGATGACGGCGACGTCATAGGTCATCTCCGGATCGTCACGCAGAGGCGGCAGGGCCTGGTTCATTGCGGTCACCCTGGGTTGGGAAGGAGGAGTCCGTCCGTGTCTTTGCGGGCGCGGCGGTCGCGCTCGGTCGCCTGTCGCGCCACGGCCAGCGCGAGCCCCGCCGCCACGACGAAGAGCAGCGCCTCGGCGGCGAAGACGGCGGCATAGGCCGCCGCCGGTGTTGTGGCGAGGTGCCGCGCAAGGTCGGTCGCAGCCGCGCCGCACAGCCCGCCGAGCCCGAAGGCGACACCCTGCGCCGCACCCCACAGACCCATGCGGACGCCTTGCCGCTCCGGCTTGCCCTGGCCGACCAGACGCATCATCGAGCCGATCGCAGCGACCGCATAGGCACCGTTGGCGAGGCCGAGTGCAAACACCGTCGCGCGCAGCGGGAAATCCGGTCCCGCGAAGGCGGACATCGCGAGGCCGGCCAGCGCCAGCGCCGAGGCGAGGCAGCCGCCGACCGCCCAGAGGCGCAGCGAGCCCGCGCGCGCGCCGCCCAGTGTCGTCACCACGGCGACCAGCACCATGCCGGCGAGGACGCCGCCGTTCTGGACCCCGGCGAGCCGCGTGCTCTCGCCCGGCGTGAAGCCGAAGACCGTGCCCGCGAAAGGCTCGAGGATGAGATCCTGCGCGCTGTAGGCGATCATGGAGACGAAGATGAAGATGGCGAAGAGCCGGGCTTGCGGCTCGTCCCAGACCTCGCGCAGCGCCACCCGGAAGCTCGTGTCGACGGGCGCGGCCCTGTCGGGAACGGCGGCTGCACCCTCGCCCTCGACGCCCCGGACCGATAGCACCGTGATCGCCAGCGCCAGCGCGCTGACGAGGCCGGACACCGCCACCAGGCGGCCCGTCGAGAACGGATCGAGCGCATGGCCGACGAGGCCCGCGGTCACGATGAAGCCCGCGATCATCATCACCCAGACGACGGTCGCCGCCGCCGGGCGCCTCGCATCGGCGACCCGGCGCGAGAGCAGGATCAGCAGGCAGGTTCCGCTCGCGCCGACGCCCATGCCGATCGCCGCGAAGGATGCCGCGGCGAGCAGGACGCCGGGCCAGAAGGCGGCCTCCATCAGCGCCGTGGCCGCCGCGGCGCCGAAGCCGCCGAGCGCCAGCACCGCCATGCCGCCGATAATCCAGGGGGTCAGCCGCCCGCCGACATCGGAGCCATGGCCCCAGCGCGGCCGCAGGATCTGCACCGCGTAATGCAGCGCGACGAGCAGGCCGGGAAGGATGGCGGGAAGCGCCAGTTCGACGACCATGACGCGGTTGATGGTCGATGTGGTCAGCACGACGATCGCGCCGATCGCGGTCTGGACCAGCCCGAGGCGCATGATGCCGAGCCAGCCCAGCGGCGCCGTCATCGCCCCGCTCCGTCCGGCCAACCAGCCGGGCGAGGGCCGCTGGCCTGCCGATAATCCGGGGAGGATGGATGAAACCGTGTCATGACGGGAGGCTAGGCGCAGCCTCGCTGATCGTCAATCAAAACTGACAGTTTGACGCTCTATATATGTCAGTTATTTTGGACAGTCGGCCGGTCAGTTGAGGTCGCTGCCGTCGCCATCGTCGAGGTCGCCGAGGCCGTGGCGGCGCAGCTTCGCATAGAAGCTCTGCCGGCTGAGACCGAGCATGTTGGCGGCGGACGCCCGGTTGTCTTTGCTCAGCTCCAAGGCCGCCTCGATGCAGAGCTTTTCGATGACATCGGTGGTCTCGCGCACCAGATCGCGCAGCGACACGCGCCCGACCAGATCCGTCAGATCCTCGACGGAACGGGGGAGCAGCCGACCGCGCTGCACGGCCATCGCGTTGCGGACGCCGAGGCTGCGGATGACGAAGCCGTAGGACGGGGTGCCGCCGCTCAGCGCGGGAACCGCAGAGAGCTCGACCTCCTCTACCGTTCCGAACTGGCCGCGCATGATCGTGTTGAAGTTGCGCACGACGCCGTGCTCCGTCAGCGTCACCATCAGCAGCTGCAGGTCGATGCCGGGCCGGCCGAGCCAGCGATCCAACGGCTCGCCGAGCGCCTGGTGCTTGCTGGAGAGCTGGGCGAGGTCGAGGAAGGCCCGGTTGGCCTCCAGCACCTTCAGCTCGGGGCTGATCACGACGAACCCGTCGGGCAGCTGCTCCAGCACGCCGAGGATACGGCTCTCGGCGGCAGCAGTGGCCGTGCTCGCATCGGTGAGCGGCGTCAGCCGGATCAACAGATAGGCGGCATTGTCCTGGCGGAAGGACGAGGCCATGGCCCGGAAGCGCCTCGCCCCCGAGGCGAGCGCGATCTCCGCCTCGTCGGCACGCCCGGTGGCCTGCACGGCCCTCAGCATTGCCTGCAGGGCTTCGCCGCTCTGTGGCGCGAGGCCGGCCAGGATCGAGGTGTTGGCGAGCTTTTCGACCGGCAGTTCGAGCTGCTGCTGCGCAGCGGGGTTGGCCTCGACCACGCGGTACTGCGCCGCTTCGACGATGACGACGGGCTCG
This sequence comes from Allobosea thiooxidans, assembly GCA_943372485.1. GTDB lineage: Bacteria > Pseudomonadota > Alphaproteobacteria > Rhizobiales > Beijerinckiaceae > Allobosea > Allobosea thiooxidans_A. Next base: position 49,301 of record CALRYW010000002.1, read on the forward strand.
GAGGTGAGGTGAAACAGCATGCGATAGCGGGTTTCCGCCATCCGGAGCCGCGCATATTCGCGCTCCATCGCCTGCTGCGCCTCGACCAGCTGCTGCTGCAGATTGGCGAGGTTGCGCAGATCGCGCCCCAGCGCGACGATCGTGCCATCCGCACCGACCTGCATCGCCGAATAGCGGACGGGCACGTCGGCGCCACCCTCCGTCGGGTGGTTCAGCTCGCGGAACTGGATGGTGGTCTCGCTTCCGGCATTCTCGATAAGGTCGACGACCTTCTGCCGGCTTTCCATGGAGACGATATCGGTCCAGTTGCGGCCGATCCAGTCCCGATGCCCCTCCCGCCGCAGATCTTCCGTCCCGAGCGAGACGTCGCGGATGACACCGTCGCGGTCCATGACGAGGGCGATGTCGCAGGCCGCGGTGATCAGGCTCCCCGCCACTTCGGGCGCAAGCCGCCCGAGCCATCCCGACTGACCCTTGAAACCGAGCGTAGGAGCCTGGGGAGCGAACACGTTCATCACGACGAGTACCCGGGTCCTGCCTGTGAGGGGCGGTGGAACGGCCTTGAGCAGATAATGGTGTACTCGATCTTCAACAAGACATCTTTTTCGTCTCGAGCATCCAATCGACACGATTGACGGCTTCCGCTGCGTCGCGCGCGCCGAAATCGGCCCCCAGTGACACTGCCAGTTCCGGATCGGACACGAACAGGTTCCCGCCGAGCATGACCTTGACGGACGGGTTCAGCGAGGCCGCGCGAACCGCCTTGACCACGGCGGCCACGCCCGCCGCCGACACCTCGCCGCTGGCCGACAAGCCCACCAGGTCGAACCATTCGGTCCGGACATGCTCGATCAGGATCGGCTTCGACGGCAGGAATTCGGACTGCACATGCCAGCCGGCCCGGCGGAAGAACTCCTCGACCACCGCGAGCCCGAAGGTGTGCTGCTCGCCAGGCACGACGGCGAGCAGCACCCGCCCGCGCTCCACGAGTGGGGTGGGACTGACCTCGAAAGCCGGTCCATAGACCCGCAGCAATTGCTGCAGCCGGGAGAGGCCGACGGTCACGTCGACGAAGGTGCAGCGGTCCTGCTCCCATAGCACGCCGAGATGGCGCGCCGTCGCCGACAGCACGGTCGTGATCACAGCCTCCGCCGAGAGACCGCGGTCGCGCAGCCCGTCGAGATGCGCGCGCGCCAGGCTCAACGGCTTGTGCACGACCATCTCGGCGAACGCCGCGACATCGGCATCCGAGATCGAGACCGGCCCCTCGGCCTCCACCGTCGGCCGCATCACGCCCGGCCCGCGATGCGCGAGCATCAGACGCGGGATGATCTCCGTCTCGATCGTGCGGGCGAGGTCGGAGCGCAGCCCCGGCTCGGGCCCGACCGCATCGAGGGGGCACCAGTCGACGCCCGGCAAATCGGGCAATCCGATTTTGTCTTCGGCATACGGCGTTCGCGCAGCCAGGAATCCGCGTCCCGAGTCAGGCATGAGGTCACCTCCCTCAGGCAACCGTCCGATCCAGCCAGGAACTCTGATGGTCCTGTTACGTAGTGGCCGCACCGCGGCCGACGGTCTGGAAGGCAGTTCCTTTGACCTATGTCAAAGAGTGAAGCACGACCTCCGCCGCTCCGCAATCGTGAAATTACTATCGCTCGAATAGATACGAGCGCGAATAACGTTGCAACAACAACAAAAGGACCAGCAAAACCAAGCTGATCGATGTCTCGCATCGCGACTGCGAGATGAGCGCGCCGGCGCTCATGGCACCACTCACGAAGCGGCGATGGAACCCTAACCCGGCCGCTCGCGCCTGTCCAATCGAAATGACAGATACGCGCGATAAAGTGTCATGAAGAGTTGACACTCGTAGAAGCAGGCGCCAATCTCACAGCCATCGACGCCGCGGCGATCCGCCAGCGGCGCAGCGGACCGGAGACGTCCGATGCCAGTTCGGGGCAGGAAGCACAGCGCCACACCGCTCTACACGCCCGAGCAGCGCATGCGCCGCGACGCGTCGTCCTGGACGTTGGTTCAGGGCATCCTCGCCCCCCTGCAATTCCTCGTCTTTCTGGTCAGCCTGGCGCTCGTGCTGCGCTATCTCGCCACCGGCGCGGGCTATGACGCAGCGAACCTGTCGATCATCCTCAAGACGCTGGTGCTCTACACCATCATGGTGACCGGGGCCCTGTGGGAGCGGGACGTTTTCGGCGTCTATCTCTTCGCGCCCGCCTTCTTCTGGGAGGACGCGGTCAGTTTCGTCGTGATCGCGCTGCACACGGCCTATCTGGTCGCGATCGTCACCGGCTGGCTGACGCCGACCGAGCAGATGCTGATCGCGCTGGCCGCTTACGCCACCTATGTCGTCAACGCCGCCCAGTTCCTGCTGAAGCTGCGCGCGGCGCGCCTGCAGGCAGCCCAGCGTCCGACGCCCCCTGCCCCCGCCGCACTCGACGACCGGCTGGAGCTCGCGTCATGAACGCCCCCCTGCTCGCCACGCCGGTGCCCGCCTCGGGCTGCGCGGCCCCCCCGATCCTGCGCGAGCGCGGCCAGCGCGAGGTCTTCTGCGGCCTGACCGGGATCATGTGGCTCCACCGCAAGATTCAGGACGCCTTCTTCCTCATCGTCGGCTCGCGCACCTGCGCCCATCTGATGCAGTCGGCGGCCGGCGTGATGATCTTCGCCGAACCGCGCTTCGCCACGGCGATCATCGAAGAGAAGGACCTCGCGGGCCTCGCCGACGCCAATGCCGAGCTCGACGCCGTCGTCGAGCGCCTGCTCGCGAGGCGGCCCGAGATCCGGATGCTCTTCCTCGTCGGCTCCTGCCCCTCCGAGGTCATCAAGCTCGATCTGTCGCGGGCCGCGCTGCGGCTCGGCCAGCGCTTCGCGCCGCAGGTCAGGGTGCTCAACTACTCCGGCAGCGGCATCGAGACGACCTTCACCCAGGGCGAGGACGCCTGCCTGACCGCGCTCGTCCCGACCCTGCCGGCCGAACCCGCGGACGCTGAGGCCTCTCTCCTGATCGTCGGCGTGCTGGCCGATGCGGTCGAGGACCAGTTCCGCCGGCTCTTCGCCGCGATGGGCATCACCCGCCTCGCCTTCCTGCCGGCCCGTCGCGCCGCCGATATGCCGGCGGTCGGTGCGAACACCCGCTATCTGCTGGTCCAGCCCTTCCTCGGCGAGACCGCACGCGTGCTGGAAAACCGCGGCGCGACGCGGCTTGCCGCCCCCTTCCCGCTCGGGGCCGAGGGCACCACCGCCTGGCTGCGGGCCGCCGCCGACGCCTTCGGCGTCGCAGATCCCGTCTTCGAGGCGGCCGTCGCCGCCCCGCGCGAGCGCGCCGACAAGGCGCTGCAGCACTCGCGTCGGGCGTTGCGCGGCCGCCGCATCTTCTTCTTCCCCGACAGCCAGCTCGAGATCCCGATCGCCCGCTTCCTCGCCCGCGAACTCGAGATGGAGCTGGTCGAGGTCGGCACGCCCTACCTCCACAAGGAGCATCTCGCGGCGGACCTCGCGCTGCTGCCGGCCGGCGTCCAGCTCAGCGAGGGCCAGGACGTCGACCGCCAGCTCGACCGCTGCCTGGCGGCGGCGCCCGACATCACGGTCTGCGGGCTCGGCCTCGCCAACCCGCTGGAGGCGCGGGGCCTGACGACCAAATGGGCGATCGAGCTCGTCTTCACCCCGATTCAGGGCTTCGAGCAGGCCGGCGATCTCGCCGAGTTGTTCGCGCGGCCGCTGAACCGGCGCGCGGCGCTGGAGGTGTAGCGATGCAGCTCACCGTCTGGACCTATGAAGGCCCCCCGCATGTCGGCGCGATGCGGATCGCGACCGCGATGGCCGACGTGCACTACGTTCTGCACGCCCCCCAGGGCGACACTTATGCCGACCTGCTCTTCACCATGATCGAGCGGCGCGGCCAGCGCCCGCCGGTGACCTACACCACCTTCCAGGCGCGCGATCTCGGGGGCGACACCGCCGATCTGTTCCAGCGCGCCGCCCATGACGCCTATGAGCGCTTCAAGCCGGCCGCCATGCTGGTCGGTGCCTCCTGCACCGGCGAGCTGATCCAGGACGATCCGGCCGGGCTCGCGCGAGCGCTGGGCCTGCCGATCCCGGTGATCCCGCTTGAGCTGCCCTCCTATCAACGCAAGGAGAACTGGGGCGCGGCCGAGACCTTCTACCAGCTCGTGCGCACGCTGGCGGGCCCGCACATGCCGCCTCCGGGCACCGCCCGCCCCGCCCGCGCGCCCGGCGAGCCGGCCCGCTGCAACATCCTCGGCGCCACCGCGCTCGGCTTCCGTCACCGCGACGACGTCCGCGCCGTCAAGGACCTGCTGGCGCGGCTCGGCGTGGCCGTGAACGTCGTCGCGCCCTGGCAGGCCGGCGCCGCCGACATCGCCCGGCTCGGCCAGGCCGATTTCAACGTCGTGCTCTACCCCGAGATCGCGGGCCTGGCCGCGCAATGGCTCAAGCGGGCCTTCGGCCAGCCGACCATTGCCACGGTGCCGATCGGCGTCGGCGCGACCCGCGACTTCATCACCGAGGTGGCCCGCCTCGCCGGCGTCGACGCCACGGCGGTCCTCGCCGACGAGACCTCGCGCCTGCCCTGGTACTCGCGCTCGGTCGACTCGACCTACCTCACAGCCAAGCGCGTCTTCGTCTTCGGCGACGCCACGCACGCCATCGCCGCCGCCCGCATCGCCAGCGAGGAGCTCGGCTTCAAGGTCGTCGGCGTCGGCACCTATTCCCGCGAGCGCGCCCGCGACGTCCGCGAGGCCGCCGCCCGGCTCGGGCTCGAGGCCCTGATCACCGAGGACTATCTCGAGGTCGAGGCGACCTGTGCCGAGCTCCAGCCCGAGCTCGTGCTCGGCACGCAGATGGAACGCCACATCGCCAAGCGCCTCGGCATCCCCTGCGCCGTGATCTCGGCGCCAGTCCATGTCCAGGATTTCCCGGCGCGCTATTCGCCGCAGATGGGCTTCGAGGGCGCCAACGTCATCTTCGACTCCTGGGTCCATCCGCTGATGATGGGCCTTGAGGAACACCTGCTCGGCATGTTCCGCGACGATTTCGAGTTCAACGACGGCGCCGGCTCCTCGCATCTCGGTCGCTCTGTCGTTCCGGGGCTTCGCGAAGCGAAGAACCCGGAACCCACGACGGGGCACGCCACCAGCGAGCCGGTCGATCGGGCTCCCCCCGTCGTGGCTTCCGGGCTCGGCCCTGATGGGCCGCCCCGGAATGACGGCGAGAAAGCCGACAGGCCGATCGTCCTCAGCTGGGCGCCCGATGCCGAACTCGAACTGAAGAAGATCCCGTTCTTCGTGCGCGGCAAGGCTCGGCGGAACACCGAGAAATTCGCAGGCGAACGCGGGATCAGCCCGATCACGGTGGAGACACTCTACGATGCCAAAGCCCATTTCGGCCGCTGATTTCGTTCCCACCATGCTGGCGATGGTCATGCTCGACCGCCGCCGCGCCCTGATGGGCGACGGCTGCGAGTCCGCCGGCGATAACCGCGCGGAAACCGACGCCGCGGGCCCAGCGCCCCGCCGCGCCGGCAGCCGGCGCCGGCGCGACCGGCGCGCCGAATGCGGCAGCGAGGCCTCGCCATGACCGTCCTGTTCCAGCATCCCGGCCTCAAGGCCGACTACCGCTCCAAGACGCCCCCGCCTCCGGGCGAGGACGGCGAAGGCTCGGTCCAGGTCCAGATGGACCAGCTCATGGCCTGCGAGAGCGCCAAGGTCTTCGCCGTCTACGGCAAGGGCGGCATCGGCAAGTCGACGACCTCGTCCAACCTCTCCGTCGCCTTCTCCCGCATGGGCAAGCGCGTGCTGCAGATCGGCTGCGACCCCAAGCACGATTCCACCTTCACCTTGACCAAGAAGCTGATGCCGACCGTCATCGACGTGCTCGAGACGGTGAACTTCCATTCGGAAGAGCTGCGCGTCGAGGATTTCTGCTTCGAGGGCTACAACGGCGTCATGTGCATCGAGGCCGGCGGGCCGCCGGCCGGCACCGGCTGCGGCGGCTATGTCGTCGGCCAGACCGTGAAGCTGCTCAAGGAGCATCACCTGCTCGAGGACACCGACGTGGTGATCTTCGACGTGCTCGGGGACGTCGTCTGCGGCGGTTTCGCGGCGCCCCTCCAGCACGCCGAGCGGGCCGTCATCGTCACCGCCAACGACTTCGACTCGATCTTCGCGATGAACCGCATCGTCGCCGCCATCAAGGCGAAGTCGAAGAACTACGAGGTCCGCGTCGGCGGCGTCATCGCCAACCGCTCCGCCGGCACCGACGAGATCGACCGCTTCAACGCCGCCACGGGCCTGAAGCGCCTCGCCCATTTCCCCGATCTCGACGCCATCCGCCGCTCCCGGCTCAAGAAGGCGACGCTGTTCGAGATGGGCGACGCGCCCGAGGTCGTCGCCGTCCAGCGCGAATACATGAACCTCGCCGAGCAGCTCTGGGCCGGCGGCCCGGCGCTCGATGCCCGCCCGATGAAGGATCGCGAGATCTTCGATTTCCTGGGGTACGAGTGATGTCCGAAGCGAACTACGTCCGGCGTCGCAGTGAACTGCAGACCTATTTCGACCGCACGGCGGTCGATGCCTGGGCGCGACTGACCACGGACGCCCCCGTCAGCGGCATCCGCGCCACCGTGCGCGCCGGCCGCGACGCCATGCGCAACAAGCTCCTGGCCTGGCTGCCCCAGGACATCCGCGGCGCCCGCATCCTCGACGCCGGCTGCGGCACCGGGGCGCTGGCGGTCGAATGCGCGCTGCGCGGCGCCCATGTCACCGCCATCGACCTGTCGCCGACGCTGGTCGCGCTGGCGCAGGACCGCAGCCCGCGCAAGCTCTGCGGCGGCTCGATCAGCTTCCGCACCGGCGACATGCTCGACCCGGCGCTCGGCCGCTTCGACCATGTCGTGGCGATGGATTCGCTGATCCACTACAAGGCCGCCGACATCGTGGCCGCGCTGGCGCGGCTGGCCGAACGGACCAGCGGCTCGATGCTGGTGACCCATGCGCCGCGCACACCCGCGCTGACGCTGATGCACTGGGCCGGCCTCGCCTTCCCGCGGGCGGACCGGGCGCCCGCGATCGAGCCGGTCAGCACCCGCACCCTCGCCTCGGCCATCGCCGGCGAGCGCAGCCTCTCGCCCTGGCGTATCGGCCGCAGCGAGCGCGTGTCCAGCGCCTTCTACAAATCCCAGGCCCTGGAGCTCGTCGCCCGATGAACCCGGTCTCGGCCGCCTTGGTGAAGGGTCTGACGCGGATCGGTCCGCGCTGGCTGCCCTTTGCCGATGCGGCCTCGCCTGAGCTTCCGCTCGGCCGGATCCTGCGCCTCTCGCTCTTCCAGGTTTCGGTGGGGATGGCGACCGTCCTGCTGGTCGGCACGCTCAACCGGGTCATGATCGTCGAGTTGAACGTGCCCGCGACGCTGGTGGCGGCAATGGTCTGCCTGCCCTTCCTGTTTGCCCCGTTGCGCGCGCTGATCGGCTATAAATCCGACACGCACCGCTCGGTGCTGGGCTGGCGACGCGTGCCCTATGTCTGGTTCGGCTCGCTGCTGCAGTTCGGCGGGCTGGCGATCATGCCTTTCGCGCTTCTGGTTCTGTCCGGCGGCGGCGTCGGCCCGGTGATCTACGGCCAGATCGGCGCGGCGCTGGCCTTCCTCCTCGTCGGCGCCGGGCTCCACACCACGCAGACCGCGGGGCTCGCGCTCGCCACCGACCTCGCCACGCCCGCGACGCGGGCCCGCGTCGTCGCATTGCTCTATGTCACCTTGCTGGTCGGCATGGTCGCGAGCGGGGTGATCTTCGCGTGGCTGCTCACGGATTTTTCCCCGGTACGCCTGATCCAGGTCATTCAGGGCGCCGCTGTCGCGACCATGGTGCTCAACGTCGTCGCGCTGTGGAAACAGGAGGCCCGCAACCCGGCCCGGACCGCCGCCCATCTCGAGCGCCCGGCCTTCCGCACCCTGTTCCGGCAGTTCATCGCCCGGCCGCGCGCCGCGCGCTTCCTCGTGGCGGTTGCGCTCGGCACGGCCGCCTTCAACATGCAGGACATCATCCTTGAGCCCTATGGCGCGCAGGTGCTGAAGCTCAGCGTCAGCGGCACGACGGTGCTGACCGCGCTGCTCGCGACCGGCGCGCTGGTGGCCTTCGCACTCGCCGCCCGGACGCTGGCGGCTGGCATGGATCCCTATCGCCTGGCCGGGCTTGGCCTCGTCTCGGGTCTCGTCGCCTTCCCGAGCGTGATCTTCGCCGGCGCGATCGACGCACCCGACCTGTTCCGCTGCGGCACGGTCCTGATCGGCTTCGGCGGCGGACTGTTTGCGGTCAGCACCCTGACGATCGCGATGGAGCTCGAAGAGGGCGTCGACCATGGCCTCGCCGTCGGCGTCTGGGGCGCGGTCCAGGCCAGCTCCGCCGGGATCGCGATTGCGCTTGGCGGCGGCATCAAGGACGGCGTCGAGGCGCTGGTCGGAGCCCGGGCGCTCGGTCCCGGGCTGTCGGATCCCTCGGTCGCCTACAATGCCATCTACCATCTCGAGGTCGCGCTCCTGTTTGCCACCCTCATCGCCATCGGTCCGCTGGTGCGCAGTGCCGCAGCGGTGCGTCCGGTCCCATCAACCCGTTTCGGCCTCGCGGAATTTCCAGGCTGACCGCACACCAAGCCAAAGGCCTTGCAAGGAGGGCTCTCTGATGCGTGAGATCTTGGGATACATGGACGTCGCTCAGATCGCGATTTGGCTGTTCTGGCTGTTCTTCGCCGGGCTGGTCATTTACCTGCGCCGTGAGGATCGACGCGAGGGCTATCCGCTCGAAGCCGACACGCATCCCGGCAAGATGCTGGCGCCGAGCCTGATCTTCTACCCGGCGCCGAAAACCTTCCGGCTCGCCAACGGTGCCAGCGTCAAGGCACCCAGCGGGCAACGCGACAGCCGTCCGGTCGCCGGGCAGCCCACGGCCAAATTCCCGGGCGCGCCGCTGGCGCCCACCGGCGCCAATCCGATGCTCGATTCGGTCGGCCCCGGCTCCTGGGCCGAGCGCGCCGACACCCCGGAGATGACCTATGACAACCATCTCAAGATCGTCCCTGTCCGCGTCGCCACGGGCTATGCCTGCTCGGCCAAGGAGGATCCGCGCGGCTATGACGTGATCGGCGCCGACATGAAGATCGCGGGCAAAGTCGTCGATCTCTGGGTCGATCGCTCCGAGGCCCTGATCCGCTATTTCGAGGTCGCGCTGACCAGCGGCCGCAGCGTGCTGCTGCCGGTCACCTTCTCCGATATCACGCGCGGCGCGAGACCCGGCATCGGCCGCATCAAGGTCGAGGCGCTGCTGGCGAGACAGTTCGCCGATGTGCCCGCGACCCGCCAGCCCGATTCCGTCACGCGGCTCGAGGAGGAGAGGATCTGCGCCTATTACGGCGCCGGCACGCTCTACGCGACGCCTAACCGCGCGGAGCCGCTGCTATGAGCCACGACGATTTCGCCTTCGAGCCGATCCCCGGCCTCCCTGCCCTGCCGCCCGAGGGTGAGGCCATCCTCTGGCAGGGCGGGCCGGACTGGCGCGGCCTCGCCTGGCGCGCCTTCCATGTCCGCGAGGTCGCCTTCTACTTCGCTGCCCTTGTCGCCGCTCAGCCGGTGCTGGCGCTGAGCCAGGGCACGCCGCTCGCCGCCACGCTGCTGCCGATGACCTGGATCGCTTTGGCGGGCTGCGTCGCCGCCGGCCTGCTCGCCGCGCTCGCCTGGCTCGCCGCCCGCGGCACCGTCTACACGATCACGAACCGCCGGCTGGTGATGCGCTTCGGCATCGCCCTGCCGATGACGATCAACCTGCCCTTCGCGCTCGTGGCCGGAGCCGGCCTGAAGCTGCGTCGCAGCGGCCTGGGAGACATCCCGGTCGCCCTCGTCCCGGGGGAGCGTGTCTCCTACATCGTCATGTGGCCGCATGCGCGGCCCTGGCGCCTCGGGCGGCCGGAGCCGATGCTGCGGGATCTGCCGGAGGCAAAGCGCGCCGCCGACATCCTGGCCCGCGCCCTGTCGGTCCATTGCGGCGCCGCTGTCCCCGCACGCCTGCCAGTTGCGGACGCCGCCAACGACCAGCGCCTGCCGCAGGGCATGGCGGCGGCGGGTTGAGGAGACCGGGACGATGAGCGACACCGCCCTTCCCCCGCAACCATCGACCAGCCTGTCGCCACCGCGCTGGGCGCTGGTCGGCATGGCCCTGCTGATGGTCGCGACGATCGCCATCGCCGGCCTCGCGCGCCAGACCGGCATCGGCGCCACAGGCATCCCCGACAGTCCGACCGTCGCCCGGGCCGATCTGCGCTTCGAGGACCGCGAGGACGGCTCAGTCCTGGTCCGAGACGGCTCTGGCCGGGCGCTCGAAACGATCGCCGTCGGCGCCGACGGCTTCATCCGCGGCACGATGCGCAGCCTGGCGCGCCAGCGCAAACAGGCCGGCCTGCCGCGGGACCTGCCCTTCCTTCTGGAGCGTCGCGAGAATGGCCGGCTGAGCCTGAGCGATCCCTCGACCGGCGCCCGAATCGAGCTCGACGCCTTCGGAACCGGCAACGCCGCCACCTTCGCGCGCTTCCTGTCCCCTCGGGAGAACCGCTCATGACCGATTTCACTTTGACGGACAGAACCATGGCCGAGCCGAGACAGTTCGACGTCGGCTGCACCATCGAGGTGTCCCACACCTTCGACAGCCTGCACGCCCATGTGACGCTCGACGGCGACGTCAAGATCCGCCCGGGCGACGAGGTCATCGTCCATGGCGAGCCGATCAAGGTTCCCTATGGCGAGGTCCAGACCTTCCGCCGCATCGCGACCGTCAAGCGCGCCGGCTGGCTCGAGCAGCTCTGGACCAGGATCACCGGCCGCGCCGAATTCATGGAGCTGCTGGAATTCAGCTTCTCGGAAAGGACCAAGCTATGACCGCTGCAACCCTTTCGGCCGGCGCGATGCGCGCGGCCCCCAACGAAGCCACCCGCATGGCCCAGCAGGACACCATGCTGACGCCGCGCTTCTACACCACCGATTTCGACGAGCTCGACAAGATCGACGTCACGCCGGTCCGCGACGAGTGGGACGTGCTGATTGCGGAGATGAAGAGCGACCCCAACAAGGGGCACTTCACCCGCAACGCCGACTGGAAGCTCGAGCTCGAGAAGATCCCCGAGCCGCTGCGCAAGGAGTTCATCGATTTCCTGGTGTCGTCGCTGACGGCGGAGTTCTCCGGCTGCGTCCTCTATGCCGAGATGCGCAAGCGCGGCACCAACCCCGACATCTGCGAGCTGTTCAAATACATGAGCCGCGACGAGGCCCGCCATGCCGGATTCATCAACGACGCGCTCAAGGAGTTCAGCATCGGCGTCGATCTCGGCTTCCTGACGAAGGCCAAGAAATACACCTTTTTCAAGCCCAAGTTCATCTTCTACGCGACCTATCTCTCCGAGAAGATCGGCTATGCGCGCTACATCACCATCTTCCGGCATCTTGAGCGCAACCCCGACAAGTGCTTCCACCCGATCTTCCGGTGGTTCAAGGAGTGGTGCAACGACGAGTTCCGCCATGGCGAGGCCTTCTCGCTGCTGATGCGGGCGAACCCGCATCTGCTCACCGGCGGCAACAAGCTCTGGGTGCGCTTCTTCCTGCTCGCCGTCTACGCGACGATGTATGTGCGCGACCATGTCCGGCCGGAGTTCCACAAGGCGCTCGACATCGACCCGACCGAATATGATTTCGAGGTCTATCGCATTACCTCGGAAATCTCGCGCCAGGTCTTCCCGGTCGTCCTCGACACGGACAATCCGAAGTTCCGCGCCGGGCTCGAGCGCGTCCGCATCCTCGCCGGCAAGATCGCCGAGGCCTCCGAGCAGGGCGGCTTGGCCGCGCAGCTCAGGATGCGCGCCTATCAGGCCCAGGTCGGCTATGCCCTGCTGAAGCTCTATCTGCTGCCGACGATCAAGAACGAGATCCCCCGCACCAGCCGGCTCCAGCCGGCCTATTGAGGGGCGGCGTCTTGGTCACCTACGGGCTCCCGATCGTCGCGACACTGATCGCCTGGTGGTTCTCCACCGGCGCGATCCTCTATCTCGACGGTCTGCCCAGGGCGACCTTCCGCTGGAGCCTGGCGGGCGCGACGCTCGCTGTGCTCGCCGCCTTCTGGGGACTGGCCGCGACGGCCGGCGACAACAGCGTCGCCGGCGCCTATCTCGCCGTGTTCTGTGCGCTCGTGGTCTGGGGCTGGAACGAGCTCGCCTTCCTGCTCGGCTATGTCGCCGGCACGACGCGGGAGCCCTGCCCCCCCGGCCTGCGCGGCTTCGCCCGCTTCGGGGCCGCGACCCGCGCCATCCTGCATCATGAGCTGGCGCTGCTGGCCTCGCTGGCGATCATCGCCGTCCTGACCGCCGACGGGGCGAACCTGTTCGGCCTCGCCACCTTCGCACTGCTCTTCGCCATGCGCCTCTCGACCAAGCTCAACATCTATCTCGGTGTGCCCAACACCACGGTCGAGTTCCTGCCCGAGCACCTCGCCTATCTGAAGAGCTATTTCCGCCAGCGGCCGATGAACCTGCTGTTTCCGCTTTCGGTGACCGCCGCGACGCTGCTCAGCGCCTGGCTCGTGCACAGCGTCGTGCGGGCCGGGGATCCCTTCGCGATCACGGGCTTCGTCCTGCTGGCGACCTTCGCCGTGCTCGGCCTCATCGAGCACTGGTTCCTGGTGCTGCCGCTGCCGGTCGCCGAGCTCTGGGCCTGGGGCCTGCGCTCGCGTGACGAGGCCGCCCATGCCGATCCCGCGCTCGCGCCCGCACGGGTCGCGACGCCGCTCCCCTCCGCCCCCGGCCTCGCGACACCGCGCGCCGTTCCCCCGCCAACCCTCGTCGCATAGGGCGACAGCGCGCTCCCAGGAGGCCGCCGATGGACTACGAGATGTTCTTCCGCAAGGAACTCGACGGGCTCCACAGGGAAGGCCGCTATCGCGTCTTCGCCGATCTGGAGCGCAAGGCCGGGCAGTTTCCCCGCGCCACCTTCCATGGCACGGACGGCCCGCGCGACGTCACGGTCTGGTGCTCCAACGACTATCTCGGCATGGGCCAGAATCCCGACGTGCTCGCCGCGATGCACGGCGCGCTCGACGGCTGCGGCGCCGGCGCTGGCGGCACCCGCAACATCGGCGGCACCAACCACTATCACGTGCTGCTCGAGCGCGAGCTCGCCGACCTGCACGGCAAGGAAGCCGCGCTGCTCTTCAACTCCGGCTACATGTCGAACTGGGCCTCGCTCTCGACCTTCGCGGCGCGCATTCCCGACTGCGTCGTCCTGACCGATGGTCTCAACCACGCCTCGATGATCGAGGGGATCCGCCATTCGCGGGCCGACAAGGTCGTCTTCGCCCACAACGACCCCGACGATCTGCGGCGCAAGCTGCAGGCGATCGACCCGCGCCGGCCCAAGCTGCTCGCCTTCGAATCCGTCTATTCGATGGATGGCGACATCGCCCCGATCGCGGAATTCTGCGATCTCGCCGACGAGTTTGGCGCCATGACCTATATCGACGAGGTCCATGCGGTCGGCCTCTACGGGCCGCGCGGCGGCGGTGTCAGCGAGCGCGAGGGCCTCAGCCACCGGCTCGACGTGATCGAGGGCACGCTCGCCAAGGGCTTCGGCATCATGGGCGGCTATATCGCCGCCTCGGCCGCCACCTGCGACTTCATCCGAAGCTTCGCCTCGGGCTTCATCTTCTCGACCTCGCTGCCACCGGCCCTGGCCGCAGGCGCTCTCGCCTCGGTGCGCCACCTCAAGGCGAGCCAGACCGAGCGCGACGGCCAGCGCGATCGTGTCGCCGCCGTCCGGGCCGGGCTGGATGCGGCCGGCATCCCCCATCTGCCCAACCCCAGCCACATCGTCCCGGTGATGGTCGGCGATCCCGTCCTCTGCAAGCGGATCAGCGACGATCTGCTCGAGCGCTTCGACATCTATGTCCAGCCGATCAACTACCCGACCGTGCCGCGCGGCACCGAGCGGCTGCGGATCACCCCCTCGCCGCTGCATTCCGACGCCGATATCGCGGCCCTGGTCGGGGCCCTGACCGCGATCTGGCGCCAGGTCGGCCTGCGCCGCGCCGCCTGAGACGAGCCTCCACCGCAGACATGACGAGGCCGGGCCCAGCGCCCGGCCTTTTCCGTTGCCGCACCATACTCAACGCTTGCGCGGCTGTGGCCCGCTGCGCGCCTCGCTCCCGGCCGACCCGGTGTCCGGCACGAAAAAAGGGAGGCCGTTTCCGGCCTCCCAGGGATCGCCCGCTCGGTCGCGGTCGAGGATTGATGCGGTGTGATCAGGGCCGCGGGGGAGGCACCGGCGTCGCCGGCCACATCGTCGGGTCACTCGGAGCGAACTTGTGCTTGATCGCCCATTCGTACCAGTTGTCGACCGCCGTTCCGGTGAGCAGGATGCCGATGCCGCCGGTCAGCGTCGTCAGTACGGCGAACCACCAGGCCCAGCGATGGATCGACTCCATCGTCGCGTTGAAGCCCATCGTCCAGCGCCAGAACAGGGCGGCGCGCTCGGACGCCGTGCCGCGGTCGACGATCTGCTCGATCTCGCGGTCGCCGCCATAGCGCGAGACGGCCAGGATTGTCGCGGCATGCATCGCAAACAGCAGCGCCGAGCCGTAGAGGAACACGATCGAGAGCGCGTGGAAGGGGTTGTAGAAGAGGTTGCCGTAGCGCAGCGAGAAGTTCTGCGTCCAGTCGAGATGCGGGAAGATCCCGTAGGGGACCGCCTCGCTCCATGAGCCCATCAGCATCGGCCGGATGAAGCCGAGAACGAGCATCAGCCAGATGGCGGCGGCGAAGGCCCAGGCGACATGCGTGCCCATGCCGAGCGCCCGGGCGCGATTGTATGTCCGCACCCACCACAGGATGACAGAGGTGGTGAAGAAGAAGCCGGCAATGATGAACCAGCCGCCCTCGTTCAGAGGCACGAACGGACTGAACCCGTATTGCGGGCCGGGAGGCGCCAGCTGCAGCCAGAAGAGCTCGCGGACAAAGCGAACCGGGTCCCAGTTCACGGAGGCCAGCATGTTGAAGCCGATAATCTCGAACGCAATGAGGCCGCAGATGAGCGAGGTCACCCCGGTCCAGCCGAGATAGATCGGGCCGATCTGGGCGTCGCCGATCATGCCGAACAGGTGGCTCACCCGCGTGGCCGTACCGCGGCGCGTACCCCGCCCGGGAAGCGGGACGCCGAGATCGGGCGCGCCGTGGATCTGAACCCGGGTGAAGATGTTCTGATAGGTTGCCATCGCCTTGATCCTTGGAGAACCGGGCTGCGTCTGGGACGGATTTGGTCTTGGACGGTTTTGGTCTTGGGCCTGGCGCCTCCTCTCGGCGTCAGGCCGCGAGGGCGGCGCAAGACCGCGTTGTCAGCGCCAGATCGAGAAATGGCGCGACAGGTCCCACCACTCGGCCCAGCCCTCGCTCCAGTACGGCCCGCTGATGATGATGCAGACCGCGCTCCAGAACACCGCCGACAGCGCCAGAAAGAGACCGAGCCGGTGGATGCCGAGCGTGCCGATCGAATAGCCGATGGTGTCGCGGAAGAAGCTGTTCTCGTGCTCGGGCGTCTTGACCGGCTCGCCCCGCTTCGGATTGGTCGCCGACAGGATCAGGCCGCCATGGAGCGAGAGCGCGAGCGCGGTGGTGAAGAAGAACGTCACCGCGATCATGTGGGCGGGGTTATAGTGGAACTGGAGATACTGGTAGCCGACGTTCGAGACCCATTCGAGATGGCTGAAGATGCCGTAGGGGAAACCATAGCCCCAGGCGCCGAGCAGGAATGGCCGGAAGATCACCAGCGTCACATAGGCCAGGATGGCGAAGCCGAAGGCGACGGGCACGTGATAGCCCATGCCGAGCTTGCGGCAGATCTCGACTTCGCGCAGGGCCCAGGAGATGAAGGAGGCCGTGGCGCAGATCGTGATGATCTGCCAGAGCCCGCCCTCGAGCATCGGGGCGAGTGACAGGCCATATTTGGGGTCCGGCGGCGCGATGTTGATCAGCCACGGATTCCAGGTCGGTCCCTGGCTGGCACCGAACAGGATCAGGGCCGTGCCGAGCCCCGCGAAGAAGACGGTCGCGATGCCGAAGAAGCCGACATAGAAGGGGCCGACCCAGAAATCGAACAGATCGCCGCCAATCAGCGTCCCGCCCCTAACCCGGTATTTTCTCTCGAAATTGAGCAATGCCATCGCGTGGCCCTCCCCGCAGCAGCGAGCGAAAACGATTTGGACTCATGGACAAAGAGATGCGGAGCGAGGCGGGCGGACGTTGCCGAGTAAAGTCGGTCATCCGTCCGCCTCAGAGCTAGAAAGGCCTATTTCGGAGCAGCCGTCGACGCCAGCGGCGCGTTCAGCCAGCTTCCGTAACGCGGCGTGCTAAGCTGAATCAGATGATTCAGCATCACCATGCCAAAAGCGAAAGTCGCGACAGCGATCAGCGTACGCCGCGGATCGAACAGTAACCACATTCTCCACATCGTTCATTCTCCTTCATTGTTCAGACCGTCAGAACCACGGTCTCCACATCCAAATCAGCAGGTGCGCGACCGCGGAGATAGCGACGAAACCCAGTGTTCCTTGCATGAAGAAGGAATGGAATTCTTTCGCTTCCGCTGCGGTCAATCCTGACAGCGTGTCTCTCTCTGCCATGATCAGTCCTCTCCTTTGGCCTTGCGGCCGTTACCGCACGAAGCCGTGCGGCTGGCTGTCGGGCGTCGCCCCCCGGCAGTTCCTCCCGCCCGAACCGGGCGGAAGCGCGTGACCCTCGCGTTCCGGGCTCAGCCCATGAACATGAAGGGAATGGTGGCGTTGGCCTGGGCGCGCGCCTCGGCGACGATCGACAGGCGCGGCTCACGGCCGGCCGGACGAACGACCCTCTGGACCAGCGCGACGACGAGGAAGAAGGGCATCGACAGGGCGGTGAGCCGCCGGCACATGCGCCGGTCGGAGGCCAGCGACTTCACCCGCCGGACATGGTCCTGCTCGGAATGGCGCGCCGTGAACTGCATGGTCATGCGTCTCTCCTCCCCTCGGAAACGATTCTGGTGCGGCCGTCGTGCCGCCGATGCTGGCTCGCTGCGCTCATGCGAAGGCTCCTTCGCGGCTGGCGACACGATCGACATGGTCAGCCTGGACCCGGGCGGCGCCGGCCTGCCGGGCGCGGGCCTCGGCGGCATCGCGCAGGCGCTTGGCGGCGGAGATCCGCACCAGCACCGGCTGGCGCTCGAGGCAGTCCTCGAGCAGGGCCTTGGCCTCTTCCGACCAGGGCAGCTCGCGATGCAGGCGCGCGGGCGTCGCCTCGACGGCGTCCATCTGCGTGCCCAGCGGCAGGATGTGGAAGAGCGCGTCGAAGAGCGCGTTGCAGACCTCCTGAACCAGGTAGGTCGCGCCCGCATAGCCCATGAAAGGCGTGCCGGTGTGCCGGCGGATCACTGCACCGGGGAAAGAGGCTGGAATGTAGATCCCGCGCCCGCCGGCCTCGGCCATGTACATGCGCTCGTTGAACGAGCCGAACAGCACGAGCGGCGGCTTCTCCTTGAGCGAGGCGCGGACCGTGTCGTTGTCGGATTTCTGGCCCGCGCAGCGCGAGGCCGAGAAGGTGCAGGGCAGCCCCATCTCGGTCTCGAGGAAATGGCGGATGCCGCGCGTATAGGTCTCGTTGGCGACGATGGCGAAGGAGGCCGTGCCGAAGAAATCCTGCGTCACCGAGCGCCAGAGATCCCAGAGCGGCTTGATCGTGGTGTGCTTCTCGCGCTCGATGAAGGGCTCGGGGTCGAGCCCGAGCAGCTCGCCGAGCGAGCGCAGGAAGGCGGTGGTCGAATGCAGCCCGATCGGCGCCTGCAGATAGGGCCGGTCGAGCGCCTCGCAGAGCAGCCGGCCATATTCACGATAGAGGCAGACATTGACCTCGGCATCGGCCAGGCGCTGCACCTGCGCGAGATGCGAGCCGAGCGGAAAGGTCATGTGGACCTCGGCGCCGATGCCCTCGATCAGGCGGCGCACCTCGGCGAGATCGGAGGGCATGTTGAACATGCCATAGGCCGGGCCGATGATGTTGACCTTGGGCTTCGCGCCCTCCTTGCGGGCCTTGGCCTTGGGCACGATGCCGCGCTTGGCGCCGTATTCGCCCCAGAGCCAGAACAGCGCGCGGTCGGCGCATTGCCACTGGTCCTCGTCGATCGTGCGCGGCAGGAAACGCTGGATGTTGGTGCCTTCCGGCGTCACGCCGCCGCCGATCATCTCGGCGATCGAGCCGGTGACGACCACGCTCGGCAGATGCGGATCGAGCACGGCATTGGCGCGCTTCATCGCGCCTTCCGTGCCGTGCTGGCCGAGCTCCTCCTCGGCGAGGCCGGTCACGACGATCGGCAGCTCATGCGGCGGCAGCGCGTCGGTGTAATGCAGCACCGAGGTCACCGGCAGGTTCTCGCAGCCGACCGGGCCGTCGATGACGACCTGCAGGCCCTTGATGGCGCAGAAGACGTAGACCGCCCCCCAGTAGCCCCCGGCCCTGTCGTGATCCTGGATCAGCATCACGGAATCTCCTCGGCCGCCGCCTTCGCCTTGGCGGCGCGGCGGGCGAACTTCTCGCGGAAATCGGGATGCAGCTGCGGCGTGTCCTGCCAGGTTCCGGCGGTGTCGCCCTCGCCGACGCCGGCGAAGAAGGCCTTCATCGCGTCCATGCGGCCCTTGTTGCCGATGGCGGCGTTGACGACCTGGGCGAGCGAACCCGCGCCGGCGGGCCCGAAGAGCGGCCGCGCCGAGATCAGGTTGGTGAAGTAGAGCGCGGGGATGCCGAGCTGCTTGGCCTTCTGCACCACCGGCGTGGTGCCGATCGCGAGATCGGGCTGGAACTCGGCCATCGCCGCCAGATCCTGCTCGAGCGTGGCGCGGAAATTGACCATCACGCCGCGTGCCGCCAGCCACTCGCGGTCGGGCTCCGACCAGGGCGTGCGCGGGCAGGCGGTGCCGACATAGCGCAGATCGGCGCCGCTCTCGACGAGCAGCCGGGCCACCAGCAGCTCCGAGCCTTCATAGCCCGACAGCGTGATCCGGCCGGTGATCGGCATCGCCGAGAGCGCGCCGCGGATCGCCGGGACCAGCCGGTTCTGCGCCGCCTCGACCAGGGGCTTGGCCACGCCGCAGGCCTCGCCGATCGCCGAGAGCCAGGCGACTGTGCCCTCGACACCGACCGGCCCGGAGCCGACGATGCTGCGCCCCGCCGCTTCGAACTCGCGGATGGAGGCCGTGTAGAAGGGGTGGATCGCCGCGACGACCGCGCAGTCGAGCGCTGCATAGAGCTCGCGCCATTCCCGCGTCGGTACGACCGGGCCGGCCGCCAGGCCCAGTGGCTCGAGCATCATGCCGATGCCGACGGGGTCGGCCGGGAACATCTCGCCGAGCAGGGTGACCGTCGGGCGTTCCGCCTTGCCGGCGCGCGGCGCCTGGACCGGGCCGGCCTCGGCCTCCTTGCGGGCATAAGCCAGCATGGCGCCCGCCAGCACGTCCTTGGCCTCGGCATGGGTCGGCACGCCGAAGCCCGGCACGTCGATCCCAATGATGCGGACGCCGTTGATCTCCTTGGGCAGGAGCCGCAGCGGCACGCCCGAGGCCGAGGGCACACAGAGATTGGTGACGACGATGGTGTCATAGAGCGCGGGGTCGGCGAGCTGGAACACCGCCTCGCGGATGTCCTCGAACAGCTTGCCCGTGACCAGCGTCTCGGAATTGAACGGCACATAGCCGACCGAGCGCCGCGCGCCGTAGAAATGCGAGGTGAAGGTCAGCCCGTAGACGCAGCAGGCCGAGCCCGACAGCACCGTAGCGGTGCGCCGCATGCGTAAGCCCACGCGCAAGGAGCCGAAGGCCGGGCACATGCTCTGCGGCTTGTCGTGGGGCCCGACGGGGTAGTCCTTGGCGAAGCGCTCCAGCATCTCGGCATTGCCGGCCGCGGTGGCCGCGCTGCGCATCGCTTCCTGGCCGGAATGGCAGCCGAGCCCGTCGCCATTCGTCGCCGCCGCGTTGATCGCAGGGGCGGAGGCGGCGTCGGGCAGGGGCTGATGCACGGTCATGATGCGCCTCAGACCTGGTCGTAGACGACTTCGAGGGTCGCCTTCTTGAGGGCGGAGGGGCCGCACATGTCTTCCAGCGTGGCGGGCACCAGCACGACGTCGCGGCCGGTGCTTTCGCTCGAGAACAGGGAGAGCAGCGCGTCCTGCGTCAGCGGCGTCGGCCGCACCGGCGGCGCCTCCGAGACGTTCAGCCCCAGTTCCTCGAACAGCGCCGCCCAGACATCGCCGGGCCGGCCGATGATCTCGTAATTGGCGCTCTTCTTGCGGATGTCGTCATTGGCGGGGATGGCGGCGAGAACCGGGATCCCGACCTTGTCGCAGAAGGCCTGGGCCTCGCCGGTGCCGTCATCCTTGTTGATGACCATGCCGGCCACGCCGACATTGCCGCCGAGCTTGCGGAAATACTCCACCGCCGAGCAGACATTGTTGGCGACGTAGAGGCTCTGCAGATCGTTGGAGCCGACGACGATGACCTTCTGGCACATGTCGCGCGCGATCGGCAGGCCGAAGCCGCCGCAGACCACGTCGCCGAGGAAGTCGAGCAGGACGAAATCGAAGCCCCACTCGTGGAAGCCGAGCTTCTCCAGCAGCTCGAAGCCGTGGATGATGCCGCGCCCGCCGCAGCCGCGGCCGACCTCCGGCCCACCGAGCTCCATCGCGTAGACGCCGTCCCGCTTGAAGCAGACATCGCCGATCTTCACCTCCTCGCCCGCCGCCTTCTTGCGCGAGGAGGTCTCGATGATGGTCGGGCAGGCCTTGCCGCCGAAGAGCAGCGAGGTGGTGTCGGATTTCGGATCGCAGCCGATCAGCAGCACCTTCTTGCCCTGCTGGGCCATCATGTAGCTGAGATTGGCGAGCGTGAAGGATTTGCCGATGCCGCCCTTGCCGTAGATCGCGATGATCTGCGTCTCCTTGGTCGGGGCGGTCGTGACGACCGCGTCCTGCGGCAGGGCGGCCTCGTCGCGCAGGCGTGCGGCCATCGCGGCGGCGGGCGAAGGGACGGGATTGCGAATCTGGATGTTCACGAGCAGGCACTCCAGTCCAGGATCATCTTGAGGCAGGACGGATCGCTGAAAGCGGTGCGATAGGCGGCCGGCGCGTCATTGGCGGGTGCGCTGTGGGTGATGAGCCCATCCAGCGAGAGCCGTCCCTCGGCGATCAGCGCCATGACGATGTCGAGGTCGGCCTGGCGCCATTCGGCGGCGACGCGCAGCCGCGCCTCGCGCATGAAGGCCGGCGGGAAGGCAAAGGCGATCGGCTGGTCGTAGAAGCCCGCCAGCACGACCTCGCCCTGCGGGGCGAGCCTCGCGATCAGCGTGTCGAGGAGCGAAGCGTCGCCGCTGACGTCGCAGATGACGCGGTAGTCCCTGCGCGCATCGGCCTCGGCGGAGAGGACCGCGTAGCCTTGTGCCGGCGTCGCCCGCAGCGGGTTGCTTTCCCACACCACCGGCTGGCCGCCATGGGCGAGGACGAGCCGGACGAGCAGACGCCCGAGCACGCCATGACCGACGATCAGCTCGGGAAGCGCGCCGCCGGCGAGCGCATGCTGGGCCGTGGCCGCGAGCGCCAGCAGCACGCCGGACGGGCCGAGCGCCTCGGGGATCGGGACGGCCTTCGCCCCGGGCACGACGAGATGGGAGGAGGCGCCGCCGAACAGGCCGCGCGCCGCCTTGAAACCGCGGGAGCCGGGCACGAAGACGAGATCGCCGACGCTGCGCCCCGAGCCATCGCCGGCCTGGATCACCCGGCCGACCGATTCGTAGCCCGGCACCAGCGGATAGCCCATGCCCGGAAAGGGCGGCATCCGGCCCGACCAGAGCAGGCGCTCGGTGCCCGTCGAAATCCCGCTCCACTGGGTGGCGACGACCACGTCCTCAGGCCCGGCCGCAACGAGTTCCAGTTGGCTGAGAACCAGATGCTCGGGCCTTTCGACGAGGACTGCCAGCGCATGCATCGGAGCACTTTCGAGGTCGGGAGCCGGCCGCACTGGCCCGGGTCCATCGCCTGAGTGTCAAGCTATCGGAACAAAGATATGTGTCAATCTTAAATTACACATCACCTGTCAGGCGACGCGGGCGGTCATGCCGCCGGTCAGCAGCGGCCGCCGGGTCCGCAGCGTCCGGATCTCGGTGAAGCCGGCCTCGCGAAGGAAAGCGGTCAGCTCCTCGGGGCTGCGCGCCCGGCCGCTGCCCATGGCGAGCAGGTAGAAGGCGAAATAGGCCTCGGCCATCCGCCGGGTCTCGGCCGAACCCGCCATCGGCTCGGCAATCAGGAGCGTTCCGCCCGGCGGCAGGCAGGCGCGAATCCGCGCCAGCAACGCGCGCACCGCCGCGTCGTCGTGATCGTGCAGGACCCGCACCAGCGTCACCAGATCGGCGCCCCCGGGCAGGGCATCGCGATGCATGTCGCCGCCGAACGTGGCGGCGCGCGGGCCGAGCCCTTCCGCCTCGAAACGGACCTGCGCCCGCGCCGCCACCGCCGGCAGGTCGAACAGCGTCAGCGCCGGCGCTGTCGCCTGGGCGGCCACGCGGATCAGAAAAGCGCCCTCCCCGCCGCCGACATCGAGGATGCGGCGATGCGGCGCGAAGTCGTAGGCCGCCAGGATGTCATCGGCGACGAAATGCTGGGACTGCGCCATCAGGGCGCTATAGGGCGCGACCTCGGCCGGAGGCGCCGCCGCAGGCTGGTCGGCGGTCGCATAGCCCCAGTAGCCCGACAGCGCGGTGGGGCGGCTCTCGCCCCGCAGCAGCGCGAGCGGGTCGGCGAGATCATCATAGAGCAGCCGGTGATGGGCGATCATGGCGCCGACGCCGGGATTGCCGAGCAGCGCCGCTCCCAGCATGGCGAGCCCGTAGCGTCCGCCGCTGCGACGCTCGACCAGGTCGAGCGCGGCCGCCGCTCCGAGCAGACGCTCGGTCGCGCTCTCGGTCATCGCGAGGCGCGGCGCCAGTTCGGCCACGCTGCGCGGCCCCGCTTCGAGAATGCGGAACAGGTCGAGCTGGATGCAGGCCTGCAGCACCTGCGCATAGACGAAGCCGGCGCAGAGATCGAACAGCGCCTGCGACTGGCGCTGCGCGATCGGCTTGGTGAGCGGAAAGGAGGCGGCGAAGCGCTGAAAGCGCGGGCTCGCCACCAGCCGGTTGCGCCATCCCGCCAGCCGGTCGGCCAGCGAGACCGGCCGGGCCGGTTCCACCACGGGGCCGGCGGCTGGGACCGAGGCCGGGCGCACGGTCAGGCCGCGCGGCGCTGCAGGCTCTCGGGCAGGAAGCTCTTGGCCGTGAGGCCGATCAGCGTTCCCAGATCCTGGCGGCCGGGGCAGGCCGGGATCGCGGCGATCGCCTCCAGCACGAGCGCGTCGAGATGCGCGATCGCCGGGCCGAGCCCATAGGCCGAGGCGTAATTGGGGCGCAGATGCGCCGCGTCCTGGCCGCAGGGTTTGCCGAGCTCCTGGGGCGTCGCGGCGACGTCGCGGATGTCGTCGGCGACCTGGAAGGCCTCGCCGAGCTTTTCCCCGAGCCAGCGCCAGTCCTGATGCGCGACGCCGGCCGCCGCGGCGCCCGCCATGGTCGCGCCGGCAAACAGCGCGCCCGTCTTGGCCTGGTGGTAGAGCGCGCAGTCGATCGTCGCTTCCGATTCCCAGGCCTGCCCGGCGACGATGCCACCGCGACTGCCGACAGCGGCGCTGACGACCCGCACCAGGGTCGCCAGGCTCTGCGGCTGGCGGGTGATGGCTTCGGCCAGCGTCTCGAAGGCGAGCACGATCAGCGCATCGCCGGCCAGCACCGCCAGCGGTTCGCCATAGGCCTTGTGGACCGAGGCCTTGCCGCGCCGCATCGCGGCGTCGTCGAAGCAGGGCAGATCGTCATGCACGAGCGAGGCGCAATGCAGGAACTCGATGGCGGCCGCCGCCGCATTCGCGATGCCGGGGTCCGGATCACCGCAGGCCCTCGCGACGGCCAGCGTCAGGCGCGGCCTGATCCGCGCACCACCGGGGAACACCGCATGGCGCATCGCCTGGGCGAGCAGCGGCGGACAGTTCTGCAGATGGGCGGCGGCGATGGCGGCGTCGAGGGTCTGTTCGATCCGTGTCCCGGTATCCATCACGATCCCCTGTGAATGAACGTTCTTCCAAACTGACAGTCCATGTGTCAATAAGACTGGACAGTTGTGACTGTGAAGTCAACCCGCACGAGGCCGCCGCTTGGGCACCCCCCGCATCCTCGTCATCGGCGCCGGCATCGGTGGCCTGGTCTCCGCCCTTTTGCTGGCCGCGCGCGGCTGCGACGTCACCCTGGTCGAGCAGGCGGCCGCCCCCGGCGGCAAGATGCGCGAGGTCGCGGTCGGCGGCTGCAGGCTGGATGCCGGCCCGACCGTGATGACGATGCGCTGGGTCTTCGACCGCATCTTTGAGGAGGTCGGCGAGGCGCTCGATCGCCATGTCACCTTGACGCCGGCCACGGTGCTGGCTCGACATGCCTGGAGCGAAACGGAGCGGCTCGATCTCTTCGCCGACCGGAGCGCCTCGGCGCAGGCCATCGCCGCCTTCGCCGGCCCCGCCGAGGGCCGCAACTACCTCGCCTTCTGCGATCAGGCGCGCGGCATTCACGACGCGCTGAAGGACAGCTTCATGGCCCGCGAGCGGCCGAGCATGCTCGGGCTGGTGCAGCACATGGGGCTGGGTGGACTGCGCCAGCTCTGGGGTGCGAGCCCGTTCGGAACGCTGTGGGATGCGTTGGGCCATGCCTTCCAGGACCAGCGCCTGCGCCAGCTCTTCGGCCGCTACGCCACCTATTGCGGCTCGTCGCCCTTCGCCGCGCCCGCGACGCTGATGCTGGTCGCCCATGTCGAGCAGGAGGGTGTCTGGCTGGTCGAGGGCGGCATGCACCGACTCGCCCGAGCCCTGGCCGACCTCGCCACGGCGAAGGGCGCACAACTGCGTTACGGTGAGGCCGTCGCCGAGATCCTGATCGAGGGCGGTCGCGCGGCCGGCATCCGCCTGGCCGGCGGCGAGACGCTGCGCGCCGACGCGGTCGTCAGCAATGCCGATGTCAACGCCATCGCCACCGGCCATTTCGGCCGGGCCGCCGCCCGCTTCGCGACACCGACCAAGCCCGCCGAGCGCTCGCTGTCGGCCCTGACCTTTGCCGCGGTCGCGCAGACGAACGGCTTTCCGCTGCACCGGCACAATGTCTTCTTCTCGCGCGACTACGCCGCCGAGTTCGAGGCGATCTGCCGGCAGGGCCGCCTCCCCGAGGAGCCGACGATCTATGTCTGCGCGCAGGATCGCGACGAGGCGGGCGCCGCCCCGGCCGGGCCCGAGCGACTGCTCATCCTGGTCAACGCCCCGCCCTGCGGCGACCGCCCCGCCTTTCCGCCCGAGGAGATCGAGACATGCCTGCGCAGGAGCCTCGCCCGGATGGCGCATTGCGGATTGGAGATCGCGCTGCAGCGCGAAGCGATGCTGACGACGCAGGCCAGCGACTGGGAGGCCCTGTTTCCAGCGACGGGCGGCGGCCTCTACGGCCGCTCGACCCACGGCGCGATGGCGAGCTTCAACCGGCCGGGCTCGCGCAGCCGGCTGCCGGGGCTCTATGGGACGGGGGGCAGCGTCCATCCGGGCCCGGGCGTGCCGATGGTGGCGCTCTCGGGGCTTTTGGCGGCGCAGAGCGTGGTCGCGGACCTCGCTTCGACGTCACGGTCGCGCCCGGCGGCTATGTCTGGTGGTATGTCGACGCGCTGAGCGCTGACGGCCGCTACGGGCTGAGCATCATCGCCTTCATTGGCAGCGTCTTCTCGCCCTATTACGCGTGGGCACGGCGGCGCGGCATCGCCGACCCGCTCGACCATTGCGCCTTGAACGTCGGCCTCTACGGCCCCGGTGTGCGCCGCTGGACGATGACCGAGCGCGGGCGGCGGCATGTCTCAGCTTCGACGGATCATTTCGCGATCGGGCCCAGCGCGCTGCAATGGGACGGGACAACCCTGACGATCGCGATCGACGAGATCGGCACGCCCCTGCCGCGCCGGGTGCGCGGGTCGGTTCGCGTCACGCCGCAGGCGATCACTGACCATGTCGTGACATTGAATCCCGAGGGCCATCACCGCTGGTGGCCGATCGCGCCGCTGGCAAGCGTCGAGGTCGCGCTGAGCGAGCCCGATCTGTGCTGGAGCGGCCCAGGCTATCTCGACATGAACCAGGGCGATGCGCCGCTCGCCGAGGGCTTCCAGAGCTGGCACTGGTCGCGCGCGCCGACGCCCGACGGCGCGGCCGTGCTCTATGGCGGCACGCGCCGCGACGGCTCGACTTTCGATCTCGGCTGGCGCTTCGACGGCGGCGGCCAGGCGAGCGCCATCCAACCGGGCCCGACCGCCACCCTGCCGAAAACCGGCTGGCGCATTGCGCGCGAGACCCGCAGCGATCGTGGCCGGCCAGCCGCGCTGCTCGAGACACTGGAGGACACGCCCTTCTATGCGCGCTCCGTGGTGCGAACCTCGCTGGGAGGCGAGAGCGTCACGGCCATGCATGAGAGCCTGTCGCTCGACCGCTTCGCCAGCCCGGTTGTCCAGGCGATGCTGCCCTTCAGGATGCCGCGGCGGAGCTAGGGTCGCGCGGCGCGCCCGCGGCACTCTCGGCTGCGGCCTTGGCCGCATCCTTGGCCGCGTCCTTGGCCTTCTCGCGCCGCAGGTCCCAGAGCTGATGGAAACAGAAGCCGAAGCAAAGCCCGAACATCAACACCATCTCGACGACGATCAGCGTACTGGACGACATCGCGGCCTCCCGTCCCTCACGGACCCCTGACGGCGGAACGCTCGACCCGGCCGAGGCGCTCGAACATCTCGATCACCGCCGTGGTGCGGCCGATCGGATCCCACCATGGCACGGGCGCCGCCCGCAAGGGCGTGCGGGGTCCCTGCGACATCCTGGTCACGGCCGTGACCAGATAGGCCGTGGCCGGCAGGGCCGGCAGGCCGAGATGTCCGTCATCGCTGTTGCCTCCCGCCAGCGCACGGGCGAGGAGCCCGAGCTTGCGCCAGGCCGGCACCACGGCCCGCTGCGACACGCCGTCATGCCCCCGCCGCGCCACCTCCCGGCCGATCTCGGCATAGATCGAGCGCGCCGCGCGGATCCCCGACCGGCACGAGGCGGGGAGAGCCTCGATCCCGGCATCGGCACGGGCGTAGAGCCTGTCGGCCTCGGCCAGCAGCCGTGCCACGACGCCGCCCAGGGCCGGAGAGAAGCGCGGGCGGGCGAGAAACGCGTCGGGATCGATGCCCGCCTCGCGCAGCCAGGACAGCGGCAGATAGACCCGCCCCATCGCCGCATCCGCCCCGACATCGCGGGCGATGTTGCTGAGCTGCATGGCCACGCCGAGATCGGCCGCCCGCGCCAGCACCTCCGGCGCACGCCTCTCCATCAGCGTCGCCATCATCACGCCGACGGAACCCGCCACGCGCGCGCCATAGCCGCAGAGGTCGTCGAACGTTTCGTAGCGCCGCCCCTGGGCATCCCAGGCCAGCCCCTCGATCAGTGCCAGCGTCACCTCTGGAGGCAGGCCGAAGCCGAGCACGGTCTCGGAAAAGGCGCGATCGACCGGGTGCTCATGCGGCCGGCCGGCATGGGCGGCAATGACGCGCTGTTCCAGCAGCGCGATCGTCGCGGCATCGCCCGGCCCCTCGTCGATCGCATCGTCGGCGAGCCGGCAGAAGGCGTAGAGCGCTGTGGCCGCCCGGCGCGTCTCGCGCGGCAGCAGCAGCGCGGCGGCCCGAAAGGATTTGGAGCCGACGCGCAGGATCGCATCGCAGGCCGCCAGATCCGCCGCCATCGGCGCAGGGGAACGCAGATCAGACCCGTTCTGTCGCATGAGGTACCACCATATCGAGAATTTTGGCCGAAGACAGGACGCCGGGCAGGCCGGCGCCGGGATGCGTGCCGGCGCCGACGAGATAGAGCCGGTCGAGCTCTTCGCTGAGATTGTGCGGCCGGAACCAGGCGCTTTGCAGCAGCCGCGGCTCCATCCCGAAGGCCGCGCCATGGGCGGAGAGCAGATCATCGCGGAAATCGGGCGGCGTCATCAGCCGGGAGGTGACGAGCGTCTCGCTCAGGCCCGGCAGCAACGTCGCCTCGAGCCGCTCCTGGATGCGAGCCCGGAACGGCTCGGCCTGCGTCGCCCAGTCGGTGTCACCCTGGAGGTTGGGAACCGGCACGAGCGCGTAGAACGCATCGCAGCCCTCCGGGGCGAGCCCGGGATCGGTCGCGGTCGGGCGGTGCAAATAGAGGCTGAAATCCTCCGCCAGAACCTTGCGTTCGAAGATGTCGTCGATGAGCCCGCGGTAGCGCGGCCCGAACAGGATCGTGTGGTGCTCGATGTCGTCATAGCGACGGCGCGTGCCGAAGTACCAGACCACGACGCTCATCGAATAGCGCGCCCGCTGGAGCTTGGCGTCGCTCCAGCGCCGGCGCGGCTGCGCCTTCAGCAAGGTGCCGTAGGTGTAGGTGGCATCGGCATTGGAAACGACGATATCGGCGGCGATGACCTCGCCGTCCGAGAGCCTCACGCCGGTGGCCGCTCCCTTTGCCACGGTGATCTCCGCGACCTTCGCGCCGTAGCGCAGCGTCGCGCCCTGCCCTTCGAGCAGGCGCACGAGACCCTGCACCAGCGCACCCGTGCCGCCATGGACGAAATGCACGCCGAACTTGCGCTCCAGATGGAGCACCAGGGCGTACATGGCCGTGGCCGAAAACGGATTGCCGCCGATGAACAGCGGGTGGAAGCTCAGCGCCGTCCGCAGCCGTTCGTCGCGGACATGGCGCGAGGCGAAGCCGTGGACACTGCGGTCGGCCCGCAGCCAGGCCATCGCCGGCATGGCCTTCAGCATGGCGGAAAGCGTGCTGAAGGGCACATGGGCGAGCTTTTCGAAAGCGACCCGGTAGATCGCCTCGGCGTCCTTCAGGATGGTGCGGTAGCCGCTCAGATCGTCCGGCGCGAAAGCCGCGATCCGGGCCTGCATCGCCTCCTCGTCGCCACAACAATCGAGGGTGGAGCCATCGTCGAAGACCAGGCGGTAGAACGGGTCGAGCGAGGTCAGCCTGACATCGTCCTCCATCCGCCGTCCGCACAGCGCCCAGAGCTCCTCGAACAGGAACGGCGCGGTGACGATCGTCGGCCCGGCATCGAAGGTGAAGCCGTCCTGCCGGAAGACGCGCGCGCGCCCGCCGGGCTGATCGAGCGCCTCCAGCACCGTGACGCGATAGCCTCGCGCGCCCAGCCGGATCGCGGCGGCGAGCCCGCCGAAACCCGAGCCGATCACCACCGCATGCGGCCGACGGTCGGGGGCCGGTGCGCGCGTCCCCGAACCCAGGCTCGGCGGATGCAGTTCGGTCAGCATGCGATCACCTCCCTGTGGCGCAGCATCTCGGCCCCGATCAGCGCCGCGATGTCCGCCGGCTTCTCCTCATGGACGAGGTGGCCCGCGCCCGGCAGCGTCTCGATCCGCGCGTCCGGCAGGCGCCGCGCGACCTCGCGCGCATCGCCGGGCGGCACCGCCCGATCGCCCGCCCCCACGACCAGCAGCACGGGCAGATCGAGCCTGCCGAAGCTCCGGCCCAGGGCCTCGAGATCCCAGTTCGCCATCATCCCGAGCGTCGAGGCGATGTGGACCCGGTTCGAGAACAGCCGCTGGTAGAGATCCTGCCCGCGCGCATCGAGACGCGAGCCCATGCCTTCCAGGAGCTGGGTCACCGCCTCGGTGCTGCCCGCCCGCCAGGCAAAGAGGCGCGGCACCAGCGGGTTGAGCACCAGCAGCCGGGCCACCGAGGGAAAGAGCTGCGAGGCCACGCCCTTGAAGGGCAGAAGCGCCCCGTTCAGGCAGATCAGGCAGGAGGGCGCGACCGCCTTGGTCAGCGCCATCTGCATCGCGATGGCGGCGCCCGCGGAATGGCCGACGATCCCCTCCGGTTCGACCCCGAGCTTGCCGAGCAGCGCGGTGAGGCCGCGCGCCATCGCCGGCAGCGAGAGCCGGTCGCGCTCGGGCGCTTCGGTGAAGCCGTGGCCCGGCAGATCGGGCGCGATCACATGGAAATCGCGCGCCAGCAGCGGCAGCAGGTCCCGCCAGGAATGGGTCGAGGCGCCCGTGCCGTGCAGGAGCAGCAGCGTCGGCCCCTGCCCCATCTCCTGCACATGCCAGGACAGGCCGCCCGCCTGGACGAAGCGGCTCGCTGCGCGATGCGGCCAGTCGCGCCCGTCCCGCGCCCAGGAGAGGGCGCCGGTCATCGGCCTGCCGCCAGGGCGAGACCGACCGCCCGGCCGACGCCCGCCGCATCGGCCTGCGGCAGCGGCAAGTAGAGCCCGCCCATCGCCGCGGCGATGTCGGCCGCCTGCGGCTGCGGCTGCGGCGAGGTATCGATCAGGATCGCGTTGAAGCCCTCGCCGCGCAGGCCCCGGGCAGCAGCCAGTGCGTCGGTCTGTGCCTGAGCCCGCCCCTGCCGCCCGGCGCGGTCGATATTGGCGCGGCCATCGGTCATGAAGACGAGCGCCGGGGTCCGGCCCTTGCGCCTGACGGCATCGGCCAGTGCGCAGGCGGCCTCGATCGCGGTCGCGAGCGGCGTCGCACCACCGCCCGGCAGACCGGCCAGTGCCCGCTCGGCCGCGACCAGCGAACGCGTCGGCGGCAGCATGATCTCGGCCTGGGCCTTGCGAAAGGCGATCAGCGCGACCTCGTCGCGCCGGACATAGCACTCCGCCAGCAGCAGCCTGACGGCGCCCTTCGCCTCGGCGAGCCGCTGCAGTGCCGAGGACCCCGAGGCATCGACGACGAACAGCGTCGCGGTCTCGCTGCGCTGCTTGTAGCGCGCGATCCGGAAATCATCACGCCTGACGATCAGGCCGTTGCGGCCCACTATGGCAGCCTCGCTGTGCCGCAGCCGTTGCCAGGGCGCCGCGGCGCGCAGCGTCTCGACCACATCGAGCCTGGCACCGCCGCGCAGATCGCCGGCCTTCGAGCCAATGATGCGACCGCGCCGCGCCGCCTTCTGCAACTGCCCGGCCCGGCCGGCGGCGCGCGCCCGCGTCCGGCCGCCCGCCGCCAGCAGTTGCGCCAGCAGGCCGGCGGGGATCGCGGCCTTTGCGGCGTCGAGAACCATCTCGTCGAGATCGCGCGGCGGGGCCGCCGCCTGCCCGTCGCTCTCGGAGGGCGGCGACTCCGGTTGCGGGTCCGGCTCGGGCTCTTGATCGTCGGCCTCTTCGCTGCGCGCCGGCAACTGTGTCGCGCGCGGGGCCAGCACGAGCGCGGCGGCAAGCGCCGCATCCCCGGGCCCGACCGCCTCGCGGCCCGACAGCGCGGCCACCAGCCGCGCCACCTTCACCGCCTGCAGCGCGGTGCGGGTCGAGCCGATGCCGAGCGCCAGCGCCGCCGTGCACAGGCAGGCGATCGTCTCGTCATCGATCGTCGCGGCGACGCGGGCGCGCGCAGCGGCGATGCTCTCGGCGTCGAAAACGGGAGGCTCGATCTCGCGATGCGACAACGCGGTGAGGTCGAGCCGCAGCGCCAGCCGGTCGGTCAGGGCCGCGGCGGGGCGCTCATCGGCGGCGATGCCCTCGTCGAGGGCGACAACGGCAAAGCGGGTCGGCACGGTCAGAGCGATGCCGTCGCGCTCGACCGTGACCGCGCCGGCATCGAGCACGGCGCAGAGCTTCGCCGCCGTCGCGGCCTCGACACGCTCGGCCATGGCGACGATCAGGACGCCGCCATCGACCTCGGCGAGCAGGCCGCGTTCCGCGACCGGGCGCCCCATCGCCAGCGTCGCGGTCAGATCGAGCCCGCCGAGCAGGCGCGCATCGCCGATGCCGGCCGGCATCCGCGAGCAGGGCGCCCCATAGCGCAAGGCCGAGAGTCGGGCGAGCCAGGCCTCCCGAACCGGCCCGGCCGGCGCACGCAGGGACACGCCGCCGATCGACGCACCATCCAGCGCCAGCAGCGCGGCCGCGATGTCGGCGAGCCGCCAGGGCGCCAGCGCCGGAACCTCGGTCGCGCTGGCGCCGGGCGTGGTCATGGGCCGAAAACCTCGGCCAGCGCCCGCTCGACACGCACGGTCGAGCCGGCCTCATCCAGCGGATTGCGGCGCAGCCGGTGGCGCAGCGCCATCGGCGCGACCGTCCGGATATGGCTGTCGAGGATCTCCTGCGCGCCTTCGAGCGCCGCGAGCGCGCGTGCTGCCCGCATCAGGGTCAGTTCGCCGCGCAGGCCGTCGGTGCCCAGATGCAGGCAGAGTTCCGCCACACGCGTCAGCGCGGCATCGGAGGTCTCGATCTGCGCCAGCCGCTTGCGCCCGGCGATCAGCCTCCGCCCGATCGCCTGGTCCGCGGCCTGCCATTGCCCGCAGAACCCCCGCGGGTCGCGGTCATAGGCGTCGCGGCGCTTCACCACCGCGATGCGGGTCGGCAGATCGACCGGTGTCGCGACCTCGACGGAGAGGCCGAACCGGTCGAGCAGCTGCGGACGCAGTTCGCCCTCTTCGGGATTGCCGCTGCCCACCAGCACGAAGCGCGCCGGATGGCGGATGCTCAGCCCCTCGCGCTCGACGACGTTCTCGCCGGAGGCGGCGACATCGAGCAGCACATCGACGAGATGGTCCTCCAGCAGATTGGCCTCGTCGATATAGAGAAAACCGCGATGGGCCCGTGCCAGCAGGCCGGGCTGGAAGGCCTTCTCGCCGCTGGCCAGTGCCTTCTCCAGATCGAGCGCGCCGACGACGCGGTCCTCGGTCGCCCCCAGCGGCAGGTCGACCACGGGCACCGGCACGAGATGGGTCTTCTGCCCGCGCACTCCCGCCTGGGGCGCACCGTGGTAGGGATCGCCGACGACGGCGCGCATCGGCGGCAGCAGGGCCGCGAGTGCCCGCACCGCCGTGGATTTGCCCGTGCCGCGATCACCAAAGATCAGCACACCGCCGATGGTCGGGTCGATCGCCGCCAGCAGCAGGGCGCGCTTCATCTCCTCCTGGGCGACGATGGCGGAAAACGGAAAGGGCGGCGCGCGCCCGTCGGCAGGCAGGGCCGAGGCACGCTTCGGCGCGCGCCGGGGCCGTTTGGCGATCGCGGCGGCCGGCATCGCGAGGGAGGACCCGATCTCGCCGGACTCCGCCTCGCCCTCGCGGCGCAGACGCTGGCCGACGACATCCGCATGATCCAGGAGCCCGTCCATCGCCGTCTCTCCCCGTTTCAGGACGCCATCGCCTCGACCAGGCGCGGCGGCAAGCGGAACACCACCTCCTCATCGACGCCCTCGAGCTCCCGCACCGTGACCGAGCGGAAGCCGCGCAGGCGATCGATCGCATCCTGGATCAGCCGCTCGGGCGCCGAGGCCCCGGCCGTCAAGCCGACCGTTTCGACCGCCTCGAACCAGGCCGGGTCGATCGCGTCGGGCCCCTCGATCAGATGGCTCGCGACGCCGGCGATCTCGCCGACCTCGCGCAACCGCGTCGTGTTGGAGGAGGAGCGCGAGCCGACGACGAGGATGAGGTCGCAATGCGGCGCCATCGCCTGCACCGCCGCCTGCCGGTTCTGGGTCGCGTAGCAGATGTTGCGGATGTCGGGGCCGACGATCGCCGGGAAGCGCGCGGTCAACGCGGCGATGACCTCGCGCGTGTCCTGCACGCTCAGCGTCGTCTGGCTGATATAGGCCACCTTCTCGGGATCGGCGACGACCAGCCCGGCCACCTCGGCGGCCGTGGCGACGACGTGCAGGCGCCCGTCGATCTGGCCGCGCGTGCCCTCGACCTCGGCATGGCCCTCATGGCCGATCAGCACGACGTCGTAGCCGAGCTGCGCATAGCGCCGGCCCTGATTATGGACCTTCTGGACCAGAGGGCAGGTCGCGTCGATCACGTCGAGCCCGCGCGCCGCCGCCGCCGCCTCGACCCCGCGTGACACGCCATGGGCCGAGAAGATCGTCGTCGCACCCGCCGGGATCTGGTCGACCTCGCCGACGAAGACGGCGCCCTGGGCGCGCAGGCCCTCGACGACATGGGTGTTGTGGACGATTTCATGGCGGACATAAACCGGCGCGCCCGCCTGCGCGATGGCGCGCTCGACGATCTCGACCGCTCGGACCACGCCGGCACAGAAGCCGCGCGGCTTGGCCAGCAGCACCGTCAGCGGGCGCTTGAAGGGCGTCACGGCGTTCATGTCGAAGCCTCGTGCAGCGGACCCGCCGCCGGCGGATGCGCCGGCACCAGCCTGAGCGCCGCCGAGCCCGCCTGGGCCGCGCGCCAGGCCGCCTGGCTCGGGCGGCACAGCCCCGTCGCCACCGCCACGATCGCAGCCGCGTCGAGGCCCGCCGCCGCATACATGCGGGCCTGCGTATCCTGGTCCTGGAAGCGGTCCGGCAGCGTCAGCGTCTTGATCTTGAGGCCGGCCTCGAAGAGCCCATCATCGGCCAGGGCATGCAGGACGAAGGAGCCGAAGCCGCCGAACGAGCCCTCTTCCACCGTGATCAGCGCCTCATGGTTGCGGGCCAGGCGCCGGATCAGCGCCCGGTCGAGCGGCTTGGCGAAGCGGGCATCGGCGACCGTGGTCGACAGCCCCATCCCGTCCAGCGTCTCCGCCGCCTGCAGGCATTCGCCCAGCCGCGTCCCATAGGACAGGATGGCGACGCGCGTCCCTTCGCGCAGCACCCGCCCGCGGCCGATCTCGAGCGGCGTGCCGGTTTCGGGCAGCGCAACGCCCAGGCCCTCGCCACGCGGATAGCGCAGCGCGATCGGCCCCTCCTCATGGGCGCAGGCGGTGGCG
The DNA here is from genome assembly GCA_943372485.1 of Allobosea thiooxidans. GTDB lineage: Bacteria > Pseudomonadota > Alphaproteobacteria > Rhizobiales > Beijerinckiaceae > Allobosea > Allobosea thiooxidans_A. The sequence continues at coordinate 84,238 of CALRYW010000002.1, forward strand.
ACCATGTGCACGAGGTCACCCTCATCGGCCGCCGCCATCAGCACGAAGCCCGGCAGGCAACCGAGATAGGCGATGTCGAAAGCCCCCGCATGGGTCGCGCCATCGGCCCCGACGAGGCCGGCCCGGTCGATCGCGAAGCGCACCGGCAGCTTCTGCAGCGCGACGTCGTGGACGATCTGGTCATAGGCGCGCTGCAGGAAGGTCGAGTAGATCGCGCAGACCGGCTTGAATCCCTGGCAGGCGAGCCCGGCGGCGAAGGTCACCGCGTGCTGCTCGGCGATGCCGACATCGAAGAAGCGGGAGGGATGCGCCTTGGCGAAAGCGTCGAGCCCGGTGCCCGAGGGCATCGCCGCGGTGATCGCGACGATGCGCTCGTCGCGCGCCGCCTCGCGCAGCAGCGCCTGCGAGAACACCTTGGTATAGGCAGGCGCGCTCGAGGCTGTCTTCTCCTGCACGCCGCTGGCGACATCGAACTTGACCACGGCATGGTACTTGTCCGCTGTCGCCTCGGCCGGCGCGTAGCCCTTGCCCTTCTGGGTCACGACATGGACGAGGATCGGCCCGTTCGGCGCATCGCGGACATTGCGCAGCACCGGCACCAGATGGTCGAGATTGTGCCCGTCGATCGGGCCGACATAGTAGAACCCCAGCTGGTCGAACAGCGTCCCGCCGGTGAGATAGCCGCGCGCATGCTCGACGGCGCGGGTGATCTTGGAATCGAGACCGCGGCCCAGCCGGCGGGTGAGCTGGCGGCCCTGGTCGCGCAGCGAGAGATAGGTCTTCCCCGAGAGCAGCTTGGCCAGATGCGCGGAGAGCGCCCCCACCGGCGGGGCGATCGACATGTCGTTGTCGTTGAGGATGACGATCAGCCGCTTGCCGAGTGCGCCGGCATTGTTCATCGCCTCATAGGCCATGCCAGCCGACATCGCCCCGTCGCCGATCACGGCCACGACATGCCCGTCCCCGCCCTTGAGGTCACGGGCGACGGCGAAACCCAGCCCCGCCGAGATCGAGGTCGAGGTGTGGGCGGCACCGAAGGGATCGAACTCGCTTTCCTCGCGCTTGGTGAAGCCGGACAGGCCCCCGCCCTGCCGCAGCGTCCGGATTCGGTCGCGCCGGCCGGTCAGGATCTTGTGCGGGTAGGCCTGGTGCCCGACATCCCAGATCAGGGTGTCACGTGGCGTGTCGAAGAGGTGATGGAGCGCGACCGTGAGCTCGACCACACCCAACCCCGCGCCGAGATGCCCGCCGGTGACGGAGACGGCGTCGATCGTCTCGGCCCGGAGTTCGTCGGCGAGCTGCCGCAGCTGGTGTTGGGACAGGCGGCGCAGATCGGCGGGCGAGGTGACGCCGTCGAGAAGCGGGGTCTCTGGCATTCCAATCCCCTTCGCGTTCCGATGTGTCAGCTTAAATTTACATATTGCTGTCAAGCTGTCGATACACTACGAAGGACTCGCACGACATGCAATCGCTTTGGTCGTGCGTTCTCATGATCGGCCGGCGACAGCCCGCAAGAGGCTCTGGGCCCGCAGACTGCGAAGTAAGTGAAACGGTCTGGGGGGTGCGACGGCAGCGGACTTGCCCGCCACGCATCGCACTTCCATCATAACTGGAATAAGTCTGGAGAGGTCATCGCCATGAGACAGCTTGCCTACGCAGCCGCAGCCGCCGTCGTCACCCTCCTCCCCGCCATGGCACAGGCGCAGGATCTCGCCGCTGGTGAGAAGGTCTTTCTGCAATGCCGGACCTGCCACCAGGTCGGCGAAACCGCAAAGAACGCCGTCGGCCCGGCGCTCAACGGCCTGTTCGACAACCGCAAGGCCGGTACCGCCGCAGGCTATACCTATTCGGCGGCCTACAAGTCGCTCGACAAGGTCTGGAGCGAGGACAATTTCCGCGTCTACATCAAGGACCCGCGCGGCGTGACGCCGGGTACGAAGATGATCTATCCGGGCCTCAAGGACGACGCCCGGATCACCGACCTGATCGCCTATCTCAAGCAGTTCGGGCCGGACGGCAAGAAGAAGTAAGCGCGCTCCGCCCCCCGCGGGGGAGCATCGGGCCCGCGTCCGGCACAGGCTGGACGCGGGCTTTTTCGGGCCGGGGACTCAGGCGGCGAAACGGCCGATCCGGAACAGATCCGCCGGATTCGTGCTGCTCATCCGGCGCAGCTCGGCCTCGGCGAACCCGTCCGATTCGAGCAGGACGAGGAACTCCCGGAACGCCTCGACCGGCGGCGGCAGCAGATAGATGCCGGCATCGCCCGAGACGATGGCGCGGTCGCCGGCGGCGCGGATACGCGGCGTCAGGTCCTGCACCGTCTTCGACGGGGCGCGGTGCTTCTCCTGGTCGACATGGGTGAGGCCGACCTGGGTGGCGTGGGTCAGGACGAAGAACGAGAACTCGCAATAGGCGCCGAGGGCCACCAGCGTCTCGATGGTCTTGATATCGTAGCCGCCGGCATGGGTGCGCACGCGGCTGGCGCCGCGCTTCTTCGCCTCTTCCGCCAGCGCCACCGCCTCCCAGCCATCGACATGGCCGCAATCGAAGACGATGTCGCGCTCGGCGCAGAGGTCGATGATCGCCGGCACCGGGTCGGGCACCTTGCCGCTCTCATGCACGCCGAAGGCGGCTTCGAGATAGAGCCCCGTGCGCCCCTCGCGCCGCGCCACCGCCTTGGTGTGGTGCGTCGGCAGCGAGAGGAAGCGCGCGCCGGTGCCCGGCCCGTAGCCGTAGTCGACGGCATTGCGCGCCGCCTCATAGGTCACGCCGCCGGCGGTGGGCTGCATGATCAACCCGCCGAAGATCTCGATGCCGAGATGGCCGAGCTCGGCGGCGGCGAGCGCGGCATAGCCCGACGAGTTCATGAAATTGTCCATCAGCCCGATGGCGCGCATGCCGGCCGCGGCCGCCTGGCGCACCGATTCGAAGATGTTGGCGCTGCGCCCGTTGAGATGCGGGCAGGTATGGACATGGCAGTCCACCGCGCCCTTCAGATAATGCATGCCATAGCTCATCGGGGCTCTTCCTTCAGTGCCGCAGTTCTTCAGTGCCGCAGGATGCGGCGGACGAAATCGGCGCAGCGCTCGGTCTGCGGCGCGTCGAAGATCTGCTGGGGCGGGCCAACCTCGACGACCTTGCCGTCGGCCATGAACACCACCTTGCTCGAAATCTCGCGGACGAAGCCCATCTCGTGGCTGACGATCAGCATCGTCATGCCCTCGGCGGCGAGCACGCGGATGGTGTCGAGCACCTCGGCGACGAGCTCGGGGTCGAGCGCCGAGGTCACCTCGTCGAGCAGCAGGATCTCCGGCTTCAGCGCCAGCGCGCGGGCGATCGCGACGCGCTGCTGCTGGCCGCCGGAGAGCTCGTCGGGATAGGCCTCGATCCGGTGCGACAGCCCGACCTTCTCCAGCAGCGCGCGCGCCTCGCGCTCGACCTCGGCGGCGTCGCGCTTCTTCACGATCGTCGGCGCGATGGTGACGTTGCGCAGCGCCGTCATGTTCTGGAACAGGTTGTATTGCTGGAACACGACCGCAAAGCGGTCGCGCACCTTCTTCAGCGCCGCTGCGCTGCCATAGTCGACCTGCGCCCCGGCGACATGGACGACGCCGGCATGCGGTCTCAGCAGGCCGGTCAGCACGCGCAGCAGCGTGCTCTTGCCGGAGCCCGACGGGCCGATGACCGAGACGATCTCGCCGCGCTCGACCGACAGCGAGACATCCTGCAGGACCGGCGCCGTGCCGTAATTGGCGCTGAGCCTATCGATGACGAGATGGGGCAAGCCGGCGCTCCAGATGCGATGCGAACAGGTTCAGCGGATAGCAGAGGACGAAATACAGGATCAGGATCGTGCCGAAGCAGATCGCCGCCGAAAAACCCTTCTGGTTCAGGATCTTGGCGGCATAGGTCAGCTCGATCACGCCGATCTGGGAGGCGATCGAGGTGCTCTTCACCAGCCCGACCGAATAGGTCATCGAGGGCGGGATGATGATCGCCCAGGCCTGCGGCAGGATCACCCGGCGCAAAGCGGTGAGCCCGCCCATGTTCATGGTCTCGGCCGCATCCCACTGGTTCCTGTGCACGGATTCGAGGCCGGCGCGGATGTTCTCGGCCGAGAAGGCCGAGGCCGAGAGCGCGACCGTGGTCGCGGCGACCGCGAACATGCTGGCGTCGAAGCCGGCGAGTTGGAAGGCGAAGAACACCACCATCAGCTTCACCAGGAAGGGGATGCGCCGGAAGATCTCGACATAGACAGTGGCGAACCAGCGCAGTGGCGCGAAGCCGACGATCCGCTCGTTGCGGAGAACCGCCAGCACGAAGCCGACGAGGAAACCCAACCCGCAGCCGACCAGCGAGAGGAGCGCCGTATAGGCGAAGGCCTGACCCAGGAAGATCAGGTTGTAATAGCCGAAGAAGCGCGGCGCCTCCTCGATCAGCGAGGCCATCGGCTGCCCTCCGTCGTCGGACCACACCGTTCCATCAGAAGACCTTGCCCTTGATGCGGAAGAAATAGCGCCCGACAGCGTAGAGCGCGGCGCTCGCGACCAGGGTCAGCGCGATGTAGTAGAGCGCCGCGATCGAGAAGATCTCGAAGGAGCGGAAGGTCTGGGCGTTGATGTTATAAGTCCGCCCGGTCAGCTCCTCGACACCAAAGATCGCAGCGATCGAGGTCGTCATCGTCAGGATGATGTACTGGTTCGACAAAGGCGGAAACAGAACCTTGGCGATATGCGGCAGGACGACGTAGCGGATGATCTGGATGCGCGAGAAGCCCAGCGTCTCCGCCGCCTCGACCTCGGCCTTGCGGATCGAGCGAAAGCCCGCCCGCTGGATTTCGGTGAGATAGGCGCCCGCATTGATCGCCATGCCGAGCAGCACGGCCTGGTAGGAGCCGAGCACGATGCCCCAGTCCGGCAGCGCGAAATACAGGAAGAAGATTTGCACCAAGAGCGGCGTGTTCAGGAAGAACACGACATAGGCCTTCACCAGCCAACGCAGCGGCCGCGGCCCATATTCGAGGACGGAGGCGCAGACGAGCCCGATCGCCCAGCCGATCACGAAGGCGATTGCCGCCAGCTGCAGCGCCAGCCACGCGCCACCGGCGAGATAGCCGAGATAGGGCGTCACCTGCCCATACTGGAGGGTGTAGGCCATCAGCAGGGCGCCGCCTTGTTCCCTTCCCCCCGCTTGCGGTGGGGAAGGGTTAGGGATGGGGGGGCGTGCAGGAAGAGTCTCGACGGTCGAGCCAAGCGGCACCGCCCCCCACCCCAGCCCTCCCCACCGCAAGCGGGGGGAGGGAGCGGCGTCGCGCCGATCACGGCGAAGCCGTCACACTGGGCTCCCGTACACGGCATCAGAAATACGGCGTGACGGGCACCTTGGTGTCCATCGGCTTGAGGAACCACTTCGCCCAGATCGCCTCGACCGTGCCGGCGGTGTGCAGCTCGTAGAGCGCAATGTTGAGCCAGTCGCGTAAGCCGTAGTTGCCCTTGGCGACGCCGAAGCTCGAATAGGTGACGCCGTATTCCGGCGTCGCCACGATTTTCCACTTGATCGCCGGGAAGATCTTGAGCCGGTAGGCGACCGCGTCGATCCCGTCGAAGGAGGCATCGCCCCGCCCCTGCGCGAGCGCCCGGTCGCGATCGTTGTAGTTGTCGAGCAGGACGAGCTTGGCCTTGGGCAGGTTCTTCTGGATGAAGGGGATCGCAGTCGTGCCGCGCACCTGGATCAGCGTCACGTTCTCGCTGTTGAGGTCGGCGAGCTTGGCGAAAGGCTTCGCATCGGTGGTGACGATGCCGTAGTTCTCCGAATGGATCGGCGCGGAGAAGTCGATCACCTTGGCACGCTCGGAGGTGCGGCTCATCGCGCCCATCACGATGTCGACCTTGTCGGCCACGACGAAGGGGATGCGGTCGGGCGAGCCGACCTGCACGAGGGTCAGCTTCACACCGAGCTTCTCGGCCACCGCCTTCGCCAGCTCCGGCTCGAAGCCGTCGATCTCGTTCTTCTCGTTGAACAGGGCACGCGGCGGCAGGGTCGGATTGACGCCGACGCGCAACTCGCCGGCCTTCAGGATGTCGTCGAGGGAACGAGCCGAGGCCGGCGCGGTCGCGCCCAGTCCGAGGCAGGCGGCGAGCAGGCAGGCGAAGCGCGGGATCGTCATTCAACCCTCCTCAGAAGAGCACAACAGCATTGTCATTGTATACGTTCAGCATGCAATGAGGCCATCGACCGGGATGATTGTCAACGCGCGGCGCCGGCTTTTTCGACATGGCCCAGTGCCTTCTCCAGGCGGCGGTACTCCTCGGGCGGCAGCGGCGCGAAGGGCGGGCGCACGGCATCGCAGGCCAGACGCCCGAGGATCTTGAGGCAGGCCTTGAGCCGGGTGGTGGCCCGCCCACCCGGCGCCTCGCGATAGACCGCGCAGGCGAGCGGATAGATCGCGTCGTGCCAGTGCCGGGCCGCATCCCAGTCGCCGGCCTGCGCCGCACGCCAGAGCGCCACCAGCGGCGCCGGCGTCACCGCCGCGAGGCTGACCTGGCTGCCCTCGGAGCCGATCAGATAGCTCGTCAACAGATGCTCGTCGCCGGAGCCCAGCACCGCGAGGTCCGGCCGCAATCCCTTGGCGAGCCGGCGGTTGGCGTCATAGGTCGCGACCTCCCAGCTGCCCTCCTTGATGCCGCAGACGCGCGGCAGGGCGACGAGCCCCGCCAGCGTCGCCGGGTCATAGGGCATGGCGCCCGCCCCCACCGGCGCCTGGTAGAGGAGGAAGGGCAGGCCGCAGCCCGCCATCGCATGCCGGTGGTGCAGCAGCGCCGACTCGCGGTCGCGAAACAGCCCCCAGGCATTGGGCGGAAACAGCAGGATCGCGTCGGCGCCCGCCTCCTCGGCGTCGCGTGCATGCAGCGCAGCATCCAGGCTTGATTCCGCATTCACCCCGCTGGTCAGGAAGACACCCGGCCCCAGCACCTCCCGGCAGATCGCGACGACGCGGCGCTTCTCCTCGCGCGTCAGCAGGAAGTTCTCGCCGGCATGGCCGTTGATCAGCAGCCCCTCGATGCCGTCATGCCCCGCGACCGCCACGACATGGTCGGCGAGCGCCTGCTCGTCCATCCGGAACACCGCCGTCATCGGGCAGATCGTCGCCGCATGGATGCCGGTCAGGCGCGCGATGGCCGCCGTGACGAGGGCATCGGGTGCGATGGCGGGATCAGACTTGCTGTGGCTGTTCATTGGTGGCTCGGCCTGCATCGGCGGATGGGGTGGGCGAGGCGGCCGGCGATACCAGCAGCCGGTCGATCGGGAAGAGCGGATCGGTGGGCTCCTGCCCGAGGATGCGCTCGGCGAGCAGCCGCGCGATGTAGGGGCCGCTGGTGTAGCCGGAGTGGACACTGCCGCAGACATAGGCGTCGGGGATGCCCGGGATCGGACCGGCCGCCGGCAGCGCATCGGCCGTCTCCGCCTCGAGCCCGGCCCAGGCACGCGCCAGCCTCGCATGGCGCAGCGCCGGAATGGCATGGCAGGCGAGGCGCATATTGCCGATCAGGCTTTCGGGAACGAGTTCGGCCCCGCCGCGCTGCCGGTCGCCCTTGCCCTGCCAGCCGCCGCCGATCACCACCGTGCCATGTGGATACTGCTTGAGCGACAACAGCCCGCTGGCGATGCCGACCACCGTGCGCATCACCGGCGCCACGCGCTCGGTCACCGCGAGCTGGTTGACCAGCACCTTGATGGGCAGGGCGATGCCGAGCCAGGCCGCCATCTCCTCGAGCCAGACGCCGCCGGCCAGCACGAGCCGCTTGGCCCGGACGGGACCGGCTACGGTCTGGACGGCGAAGCCGCCCTCCTCGCGGTCGACGCCCGACACAGGCGTCTCCTCGCGCAGATCGACCCCGGCCGCGATCAGCGCAGCGCGATAGGCCTGCCCCGTGAGATAGGCATTGGCGTAGCCGTCGACCTTGCAGTGCCCGGCGAGCAGCACGCCATCGCCCAGCCCCGGCTCAACGGCGCGGGCTGCCTCGGCGGAAATCAGCTCGATCGGCGCGCCCGCCTCACGGCGCTTGCCGGCACGGAAACTCAGCAGCTCGACCTCGCGCTCGGTGAAAGCAAGCGAGAGCCCGTCGCAGACGACGACGCCGACATCATGCCCGAGCCACTCGCGCGCCGAGGCCCACATCGCATGCGCCTGCAGCGCATAGGGGATCAGCGCCACCCGCGTCATCTGCATGGTCAGCGTGCCCGCATTCACGCCGGAAGCCTCGCGGCAGAGGCTGCCACGCTCGAACAGCACGGTCTTCATGCCGGCCCGCGCGCAGAACAGCGCCACCGTCGCGCCATGGATGCCGCCGCCGATGATGGCGAGATCGGAGGGCGCGCTCATAGCGGGGCCGGCGTCGGCACAGGGATGTCGGCATAGTCGAACTGGCCGAGCAGATCCGCCAGTGGCACCGGCCGCAGCGGCGGCCGCCCGGTCCAGTATCCCGCCGCCTCGCGCGAACCGACATGGCGGGCGAGCAGCGTCGCCGCCGTCTCGCCGCACATCCGCCCCTGGCAGGGGCCCATGCCGCAGCGGGTGAAATGCTTGAGCTGGTTGATCTCGCGCGCGCCGGCCGCGATGGCGGCCTCGATCTCGCCGCGGCGGACATCCTCGCAGCGGCAGATCACCGTCTCGGGCGCAATCGCCTCGGCCATCGCCGGCCGCGCCCGCATCAGCCGGTTGATCGCGCCGGCGAAGACCAGCGCCTTGTCGAGCGCGGCCCGCGCCTCCCCCGCCTCGCGGGCGAAGACATCGTCCGGCAGCCGCCCCGCATCCTGCGCCGCCGCCAGCCCCGCGAGACGCCCGGAGAGCCGCGCCGGTTCGGCGCCCGCCACCGCCGCCCCGTCGCCGACGGCATAGAGCCCCGTGACCGAGCAGCGCCCGAACGGATCGCGCACCGGCGTCCAGCCGCCCGCGTCGGGCGCGAAGCGATGCGCGGCGCGCAGCAGCTTCGGGATCTCGCAGCCCGGCACCAGACCGTGGCCGATGGCGAGCGCATCCGCGTCGAACACGCGCGAGCGGCCTCCCGTCAGCCGGCCCTCCGCATCAACGGGCGCGACCATCACCGTCTCGCAGGTCTCTCCGCCCGAGACGCCCGTGACCATATGGCGAAACAGCACCGGCACGCGCGCCGCGCCCAGCTTCAGCGCCCAGCCGAGCCCCTGCCGCAGCAGATCCGGCCGGCTCGCCATCGCCGGCAGCGCCTTCAGCCAGTCGCCCGGCCCCGCCAGATCGACCACCGCCGCGACCGCGCCGCCGCCGGCGACGATCTTGGCCGCGACCGCCGCGAGCAGCGGCCCGCAACCCGCCACCACCGTGCGCCGGCCCGGCACCATGCCCTGCGATTTCAAGAGGATCGTCGCCGCCGCGAGCCCGATCACGCCGGGCGTCGTCCAGCCCGGAAAGGGCACCAGCCGCTCATGCGCGCCGGTGGCGGCGACCAGCCGCGGCGCGGTGAAGCTCTCGCTCCCCGCTGCCGTCACGGCGTCGACGCGGAAGGCGCCCGAGATCGACCAGACCCGCGCCCCACCCGTCCAGAGGACGCTAGAGGCCGCAACCGCCGCGCGCAGCGCATCGCCGGCCGCATCCTCGGCGCCCCGCGCCGCCGATGCGACGGAGAGGGGTGGCGGCGGCGCGCGGTAGACCTGCCCGCCCGGCGCGAAGGCTTCATCCAGCAGCACCACCTGAAGGCCGGCCTCGCTCGCGGCCAGCGCGGCCGCGGCGCCGGCCGGCCCGGCGCCCACGACGATGAGATCGGCCGGCGTCATCTCAGAGCGAGCCCTTGAGTTCGACGATGAGCCCGTCCTCGACCGGCACCTGGCAGGACTGGCGCAGCACGCCGCCGACCCGCACCACGCATTCCTGGCAGACCCCCATGAAGCAGTAGGCGCCGCGCGGCGCGCCCTCCCGCGGGCTGTGGCGCAGACACGTGATCCCGGCAGCGAGCAGCGCCGCAGCCAGGGTCTCGCCGCGATGGGCCATGACGCTGCGCCCTTCGACCGTCAGCGTCACGGCGTCACCCCGCCGGAAGGCGTCCGTCATCCGCAGAGCCGTCATCCGTTCGTCCGATTCCTCGCCCACCGCCGCTTTACAAGGGCGACGCAGTGTATACAGTCCGTGGACAATCGGTGCAACATGGTCGGCCGTCAAGAGCAGGCCATGACCGCAGCCGAGGCGTTCAACCTGATTGTCTGAGGGGACCCATGCTCAACAAATTCGCGTTCGGCCTTGCCGCGCTGCTCGGCCTCGCCACCGCCGCGCTTCCCGTAACGGCGGAAGCCCGGACACTCGACGAAATCCTGAAATCCGGCACGCTCAAGGTCGGCGTCAACCCGACGCTGCCGCCGCTCGCCAAGTTCGACGAGAAGAACCAGATCGTCGGCTTCGACGTCGATTTCGCCACCGAGATCGCCAAGATGCTCGGCGTGAAGCTGGAGATCGTGCAGACCGGCTCGCCCGACCGCATTCCCTTCGTCGCCTCGGGCAAGATCGATCTCGTCATGGGCGCGATGACGCGCAATCCCGAGCGCGCCAAGGTCATCGACTTCACCGTGCCGGTTCACACCGAGGTCTTCGGTGTGCTGACGACCGAGGCCAAGCCCTACAAGGACTGGAAGGAGCTCGACAGCCCGAGCGTCAACCTGATCCAGGTGCGCGGCACCACGCCGGTCAAGTTCATCGAGGACAACCTCAAGCAGGCCAAGGTCACGCTGCTCGACAACTACCCCGACGCGGTGCGCGCGCTGGCGCAGGGCCGCGGCGACGCGATGATCGACGTCATCGACTTCGTCGGCGAGCAGATGAACCGCTTCAAGGACGTCAAGTGGAAGGTCGTCGAGACGCCGGTCGATGTCTATTACTGCAGCTTCGGCCTGGCCAAGAACGCCACCGGCCTGAAGGACTGGCTCAACGTCGCGATCTTCGAGATGCATCGCCGCGGCCGGACGGACGCGCTGTGGATCAAGTGGTTCGGCATCAAGATGCTCAACCCGACCGGCTTCACGCCCTACTTCTGATCGCTCGCAAACGCGGCTGTCATCCCGGACAAGCCGCGTCAGCGGCGCTGCTTCGGGATCCATCGTCGAGCGCAGTACCCGACGATGGATCCCGGCGCTCCGCGGCGTTTATCCCTGGGCCGATCGAAAATCGGACCCGAGGGCTGCGCCGGGATGACGAGGCGCTTGAACGAACATGAGCCTTTCGCAGACCGCCCGGGCTTGAATCGATATGCCGCCTGACCGCCCCGCCGCCCCCGGCGAGATCCAGACCGTCTGCGGCCCGATCGCGCCGGCCGATCTCGGCCCGACGCTGATGCACGAGCATCTGCTCTGTGACGTCACGCCGCCCGAACTCGCCGCGCAGGGACTCCCGGAAGTCGCGATCACGCCCTGGAACGCGGCCGAGATCCGCTATCACTGGTGCCGGCATTACGGGAACCACATCCTCTCGGACGTGGCGGAAATGACGGAGGAGGTCCGGCTGTTCCGCGAGAGCGGCGGCCGCGCCATCGTCGAGCTGACCATCGAGGGCATCAAGCCCGATCCGCCCGGACTGCGCGCGATATCGCAGGCGAGCGGCGTCGCGATCGTCGCGGGATGCGGGGTCTATGTCGAGAGCTTCGCCGGCGCGGCCCTGACCACCCGCTCGACCGACCAGCTGGCAGCCCTGATGATCGCCAGCATCCGCGACGACCTGCACGGCAGCGATGTCCGCGCCGGCATCATCGGCGAGATCGGCATCAGCGATCCGCCGACGGAAGGCGAGTTGCGCGCGCTCACCGCCGCGGCCATCGCCCAGCGCGAGACCGGCGCCAGCATCAACGTCCATCCCGGACGCGACCCCGCCTCGCCCCTGCAGGTCGTCGCGCATGTCGCGTCAGCCGGCGGCGACGTCACGCGCCTGATCATCAGCCATCTCGACCGCACCTTCTCGACGCTGGATCAGGCGCTGGCGCTGGTCGAAACGGGCGCCGTCGCCGAATGGGATTTCTTCGGCATCGAATCCTCGCATTACCCCTTCGCGCCGATCGACCTGCCCAATGACGGCATGCGGCTGAACGGGATCGCCGGACTCGTCGCGCGCGGGCACGGCGCGCAGGTCACGCTCTCGCAGGACATCTGCACGAAGACGCGGCTGTGCCGCCATGGCGGCCATGGCTATGGTCATCTGATCGAGAATGTGGTGCCGATGATGCGCCGCAAGGGATTCGACGAGACCATGATCGACCAGTTCCTGATCGAAACGCCGCGCCGGCTGCTCACCCTTGTCTGATTCCGGCGGCGACACCGCCGCGCGGGCCCGACGCGACATCCTCATCGGCGCCGCGCTGATGGTGGTGTCGACTTTCTGCTTCGTTAGCCTCGATTCGATCCTGAAGGCGCTGGCGGCGCGACACGACGTGCTCTTCCTGGCCTGGGGCCGCAATCTCTTCCAGGTCGTCTATCTCGTCGCCGTCATGCCGCTCTTCGGCGCACGCCGGATGCTGCTGACGCGCCACCCCGTCATCCAGCTCTGCCGCGGCGCGGCGCTGGTCGGCACCACGGTCTTCATCGTGCTGGCGCTGAAATCCATGCCGCTGGCCCAGACCTACGCCATCACCTTCTCGGCCCCGCTGCTCGCGACCATCCTCGCCATGGTCTTCCTGAAGGAGCGCCCCTCGCTGAGGCGCTGGGCGCTGATCCTGATCGGCTTCGGCGGCGTCATGGTCGCGCTGCAGCCGACGGCGCCGGGCGCCGGCGGCTTCCTCGTCTTTCCCCTCGCCATGGCACTGGCGAACGCCGGCTACCATGTGCTGACCCGCGCCATCGCGGCCGACGAGGACCCGCTGGCGATGCTGTTCCAGGTCGGCTTCTTCGCCTTCCTGCTGACCTCGCTCGCCCTGCCCTGGTCCTGGTCGCGGATGGCGCCCTGGGAATGGGGCGTGCTGGCGGTGGGCGGTGCCTTCGGCACGCTCGCCCATCTCCTGCTGATCGAGGCCTTCCGGCGTGCGCCGACCGCGGTGATCTCGCCGATGATCTATTCGCAGATCATCGCCGCCTGCCTGATCGGCTATTTCGCCTTCGGCGAGGTTCCCACGCTGGCGACCCTGCTGGGCGCGGCGATCGTCGTCGCCAGCGGCGTGGCGCTGATCCGCTCGCGAGGCTGATCAGCGCATCCCGTCATTGCGAGCAAAGCGACGCAATCCAGCCGCTCGCGCTCGACGGCCCTGTTGGCGTCGTCGCCTCCGCTTCCTCGCCATGACGAGATACAGCTGCGGCGCAAACCGATGCGAAGAACTCGGGGGATTTGCGGCACCGTCACGGCGCGATTGGGGGTGAAAAGGCGACGGGCCGCTTTTGTCATGATCCAGGCTGAACAGGACGTTGCCGGTCGCGATGATCTTGACCCGATTTGCCTCTGATTTATGTTGCACTTGCAACACCGGCAAGGTGGCTCTGCATTGGGAGCAAGCGAATGATTGCTTACTGCACAATCGGCACCAATGACATGGATCGCTCAATTGCGTTCTACGATGTAGTCTTCGGTACACTGGGCGCGGTGCGGGAAACAACAGGGGCTACTTGGACTCGGTACGGACGGGCAGGAGAACGCGCGAAGGTCTGCCTAACACCGCCCTTTAACAAACAACCCGCGAGCTTTGGAAATGGGACGATGTTGGCATTCTCAGCACCAGACTATGCCGCCGTCGATGCCTTCCACGCTGCGGCACTGGCCTTGGGTGGGACCGACGAAGGACTGCCGGGTATACGCGAGGGTACACATTACGTTGCCTATGCTCGCGATCCGGAGGGCAACAAACTCTGCGTCTTCACGCCCATGAGGACTGACTGAGATAGCAACGGGTGCGGTTCCATCATGGGCAACATCGGCTTTGAAGGCTTGTACTGACGGCTCTCGAATTCGCTGACGGCCATCGCGACCAACCGACTATGGCTCGAAAGCCGGCGCTGCCCTTTCGCAATATTCCTGAGTTTCGCGACAACAACGCTGACCCGGAATCGTCAGGGAAAATCTGTCGTGGAAAATCGCGTGCGGAAGGCAAGATTGAAGTACCAAACTGGAACGGCAATAGGAGGGGAATTGTGGCCTCGTTCGATTGGCACGGCGACAAAATCACGCGCGACACGCCCATCACAACATCCTACAAAAACACCCAGAATGTTCGTCGTTTTTTCAAATCGGAATGCGGTGATGGTTTCAAATTCGACCGGAGCTTCATGGCTTGGCTCAAGGGAGCAAGCGGTCTGACGATGGCACAAGCGGTTGAAGAGTGGCGCCGGAGACAGGCCCTCAGGTGATGACCTTTCAACTGTGATGCAAATCTCAAGAATTATGCGACTGATTTTTGCGACACGGCGCGGCCCGGAATCCGGGCCGCTGCGGACGCGCTGCAGGTTTCAGGAGATGTTGTCGAGCGAGAAGCGCGACAGGCTCCGGATATGCGCCTGGGCGGCCTTGCGGGCGCGCTTGGGGTCCTCGGCCTCCAGCGCGACCACGATCTCGAGATGCTCGACCGCATCCTGCCCGACCCGGTCGGCGAGGCGGGCGATCTCGAACAGCCGCGTCGTCACCCGCAGCGAGCGGATCATCTGCCCCATCACGGCATTGCCGCAGCCGTCGATATAGAGGCCGTGGACATTGTCGTCGGAGCGCCAATGCGCGTCGGTGTGATAGGTCGTCGCCGCCATCAGCTCGTCGATCTCGCGATGGACCATGGCGAGCTTGGCCTGCGACAGCCGCCCCGCGGCCAGCGCCGCCGCCTCGCCCTCGAGCAGTTCGCGCACCTTCAGGCTCTGCAGATATTCGCCGAGATCGACATTGCGGACCATGAAGGAGCGGTTGGCGGCCTTCACCACCAGCCCCTCGCCCTCCAGCCGCTGCAGCGCCTCGCGCAGCGGCGTCCGCGAGATGCCGAGCACATCGGCGAGCTTCGCCTCGACGATGACCTCGCCGCCCTTGAGCCGGCGCCCGCGCACCATGTCCGACACCGCCTTATAGGCGAGGTTGGAGAGATTGTAGCCGCCGGTCTGCTCGGGGGTCTCGCCCGGCTCGGTCAGGGTCATGCGCGAGTCTTCGTCCTCAGGTTGCAGGACCGTCTTTGGACGAGCCGGCGCCGGCCATCAAGTCCGGAAGCGGCGCCGGCCGTCACCGGTGGCGCCCGGCCGGCTCGAAGGCGGTCGGCAGCTGCCCCGCCGGGGCGGCCAGAGCCGAGCGCTCGCGCGCGACATGCCCGCCCTGCCCGGGCTTGCCGACGAGCTCACCGTCGCGCACCAGCACCTGTCCGCGCAGGATCGTGGTCACCGGCCAGCCGGTCACCTGGATGCCCTCATAGGGCGTGTAGTCGCTGCCATGGTGCAGCAGGGACTGGCTGATCGTCACCTCGCGCCGGGGGTCCCAGATCGCGATGTCGGCATCCATGCCGATCGCGATCGAGCCCTTCTTCGTCAGCCCGTAGGTCTTCGCATGGTTGGTCGCCGACAGCGCGACGAACTGGTTGAGCGTGATCCGCCCCTTGCCGACGCCCTCCGAGAACAGGATCGGCAGCCGCGTCTCGACGCCGGGGATGCCGTTGGGCACCCAGCGGAAGGAGGTCCGGCCCTTCGGAATCAGCTTGCCGGCCGGGTCGTCATAGCGGAACGGGCAATGGTCGGAGGAGAAGACGTTGAAGATCCCGTTCGACAGCCCCTCCCAGCAGGCCTGCTGGCTGGCGGTGTCGCGCGGCGGCGGCGAGCAGACATATTTCGCGCCCTCCATGTTGAGGCCGTCCATGTCGGTCTCGGTCAGCACGAGATATTGCGGGCAGGTCTCGCCATAGACCTTGAGGCCCCGCGAACGGGCGCGTGCGATCTCCTCCATCGCCTCGCGGTTCGAGACATGGACGATCATCACGGGAACATCGACGAGTTCGGCGAGCGAGATCGCGCGATGCGTCGCCTCGCGCTCGACCGGGATCGGCCGCGAGGTGCCGTGGAATTTCGGCGCGATGTGCCCGCCCCGCTCCAGCCGGTCGGTCAGGAAGCGAATCGCGTCGTAATTCTCGGCATGGACCATGACGAGCGCGCCGGTCTCGCGCGCCACCGACATCACCTCGAGCATCTCGCGGTCGTTCAAAGCGAGGCCGTCATAGGTCATGAAGACCTTGAAGGAGGTGTAGCCATCCTCGATCAGCGCCGGCAGATCCTGCCCGAGCACCTGCTCGGTCGGCTCGGAGATGACGAGGTGGAAGGAGACGTCGGTGTAGCAGCGCCCCTCCGCCAGCTTGTGATAGTCCTTCACCGTCTCGCGCAGCGACGTGCCCTTCTCCTGCATGCAAAACGGCATCACCGTGGTGTTGCCGCCGAACGCCGCCGAGAGCGTGCCCGAGGCGAAGTCGTCGGCCATGACGATGCCGTCGCCGCTCGGCTGGGCGATATGGACATGGCTGTCGATGCCGCCGGGCAGGACGAGATGGCCGGTGGCGTCGATCGTCGCCTTCGCCGGGCCGAGATCGTGACCCATCGCCACGATCGTCCCGTCGCGCACGCCGATATCGCAGGAGAACGTGTCGGAGGCGGTGGCGACCGTGCCGCCGACGATGACGAGATCGTAGCTCATGGACTGTTCCTGTCGGATCCCGCCTGTCCGCGAGCCGAGGCCCGCGACGGAATACAGAGTGTATGCAGACCGCATTTTGATGGCTCGCCCGTCGCGCTGCAAGCGCGAACATGGCACCGCGCGAGCGCCGCGCGGGCGACGGGCCCGGCCGAACCGGCGCGGAGGGCGCAGCCTGCGGCAAAGCCTAAGGCGTCACGTCCCGACCTTGGCGAGCACGTCGGCGCGCAGGAAGCGCTCGATGAACAGCATGAACAGCACCGAGGGCACGAGCAGGATCAGCGCCGTGATCGAGGCGACCTGGTAGTTGCCGCCCATCGCCGCATTGTAGAGCAGGAGCGGCAGCGTCGTCACCTGCGGCACGCCGACGAAGAAGGTGCCGGTGAACTCATCGAGCGATTCGAGGAACACGAAGATGCCGCTGGCGAGGATGCCCGGCGCCGCCAGCGGCAGCGTCACGGTGAAGAAGGCCCGCAGCGGCGAGGCGCCCATGTTGCGCGCCGCCAGTTCGAGGTCCTTGTCGACCGCGGCGAAGGCCGCCGCCGCGATCCAGACCGAGAACACCAGCCCATGGGCGGTGTGGACCAGCACCACCGCCAGGACCGTGCCGTTGATGCCGAGCTGGTAGAAGATCCGGGCGACGTTGATGTAGATCGCCACCGACGGAAACGCCTGCGGCAGCAGGAACATCAGCATGAACAGCGCCCGCATCGGCAGCTTCAGCCGCGCCAGCGCGTAGCCGGCGGGAATCGACAGCGCGAGCGCAAACAGCACCGTCAGCACCGCGATCCAGACGCTGGTGCCCAGCGAGGCCATGGCGTCGCCGGTCGGCCGGAAGACCTGCTCCCAGTAGCGCGTGCCATAGGTCACGGGCAGCTTGTAGGGCGTGTACCAGCGCTCGGCGACGGACCAGAGCGCGAGGTTCAGGATCGGCCCGATCAGGACGAAGGCGAAGGCGGCGAGCAGGCTCGCGGCCAGCACCATCCGGGCGGAAGCGGCGAGCCGGATCATCGCGGGGCCTCCTGCGAGAGGCCGCGCCGCAGATACAGGATCGCAGCGCCGGCGCTGATCAGATAGGTGATGACACCGAGCGCATTGGCCGTGGCGTAGTCGCCATAGGCGTTGATGCGGAAGGCCATGTCGACGGTCAGCATCGTCGGCTGCGAGCCCGAGACCATCAGCGGCACCGACAGCACCGAGAGCATCGTCACGAAGGAGAGCACGAGCGCGACCAGCAGCGTCTGCATGACCTGCGGGAGCGCGAGTTCGATCAGCACCCGCAGCCGCGAGGCGCCGAGATTGCGGCCGGCCTCCAGCGTCGCCCGGTCGATCGAGGCGAGCGCCCCCGCCAGCAGCAGCGCCACAAAAGGCGTCTGCTTCCAGACGAAGGTGGCGATGATGCCGCGCCAGTCGAGATAGCTCACCGCCTGCAGCGGCTCGATCAGCCCCAGCGAGACGAAGCTGTTGTTCATCAGCCCGTTCTTGGCGAGGAAGGTGCGCATGCACTGCGCCGCGACGATGAAGGGGATGAACAGCGGCCAGCGATAGAGCGCCTTCAGCGTGCCGACGATGTAGCGGTTTTCGCCGAGCGTCAGCGTGCCGGCGATGACGATGGCGGCAAGCGCCGTCAGCGCGCAGGAGGTCACCACGATCACCACCGTGAAGACCATGTCGGTCGAGTAGAGCTCGAACGCCTTGGCGAACCACTCCAGCGTGAATCGCCCGTCCTTGCTGAAGGCGGAGATCAGCGAGAAGCACAGCGGATACAGAAACAGCGCCGCGACCAGCACGAGGCCGGGCGCGATCAGCAGCAGGGCCAGATGGCGTTGGGAGAGGCTCATTCGAACGCGCTTCTTCAAAAGGCTCCGGGGTCATCCCGGACGGAGCCCTCGGGTCCGATCTTCGATCGGCCCAAGGATGAACTCCGCGGAGTTCCGGGATCCATTTCGGAACGGTTCAAACATGGATCCCGGATCGGCGCGGCTTCGCCGCTTGTCCGGGATGACGGCGTATTCCGTCATCCCGGTTGTCAGTCATCGATCTCAGTTCGCGACCTTCTTCTCGTAGCCCTCGAGAATGTCGTTGAAGTAGGGCGCGATCGGGAAGGCCTTGCCATTCTTGGCGAGGTCGGCCGGGGTGACGTCGACGAAGAGCTTGTCCCAGGCGGCCTTGTCGAGCTTGCCCTCGAGGTTGGCGGCGTCGATGCCCGGATACCAGTTGAACTTCTTGACGATGCCGTCGGCCTGGACCTGCGGCGAGGTGGCAAGCGCGATGAAGGCCTCGGCCAGCTTCTTCTGGCCGGCCTTGGCGGGCACGGCGTAATACATCGGCTGGCCGGGCATGCCGGGCGAGATCAGCTTCAGCTTCATGTTCGGCGGCAGCTTGCCGTCGGCCTGCCAGGAATAGAACATGTCGACCCAGACCGGGCCCATCGCGATCTCGCCGCGGTTGAGCATGTCGAGCGTGCCGGCATTGCCGGGCGTGATCGTGGCGTTCTTGTTGAACTCCTTCAGATCGGCGAAGGCCTTGTCCCAGGTCGTCTTGGTGGCCGCGTCATAGGGACCCTTCATCAGCTTCTCGGCGTCGCCGCCGAAGGCATAGACCCAGCCGGCGACGAAGGAGACGCCCGACATGCCGCCCTTGATGCCGTTATAGCCGAACTGCTTCGGGTTCTTCTTGGCCCACTCCGCCAGCTCGGCGAAGGTCGCCGGCGGCGTCTTGACCATGGCGGCATTATAGGCGAGCGCGGTCTGCGACTGGAACATCGGGATGACATAGCCCGAAACGTCGGTGCCCAGCGCGTTGCGGGCGGACTCGCCGGTGGCGAGCTTGGCGGTCGGAACATTGGCCGTGTACTTGTCGAGCAGCCCGTCCTTGACCATCTGGCCGGCGGCCTTCTGGTGGATCACGACGACGTCGAAATCGGTCGTCGCCGCGCCCTTCTGGGCGTCGAGCTTCTCGAAGATCTTCTGCGAACCGGAATCGCCCGCGCCGGTCCCGACCGAGACGACCTTCACGCCCGGATTGGCCTTCTCGAACATCGGCCCGAGGAAGTCCTTGACGTAATCGACCATGTTCTGGTCGCCGGCGGAGGCGACGTTGAGGGTCTGGGCGGAGAGCGGGGATGCCGCCATCAGCGCCGCGAGCGAGCAGGCAATCGTGAGGATGCGCATGGGAAACTCCTGTTGTGGGACGTCAGGCGGCGATCCCGGCCTCGGATGCCGGGAAGATGTGCAGGCGCTGCAGCGGGATGCGCAGGCCGATCGTGGTTCCGAGTTCGTGGCGGTCGGCGTCGTCGACCGTGATCTGGCGGCCTGCGGCCTCGATCCGGTAGCGGTAGACCCCGCCCGGATAGGCGCGCGCGGCGAGGGTGCCGGGCACCAGCAAATCCCCGCCCGGCGCCGCGTCGCTCGCGTCGAGCCGGGCGACGTCATCGCGGAAATAGGCGACCGCCTCGCCGGCCGGCAGCGCCTGGGCCGCCTCCGGCGCGAGCCGTGCCATCGCCGTGCCGGCGCTGACGGAGGCGCCGCCCTCGGCGCGGGCGACATGCAGCGGCAGAACATTCTCGGCGCCCATGAAATTGGCGACGAAGGCGCTGGCCGGGCGGTCATAGACCTCCTCCGGCGTGCCGACCTGCGCGATGCGGCCCGCCTGCATGATCACCAGCCGGTCGGCCATGGTCATGGCCTCCTCGCGGTCATGCGTGACATGGACGGCGGTCAGCCCGAGCCGCTGCTGAATGGCGCGGATCTCGTGGCGCATCACCATGCGGATCTTGGCATCGAGATTGGAGAGCGGCTCGTCGAGCAGAAGGATACCGGGGTCGATGGCGAGCGCCCGGCCGAGCGCGACGCGCTGGCGCTGCCCGCCCGAGAGCGCTGTGACCTTGCGGTCCTCATAGCCGGAGAGGCCGAGCATGGAGAGCAGCGCGCCGACCTTGGCCGCGATCTGCGCCTTGGGCACGCCGCGCAGCTTCAGCCCGTAGCCGATGTTCTGCAGCACGCTCATATGCGGCCACAGCGCATAGGACTGGAACACCATCGCCATGCCGCGCTTCTCCGGTGGCAGCGAGGCGATGTCCTGGCCCCCGACGACGATGGAGCCAGACTGGACCGGCACGAAACCCGACAGCGCCCGCAGCAGCGTGGTCTTGCCGCAGCCCGACGAGCCCAGCAGAGCGGTGAAGCTGCCCGGCGTGAAATCGAGGCTGACCCCCTGCAGCACGGGCGTGCCGCCATAGCCGACCTTCAGGTCGCGCACAGCGATGGCCGCGCCGCTGCGCGGCCCGTTTGGCAATTCGGTCGGCAAGACGCCATCTCCCTGGCCGCGATCTTGTGCGGAATGAATGGAATGAATATTCCATTTCTGATAGACTTGGAGCAAACGTAACGTTCCGCAGCGACCCTTTGCAATAGGTTTATGAAGCTCTGATGACAGCCCCGATCCACTCCCTCTGGCTGATGCCGTCCGCCGAAGACGGCGCCCTGCTCGCGGGCATCCTCGCCGATTTGTCGGGCCGCTTCGGCACGCCGCGCTTCACCCCGCATCTGACCATTGCAGGCGATACCGACAGGCCGGTGACGCAGCTCTCAGCCGAGATCGCGGCCGCCGCCGCCGAGGTCGCGGCCTTCTCCGAGACTGTGCTGGGGATCGAGACGAGCGAGACCTTCTTCCGCTCCTTCTATGCGCGCTTCGCCGTGTCGGCCCCGCTGATGGCACTCAAGCGCCGGCTCGACCCGCAGGCGCGCGAGCCCTTCCTGCCGCATGTCTCGCTGCTCTACGGCCCGGTCCCCGCCGGCCCGAAAGCGGAGGCCGCGACCCAGGTCTCCGCCGCGCTCACCGCCCGCCCGATCCGCTTCGACCACCTCTGCGTGGTGACGTCGGGCCAGGACGTCCCGATCGCCGACTGGCGCATCGTCGAAACGGCGACGCTGAGCTGAGGAGACGCCCCGCCGCTGTCATTCCGGGGCTTCGCGTAGCGAAGAACCCGGAACCCACGACTGGGCGAGCCCGCTTCATGGCGGTTGCGTGGCGGTTGCCTGGCGCTCACCCGGTCGTGGGTTCCGGGCTCAGGCCTTCGGCCTGCCCCGGAATGACGGGGGTGGTTCAATCGCGAACCATCAGCTCCGCGGCAGCGCTTCCAAAAATCGCGCCGGCTCGCCCTGCGAGGGCGTCACGATCTGCGCTTCCCACATCACCTTGCGGCCACGCACGAAGGTACCGACCGGCCAGCCGGTGACGGTGACGCCGTCATAGGGCGTCCAGCCGCATTTCGAGGCACCCCAGGCATTGGTGATCGTCTCGCGCCGCTTCAGATCGACGATGGTGAGGTCGGCGTCGTAGCCGGCGGCGATGCGCCCCTTGCCCTCCATCCCGAAGATCCGTTGCGGCCCGTGGCTGGAGAGATCGACGAAGCGCTCGAGCGTCAGCCGCCCGGCATTCACATGGTCGAGCATGATCGGCACCAGCGTCTGCACGCCCGGCATGCCGGAATGGCTGGCGGGATAGGCGTGGTGCTTCTCCTCATGCGTATGCGGCGCATGGTCGGAGCCGAGCACGTCGACGATGCCCTGCTCCACCCCCCACCAGATGCGCTGACGGTGGCTGTCGTCGCGGATCGGCGGGTTCATCTGGGCATAGGTGCCCAGCCGCTCGTAGCAATCGGGCGCGACCAGGGTCAGGTGGTTGGGCAGCACCTCGACGGTGGCGACATCCTTGTGGTCCCTCAGGAACAGCATCTCGTCGCCGGTCGAGATGTGCAGGACATGCACCCGCGCCCCCGTCTCGCGGGCGATCCGCACCAGCCGGCGCGTGCAGGTCAGCGCGACTTCCGGCGAACGCCAGACCGGGTGGCTCGCCGGGTCGCCGGTGACGCGCAGGCCCATCCGCTCGCGCAACATCCCCTCGTCCTCGGAATGGAAGGCGGCGCGCCGGCGCGTCTGGCGCAGGATGGCGGCGACGCCCTCATCGTCCTCGACCAGCAGATTGCCGGTGGACGAGCCCATGAAGACCTTGATGCCGGCCGCGCCCGGCAGGCGCTCCAGCTCGGGAATGTCCTTGACGTTCTCATGCGTGCCGCCGACCCAGAAGGCGAAGTCGCAATGCATGCGGTGCCGCCCGCGCGCGATCTTGTCGGCCAGCGCTGCTTCGCTCGTCGTCAGCGGGTTGGTGTTGGGCATCTCGAACACGCAGGTGACGCCGCCCATCACCGCCGCGCGCGAGCCGCTCTCCAGATCCTCCTTGTGGTCGAGCCCCGGCTCGCGGAAATGCACCTGGGAGTCGATCACGCCGGGCAGGATGTGCAGCCCGGTGCAATCCACCACCTCGCCGGCCGAGGCGCGCGAGAGATCGCCGAGCGCCATGATCCTGCCGCCGGTGATGCCGAGATCGCGCTGCACGCGCCCATCATGGTTCACCACCGTGCCGCCCTTGAGGATCACGTCGAAGGTTTGCGGCATGGCGGGTCTCCGGTGGTTGAGCAGGCGGCTGAAGCAGCCTACCTATCGGGTCGAAGGCTGCTTGAAAACCATAGCCCTCATCCTGAGGAGAAGCCGCAGGCTTCGTCTCGAAGGATGCTCCAGCGCGCTCTGGATCATCCTTCGAGACGCCGCTGCGCGGCTCCTCAGGATGAGGGCTGGAGGGAATCGAAGCGCCGCCCGGAGACCAGGCATGCCCGCCACCCATCTGATCGACCGCGGCGTCATCCGCGTCGCCGGCGACGACGCCCGCCCCTTCCTGCAGAACCTCGTCACCAACGACCTGGAGGCGGTGACGCCGGATCAGGCCGGCTATGGCGCGCTGCTGACACCGCAGGGCAAGATCATCTGCGATTTTCTCGTCGTCGCGGTCCCCGA
>CALRYW010000003.1:0-105458 GCA_943372485.1 Allobosea thiooxidans
TCCGCCACCGGCGGCCGCGAAGGCAAGGCCGCGACGGACTCAGGCAATGTCAGCGTCGTTCTCAACACCCCGAAAGAGCTCGGCGGCGGCGGCGGCGAGGGCACCAACCCCGAGCAGCTCTTCGCCATGGGGTACTCCGCCTGCTTCCTCGGCGCGCTCAAGTTCGTCGCCGGCAAGGAGAAGGTGAAGATCCCGGAGGACGCGAAGGTCAGCGCCGCTGTCGGCATCGGCCCGCGCGACGATGGCACAGGCTTCGGCATCGCCGTCGCGCTGACGGTCTCGGTGCCCGGCGTCGACAAGGCCGTCGTCGAGGACCTCGTCCAGAAGGCCCATATCGTCTGCCCCTATTCGCACGCGACGAAGGGCAACATCGACGTCGACCTCAAGGTGGCGTGACACCGACGGGGCTCGCAGGGGCTCGACGCAATTCGCTCCGGTGAGTCGGATGGAGCGATGTCCGAGAACCGGAGCGGAGCGGACTTCTCGTCCGTGAGCACCGGAAGCGCAGGACATCGCTTCAGCCGGCCGCCGGAGTAGAATTGCCAGCCGGCCTGTAAGCCGGGTTTTGGATGGCCGGGGGATCGCTCCCCCGACGTGACGGCCATTCCTCTGGGACGCGCATTGCTGCGCGCCTCGAGCAACCAACCCGAACGACAAGGCCCGGAAAAGGCCCCTCCCCGCTCGCGCGAAAAGCATCGTCCCTATTCGGTTTTGCTCCCGGTGGGGCTTGCCATGCCGTCCCCGTTGCCGGGTCCGCGGTGCGCTCTTACCGCACCTTTTCACCCTTACCCCGTGCCGAAGCGCAAGGCGGTTCGATCTCTGTGGCGCTGTCCCTGGGGTCGCCCCCGCCGGAGGTTATCCGGCACCGTTTTTCCGTGGAGCCCGGACTTTCCTCCCTCGCGCAAACCCTGGGTTCTTGCGAGAGCGGCCGTCCGGCCGACTGGCGGGAGGGCTAGTGCGCGCTGCGAGCGGCCGCGTCAAGCATCGCAGATGAGGTGCAGCAGGCTAGACCATGACGGAACGCGCTCCGGCGAGTCGGCTGGCGTGGCCTTCGAGAACCGGAGCGGAGCGGACTTTCGTCCGTGAGCACCGGAAGCGCAGAAGGCCGCGTCAGACGGCCGTCGGAGTAGCGTTCAGTTGCGGGCGGTGATGGTGCGGACCTTGGCGCAATAGGTCCGGTTCGCCCCGCTCATGCGCGTCGCCATATGGCCGCTCTGATATTTCATGACAGTGCGGCAGGTGTCGCCACCGGCGGCGCCATAGGCCATGGCGAGATATTTCATCGCATAGCGCGCATTGGTCTCGGGATCGAGCAGGCCAGCGGCACTGCCGCGGTAGCCCATGCCCCGCGCCGTCTGGTGGCGGATCTGCATCAGCCCGTAATTGCCGGCATGGGCGGCACGGGGATTGTAGCGGCTCTCGATCCGCACCACCGCATCCGCCAGCGAGAATGGCACACCATGGGCCGCCGCATGGCGCGCGACCAGTGCCTTGAGACCCTCCGATCCGGCCGGGGCCGCCAGGGCAGCGCGGACCGGCTTCGCCATCTTCTCGTCTGCGGGCTGCGCTTCGGCGGCGGCCGCGGCGGGCTTGGTCTCCTCGGCTGCGGCGGCCGTCTGCGTCCGGATCTCGGCCTCGCGGACGATAAAGGCCCGGGCGTCCGTCTCGTCATTGACCTGGGCCTGGACCTGAACCTGGGCCGACGAGAGGGTGCCGAGGCAAATCGCGACGGCGGCGAGAGCGCCGCTGGAGGTATATTTCATGATCGACCGAACCTTTTCTGTCGCCTCTTCGCTAGGAGACACAGTTCAGTGATCAGTAAATGTGACGACAATCTGTCCGTAAATTCGGAAAATGCCTCACGATAGACAGAGATCGATATTCTATTCGTTATTTTACTATCAAGTATTGGCGTTGTATTCAGCCCGCCAGCGACCGCCCGCCTCGCGGCTCGCCTGTGTATTCCAGCCGGCTCAGGACTTTCTGCCTCTTTTTCGCCATGATTGCCGTTGGCGGGTCGACAAGGCCGCCGATCGGCGCGCGGCCGGGCTGTCGGCTCTCGCCGCTTCCCGCTATCATCGCCGGCGTTCTGCAGGCCCGGGGGAGTCGCCTCAATCATGGTATCGTCTTTCTGGGGGCTGCTGGGCGGCGGCGGCCTCGGCCTCGTGCTCGGCGGCCCCCTCGGCGCCCTTCTCGGCGCGCTCGCCGGCCATATGCTGGTCGATCGCGAAGGCGCGCCTTTCGGCGCCGCGCCGCGCGAACTCGTCTTCACCACCGGCCTCGTCGCGCTCGCCGCCAAGATGGCGCGCTCGGACGGCGTGGTGACGCGCGACGAGGTCGCCGCCTTCCACCGCATCGTCACCGTCCCGCCCGAGCAGCAGGCGCGCATCGAGATGCTGTTCGATCTCGCCAAGCAGACCAGCGCCGGCTTCGAGGCCTATGCCGGGCAGATCGCCGAGAGCTTTCGCGACGAGCCGGCCCTGCTCGAGGACGTGCTCGACGGGCTCTTCCTGATCGCCGCCGCCGATGGCGCGATCCACCAGGACGAGCACGCCTATCTGCGCGACGTGGCGACGATCTTCGGCATCGACGATACCAACTTCGCACGCATCGAGGCCCGCCATGTTCGCCGCGCCGACGATCCCTATCTCGTCCTGGGCGCAAGCCGCGAAATGTCGGACGACGAGATCAAGCGGCACTACCGCCGGCTCGTGGCCGAGAACCACCCCGATCGCGAGATCGCCCGCGGCCTGCCCGAAGAAGCGGTTGCCATCGCCACGAGGCGCCTGGCCGCCATCAACGCCGCCTGGGACCGGATCGAGCGCGAGCGCGGCCTGCGGGCGCGGCTCAGCATCGAGCCGGCCTGAGCCTCAGCGCATGAGCAGAGACACCACCCCCGACAGCCGCTTCGCCGCCAAGGTCTTCCCCTCCCCCAACCATGGCGAGCGCAAGGGTGGGGCCGAGGGCGCGCCGCGCCGGCCGGACATGCTGATCCTGCACTACACCGGCATGCGCGACGCCGGCGAAGCGCTGCAGTGGCTGTGCAACCCGGTCTCCCAAGTCTCCTCGCATTACTTCGTCTTCGAGAACGGCCACACGCTGCAGCTCGTGCCGGAAGCGCGCCGCGCCTGGCATGCCGGCGCCTCGCACTGGGCCGGCGAGACCGACATCAACTCCTGCTCGATCGGCATCGAGATCGCCAATCCCGGCCATCCCGGCGGCCTGCCCGATTTCCCGGAAGAGCAGATCGCCGCCACGCTGAACCTCTGCCGTGACATCTGCGAGCGCTGGGCCATTCCCCCTGAGCGCGTGCTCGCCCATTCCGATGTCGCCCCGGGCCGCAAGATCGACCCCGGCGAGAAATTCCCCTGGCGCCATTTTGCGCAAGCCGGCGTCGGCCTCTGCAGCGAACCCGCGCCGATCCGCAGCGGCCGCTTCTTCGCCCGCGGCGATTCGGGCCAGCCAGTCGAGGCGCTGCAGGCGATGTTCGCGATGTTCGGCTACGGCGTCGCCGTCGACGGCCTCTATGACGAGAAGCTGGAGGCGATCGTCGCCGCCTTCCAGCGCCACTGGCGCCCCGAAAAGGTCGACGGCGTCGCCGACGCCTCGACCATCACGACGCTGCGGGATCTGCTGGCGGCGACGCAGGGAGGAAGGACGGGGTGAGGCCAGTGCGGCTCCCGGGGAGGAGCGGTTTATCGCCGCTTCGCAGGCTCAAGAGCTGGAGTACCTAACCCATATGCCGCATGATCAAGATTAGCATCCTTGAATCGCGAGCGCTGAAATGGTAAACGAAACGCAGCAATATGTCGACAAGCGAACGGATGCTGAATACCTTCGCCAGAAGAATTCTATTTTGTTTCCAATATTGATTTTTCTTTTTGGGCCCTCCCATCGGAGGATTAATTTTGATTATAATTACATTATTGCAAATTAATCTATCAAATATTAGCTTTAATCAGAATTTAAATTTCTGATTTATCTTCATTTTTATTATTTTTTCTTATATTCTTGGAGCAGCTCCAGCGCTCATCGCGGCCCCGACGCTATTGCTGATAGCTCGCCGCGTCCCTGCAAGCCCGCATTTGATTGCCTGGTCATTGCCTGTCGGTTTCCTAGCCACATTGTTATGTTCGCTACTGTTACGGTGGCTCAACTCAAGCCAGACGCCTCGCCTCAGCGACATTGGTGCCATGGGTGCCCTTGGTGCCGTGGCGGCGCTTGGCAGCGTGCTGGTAGCATTGGCGTGTCGCTGCGTTCCTAGCCCCATCGACAGCCGGTCAGGACAATGAAACGCAGATGCGCTTTCCGCACCTTGTAGACCCGCCAAGTTGCTATCACTCCCCTACTAATGTAAGTAAAAATCCTTACTTCCAATCGACGGAGCATCCTATGGCGACCATCGTTTACGAGCGCAGCAAGATCACGGCGAAGGGGCAGACGACGGTTCCCAAGGCCGTGCGTCAGGCGCTGGGCGTGAGCTATGGCGGCGAAATCGCCTATGTCGTCGATGAGGGCGGCCGGGTCAGCCTGGTGGCGGCGCAGGAGGCGACGGACCCCGTCATCGACGGATTCCTGGCGTTCCTCGCGCGGGACATGGCCGAGAACCCCGCCCATCTCACCGCCTTCCCTCCTGCTCTCGCGGAGCGGATGACTGCGCTGACGGCCGGAATGAGCGTCGATCTCGCCGAGGAGATCGACGGGGACGTCGCGCTCTGAGCCATGATCGTCAATGGCTGGACGATCTTCGCCCATCCTCTCCTGCTCGATCAGCTCGAGCGGGCGACGTCCGCCGTCGAGGCCGCCAAGGCGGCCGACCCGGCGGGCTTCCAGCGGACGGCACAGGCGAAGCTCCTTGCCATGCTCGCCAAGCTGCTCTTCGAGACGATCCCCGCCGATCCGACCCGACCGGATTACCGTCAGGGCGACACGCGCGGCGCCGCCCGGAAGCACTGGTTCCGGGCCAAGTTCGGCAAGGGCCGCTTCCGGCTGTTCTTCCGCTTCGACAGCAGGACGCAAATCATCATCTTCGCCTGGGTGAACGACGAAACCACCTTGCGGACCTATGGCGCGAAGACCGACGCCTATCGCGTCTTCAAGGGCATGCTCGACAAGGGCAAACCGCCCGACGATTGGAAGGATCTGCTCGCGGCGGCCTCCACGGAGCCGGTCGTCGCGCGACGGGAAGGGACCAAGCCGCGATAGCGCCTGCACGGGATTTGGGGGGCGGCGATCCAAGGCTCTCGCTGGGCCTGACGCTCGCCCGCGCATCGCCCGAAACAATCCGAAACCGAGCTCTCCCCAACATTGCGGTAAGTTAACTCGCCGCCGCACCGGGATTCTGGCATGTTGCGGCGGCTGAAGGACGTCGGCTTCGCCGGCGCGACGATGGGGACCAATTTGCGCAAGTGGTTGATCGGAACGGGTGTCGTGGCCGTGCTCGCGGCCGGCGGCTACTGGGCGTGGCGTCCGGCCGGCGGTCCCTCCAGCGAGGCGGCCTACCGGACGGCCCCGATCGACCGCGGCCAGATCACCGCCGCCGTGCGCGCCACCGGCACGCTGACGCCGATGACGACGGTGCTGGTCGGCTCACAGCTTTCGGGCCAGATCGTCGAGATCCTCGCCGACTACAACTCGCAGGTGAAGGCCGGACAGGTCGTCGCGCGGCTCAACAGCGACCAGATCAGGACCCGCCGCGACGCCGCCCAGGCGGATGTGATGCAGGCGCGGGCCGACCTCCTGGTCAAGCGCGCCCAGCTCGACCGCGCCCGCTCGACACGGCTCAAGGCCAATTCGACCGTCAAGGACCTCGAAGCCCAGCGCGACCGTGTCGCCGCGCAGCTTGCCGATGCGAAGCGCACCTTCGAGCGCCAGACCGAACTCTTCAGCCGCGGCGCCGGCTCGCAGCAGACGCTCGACACCGCCCGCACCCAGCTCGAGGTCCAGACCGCCACGCTCGCCTCCAGCGAGGCGCAGGTCGCCTCGGCCAAGGCCGAACTCAACGGGCTCGATGCCGACATCCTCCTCGCCGAGGGACAGGTGAAGTCCGGCGAGGCGCTGATCGCGCAGCGCGAGGCCAAGCTCAAGGACATCCTGATCGACCTCGAGCGCACCGATATCCGCTCGCCGGTGGACGGCGTCGTCGTGCAGCGCCAGGTCGATCTCGGCCAGACGGTCGCCGCCTCGCTCTCGACGCCGACCCTGTTCCAGATCGCGCAGGACCTGCGCACCATCGACATCTACGCCAATGTCGACGAGGCCGATGTCGGCCGGCTGAAGACCGGGCAGCCGGCAAGCTTCACCGTCAACGCCTATCCCAACCGCACCTTCGAGGGTCGCGTCGCGATGGTGCGCCTGGGCGCCCAGACCATCCAGAACGTCGTCACCTATACCGGCGTGATCCGCGTCGAGAACGCCGACATGGCGCTGCTGCCGGGCATGACCGCCAATCTCCAGGTCGTGACGGAGGACCGGCGCGACGTGCTGCGCATCGCCAATGCCGCCCTGCGCTTCCGCCCCGCCGGTGCCGCGGCGCTGACCCCCGTGCCCGCTGCCACAGGCGCCGCCGCCGTCGCGGAGGCCGCCCCTACAGGCCGCGGCGCCGCCCAGGCCACGGCCTTCCGCGAGCGCATCGAGACCGAGTTGCAGCCGACGCCGGAGCAGAAGCAGGCGATCGCCGCCATCCTGCAGGAGCGCCGCGCCGGCTTTCGCGAGGCCATGGCAGGGCTGACCGAGGAGGAGCGCCGCGCTGTCTTCCGCAAGGCCCGCGCCGACATGATCGCCAAGGTCGCCGCCGTGCTCGATCCGGAGCGCAAGGCGAAGTTCGAGGCGATGATGCAGGGGGGACGCGGCGCGCCGCAGCAGGGCACGCCCGGCCGCGTCTATGTGCTCGGCGAGGACGGCCGCCCGCGCGCGGTGCCGGTCATGCTCGGCCCGACCGACGGCGCCTATACCGAACTCCTCTCCGGCGAGCTGACGCAGGGCCAGCCGGTCATCGTCGGCGGCGGGCCGCGGCCTGCGGCCACCACGCCCGCCACCCCCGCCGGCCCGCCGATGCGCGGCGGCCCGCCGCGGATGTTCTGATGGCAATGGCGGGAAAGCGCTCGCCTTCTCTTGTCATTCCGGGGCGCCGCGCAGCGGCGGACCCGGAACCCATGACGGGGTGAGACCGATGTCAAATCAAGTCGATCACGCTCGACCGGTCGTGGGTTCCGGGTTCGGCCCTTTGGGCCGCCCCGGACAGACAGAGGGACGTTCCTCATGCCGCTGATCGAAGCCCGCGACCTCTCGCGCGTCTACGACCTCGATTCCGGCCGCGTCACCGCGCTCGACCGCGTCTCGCTCGACATCGAGGCGGGCGAACTCGTCGCGGTGATGGGCCCTTCCGGCTCGGGCAAATCCACCTTCATGAACCTGATCGGCTGCCTCGACCGGCCGACCGGCGGGCATTACCGGCTCGACGGCGTCGCGGTCGAGACGCTCGGCAGCGATGGCCTGGCGGAACTGCGCAACCGCAAGCTCGGCTTCGTCTTCCAGCAGTTCAACCTGCTGCCGCGCGTCGACGCCTGCGCCAATGTCGAACTGCCGATGGTCTATGCCGGCGCCGACCGCAAGACGCGGCGCCAGCGGGCGCTCGCTGCGCTCGGCCGCGTCGGCTTGGGCGAGCGCGCCCATCACCGCCCGATGCAGCTCTCGGGCGGGCAGCAGCAGCGCGTGGCGATTGCCCGCGCGCTCGTCAACGAGCCGCATCTGCTGCTGGCCGACGAGCCCACCGGCGCGCTCGACAGCCGGACCGCGCTGGAAATCCTTGCGCTGTTCCAGGATCTCAACCGCGAGGGCGTCACCGTCGTCCTCGTCACCCATGATGCCGAGGTCGCGCGCCACGCCCGCCGGGTCATCCGCTTCCGCGACGGACGGCTCCTCAGCGACCAGCGGCAGGAGGCGGCCGACGCCCGCGCGGCGCTGCTGGCTCTCGATGCCCACACGGCAGCTCCGGAACCCGTGCCGGAGGCCGTCCCGTGAGCCTTCTCGAAGCGATCCGATCCGCCCTGTCGGCCATCGGCGCCAATGCGCTCCGCTCGGCGCTGACCATGCTCGGCATCATCATCGGCGTCGCCGCTGTCATCGCCATGGTCGCGATCGGCTCGGGCGCGCGCGAGCGCGTGACCTCGCAGATCAAGTCGCTCGGCGCCAATCTCGCCATCGTCCAGTCAGGCAACGTCACGCAGGGCGGCGCGAGACTCGGCGCGGGTGCCTCCTCGACCCTGACCGACGAGGATGCGACCGCCATCGCCAGGGAGGTCGACGGCGTGGTCGCGGCGGCGCCCGTCATCATCACCCGGGCCCAGGCCGTCTTCGGCGGCGCCAACTGGTCGACGCAGATCACCGCCACCGATCTCGACTTCTTCACCGCCCGCGAATGGGATGTCGGCGAAGGGCGCCTGTTCGAACCGGAGGAACTGCGCCGCGGCGAGATCGTCGCCATCATCGGGCAGACGGTGGCGCGCAATCTCTTCGGCGAGCAGAACCCGCTCGAACAGCAATTCCGCATCCGCAACGTGCCCTTCAAGGTCATCGGCGTGATGGCGCCCAAGGGCCAGTCGGCGCTGGGCCAGGATCAGGACGACGTCATCTTCGTGCCGCTCGACACCGGCCGGCGCCGCATCGTCGGCCGCAACTATGCCCGCGACCGCTCGGTCCAGACCATCATGGTGAAGTTCGCCAGCGAGGATGCGATTGCGCCGGGCATCGAGCAGACCAGCGCGCTGCTGCGCCAGCGCCATCGCCTGATGGCGGACCAGGAGGACGACTTCATCGTCCGCAACCTGACCGAGATCGCCAACACCGCCACACAGGCCGCCAACACGCTGTCCTGGCTGCTGGCGGCGGTGGCGGGCGTCTCGCTGCTTGTCGGCGGCATCGGCATCATGAACATCATGCTGGTCTCCGTTACCGAGCGGACGCGCGAGATCGGCCTGCGGCTCGCCGTCGGCGCCCGCCAGCGCGACGTGCTGGCCCAGTTCCTGATCGAGGCGACGACGCTCGCCACGATCGGCGGGGCGGTGGGCATCGCGCTCGGCATTGGCTCGGCGCTCACGATTGCGCGGATCGCGGGCTGGCCCTCGGTGGTCTCGATCGAGACGATCCTGATCGCCGTCGGCGTCTCCGGCATGATCGGCGTGTTCTTCGGCTTCTACCCGGCCCGCCAGGCGGCCAGGCTCGATCCGATCGAGGCGCTGCGCCGGGAATGAAGGGCCTCTCTTTCGCAGGTTGGCGAAAGGGGCGTTTAACCCGTCGCCGCTAACGTCAGTCGACTGATGCCTGCCCCCCTTCGGGGACCTCCTCGCCATGCTCGACACGACCCTCGCCAAGCCCTCCAGCCATCCCGCCAGCCTCTATCAGGAGGCCCTGTCGGGACCGGGCGGCGCTTGGTCCTGCGATCTCGCGACCGAAGTGCTGACCTGGACCGACGGCGTCTACGACTTGTTCGGAATCCAGCGGGGCCTGAAGCTGCATCGCGCGATGTCGCTCGACGTCTACCAGAGCCAGAGCCGCAGCGAGATGGAGCGGCACCGGGCCGCAGCCATCCGCAGCGGCAAGGGCTTCGTGCTCGATTGCCAGCTTCGCTACCGCGGCCGCAGCCGCTGGATGCGCCTGCGCGTCGGAGTCGGCTATGATCAGGGCCGCCCGATCCGGATCTTCGGCTCCAAGCAGGACATCACGGCCGAAAAGAAGATGTGGGACGGTCTGGTCACTGTCGCCGCCAGCGATCCGCTGACCGGCCTGACGAACCGGCGCGCTTTCGAGGAGGCCACGCGCGAACTCAGCCGCCACGTCGATGGCCAGCACGGCTTTGCCCTCGCCGTGCTGTCGATCGACGATTTCGAGACGCTGCGGGCCCGCCAGGACCATGAAGGCGCGCTGGACTGTCTGCGCTGCCTGGGCGAGCGGCTCGCGCGGCAGTTTCCCGATGCGATCCTCGTCTCCCGGATCGGCGGGGCCGAATTCGCCCTGCTGCTGCGCATCGGCGGCGCCAGCGCGCTCGAGGCCACGCTCGGCAGTGCCCATCGCCTGCTGGCTCGCCCCGTCCCGCACGGCAGCGGGGCGATCGAGCTCGGCCTTTCGGTCGGCGCGGCCCTGCTCAAGCCCTCGCATCGCGACGACCCGAAGCGGCTTTTCGCCGAGGCCGATTCCGCGCTTTACGTGGCGCGGGCGGCCGGGAGCAACTGCGTGCGGGTTTTCGACGGCATGGTGGCGCGGCCAACGATGGCCGCGCGGACCGGCACAGTCAGTCTCAGCCCTTCACGCTCCTGACCACGTCGGCGACGTTCACGCCGAAGGCGTCCGCCGTCTTCAGGTCGCCAGGCACCATCTCGTCGGCGCCGGCATCGGAGGGCGAGGTCACGAGCAGGCCCCGATAGCCGCCGAGATTGTTGAGGTCGTCGCGGGTGCTCGAACTGGCGTTGGAGGGATGCAGGCCCGTACCGGTCCAGAGCATCTTGTGTTGGGCGGCGAGCAGAGCGAGATCGGCGATGGTCGAGCCCTCGTCGCCGTTCAGCGTCGCGGAATTGGTGAAGCCGGCCGCGATCTTGCCCTTCCAGTCCATCGTGTACCGGGGCTTGCTGGAGGCGTCGGCGAACTTTTTGAACTGCCAGGAGACGCTGCCCATATCGATCGGCGAGCCGAAGACGATCCCGTCCGCCGCCTTGAGCATGGCCCAGTCAGCCTCGGGCAGGTTGCCGTCGGCATCGATGGCCAGCATGTCGCCAAGGGCGCGCCCGTGCCGCGCGCGCCCTTGGCGACATGCTCGGCGACCCTGGCGGTGTGGCCGCGCAGGCTCGGGATGGCACCGGCGCAATGCCGGCCGCGGTTCAGCCGAGCGGCTTGACGAAGACGACGTTCTCGTCGAGCGAGCGGCCGGTCTCGCGCCAGCCATGCCGGCGATAGAAGCGCTCCGCCCTGGTGCCCGCGCCGGTGGTGAGATGGGCCTGAACGATGCCAGCCGACGCCAGCGCGGCGAGTGCCGCGTCGAGCAGCGCCCGGCCGTGGCCCTGCCCCTCATGGTCCGGATCGACGAACAGCGCCCAGATCAGCCCGGTCTGGTGATTGGCACAGGTGAAGCCAGCAATGTCGCCATCGGCTTCCGAGACCAGGAAGATCGCCTGGTCGCGATACCAGGCGACCTCGGCATCGGTCACCCGCGAGGGATCCGACAGCACGTTCTCGCGCACGCCCATGCGGATCGCCTGGATGCGCGGCTGGTCGGACGGCGTCGCCCTGCGGATCACGAGCGCGGCTCCGCTCATCCGCGCTTTCGCACGAACTCGGTGCGCAGCACGAGGCCGCGGATCGTCTCGTGCCGGCAGTCGACTTCCTCGGGATCGTCGGTGAGGCGGATCGAGCGGATGACCGTGCCCTGCTTCAGCGTCTGGCCGGCGCCCTTGACCTTGAGGTCCTTGATCAGGACGACGGAATCACCGTCGGCCAGCGTGTTGCCGGCGGCATCGCGGACGACGATGCCGTCCGGCGCGGCCGCCGCGGTCATCTCCGAGGCCGGGCGCCACTCGCCCGTCACCTCGTCATAGACATAATCGTCGTCGGCCATCGCCCTGCCTCGTACCGTCCATCGCCGGAGCGCCCGGCCCAGGACGGCTATACGACCCGCCCCGTCAATTCAACAGGCGCGGGATGTATAAACGGAGTGTCGGCCGTTGTGCGACGGACGCCCCTACTCCGCCGCCTCCAGCCGGTAGCTCGCTGGTTCATAATTCAGGATCGGCGCCAGCCAGCGCTCGACCTCGTGCAGCGGCATGCCCTTGCGCGCGGCATAGTCCTCGACCTGGTCGCGCTCGACCTTGGCGACGCCGAAGTAATAGGCGTCGGGATGGGCGAGATAGAGCCCCGACACGGAGGAGCCGGGCCACATCGCGAAACTTTCGGTCAGCTTCACGCCGACGCGCGACTCCGCCTTCAGCAGCTCGAACAGGGTCGCCTTCTCGGTATGGTCGGGCTGGGCGGGGTAGCCCGGCGCCGGCCGGATGCCGCGATACTCCTCGCGGATCAGGTCTTCATTGGCGAGGCTCTCCTCGGCGGCGTAGCCCCAGTACTCCCGCCGAACGAGCTGGTGCATGCGTTCGGCGAAGGCCTCGGCGAAGCGGTCGGCCAGCGCCTTGACCATGATCGAGCGATAATCGTCGTTGTCGCGGGCGAACCTCTCGGAGATCCGCTCTTCCTCCGCACCGGCCGTCACCACGAAAGCGCCGATATAGTCGGGCCGCTCGATGCCTTCCGGGGCGACGAAGTCGGACAGGCACATGTTCGGCTTGCCGTCGCGCTTGGAGAGCTGCTGACGCAGCCCATGCAGCGTCGCCAGCCGCTCCGCGCGGCTTTCGCCGGTGTAGAGCGCGATGTCGTCACCCACCGCATTGGCCGGCCAGAAGCCGATCACCGCCTTCGGGTTGAACCAGCGCTCGTCGACGACTCGCTTCAGCATGGCCTGCGCATCGTCCCACAGCGCACGCGCGGCCGGCCCCTGCGTCTCGTCCTCGAGGATCGCCGGGAAGCGCCCCTTCATCTCCCAGGTCTGGA
Source organism: Allobosea thiooxidans (assembly GCA_943372485.1). GTDB lineage: Bacteria > Pseudomonadota > Alphaproteobacteria > Rhizobiales > Beijerinckiaceae > Allobosea > Allobosea thiooxidans_A. Next base: position 12,589 of record CALRYW010000003.1, read on the forward strand.
AGAAGGGGGTCCAGTCGATCAGCGGCACGAGATCGGCGAGATCGTAGCTGCGGAAGGTCCGTGTCCCCAAGAAGCTGGGCTTGGGTGGCAGATAGGCGCTCCAGTCGGCCTTGAAGGCATTGGCACGGGCCTTGGCCAGCGGCAGACGCTGCTTGTCGGCCTCCGAGCGGCGATGCGCGGCCGAGACCTTGGCGTATTCGCTGCGGATGCCCTCGATATAGGCCGGCTTCTGGTCCTGCGAGAGCAGGCTCGACACCACGCCGACGGCGCGGGAGGCGTCGGTGACATAGACCGCCTGGCCCTTCTCATAGGCCGGATGGATCTTCACGGCGGTGTGGACACGGCTCGTCGTCGCCCCGCCGATCAGCAGGGGAATGTCGAAGCCCTCTCGCTCCATCTCGGAGGCCACCGTCACCATCTCGTCGAGCGAGGGCGTGATCAGCCCCGACAGCCCGATGATGTCGACCTTCTCCTTGCGCGCGACGTCGAGGATCTTCTGCGTCGGCACCATCACGCCGAGGTCGATGACCTCGTAATTGTTGCACTGGAGCACGACGCCGACGATGTTCTTGCCGATGTCGTGGACATCGCCCTTCACCGTCGCCATCAGCACCTTGCCGGCGGCCGAGCGCTGCGAACCGCCGTTGAGGCGCTTCTCCTCCTCCATGAAGGGCATCAGATAGGCGACCGCCTGCTTCATCACCCGGGCCGACTTCACCACCTGCGGCAGAAACATCTTGCCCGCGCCGAACAGGTCGCCGACGACGTTCATGCCGGCCATCAGCGGCCCTTCGATCACATGCAGTGGCTTCTCGGCCTGCTGGCGCGCCGCCTCGACATCGACGTCGATGAAGGCGGTGATGCCGTTGACCAGCGCATATTCCAGCCGCTTTTCGACCGGGTTCTCGCGCCAGGCCATGTCCTTGCCGGAGAAGGACACCGAGCCGTCGCCCTTGAAGCGCGGCGCCGCGTCGAGCAGCCGCTCGGTCGAGTCCTTGCGGCGGTTGAGGACGACATCCTCGCAGAGTTCGCGCAGCTCGGGGTCGAGATCGTCATAGGAGCCGAGTTGGCCCGCATTGACGATGCCCATATCCATGCCGACCTTGATGGCGTGGTAAAGGAAGACCGAGTGCATCGCCTCGCGGACCTTCTCGTTGCCGCGGAACGAGAAGGACAGATTCGAGACGCCGCCGGAGATATGGGCGTGCGGCAGGGTCTCGCGGATCGTCTTGGTCGCCTCGATGAAATCGTTGCCGTAATTGTCGTGCTCCTCGATGCCCGTCGCCACCGCGAAGACGTTGGGGTCGAAAATGATGTCCTCGGGCGGGAAGCCGATCTGCTCGGTCAGCAGCTTGTAGGCACGCGTGCAGATCTCGATCTTGCGGGCATAGGTATCGGCCTGGCCGGTCTCGTCGAAGGCCATCACCACCACGGCCGCGCCGTAGTTGCGGCAGATGCGGGCCTGCTCGAGGAAGGCCTCCTCGCCCTCCTTCATCGAGATCGAGTTGACGATGGGCTTGCCCTGGATCGTCTTCAGGCCGGCCTCGATGATCGGGAACTTGGAGGAATCGACCATGATCGGCACGCGGCTGATGTCCGGCTCCGAGGCGATCAGGTTGAGAAACTCGGTCATCGCCTTCTCGGAATCGAGCAGGCCCTCGTCCATGTTGACGTCGATCACCTGTGCGCCATTGGCGACCTGGTCACGCGCCACGTCGAGCGCGGCGGCATAGTCACCATTGGTGATCAGCTTCCGGAACTTGGCCGAGCCGGTGACGTTGGTGCGCTCGCCGACATTGACGAAGGGGATCGTCTCGTCGAGCGTGAAGGGCTCGAGCCCCGCCAGCCGCAGATAACGCTTGATCTCCGGCACCTGGCGCGGCGCCTTGCCGGCCACCGCCTGCGCGATCGCCGCGATATGCCCGGGCGTCGTACCGCAGCAGCCGCCGACGATGTTGACGAGGCCGGCATCGGCGAACTCGGCCAGCATCGCGGCCGTCGCCTCGGGGCTCTCGTCATACATCCCGAATTCGTTGGGCAGGCCGGCGTTCGGGTAGGCGCAGATCAGCGTGTCGGCGACGCGCGACAGATCCTTGATATGAGCGCGCATCTCGCGCGCGCCGAGCGCGCAGTTGAGGCCGATCGTCAGCGGCGCAGCATGGCGCACCGCGTTCCAGAAGGCCTCAGTCGTCTGGCCCGAGAGGGTGCGCCCCGACAGGTCGGTGATCGTGCCGGAGATCATCACCGGGAGACGGATGCCACGCTCGCGATAGACGTTCTCGATCGCGACGATCGCCGCCTTGGCGTTGAGCGTGTCGAAGATCGTCTCAACCAGGATGATCTCGGACCCGCCGTCGATCAGTCCGCGGATCTGCTCGGCATAGGATTCGCGCACCTGGTCAAAGGTCACCGCCCGGAAGCCGGGATTGTTGACGTCCGGCGAGATCGACAATGTGCGGTTGGTCGGGCCGATCGCGCCGGCGACATAGCGGCGCCGCCCGTCCGCCTTCTGGGCGATGGCCGCCGCCTCGCGCGCCAGACGCGCCGACACCAGGTTCAGCTCATAGGCCAGCGCCTCCATGCCGTAGTCGGCCTGGGCGATCTGGGTCGAGGAGAAGGTATTGGTCTCGACGATGTCGGCCCCCGCCGTGAAATAGGCGAGGTGGATGTCGCGGATCGCGTCCGGCTGGGTCAGTACCAGCAGGTCATTGTTGCCCTTGAGATCATGGTTCCAGCCCTTGAAGCGCTCGCCGCGGAAATCCGCCTCGGAGAATTTCTGGTTCTGGATCTGCGTCCCCATCGCGCCGTCGAGCACCAGGATGCGCTCGGATGCGGATTGACGCAGCGCGCGCTCGATCTCGGCGCCGTCGACGGGGGTGGGCTGGAAATCTGACATCGTCACGCTTTCATCGAACCCGGATCAACTCGCAGCAGCCGTCAGCCCTCATCCTGAGGAGCGCTCGGCACGAGCGCGTCTCGAAGAATGCTCCCGATGGTTCCGGAGCCTCCTGGACCATCCTTCGAGACGCCGCCTTCGGCGGCTCCTCAGGATGAGGGCGTATTCACATTCACTCCGCCGCGGCCGCCTGCGCCTCGCCACGCTCAGGTTTGACCCCGGCGAGATGGCAGATCGCATAGACCAGATCGGCTTTATTCATCGTGTAGAAATGCAGGTCACCGATGCCGCGGTCGATCAGATCCAGCACCTGCTCGGCGCAGACGGCGGCCGCGACGAGGCGACGCGTAGCGGCGTCCTCTTCCAGCCCCTCGAAGCGGTCGGCCAGCCATTGCGGCACGCTCGCTCCCGTCTTGCGGGCAAAGTTGGCAGTCTGCTTGAAGTTCTGCACGGGCACGATGCCAGGCAGGATCGGAATGTCGATGCCGGCGGCGCGGACCTTGTCGAGATAGCGGAAATAGACGTCGTTATCGAAGAAGAACTGGGTGATCGCCCGCGTCGCTCCGGCGTCGACCTTCTTCTTCAGCGCGTCGATATCGGCCTCCAGCGAGGCCGCCTCGGGATGCTTCTCCGGATAGGCCGAGACCGTGACCTCGAAATCGCCGATGCGCTTCAGCCCCGCCACCAGATCCGAGGTCTGGTGATAGCCCTGCGGATGCGGCTCATAGACGGTGCCGAGCCCGCCCGCCGGATCGCCGCGCAACGCCACGACATGGCGCACGCCGGCGTCCCAATAGCCGCGGATCACCTCGTCGACCTCGTAGCGCGAGGCGGAGACGCAAGTGAGATGCGCCGCCGGCTTGAGCGCCGTCTCCTCAACCATGCGCTTGACGGTGGCGTGCGTGCGCTCGCGCGTCGAACCGCCGGCGCCATAGGTCACCGAGACGAAGGAGGGGGCGAGCGGCTCCAGCCGGCGCACGCTCTCCCAGAGCGAGACCTCCATCTCGGCCGTCTTGGGCGGGAAGAACTCGAAGGAGACCTTCGGGCGGCGGGAGCCATGCCGGCTCGGGCGGAACGCGTTCATCAGGCTACCTCGAGATTGGTCTGTCGCGGCATCGGGTCGGACTGGACGCGCCGGTCACAACCCCGCCAGAGCATGACCGGCAGCTGGCCGGAGCCACCGCCGGCCAGGGTGATTTCCTCGGAGAGATCGCAGGCGAGCCCGCTCTCGGCGAACCAGCCGGCGATCTGGGCCCGCGAGAAGCCGAGGCGGCGATGCGCGTGCTCGGTCCGCAGGAACTCCATCTCATGCGGGGCGAAATCGACGACGATCAGCCGCCCGCCGGGAGCCAGCATCGCCGCCGCCTCGCGCACGGCGCGGCCGGGATCGTCGAGGAAGTGCAGCACCTGATGGATCACCACGAGGTCGAAGCTGCCGCGCGGGAACGGCAGCGCGTAGATGTCGCCCTGGCGCAGTTCGACGCGCGCGAGACCGGCAGTCTCGAGATTGGCGCGCGCCACGGCGAGCATGGCGTGGTTGGCGTCGACGCCGACGGCGCGGCCGAACTTCGGCGCGATGCGCTGGAGCATCCGCCCCGTACCGGTGCCGAGATCGAGCAGGCTGCCGGGCGTGCCCGTGCCGACGGCGGCCTCCACGGCGGCCTCGACCGCCTCGTCCGGCACATGCAGCGAGCGCAGCCGGTCCCAATCGCGCGCGACGCTGGCGAAATAGGCCTGCGCAGCCTCGGCCCGGGTGCCGCGCACGGCGGCGAGCCGCTCGCGATCGGCGGTCAGCACGGGGTCGGAGCGGTCGAGCCAGGTGGCGAGCGAAGCGGCGAAGGCTCCCCCCGCCCCGGTCTCGTCGAGCCGGAAGAAGGCCCAGGCGCCTTCGCGCGAGCGCCTGACCAGCCCCGCCTCGGCCAGCAGCTTGAGATGACGCGAAATCCGCGGCTGCGACTGCCCGAGGATGTCGGTCAGGTCCGACACTGACAACTCGCCTTCCGACAACAGCGCCAGGATGCGCAGCCGCGTCTCCTCCCCCGCGGCGCGCAGCGCAGCGAGCAGGACGTCGGAGGCGAGCGTGGTCGGCAGGCGCAAACGGGGACTCCACAACGGCATCCAAAAAGATATAAAGATATGTTTATGTCACTCTCAGCTCGGTTGCAAGATCATTCTGCTCCGGGGGCTGCCGTCGTCATCGTCCGCAAAGCCTCGAACAGCCGCGGATCGCCCGATTGCGCCACGTTGAAGCGCATGAAGCCGGCCGCACTCTGCGACAGGCTGTAGACATTGCCGGGCGCCAGCACGATGTCCTGCGCCAGCAGCCGCTGCGCGATGACCGCCGAATCCAGCCCCTCCGGCAGCCGGCACCACAGGAACATGCCGCCGCGCGGCTCGAGCCAGGGCTCGATGCCGATCGCCCGCAGACGCGCCGCGGTCTCGCCCATCGCCCGCGCCAGACGCACCCGCAGCCCGTCCATGTGCCGGCGGTAGCTGCCATCGATCAGCACGCCCAGCACGAGCTCCGCGGCCAGCCGCCCTGTCCCGAAGGAGGCGGCGATCTTCAGATCGATCAGCCCTTCGATCCGTTCCGCCGGGCGGCGATGTAGCCGCAGCGCACCGAGGCCGAGAGCGACTTCGAAAAGCTGCCGATTTGGACGACGCGCTCCAGCCCATCGAAGGCGGCCAGACGGGGCGCCGGCTCCGGCTCGAAATCGGCGAAGATGTCGTCCTCGACGATGGTCAGTCCTGATGCCTCGGACAGCTTGAGGACGCGGTGCGCGACGACCGGCGAGAGGCTCGCGCCGGTCGGGTTGTGCAGGCCGGAATTGGTGACGTAGAGCCGCGGCTGGTGCTCGGCCAGAACCTGCTCGAAGGCCGCGAGATCCGGGCCATTGGGCCCATAGGGAACGCCGACGATCCGCACGCGATGCGCCCGCAGCAGGGCATGGAAGTTGAAATAGCAGGGATCATCGACCAGCACGGTATCGCCGGGCTCGACCAGCAGGCTGCAGACGAGATCGAGCGCCTGCGTGCCGGATTCCGTCAGCAGGATCTGGTCGGGAGCGGCCTCGACGCCATGGCCCGCCAGCCGGCGCGACAGCAACTGCCGCAGCGGCGCAAGCCCCAGCGGCGTGCCGTAATCCGCGAGAGTCTCGGCCGGGGCGCGGGACAGCGCTCGCAGCGCCCGGCGCAGGCTCTCCTGCGGCAGCCAGTCCGCCGGCAGCCAACCACAGCCCGGCTTCAGCACCGCCTCGCCCGCATCGAGAGACTGCCGCGACACCCAGAACGGATCGACCTCCCGCTCCAGCCGCGGCCCGAGATCGGCCGGCGAAAACGGGGGCGCATGGCCGGCGACGTAGAATCCGGAGCCGCGGCGGGCCTCGATCACCTCCTCGGCCGCGAGTCTGTCATAGGCCTCCACGACCGTGGATTTCGACACCGCCATCGTCCCGGCGAGCGCCCGGATCGACGGCAGCCGCGCGCCCGGCGCCAGCATCCGGCCGGCGATGCGCTGCCGGATGGCAGCCATGACCGCCCCCACCCGGGTCCCGTCCGCCCCGGCGCGCGCACGCAACCTCGCGGCCTGTCCTGATCCTGTCATCAGGACAGTTTGCCCCAATTGTACTGTTCTGTCTCTGGCATAACGACCCCAGACCGACGCTCTTCTGTCACCTTCGCGATCGGAGTTCGCCCATGCTCGACGACAGGACCAGCGGCTGGATCAACGGCCTGATCGGGGTGGTGATCTTCGCCGGCTCGCTGCCGGCGACGCGGGTCGCGGTCGCCGATTTCGATCCGGTCTTCCTGACGCTCGCCCGTGCCGCCATCGCCGGCCTGCTCGGCCTCGCCTTGCTGCTGCTGTTTCGCGAGAAGCGGCCGCTGCGGACCGACCTCATGCCGCTGCTGGTCGTCTCGCTCTGCGTCGTCATCGGCTTCCCGCTGCTGACCGCGTTGGCGCTCCGGCATGTCACGGCAGCGCATTCGATCGTCTTCATCGGGCTGCTGCCGCTTGCGACCGCGCTCTTCGGCGTACTGCGCGGCGGCGAGCGGCCGCGCCCACCCTTCTGGCTGCTGTCGGGCCTCGGCAGCGCGCTGGTCGTCGGCTTCGCTCTGACGCAAGGCTTCGCCGCCGCGCCGACCGGAGACTTGCTGATGCTGACGGCGATCGTCGTCTGCGGGCTCGGCTACGCCGAGGGTGCGAGGCTCTCGCGCCGCCTCGGTGGCTGGCAAGTGATTTCCTGGGCGCTGCTGCTGGCGCTCCCCGTGACGGCGGGCGCCGCACTGATGCTGCGCCCGGTCGATCTGGCGGCGACGGGGGCGCCCGCCTGGCTCGGCCTCGCCTATGTCTCGCTCTTCAGCATGCTGATCGGCTTCGTCTTCTGGTATCGCGGGCTCGCCCAGGGCGGCATCGCGGCGGTCGGACAGCTGCAGCTGCTGCAGCCCTTCTTCGGCCTCGCGCTGGCTGGGTTGCTGCTCGGCGAGACGGTAACCTGGCCGATGCTCGCCGCCTCGGCCGCCGTGGCGGCCTGCGTCGCCACAGCCCGGCGCTTCGCCCGCTAGCGCCCCGCGCCCTTCACCGTCACGGGCGGGATCACGACGACAGCATCGCCCACCGCGATGGTGCCGGGCAGGTCGACGCACAACACGAGCCCGCGCAGTCCAGCGGCAGCCTTCACGAAGCGGTCTGCGAGGTCAGTTCGCCCCGCCGCCGCGGCGACCGCGCCCCCGGCCCTGCGGCAGGGCCGGTTATAGGCCTCCACCCGCAGCACCGCGCCACCGTCGAAACGGCCTGTTCCGCCCCAGCCGCCGCCGATGGCGAGCCGGCTGCCCGGCGCGATCGCGGACAAGGCCAGCAGACCCTCGACGAGAAGATTGCCGCCAAGCCATTCGGGCGGAAGCGCGGGCAGAGCGAGCCCGCGGGCGATGGCGGCGAGTTCGGCTGGGCAGAGCGCCGACACCTGTCGGTCATTGCGAAGGGTCAGGCCACGCGGCAGCCAGGGCTCGCGCGGCCCGGATCGACGGGTCAGACCGGCATGAAGGTCATTGCGAATGCCGGCCGTGTCGAACGCCAGCGCTTCGACGGCCTGCGTCACGAACGCATGCGGCAACGATGGGGAGCCCGTCGCGGCGAAGAGGCCCGCGACGCGGCCGATGGGGCATGCGTCTTTCACGCCCGTGGACCGCAATCCAGCACCGGCGCTGTCAACCGGCCCGGCCGATCACATCAGCTGCAGCGAGCCCGCCGCCGTCTTGCCGCGTTCGGTCTTGAGTTCGAACGACACTTTCTGCCCCTCGGTCAGTGTCATCAGCCCCGCTTCCTTAACGGCAGTGATATGCACGAACACATCCTTGCCGCCATCCGAAGGCTGAATGAAGCCAAAGCCCTTTTCAGTATTGAACCACTTGACGGTCCCGGTCGCCATCGCCGCATCCTTTGAAGCCAAAGCGTCGTTGCGGCCAGCAGATGCACGTCCCCCGATAGCCGCAGCGACGAGGATTGACCGAAAAACCTTGCTTGTCGAGAGCAAAGCGCGAGCCGCTAATCCTCTCCGCTCAAGACTTGGTCAGCCTCACCTGCGTCATCACCGAGGTTTGCGAGGAGCCACCTAGATATATCTCCACCAGACCGGGCTCGACGACGTAGCGGCCGGCATCGTCATGGGCCCCGAGGCGGCTGCCCTCGAGGCGGAACGTCACCGTCCGCGTCTCGCCGGCACGCAGCAGCGGCTTGTCGAAGGCCTTGAGCTGGCGCACCGGCCGGGAGCGGCGCGCGACCGGCTGACGAACATAGAGCTGCACCACCTCCTGCCCGTCGCGCGGCCCGGCATTGGTGACGTCGACCGCAACCTCGACGGCGCCGTCCAGCCTCATGCTCGGCTTCGAGACCCGCGCATTGGCATAGGTGAAGCGGGTATAGGACAGGCCGTGGCCGAAGGGGTAGAGTGGCTCGTTGGCCTCGTCGATGAAGATCGATTCATAGCGCTGGCGGATCTTCTGTGGCCGCCCCGTCGGCAGATGATCGTAATAGACCGGGATCTGCCCGACGGAGCGCGGGAAGCTCATCGGCACCCGGCCCGACGGATTGACCTTGCCGGTCAGGATGTCGGCGATGGCCGTGCGCCCTTCCGTGCCGCCATGGAAAGTCTGCAGGATGGCCGCGACATGGGCATCGGCCCAGGTCAGGACGAGCGGGCGCCCGGTGGCCAGAACCAGCACGACCGGTTTGCCGGTGGCCACCAGCGCTTCCAGCAGGGGCTGCTGCACGCCCGGGAGATCGAGCCTGGTGCGCGAGGCGCCCTCCCCCATGAACTCGCAATCCTCCCCGAGCATGGCAACGATCAGGTCGCTGGCCGCAGCGGCCCGGATCGCGGCCTCCTTGTCGGCGAACTCGGTGCCGCAGGCCTTGGTGAAGGCCGGCTCATAGGTCACCGAGACATCCGCCGGCAGGCGCTCCTTCAGCGCCTCGGGCAGGGGTTGCACGACGCGCCGGCCGAGACCGGCCGGGTCCGTCCAGACGCGCTCATCCTCGGGCCGCGCCATCGCACCGATCACCGCGACGGATTTCACCGCAGGCCGGATCGGCAGGATGTCGCCCGCATTCTTGAGCAGCATCGCTCCTTCCTGGGCCGCAGTTAGAGCGACGTCGCGCGCGCCCTGCGTCTGCATCAGCGCCGGCGCCGCAGCGGGATCGACATCGGGTTTGTCGAAAAGACCGAGATGGAACTTGACCCGCAGCACCCGCCGCACCGCCTCGTCCAGCGCCTTCACCGGCACGCGCCCGGCCCGCACCTCGGCGGCGAGGTGCTTGTGGTAGACGTCGCCCATCATGTCCATGTCGATGCCCGCGAGCAGCGCCTTGCGCGCGGCTTCGGCATCATCCCTGGCGATGCCATGCAGGCGCAGCTCGGTGATCGAGCCGAAATCCGAGGTGACGAAGCCGCGGAAGCCCCATTGCCCGCGCAGCAGGTCCGTCAGCATGCCGCTGTGAGCGGTGGCCGGCATGCCGTTCAGGGCGTTGAAGGCCGCCATCGCGGTCATCGAGCCCGCATCGAAAGAGGCCTTGAAGGGCGGCAAATGCAAGTCGAAGAGCTGGCTGGTCGGGATCCAGGTCGAGTTGTAGTCGCGCCCGGCCTCGCCCGCGCCATAGCCGACGAAGTGCTTGACCGAGGTCGCGACGCCGCCGCGCTGGTAGCCGCGCGTGCGTGCTCCCGCGACGACCGACGCCAGATGCACGTCCTCCCCCGCGCCTTCGAGCACGCGGCCCCAGCGCGGGTCGCGCGACATGTCGACCATCGGCGCAAAGGTCCAATTGATGCCGGCGGCCGCAGCCTCGCGGCCGGTCCAGTAGGCGGCCTGCTCGATCAGCGCCGGGTTCCAGCTCGCGGCCTGGCCGAGCGGCAGGGGGAAATAGGTCGAGAAGCCGTGGACGGCATCGAGCCCGATGATCAGCGGGATCTTAAGCCGGCTCTCGCGCACCGCCGTCTGCACCGCCAGCACCTCGGCCGGCACGACGAAGTTCATCACCGCGCCCATACGGCCGGCCCTGACCTGCTGGATGTCGAAGCCATCGCCGCGCCCCGACAGATGCAGCTGGCCGACCTTCTCTTCCAGCGTCATCTTCGCCAGCAGCGCGTCGATGCGCCGCTCGATCGCGGCGGCCTCGCGCCCGGTCTTCCAGCTGACCTCCTGCGCGGTCAGGGAGAGCGGAAACAGGCTGGCGAAGGCGCACATGGCGAGACACAGCAGATGGTTCACGGTTTTCGTTCCGACTTCACTGCGCCCGACCTACAGGAAGCGTGAAGGCGGCTCAACGCGTGCTCTCACGGCATCGACCGATACAAGCGCGAACCCCGGCGCCGCGGGGCGCCGGGGTGGTGGTGACGGGCCTGCCCCTGGCAGGGTCGAGAGGCTCGGTGTCAGAGCTTCGCCGCGGGCGTCGCGTAGATGACCTTCCAGTTGCGTTCGCCCCGGTCGATGACCGTCGCCGGATCCTTCAGAAAGAGATCCTTGTGCGCAGCCTCCGTGCTGTTGAGGTAAAGCTGGCCGTCGACGACCGCGAAGAACTGCGGCTGGGTCGAGACCTTCTTGCCCTTGCTCGCACCGGCCGAGCACCAGCCGCCGTACGCCGGCGCGAACTTGGCCGGGTTGGCGGCGAAGAGATCGCGGTTGGCAGCGGAGGCGAACTGCCAGGTGACGCCCTGATATTCCGCCTTGAACTGGCTCGAACCAGGTGTCGGCTTGCCGAGCGTATGATAGGCGACGGCATCATAGCCGCTGATCGCAGGGCCCCCGTCCTTGAGGAAGTGCTCGTCCGCCGCCTGCACGGCGAACGACATCAGGATTGCCGCCGAGGCTGCCGCGAAACGAACGGAAATCCGCTTGCTGATGCGCAGAACAGACATTGTCATCCTCCGATGTTGGTCTCTCCAGCTTCCGTCCTTGTGGAGGAAGCGCCGTGCCCTGTCGGTCGCGGCTGTCAGACAATTCGGCGCCCGTTCCATCCCCGCTACATCACGCTCACGCGACGAGGCCGTGATCGGCCTGCACTGTCCCCGGCTGGACTGGCACGGGATTTTCATCACCGGCTGCGATCGGGCCTTTTGGCTCGCTCCCGCCCGGCAGGAGGCCTCATGACCCCATCGACAGCCACCCGCCCTGCAGCTGACGCCTCGTCGACGGAGCGGCACCGGCTCTATGAGGACGCGCTGGCGATCCTGCTGGGCACGCTGATGGTCTCGATCGGCATCGCCCTCTTCGCCAAGGCGACGATCATGACCGGCGGCGCCGCGGGACTTGCCCTGCTGCTGCAATATGCGACGGGGCTCGATTTCGGTCTGCTCTTCTCGGCGGTCAACCTGCCCTTCTACTGGCTCGCTTTCCGCCGCATGGGCCTGCCCTTCACGCTGCGCACCTTCATCGCGGTCGGGCTGGTGTCGCTGCTGGTCCAGGCGACGCCGCTCTGGCTCGACATCGCCAGCGTGCAGCCGCTCTACGCGGCGCTGGCCGGCGGCAGCATCATGGGGCTGGGTCTGCTGGCGCTCGCCCGCCACCGCACCGCCATCGGCGGGGTCAACATCCTCGCGCTCTACCTTCAGGAGAAGCGCGGCTGGCGCGCCGGCTGGGTGCAGTTGGCGATCGACGCCGGCATCTTCCTCGGGGCGGCCTTCGTGCTGCCGCCAGACCGGCTGGCGATCTCGCTGGTCGGCACGCTCGTCCTCAATGCGGTGCTCGGCATGAACCACAAACCGGGCCGCTATAGGGGCGTCTCCTGACGGCGGCAGAGCGCCGGTCTTGCGCGCCGTCGCGGCTCATGCGAGTCACGCCGACGGTGCCCAAAACGCGACGAGGCTTGACACCATGGCCCAGCCCCTGACCATCGAAGATCTGCGCCTGCTGGCGAAGCGCCGGGTGCCGCGCATGTTCTACGACTATGCCGATTCCGGCGCCTGGACCGAGGGCACCTACCGCGCCAACGAGACCGACTTCGCCAAGATCAAGCTGCGCCAGCGCGTCGCGGTCGACATGACCGATCGCACGCTGGAATCGACCATGATCGGCGAGACGGTCGCGATGCCGGTCGCGCTCGCCCCCACCGGCATGACCGGGATGCAGCATGCCGATGGTGAGATCCTCGCCGCGAAAGCCGCGGCCAAGGCGGGCGTGCCCTTTACCCTCTCGACCATGAGCATCTGCTCGATCGAGGACATCGCCAACCACACCGGCAACCCGTTCTGGTTCCAGCTCTACGTCATGAAGGACCGCGACTTCAGCGAGCGGCTGATCGAGCGGGCCAAGCGCGCCGGCGTCTCGGCGCTCGTGCTGACGCTCGACCTACAGATCCTCGGCCAGCGCCACAAGGACATCCGCAACGGCCTCTCTGCCCCGCCCAAGCCGACGCTCGCCAACCTGATCAACCTCGCGACCAAGCCGCGCTGGTGCCTGAAGATGCTCGACACGCCGCGGCGCAGCTTCGGCAATATCGTCGGCCATGTCTCGGGCGTCGCCGACATGTCCTCCCTCTCCTCCTGGACGGCCGACCAGTTCGACCCGAAGCTCGACTGGGACGACGTCAAGCGCATCAAGGACCAGTGGGGCGGCAAGCTCATCATCAAGGGCATCCTCGATCCCGAAGACGCTGAAATGGCCGCCCGGAGCGGCGCCGACGCGCTGATCGTCTCCAACCATGGCGGACGCCAGCTCGACGGCGCGCTGTCCTCGATCGAGGCCCTGCCCGCCATCGTCGACCAGGTCGGCAACCGCATCGAGGTGCATTTCGACGGCGGCATCCGCTCGGGCCAGGACGTCATCAAGGCGCTCGCGCTCGGCGCGCACAGCACCTATATCGGCCGCGCCTTCCTCTATGGGCTCGGCGCGATGGGCGAGGCCGGCGTCACCCGCTGCCTCGAGATCATCCGCAAGGAGCTCGACGTCACCATGGCGCTCTGCGGCCTGCGCGACATCAAGGCGGTGGACGAGAAGATCCTCGTCGGCGGCCGCGCGGGCGCGATGCAGCGGCTGGCAGCGGTGAACTGAACCAGAACACGACTGCGGGGGCGCACTGCGCCCCCGCCTCCGTCGGTTCGCTCGAGAATGCTCAGGCCCTCAGGAAGGCGAGCATGTCCTGGTTCAGGCGGTCCTTGTGGGTCTCGGAGAGGCCGTGCGGGGCGCCCTCATAGACCTTCAGGACAGCGCTCGGCAGCAGCCGCTTGACGGCCCGCGCGGTGGTCTCGATCGGGACGATCTGGTCGTCGTCGCCATGGACGATCAGCGTCGGCCGGTCGACCTTCTTCAGATCCGCGACGAAATCGGTCTCCGAGAACGCCTTGATCGAGTCATAGGTGTTCTTGAAACCCGCCTGCATGCCCTGCGCAGACCAGGCCTCGATCGCGCCCTGGCTCGCCTTGGCGCCGGGGCGGTTGTAGCCGAAGAAGGGGCCTGATGCGATGTCGCGGAAGAGCTGGCCGCGGTCGGCGAGGAAGCCCTTGCGGATGCCGTCGAAGACCTCCAGCGGCACGCCCTCGGGGTTGGAAGGCGTGCGCAGCATGATCGGCGTCACCGCGGCGATGAAGCCGACCCTGGCGATGCGCTTGGTGCCGTGGCGGCCGACATAGCGCGCCACCTCGCCGCCGCCGGTCGAGAAGCCGAAGGCCGAGACGTCTCTGAGGTCGAGCGCCTCGATCACCTCCGCCAGATCGTCGGCGTAATGGTCCATGTCGTTGCCGTCCCAGGTCTGGGTCGAACGGCCATGGCCGCGCCGGTCATGGCTGATGACCCGGAAGCCGTTGTTGGCGAGGAAGAAGGCCTGGTTCTCCCAGCTGTCGGAGGACAGCGGCCAACCATGGCTCAGCGTCACCACCGGGCCGTCCTTCGGGCCCCAGTCCTTGAAGTAGAGCCGCACGCCTTCACGGGTGACGACATGGTCGCCATCGACGATGGGCTTGGCCCGGCGGGCGGGCACCTTCTTCGCCGTCGTGGCTTGGGCGGCGGCTTCGCTCGCCGGCAGCGACGCGGCGGTCGCGGTCGCGGCGGCGAGCGCGATCCCGGTCAGCAAGTCGCGGCGGGCGGGTTCATGGGCGGCGGCTTCGGTGCGGTTCGACATGATCTCGTCTCCTTCTGGTTTGGGTGGCCCGGCGGAGAACCGTCGGTCGATCTTTTAATCTTTTACGATTAGATCGTGAGCGATTTAATAGGATCGACCCCATGGGCTGTCAATCCCTTGCGATTGCATCGCGTACGATTATTTTGAGAAACGAACCCAGGAGATCCGATGCCCGCCGCCCAGCCCCCTCTGCCGCCCCCCGGGCCGAAGCTCAGCGAATTCCTCTGCTTCGCGCTCTATTCCGCCAGCCACGCGTTCAACCGCCTCTACAAGCCGCTGCTCGACGAACTCGGCCTGACCTACCCGCAATATCTGGTGATGGTGACGCTCTGGGAGCGCGACGACCGCACGGTCGGCGAGATCGGCGAACAGCTCTTCCTCGAGTCGAACACGCTGACGCCGCTGCTGAAGCGGATGGAGGCGGCCGGACTGGTCTCGCGCAGCCGCGACCCGGCCGACGAGCGCCAGGTCCGCCTGCGGCTGACGGACGAAGGCCGCGCCCTGCTCGACAAGGCCCGCCACGTCCCGCCCTGCGTGCTCGAGGCCACAGGATTGACCGCCGATGAGGCCCGCAGCCTCACCGACCAGATCGGCGCCCTGCGGACGACGCTGTCGCGGTGAGGAAGCCGCGGCTCCGGCCCGAGAGCCTGCCCGCTTCGAGACGATGGCGCTTTGCAGCCTATCGGCTGGTGCGATGGTCCGGGCTAAACGGCGAGGATCGCGACCCCGTAATCCGCCAGGGTACGGTCGGCTGTCGCCAGTGTCAGGCCTCTCTGCATGGCCTGCGCAATGAGCATTCGATCGAACGGATCGCGATGAAGGAGCGGCAGGCGACCTGCTGCCACCGCATCGTCGCGCTCGATCGGAAGCCAGGAAAGGCCGATCGACTCGACCCTGGTCCAGGCCTCGGCAGGAAAGGCGATCTTTCCCGTGTTGCGCTTGATCTCGAGTTCCCAGATCGTCGCGACGCTGACGAAGAGTTGCTCAGCTCCGCTGATCGCCCGCACGATAGCCTCAGGCAGACGACTGCTGTGAAGCCCCGACCACCAGAGCAGAACGTGACTGTCCAGAAGCAGCTTCATGGCGAGCCGCCGCGCTTGGCCAGCGCGCGGTTCTCGAAGCTGTCGCTTCCCTCGAACAGATCCGCCAGGTCATCGTCCGGCTTCCACCAGTCGGGGTCGACCTCGACGAACAATCCCGCCAGTTGGCCAGGCTCACGCCAGGGCTTGCGTGCTGCGTCCTGATCGACCTGCACCAGCTTGACCGCAGGCACGCCGTTGCGCGCAATCACGACCTCTTCGCCCCGCAACGCCTGTTCGATCAGGCGCGACAACTGCGTCTTGGCCTCATGGACGTTGACGACGGTCATCGCAACCCTCCGTGTTAGCCATGCCTAGCTAACACGGATCGGGCCGGGCGAACAGGTCGCCTCAGCGCGAGAACTTCTTGTACTGGATGCGCTTGGGAATGGTGGAGTCGATGCCCAGCCGGCGCTTCTTGTCTTCCTCGTAATCGGCGAAATTGCCCTCGAACCACTCGACATGGCTGTCGCCCTCGAAGGCGAGGATATGGGTCGCGATGCGGTCGAGGAACCAGCGATCATGGCTGATGATCACGGCGCAGCCGGCGTAATCCTCCAGCGCCTCCTCCAGCGCCCGCAGAGTGTCGACGTCGAGGTCGTTGGTCGGCTCGTCGAGCAGCAGGACGTTGGAACCGGCCTTCAGCATCTTGGCGAGATGGACGCGGTTGCGCTCGCCGCCCGAAAGCGAACCGACCTTCTTCTGCTGGTCGCCGCCCTTGAAGTTGAAGGTCGAGCAATAGGCACGCGAGTTGATCTCGCGCTTGCCGAGATAGAGGATGTCGTTGCCGCCCGAGATCTCCTCCCAGACGTTCTTCTTGTCATCGAGCGAGTCGCGGCTCTGGTCGACATAGCCGAGCGTGACGCTCTCGCCGATCTTGATCGTGCCGGCATCGGGCTTGTCCTGCCCGGTGATCATCCGGAACAGCGTGGTCTTGCCGGCGCCGTTGGGGCCGATCACGCCGACGATGCCGCCCGGCGGCAGCTTGAAGGTCAGCCCGTCGATCAGGAGCTTGTCCTGGAAGCCCTTCGAGATGTTCTCGAAATCGACGACGTTGTTGCCCAGCCGCTCGGCGATCGGGATGATGATCTGCGCGGTGTCGGGGCCCTTGTTGTTGGCCTTCTGGACGAGTTCGTCATAGCGCTGGATACGCGCCTTGCTCTTGGCCTGGCGCGCCTTGGGCGAGGCCGAGATCCACTCCTGCTCGCGCTCCAGCGTCTTCTGGCGGGAGACGTCCTCGCGGTTCTCCTGGGCGAGGCGCTTCTGCTTCTGCACCGACCAGGCCGAGTAATTGCCCTCATAGGGGATGCCCTGGCCGCGATCGAGCTCGAGGATCCAGCTGGTGACGTTGTCGAGGAAGTAGCGATCATGGGTCACGATCAGGATTGCGCCCGGATAGGTCCGTAAGTGGCCTTCGAGCCAGGCGGTCGTCTCGGCGTCCAAATGGTTGGTCGGCTCGTCGAGCAGCAGCAATTCCGGCTGCTCCAGCAGCAGCTTGCAGAGCGCGACGCGGCGGCGCTCGCCGCCCGAGAGCTTGGCGACCTCCCAGTCGTCGGGCGGGCAGCGCAGTGCGTCCATCGCCTGGTCGACCTTGGAGTCGAGATCCCACAACCCCTTGGCCTCGATCTCGTCCTGCAGCGCCGTCATCTCGTCGGCGGTTTCGTCCGAGTAGTTCATGGCGAGCTCGTTGTAGCGGTCGAGCACGGCCTTCTGCGGCGCGACGCCGAGCATGACATTGTCGCGAACGTTCAGCGTCTCGTCGAGCTTGGGCTCCTGCGGCAGGTAGCCGACGCGCGCGCCCTCGGCGACCCAGGCCTCGCCGGTCCACTCCTTGTCGAACCCGGCCATGATCTTGAGCAGCGTCGACTTGCCCGCGCCGTTGACGCCGAGCACGCCGATCTTGGCGTCCGGATAGAAGGAGAGATGAATGTCCTTGAGAACCTGCTTGCCGCCCGGATAGGTCTTCGACAGGCCGCGCATATGGTAGATGAACTGACGGGACATGGGCGTGCGGGCTCCGCTGGCGGACTGAGGGTCGCAAGGGTCGGGGAATCTGGCGCGTATGTAGCGAGCCACGCCGCCAGCCGCAACCGGCATGCCGTCCTGCGCGCCGCGATTGCGCCATCGCGCCTCCCCTGAATAATGCGCTCTCGGACAGGCGGGCGAGGCTGATCGGACATGACGCGAAACCCGGGCGACGCCACCATCGAGCTGCGCCTCGCCAACGGCGCTCAGCTCTTCAACACGCTCGACCCCTTCCCCTTCAGCGAGGGCGATATCTCGGCCGAGGCCGAGCGCTATATCGTCGAATGGGCGCAGGAGCTGCCCAAGGACGCCCCCATCGCCATCACCATCCACCTGCCGGCAGCGGAGATCGCAGGCCCGCCCGGCCCCAACCTCGCGACCGCGCTGACGGACTGGTTTGCCGCCAAGACCCGGTCGGAAGGCCACGCCCTGCGCGAGCATTTCCGCGACGGGCGGCGCGCCTTCCTGATCGGCTTTGCCGGGCTCGCTTTCTGCCTCGCCATCAGCTTCGCGCTGACCAAGGCCTTCGACGGGCCCTTCGCCCGCATCGTCCAGGAGAGCCTCGTCATCATCGGCTGGGTGGTGATCTGGCGCCCGGCCGAGATGTTCCTCTACGACTGGCTGCCGCTGCTGCGGCGAAAGCGGCTCTACCGGCGCCTGGCGGAAGCACGGATCACAGTGAAGACGGTGACGCCCGGAAGCCCCTGACCGTCCCGGGGAGCGACCGGAGGGTGATCGTCGCCTGAACACCGAACACTGTATGCAGCATATCTTGATCGCCTGCCGAAATGCGGTCTAAGCTCTCGGCCGGACCAGCCGGACCAATCCGGCGGCCGATCCCTGGGGAGGGAACATGAAGATCATCGTCAAGGCTGCGCTCGGCGCGGCGGCCCTGCTCGTGTCCGCCGGCCCGACCTGGGCTTTCCCGGACCGTCCGATCCAGCTCATCGTGCCCTGGGCCGCCGGTGGCGGCATGGATGCCGTCATGCGCATCTTCGCCGCAGGCTACGAGGCCGAGCTGAAGCAGCCGGTCAATGTCGTCAACCGCACCGGCGGCGGCGGCCTGACCGGCCACACCGCGATCGCCACCGCCACGCCCGACGGCTACACCGTCGGCGGCATCAGCCCCGAGATCTCTTTCTTCAAGACGCTCGGCCTCGGCGACATCACCATCGACAGCGTCGATTCCTTCTCGCGCGTCTCGCTCATCCCGGCCGGCGTCACGGTCAAGGCCGACAGCCCGATCAAGACGGCGGCCGACTACATCAAGGCGGTCAAGGACAACCCCAAGGGCACCTTCATGGCCTCGGGCACGGGCGTCGGCGGCTCCTGGCACATCGCCTCCGGCGGCCTGCTCAAGGCGGCGGGAATCGCGCCCGACGCCGTGCGCTGGGTGCCGAGCAACGGCGGCGCGCCGGCCCTGCAGGACCTCGCTTCCGGCGGCATCAGCGTCTTCACCGGCTCGCCGATCGAAGCCAAGGCGATGCTCGACGCCGGCCGCGTCCGCACCATCCTGCTCATGACCGAGGAGCGCCATCCCAACTTCCCGGACGTGCCGAGCGCCAAGGAGGCCGGGCTGAGCTGGACCTACCAGAACTGGTTCGCGCTGGCGGCGCCCAAGGGCATCCCGGCCGACCGTCGCAAGATCCTGTTCGAGGCGGCCGAGCGCACCATGCAGCGCCCCGAGGTCCGCAAGGCGATGGCCGATCGCGGCATCACGCCGGTCTGGGACAAGCCGGGCGAGTTCGCCGTCTACGCCAAGACCTTCACCGAGCGCGGCGTCGGCGTCCTCAAGGATCTCGGTCTCGCCAAGTAGGCACCACCCCGGTCGGCGGCGGCGCTTTCACAAACGCGACATCGCCGCGTCGGCCTGCTTCCCTTCGGCCCGGACCATGCATCACAGTGGTCGGGCCGAAGGTCGGGAGAACGGCGATGCGGGGAACCACGAGGTCCTGGACAGCAATCCGCGACGGGCTCATCGCCTTGGCCGCCATGGTGCTGCTCCTGCCCGCGGCCGCCCGCGCCCAGTCCGACGAACCGGGCTGCCGGCCGGAGATGGCCTCGCTGCGGCTCCCCGTCCATCATGCCAACCTGACGCTCGCCGCCCTCGGCAAGGACGAGGCGCGCATCACCTTCGTCGGCCACGCCACCTTCCTGATCGAGACGCCCGCCGGGGTGAAGGTCGCGACCGACTACAACGATTATGTCCGGCCGCAGGTGACGCCCGACGTCGCCACGATGAACAAGGCCCATTCCACGCATTACTCGCGCAACCCCGACCCCGGCATCAAGCAGCTGCTGCCGGGCTGGGACCCGGCCGGCCGCGGTGCCGCCAAACATGACGTGACCATGGCCGATCTGCGCGTGCGCAACGTGCCGACCAACATCCGTTCCTATTCGGGCTCGACCGATTTCGACGGCAACTCGATCTTCGTCTTCGAGATCGGCGAGCTCTGCATCGCCCATCTCGGCCACCTGCATCACCCGCTGGAGCCCGGCCATCTGCGCGCGCTCGGCCGGGTCGACGTTGTGCTCTTCCCGGTCGACGGCAGCTATACGCTGGACCAGGAGGGCATGCTCGAGGTGCTGAAGTCGCTCCAGGCCCGGGTGATGATCCCGATGCATTTCTTCGGCGGCGCAACCCTCAGCCGCTTCCTCGCCCGCTCGCAGGACAGCTGGCCGGTCGAGCGGCGCGAGCAGCCGGTGCTGACCGTCAGCAAGGCCGCGCTGCCGGCCCGCCCGACCATGATCGTGCTGCCGGGGAACTGAGCCCCAGGCTCCAGCACCGACGCCGCTCACATGTCGCCGAGATCGTCCGGCACGTTGCCGTGGATCTTGCCGGCAGTCTTCGGCTTGGTCAGCGGGGCCGGCACCGGCGCATTGCCCCGGATCAGGCTGGTGCCGGCATAGATGTCGCTGGCGACCTGGAGGTCGAGGCGCTCCGCGTCGCGCCGGCGCACATCTTCGGCGATCTCGGCCGCCTCAGGCTCGGACACGCCCATGCCGAGCAGCACCGCCGTGCCAAAGGCCATCGCGGATTCGAAGGTCTCGCGGATCTGGTAGTCGACGCCGGCACGGATCAGGTCCATCGCATGGCCGCGGTCATAGGCGCGCACGAACAGCTTGGCGTGCGGGAACGCCTCCTGCGCGACGGCGACGATGCGGTTGCTGGTCTCGCGGTCGTCGACGCAGACCAGGATCGCCTCGGCCCGCTCGGCGCCCGACGCGTGCAGGATCTCGGGTCGCGTGCCGTCGCCGTAATGAACCTTGAAGCCGAAGCCGGCCGCCGCCTGGATCAGCGCGACATCGACCTCGATGATCGAGACGCTGAAACCCCGCGCCAGCAGGGCTTGCGAGGCGACCTGGCCAAAGCGACCGAAGCCGATGACCAGCGCACGGCCGGTGAGCCCCTCGGCGAGGTCGACCCCGTCGAGCGAGGTCTCCTCGGGCGGCAGGAAGCGGTCGAGCGCGAGCACGAGCAGCGGCGTCAGCGCCATCGACAGGATCACCGTCGCGCTCACCACCGCATTGATCTGGCTGGTGAAGATGCCGGCCGCCGCCGCCGCCGCATAGAGCACGAAGGCGAACTCGCCGCCCTGCGAGAACAGCGCGACCCGCGTCACCGCCTCGCGCGTCCGTGAGCCCGAGACCTTGGCGACGATGAAGATGCCGAGCGCCTTGACGCTCATGAAGGCGACGACCGCGCAGGCGATCAGCATCCAGTTGCGGGCGATCACGCCGAGATCGAGCGACATGCCCACCGCGAGGAAGAAGAGCCCGAGCAGGATGCCGCGGAACGGCTCGATATCGGCCTCGAGCTGGTGCCGGAAGCTCGACTCCGAGAGCAGCACGCCGGCGAGGAACGCGCCCATCGCCATCGAGAGCCCGCTGAGCTGCATCGTCAGCGCCGAGCCGAGCACGACCAGCAGCGCGGCGGCCGTCATCACCTCGCGCGCATGGGCGAGCGCCAGCAGGCGGAACATCGGGTTGAGCAGGTAGCGGCCGGCGACGACGAGCCCCGCCACGGCCGCCGCCGCGATGCCGACCGAGAGCCAGCCGCTGCCCTGCGACGCCGAGGCCGGCGCGAGCAGCGCCACCACCGCGAGCAGCGGCACGATGGCGAGATCCTCCAGCAGCAGGATCGAGACCGCCTGCTGGCCCTGCGGCGTCGAGGTCTCGCCGCGCTCGTTCAGCATCTGCATGACGACGGCGGTGGAGGACAGGACGAAGCCCATGCCGGCGATGAAGGCGGCCGGCAACGGCAGCCCATAGGCATAGCCCACGCCGGTCAAAAGCGTCCCGCACAGCGCGACCTGCGCCACGCCGAGGCCGAAGATCTCGCGCCGCAAATTCCACAGCCGCGAGGGCTGCATCTCCAGCCCGATAATGAAGAGGAACATCACCACGCCGAGTTCGGCGACGTGCAGCACGGATTCGGGGTTCGGAAACAGGCCGACACCATAGGGCCCGATGGCGAGTCCGGCGGTGAAATAGCCCAGCACCGAGCCCAGCCCCAGCCGCCGGAACAGCGGCACGGCGACCACGCCGGCGCCGAGCAGGCTCACCACCTTGATGAGATCGCCGGTCAGACCCTCGGCCGCCATCTACCCGCCCTCCCAGAACGACGCCGTCCGCATGGCGCAACCGCGCTCAGTTAGGTGCGCCGCCGCGACAAGGCAAATGCCGCTGCGCCCGCTCACGCAGCCGTGCGCGCCGGCCGCCCCTCGATCGGATAGGCGGGGTCGTTGTAGCCCGGCGTCGAGGGATGCCCGGTCGGCACCAGCGCATCGATCAGCGCCTCGTCCTCGGGCGTGAAGGTGACGTCGAGCGCGGCCAGATAGGCCTGCCACTGCTCCAGCGTGCGCGGGCCGGCGATGGCGGCCGTCAGGAAGCGGTTGTTGAGCACCCAGCCGACGGCGAACTGGATCGGCGTCATGCCGCGCGCGGCGGCATGCTGCTTGATCGTCTGGGCGATGACGAGGCTCTCCTGCCGCCATTCGGTCTGCAAGATGCGCTTGTCGCCGCGCGCGGCGCGCGTGCCCTGCTGCGGTGTCTCGCCCGGCTCGTATTTGCCGGTGAGCACGCCGCGCGCCAGCGGCGAGTAGGAGGCGACACCGAGCCCATAATAGCCACAGGCCGGCAGATGCTCGACCTCCGGCATCCGGTTCATCGCGTTGTAATAGGGCTGGCTGACGACCGGCCGGTCGATGCCGAGTTCGTCGCAGAGGCGGCAGATCTCGGCGACCCGCCAGGAGCGGTAGTTCGAGACGCCGAAATGCCGGATCTTGCCCTGCCGCACGAGATCACCGATCGCGCGGACCGTCTCCGCCAGCGGCGTCGCGAGGTCCTCCTTGTGGAGATAGTAGATGTCGATGAAATCGGTGCCGAGCCGGCGCAGGCTGTCGTCACAGGCCTGGAGCACCCATTTGCGCGAGAGCCCGGCGCGGTTCGGCCCCTCGCCGATCGCATTGGCGACCTTGGTCGCCAACACCCAGTCGTGCCGATGAGCGGCGATGGCCCGCCCGGTGATCTCCTCGGAGCGGCCCTCGGTGTAGGCGTCCGCGGTATCGATGAAGTTGATCCCCGCATCGCGGGCGTGGTCGACGATCGCGCGCGAGGCGACCTCGTCGGTGGCGCCGCCGAACATCATCGTGCCCAGGCAGATCGGCGAGACTCTGAGGCCCGAGCGCCCGAGCTGGCGGTATTCCATCGACATATCCCCTGCGTTCGGCCGGCCGCGCCCGGCACGCGCCCCATCCGTGAGGCAAACCTGCCCCAGCCCCGCCCGCCGCGCCAGCCATCTGCGCGCAGGCGCCCCCTGCAGGCCGCGCCATCCCGGATGCAGGGAACGGCCCGCAACGCCTAACCGCAAGGAAATGCTTAACCTTTGATGTCAGGCTGGCCGCGTCGCCATCACGGCCGGAGCCGATGAATCTCGCCACGCTCGCCCAGAGCCAGACGCTGGCCACCCTGCTGCAGGCGCTCGCGCCCGCCTCCGGCCTCGTCGCGGGCCAGACGGTGGAAGCGCGCCTGCTCTCGGTTGCCGGCGACGGCTCCGCAACCGCGCAACTCGGCCAGGAAACCTTCGCTCTCGTGCTCGTCGGCCCCGCCGCCCGTCAGTCCGCGCTGCAGCCGGGCGCGACGCTGGTGCTGAAGCTCGACCAGGGCCCCACCGGCGCGCCCGGCGGGAGCCTGACGGCGACGCTGATCGAGGTTCGCCCGCCGACGCCCGAGCAGGCCCGCGCCGCCGCAGCGACGGCACAGTCGATGCAGCCGCCCGGAGCGGCGAGCACCACGGAGCCCGGCCAGACGCGGCCGGCCCAGGGCACACAGGTCCAGGCGACCCCGGCCCAGCCCGCCTCTCCACAGACGCCGGCCGCGGCGATACCCGGTCGGTTGGCGGCGCCTGCCGCCACTCCGATGGCACCGGGAACCGCCGGTCCCGCCGCAACGCCCGGCGTGGGGCCGGTACCTGGCCAGAGCGCGAGCCCAGCGGGAGCGGCCGCGAGCCCCGACACCCTGTCCGCGGCACGCCAGCCCCCGGCCGCGCGCGCCGACCCCGCCGCGGGGGCGACGTCGCCACGCGCCATGGCTGGCCCTCTGCTCGGCCCCGCCCTGGCGCGGCAGGATTCGCTGGCGCCGCTGCTGGCCAATCTGCGCGCCGTCGCGAATGGGACGGTCGCGCTGTCGCTGCCGCGGCCGCTGCTGGCGCTGGCCGATCGTGTCCTGGCCCGTGCGCTGCCGGTCGAGCGCAGGGCGTTGACCGGGCCGGTCCTCCAGGCAGCGGTGCAGACCTCCGGGCTCTTCCTCGAGGCCAAGCGGGCACAGGGCGCGCCGGCCCAGCCGCAGGCAGATCTCAAGGGGGCACTCCAGACCCTGCGCGACCATCTCCTGCCGCTCGTCCAGACGGCCTCGCGGCCCGAGGCCGGCAGGGCCGGCAGCCTCCCTGCATCCTCGACCGGATCGGCGCAGACACCCGGCGGAGATGTCACGACGAAGCCCACCCCGCCCCGCCGCGATGGCGCGCCGGTGCCGCAGCCGATCGCCGAGCCCACCCTCGCCGCCGGCGACAAGCCGCTCACGGTTGTCGGCACCCTGCTGGACCAGACGGACGCCGCGATCGACCGCATCACGCTGTCGCAATACGCCTCCCTG
Organism: Allobosea thiooxidans; assembly: GCA_943372485.1. Lineage (GTDB taxonomy): Bacteria > Pseudomonadota > Alphaproteobacteria > Rhizobiales > Beijerinckiaceae > Allobosea > Allobosea thiooxidans_A. The sequence goes on from CALRYW010000003.1 coordinate 37,346, forward strand.
CCGGCCGAGGGCATGCGGCCCGAGGCGCAGCAGGGCCAGCGCTGGCTCACCGAGATCCCCCTCGCCTTTCACAACGGCGCAGCGATGCTGCCGCTCCAGATCGAGCGCGAACCGCCCCGACGCGAGGTCGACGCCGCGGCCGGCCCGCTCTGGCGCGTCCGCTTCGCGCTCGATGTCGAGCCGCTCGGGCCGCTCCAGGGGGTCGTCACGCTGCAGGGCCGCAGCGTCGGCATCACGCTCTGGGCCGAACGGGAGGACACCAGCCGGCTCCTGCGCGGCGCCTCGCCCGGGCTCGAGGCCGCCCTGGCGGCTGCGCGGTTCGAGAACCGCGCCATCGACATTCACACCGGCCAGCCGCGCATCCCCCAGCCCACCGCCGGGCAGTTCCTGGACCGATTGTCATGACCAGCCCCCCAGCCCCGCCTCCAGCCCGCCCCTCGTCGCGACAGATCGCGGTCGCGCTCGAGTATGATGGGCAGAACGCGCCGCGCGTCACCGCCAAGGGCCGCGGCGAGTTGGCCGAGCGCATCGTCGAGACCGGCCGCGCGCATGGCGTCGCGATCGAGGAGAACGCGGTGCTGGCGCAGGCGCTCTCGGCAGTGGAACTCGACGACCAGATCCCGGAGGAGCTCTATCGCGCGACGGCGCAGGTCATCGCCTTCGTGCTCTCGCTGCGCGGCGAGGTCGGTCGGCACCGGCGCGAGGGCGGTCCAGTTTGACCTCCGGCATCGTCGTCAGGCGCATCAGGGCCGCCGATTACGGAGCGTACGGCGTGCGCTTCGCCGCGCTGGCCGCACGGTCGCGCGAGCCCAACCCGCATATGTCACCGGCCGCGGTCGGTGCCGCCCGCGTCCTCGTGCCCGAGGACAGGATCGTCATCCTCGCCGCCTGGCTCAGTGAAGCGCTGGGGTCCGAGCGCCTGACCGGCCTCTGGGCGCTGCGGCGACAGCGCGACTGGCGCACCGGCTTCGCAGCCGCGCTCACCGCCCCCCTTCTGCCGCTCTACGAGGTGTCCTCGCTGCCGCTGCTCGATGCCGACCATGCCGAGGACGTCATGCAGGCGATGCTGCGCCACATCCTCGCGGCCGGCGACCTGCCCTGCACGCTGTCGCTGCCGCTGCTGCCACTGGAGGGGCCAGCCTTCGAGGCGCTGCGCGAGGCCTGCCGTGCCACCGGCAGCCGCCTCTCGACCAGCGAGCGCTGGCAGCGCCCGGTGATGCGGCCGCAGCCGGGCGACGACGCCGAGCGCTACCTGCGCCGCGCGCTGGGCCAGAGCTACAAGAAGCGGATGCAGCAGTTTCGTGCCATCGCGCGACACGGCACGGTGAGCTTCGAGCGCCTTCGGGGCACTGCCGCGCGGGACGCACTGCCGGACTTCCTGGCACTGGAGGCGGCGGGCTGGAAAGGCAAGGCAGGCACCGCCATCGCCCGCCTCCCCCAGGCCGGCGCCTATTTCGCCAGCCTCGCCACGCAGTTCGCCGCCAGCGACGCGCTCCAGCTCGACACGCTGCGGCTCGACGGCCGCCCCCTTTCGATGGGCCTTCTGATCGAGAGTGCCGGCACCCGCCACTTCCTCAAGATCGCCTATGACGAGGCGCAGGCGCGCCATTCCCCAGGGCGTGCCCTGACGATCGCCATGCTGCAGGCGGACTTCGCCGGCACGACCCCGGCCCTGTTCGACAGCGGCGCGGGCGACGGGGTGGATGCCGGCACCTATGTCTGGGGCGAGCGCCGGGCGATGGGCAATGTCCTGATCCGGCTCGGCGAGACTAAGCCGGGCCTGCCCGAGGGCACCGCCCGCCTGCGCCAGGGCTTGCGCCTGCTCCGCGCCCGGCTGCAGCGGAAGCGGGCGAAAACGGTGGCGTGAGACGCCACGATCGGCCACATCTGCACCCGACCAGAGCGGAGGGCAGGACATGAACGGCGGCATCAGGATCGGCATCGTCACGGTTTCGGACCGCGCCTCGGCGGGGATCTACGAGGACGAAGGCGGCCCCGCCATCAGGGCCTATTTCGAGAAGGCATTGGTCTCGCCCTGGACGCCGGTCGCCCGAATCATCCCCGACGAGCGCGCCATGATCGCCAAGACCCTGATCGAACTGGCGGACCAGGAGGGCTGCTGCCTGATCGTCACGACGGGTGGGACCGGCCCAGCGCCGCGCGACGTCACGCCCGAGGCGACGGAGGATGTCGTCGAGAAGCCGATGCCGGGCTTCGGCGAGCTGATGCGGCAGGTCAGCCTCGCCAAGGTGCCGACCGCGATCCTCTCGCGCCAGACCGCCGGCATCCGGGGCCGCTCACTGATCGTCAACCTGCCGGGCCGTCCCCGCGCCATCGCAGAATGCCTCGACGCGGTGATGCCGGCGATCCCCTACTGCATCGACCTGATCGAGGGCCCCTATCTGGAAACCGATCCCGCCGTGATCGTCGCCTTCCGGCCCGGTCAGAAGCCCAAGGCCTGAACGCCACCGTGGAGTCTCGCCGGCGTTAGCCCTCGCGCTGCGCCAGCCACTCGGCATAGGTGCCGCGCGTCAGGTCGAAGCGGTCGTTCTGGCGCGCATAGCCGTCGCCGAACATCCGCCCGACCGGCTTGTAGTCGTCAAGGCTGACGCGCAGCGTCGCGGGATCGACGAGGCCCTCGCGGGCATGGATGCGCACGACCTCGCCGACCAGCATCTCGCGCGTCGGCGAGAACACCAGCGACATCGTCTTGCGGCACTCGAGCGCGAAGGGCGCCTCGGCAATATGCGGCACGCCAACCGAGACTCCGGGGTTCAGCGACAGCCCCGCCGCGTCGATCTCGCTGACCTCGGGCGGGAAATCGACCGCGCAGATGTTCATCGCCTCGGCCAGCCCCTCATCGACGAGGTTGACGACGAACTCGCCGGCCGCGGCGATGTTGCGCGTCGTGTCCTTGGGGTTGTTGCCGGGGCGGTGCTGCAGGCCGAGCACGATCAGCGCCGGGTCCTCGGAGAAGACGTTGAAGAAGCTGAAGGGCGCGGCATTGACCACGCCGTCGGGCGACAGGCTGGTGACGAGCGCGATCGGGCGCGGGGTCACGCTGGCGCAGAGCAGCTTGTAGCGGTCGCGCGGGGCGAGATCGGAAAAGGCGACGGTGAAGGCGCTCATCGGTTCACTCCGGCTCGACCACGCCGACCTGGCCGGTGATCGGCCCGTAATGCTCAATCCGCCGGTGCCTCTTGAAATCGAAGATCGTCTGCTTGCCGAAGCGGGTGTCGTCGAGATCGCAGGCGTGGACGATAAGGCCGTCGGCCTCGCCCTCGAGCTCGGCGACGATCTCGCCGTCGGGGTTCACGATCAGCGTGCCGCCCATCAGATGGTGGCCGTCCTCGTCGCCGGCCTTGGCGACCGCGACGACCCAGCAGGAATTCTGGTAGGCGCCCGCCTGTACCGAGAGACGATGATGGAACAGCCGCTGCGCCATGCCCTCCTTCGCCTTGTGCCCGTTGACGGAGGGCGTGTTGAAGCCGAGCACGACCATCTCGACGCCCTGCAGCCCCATCACGCGATAGGTTTCGGGCCAGCGGCGATCGTTGCAGATGCACATGCCCATCAGCCCGCCCATCGTCCGCCAGACCGGGAAGCCGAGATCGCCGGGCTCGAAATAGCGCTTCTCCAGATGCTGATGCGCCCGCGTCGGGTCGTATTCGACATGGCCCGGCAGGTGGATCTTGCGGTATTTGCCGACGATCGCGCCGCTCTTGTCGACCAGGATCGAGCTGTTGAAATGCTGCCCCTCCGGCGTCAGCTCGGCATAGCCGAAGCTCATGCCCATGCCATGCGAACGGGCCCGGTCGAACAGCGGCTGCACCGCCGGATTGGGCATGGCCGCCTCGAACCAGGCGTCGGCCTCGGCGCGATCCTCATGGTACCAGCGCGGGAAGAAGGTCGTCAGAGCGAGTTCCGGATAGACGATGAGGTCCGCGCCCTGCGCCTTCGCCGCATCCATCAGCGCGAGCATGCGCGCGACGACCTGCTCGCGCGTCTCGGCCTTCTGGATCGGCCCGAGCTGGGCGGCGGCGACGGTCACGATGCGGGACATGGAAAACCTCGGCGGCAGGCGGGGGCAACGACGCGGCTTAGCGAAATCGGTGCCATCCGCCTATCCCGCGCCCATGTCCGCGGCGCTCGCCCCGCCTGCGCTGTCAGCCTGACTGCAGCTCCTGGCCGATCGCCCGCACCAGCTGCGGCCCGATCGGATCGGTGATCGAGGAGTACCCGCCGAGCAGCTCGCCGGAGCGACCGACCAGGTATTTGTGGAAGTTCCAGCGCGGCGTCTCGGTCGGGCGCTGCGCGGCCGCCCAGCGATAGAACGGGTGCGCCTCGGGGCCTCTGACCACCGTCTTCTCGGCGAAGGCGTAGGTCGCGCCATGGCTCTGCCGCGCGGCCTCGGCGATGGCGGCGCCCTCCAGCGGCTCCTGCCCCCCGAAATCATTGCTCGGCACGGCGATCAGCATCAGGCCGCGCGCACGGTAGCGCTGCCAGAGCTGCTCCAGCGAGGCGAACTGCCCCGCGAAGCCGCAATTCGTCGCCGTATTGACGATCAGCACCGGCCGGCCGCGGTAGTCTGCCAGCGAAAACCGCCCGCCGCCGGCCCGCGCGAAGGTGAAGCTGGAGGCCGAAGGCGCACCCTGTGCCAGGGCCGGGCTTGCCACCACCGGCAGGGCGCAGGCGCCCGCCAGCCATCCCAGAACGTCTCGACGCCGCACGGTCATGACACGATCCCTCCTGGCGGCCGGTGGGGCCGCCCCCTCCGGAACACGCGATCATGCCATCTACGACGTCGAAGCCGAAATGGATGTGCCCCGCAGCCTTCCGGCGCGGGGCGCATCCCGAACAGAAATCGTGGACGCAGCGCGGCGCGCCGGTGCGGCTCAGGAGCTGAGCGCCAGAACCTTCTTCACGCGCACCTCGAGGTCGCGCAGCTCATAGGGCTTCACGACATAATGGTCGGCGCCGTTGGACGTGGCCTCGTCCATCTTGTCGACCGAGCGCTCGGAGGTCGCCATGATGATCTTGATCTGGTTGAGTTCCGGCACCGAACGGATGGCGCGCAGCAGGTCGATGCCGCTCATGCCGTCCATGTTCCAGTCCAGAAGCAGCAGATCATAGCGCTTGGTCTGCATCTTCATCAGCGCTTCGCGCGCGTTCTCGGCCTCGTCGATGTCCTGAAACTCGATCTGCTTCAGGAAATACGTCGCGAGGCCGCGCATGCTCTTCTGGTCGTCGACCACGAGGATCCTGTACTCGCTTCTCGCCTTCATCTCGATCTCCTTATGCGGTCCGCAGATGCGACCGCTCGCCGAGCAGGTTGCTGACCGCAGCTCCGATCTGGTCGAGCCCGACAACCCGGTCGGCGGCACCGATTTCGAATGCCGCTTTCGGCATCCCGTTTACCACGCAGGTTTCCCCACTTTGGATTAACGTCTCCGCTCCCGCTTTCCGCATGGCTAACAAACCCTCAGCGCCGTCGCGCCCCATGCCGGTGAGCAGGATGCCGATCGCATTCGCGCCGAGGCTGCGGGCGACCGAATGAAACATGACGTCGACGGAGGGGGAATGTCCGCTGACCAGCGGCCCCTCGCGCAACATGCAGACGAATTCGCCGCGCCGCTCCTCGATCTCGAGATGGCGCGGGCCGCCCGGCGCGACCACGGCCATGCCGGGCTTGAGCTTGTCGCCGTCGCTGGCCTCGCGCACGTCGAGCCCGGTCGCCGTCGCCAGCCGCGCCGCGAACTTCGCAGTATAGCCCGGCGGCATGTGCTGGACGACCGCGATCGGCAGGCGCAGATGCGCCAGGTCGCGCATCACCACCTGCACCGCCGGAACGCCGCCGGTCGAGGCACCGATCGCAATGAAGGAGGCCTTGCCGCCCATCCGGGCCGGCTCGCGCGGGGCCGCCACGCGCACCGGCGCGCTCTCGCGCCGGGATGCGAACATCCGGCGGCTGGCGGAGGCGCGCTGCAGCGCGCCGACCAGATGCTTCATGAAGCCTTCGAGCGTGTGTGTCGTGCCGTCGGGCTTCTCGATGAAGTCGATGGCGCCGAGTTCGAGTGCCTGGATGGTGTTGTCGGCGCCGGGCCCCCCGAAGGCCGAGACGATCAGCACAGGCAGCGGATCCTGCTTGAGGACGCGCGCCAGCAGCTTGAGGCCATGGCGACCGGGCAGTTCGAGATCGAGCGTGACGACGTCCGGACGCAGTTCCTGGATCTTGTCCCAGCCTTCCTCGGCGCTGCCAGCGATGCCGATCACCTTGAAACCCGGGGCCCCGTCGATGATCTGCGTCATGAGCTTCTGCATCAGGACGGAATCGTCGACGACCAGGACCTTGACCGGGTTGGCGACGGAGGGGGTCATGCCAGTCATCACCAGACCTCCACTTCACCGGCCACAGGCTGGGTCTTGAGCCGGTTGAGATAGGCGACTTCCTGCTGGTGGTCGGGATCGCGAGCCGTCGACTGGACGTGCTGGACCCAGGCCCGCCCCGTGGAGGGCTGGTAGTGAATGCGCCGCGAGCGCGTGCCCCCGACATCCTTGGAGACGACCGGGATGCCCTCGCGGTTGAGGAACTCGGTCACGAACGCAATGTTGCCGTCGCCGATCGCCAGCATGGTCGCTCCCGAGAGGACACGCGCACCGCCGAACACCTTGGCCTCGAGATTGCCGCGCCTCGCCCCGCGCTTCAACAGGCCGTTGATCAGAACCTCCATCGCTGTGTCGCCATAGCGCTCGCCGGCGCTGGCGTCCGAGGCACCGTTGTTCTTCGGCAGCAGGAAATGGTTGAGCCCGCCGACACCGGCCTGGGGGTCGCGCATGCACACCGAGATGCAGGACCCCAGCACGGTGGCGACGATCTCGTCCTTGGCGGCCGTGATCTCATGTTCGCCCGGGGCGACCGTGATGATCGTGGCCTCGAAGCGCGGATCGAAATAGCGGCGGGAGGAACGCGCGACGCTCATGGCAGTCTCTCATAGATCGTGCGGCCGATCAGCCGAAGTTGAGGGTGGGGCTGGGGCAGCGATTCCGAATGGCCGAGATAGAGGAAGCCACCAGGCGCGAGCAGCGTGACGAAACGGTCGAGGATCGAGGCCTTGGTCTGGGTGTCGAAATAGATGAAGACGTTGCGGCAGAAGATCACGTCGAACGGGCCGCTCATCGGCCACCGCTCGATCAGGTTCAGGCGCTTGAAGGCGATCATCCGGCGCAGATCGTCGCTGATGCGGGCTTCGCCACGGCTGGAGTTCTCGAGCTTGAGCAGCGGCTTGACGTCCGAAGGCAGGCGGTCGAACTGATCGGGCGAATAGATGGCCGCCTCGGCCTTGGCGAGGATGTCGGTGTCGATGTCGGTCGCCAGGATCTTGAAGTCGATATCGCTGCGGTTGCCGAGCACGTCGCGCGAGACCGCGGCGATGCTGTAGGGCTCCTCGCCCGAGGAGGCAGCCGAGCACCAGATCCGGATGCGCCCGCGCCGGCCGGCGCGCTCCTGCACCAGCCGCGGCAGCACATCCTTGCGCAGATGGTCGAAATGGTGCCGCTCGCGGAAGAACGAGGTGTGGTTCGTCGTGACCGCGTTGATCAGCTCGGGAATCTCGTCGGCCGCCTGCGGCGTCTTCAGATAGGCGCAGTATTCGGCCACCGAATTGAGGCCCAGCGCCTTGACGCGCCGCGCCAGCCGCCCGCGCGTCATCGCTTCCTTATGCTCGCGGATGACGATGCCGGCATGCTCGTAGACGAGCTTGGAAATGAAGCCCATGTCGTCGCGCGTCAGCGTGACGTCGGTCAGCTGCGGTTGCGCGAGGGCTGCGCTGGATCTCGACATGGCCACTAGAACTCCGCCCAATCATCGGCACGTCCGCCGCCGGCGACACGCCGACGGGGCTCCTGCCAGGTTTTCGTCGCCGGCTCGGGCCGCCGGACGTCGCTGTTTTTCGGAACGGGTCGGGATGGCGCCACCGGCATCGGGGCCCGCACGGCCTTGGCCGGCTCGGCCGCGCCGCGCGCCGCCGACCCGTCGGCCCTGAAGAAGGAGACCAGCCGCCGCAGCGTCGCGATCTCGTCCATCAGCTCCGTCGCGGAGGTCGCGCTCTGCTCCGCCAGTGCCGAGTTCTGCTGCGTGGTCTCATCCATCTGGGCGACGGCGCGGCTCATTTCCTCGATACCATGGGCCTGTTCGGCGGCGGCCTGCGAAATCTCGACGATCGTGGTCGAAACCTTGGCGGTGGCCGCGACAATCCGCTCGAGCGCATCGCCGGTCGAGCGGACGAAGCGCACGCCCTCGCCGACCTGTTCGTTGGAGCTGACGATCAACCCCTTGATGTCCTTGGCCGCCTGCCCCGAGCGCTGCGCCAGCGCGCGCACTTCGGAGGCCACCACGGCGAAGCCGCGGCCGGCATCCCCCGCCCGTGCCGCCTCGACCGCGGCGTTGAGGGCGAGCAGGTTCGTCTGGAAGGCGATGTCGTCGATCACCGAAACGATCTCGGAGATCCGCACCGACGAGCTCTCGATCCGCTCGATCGCCCCGACCGCCTGCGCCACGACGGTCTTTCCGTCCTGCGCGACGCCCATCGCCTCGTTGGCGAGATCAGTGGCGACTCGCGAGCGGCCGGCGCTGTGCTTGACCGAGGCCGCCAGCTGTTCGGTCGTCGCCGCGGTTTCCTCGAGATTGGCGGCCGTCTGCTCGGTCCGCTCGGCGAGGTCGCCGGCCCCCGAGTCGATCTCCGAAGCGGCGCGGGCGACATGGCCGGCCGTGCCCTGGATCGTCGTGACGGTCTCGCCCAGATGCGCCAGGGCGTCGTTGAGGCTGGCCTTCAGCTCGGCGAGGCGGCCGCGATAGTCCCCGCTCATGCGCCGTGTCAGGTCGCCCTCGGCCAGACCGCGGGACACATGGGCGAACTCGGCAACGGCGCTCTCCACGACCGCGTTGATCTGGTTCATGCCCTCGGCGATGCGCTGAAGCCCATCGGGCTTGCCTGCCACCGGCACGCGGCGCGAGAAATCGCCCTCCACGGCGGCAGCCACCATGTCGGCGACCTCGGCGGCCGCGGCGAGTTCGTCGGTCAGTTCGACCCATTCGACGGCGGTGCCGAGCCGACGGCCACTGGCCTGCGTCACCGGCGACAGCGACAGCGAAACGGTGCGGCGGCCGAGTGCAAAGCGGATCGCCTGCTGACCAGCCGTCTGAAGCCCGGCCCGCGCCTGGACGCTCTCCATGACCCGGCCGAGCATGTCCTTAGCCGAGCAGCCCGGAAAGGCGATGCGGAAATCCTCCTGGGCCTCGCCGAAGAAGCGCAGCAGTGAGGCGTTGACATAGACCACGCGCCCCTCCGCGTCGCAGACCATCACATTGGTGCGGCAGCCATCGAGCGCGGCACGAATGCGCGCGGCCTCTTCGCCGGATTCGTGCAGGGCCTTCAGGGAACGGGCGAGATCGCCGATCGCGTCGCTGCGTTCGATCCCCGCGACAGCAACGTCCTCGCCGGCCTGGAGCTTCGCGACAGCCTCGCGCAAGCCCCGCAGCGGAGACTGGATCCGACGGGCGGCCATCCAGGTGCACAGGCCGACAATACACAGCCCCGCGGCTCCGAAACCGGTCAGCGAAATCGCGTCGAGGCGGCCGAGGGCGGCCTGGTAGGAGAGACTGGCGGCTGCACCGGCCGCCACCGTGGCGGTGGCGGCGAGCAGGAGCGGCAGTTCGAAGCCAGTTCGTTTTGATGGACCGAGGGCGCTGCCCATTTCTGATGTCGTTTCTTGCTCGGCCCGCGCTTCCTGCAACGCCACTCCTCGGGCCCGTCTTTCGTGAGGTGTTCAGCTCGCGCGGGCGACCTTCGCCACCTGGCCCTCGACGCCGCCGTCGCGGATCACCGCCGCGAGGTCGAGCAGGGCGACGATGTCGGTGTCGAGCAGAACGAGACCTTCGATCAGGCCGTGCTCGTCGCGCTCCAGATCGGGCGCCGGGCGAACCGCGCTGACCGGCACGTCGACGATGTCGGACACTGAATCGACGAGGAGGCCGGCGACCTTGTCCTCGATATCGACGACGACGATCACATGGGTGGCCGTGGCGTTGGTGGTGCCCAGGCCGATCGAGGTGCGCAGGTCGTAGACCGCCAGGATCACGCCGCGCAGGTTGAGCACGCCGCGAACATGCGGGGCCGCATGCGGCAGCGGGGTCGTGGCCTGCCAGCCCTTGATCTCGCGGACCATGCCGACATCGATGCCGAAGGTGCGGTCACCCACCTTGAAGGTGACGATCCGGCGCGCCGCCGATTCCGGCTGCGCCGACGAGAAGTGCTTTTCGCCGAGTTGCAGGGTCATTGGATTATCCAGCCAGTTTCAGTTCGGTTGCGGGATGACGCTCGCCGGACGCGGCGAGACGCAGCATGGAGTCGACGTCGAGGATCAGCGCGACGAGGCCGTCGCCCAGAATGGTGGCGGCGGAGGCGCCGTGGACCGTGCCGTAATTGCCTTCGAGGCTCTTCACGACCACCTGCTGCTGGCCGAGGATCTCGTCGACGGCGATGCCGACATTGTCGCCGCGCTCGGTCTCCGCGATGATGATGATGTTCTCGTTGCGGGTGCCCGAAGAGCCCATCACGGCGCCGAGTCGGTGGAGCGGCGTGATCTCGCCGCGCCAGCGGAGAACCTCCTGGCCAAAGGTCAGGTGCTCGATCGGGGTCGAGGCCAGGTGCTGCGTCTCGATCACGCTGGCGATCGGGATGACGTAGCGGTCGGCCCCGCAGCGGATCACCATGCCCTCGAGGACGGCCAGCGTCAGCGGCAGGGCGAGCGTGAATTTGCAGCCACGGCCGGGCTCGGAGTCGACGCTGATGCGCCCGCCGAGCGATTCGACGTTTCGGCGCACCACGTCCATGCCGACGCCGCGACCCGAGACGTCGCTGATCACCTCGGCGGTCGAGAGACCGGCGGCGAAGATGAGCTGGTCGATCTCCTCAGGAGCGAGCTTTTCGTCGGCTCCGACGAGGCCGCGGGACTTCGCCTTCGCGAGCAGCTTCTCGCGGCCGATGCCGCGCCCGTCATCCGTAACCGAGATGACGATGCGCCCCGCGCGATGCTCGGCGATGAGCTTGATCGTGCCTTCCGGGCTCTTGCCGGCGGCGACACGGTCTTCCGGCGTCTCCAGCCCGTGATCCATCGAGTTGCGGATCATGTGTGTCAGCGGATCAGCGAGTTCCTCGATGATCGTCTTGTCGACCTCGGTGTTCTCGCCCTCCAGGACCAGGCGGACTTCCTTGCCCAGCGTCTGGGCCAGTTCGCGGACGAGGCGCGGCATGCGCTGGAACACGGCCTTCACCGGCTGCGCGCGCACCGCCATGACGTGGTCCTGCAGCTCGCGGGTCTGGCGCGAGAGCGTCAGGATTCCCTCAGCGGTCTTGGCGTAGACATCATAGGGCAGCGAACGGACGCATTCGACCAGCATCGACTGGGTGATGACGATCTCGCCGACCAGGTTCATCAGCTTGTCGATGCGGTCGAGGTCAACGCGCACGCTGACGGCGGTCCGCTGGCGTGCGGCGGCCGCGTCGTTGGCGGGCGGACGCGGAGCGGCCTTGACGGGCGGGGCCTCGACGACGGCAGCCGGAGGCGCCACCGGCGCGGGCGCGGCCGGCTGGATGTCGGGCGTCGCGACGGCCGCAGTGGCCGGACCGAGCTTGGCGAGGATGGCGGACAGATCCGCCGCGACCGAACCGGACACCTCGCCGCCGGCGGCCGGAGCCGCTGCCGCGGCAGGCGCCGTGGCAGCCTCGCTCGCCAGAACCTCGATCTGGAATTCCTCGGTCGCCAGCGTGAAGTCGAAGCGACTGCAGATTTCCTCGATCGACAGTTCGGTGCGCATCGTCACGACGAAGCGCATGAAGCAGTCCGAGACGTCGATCGTCTCCAGCGAGGGGACATGGCTGAGATCGCAGGCGATCGAGACGATGTCGTCGGCCGGCAGCGAGGCGAACACCACGCGCGGCTCGATCACCCGACGGAACAGGTCCGCCTCGGGCGCGATGCGCAGGATGACGTCGCGGCCGGGCTTGCTGGCAGCGGCCTTGGCTGGCTCGTCGTCCCAGCCCGCGTCGGATCCGGACGCCGTCTTGGCCTCCACCATCGCCAGCAGATTGCCGAGCGCGGCGACGCCGGGTGGCTCGTCCTTAGAGGGGGGCGGTGCGGCCGGGGGCGGCGCAGCGGCAGCGACAGGGGCTTCGCCGGGCGCCTTGCCGACCTGCTCGAGTTCCGCGAGAAGATCAGGGCGAGGCCGGGCCGGCTCGTCGTTGCGGGCGGCCGACACGAGGTCCGCCACCGCGTCCGAACAGCGCAGGAACAGCGAGAAGGGCGCATCCTCGATCGCGACGCGGCCCGACCTCAGATGGTCGAGCGAAGCCTCGAAGACATGCGCGAAGGAGACCAGTTCGGTGCAGCCGAAGGCACCGGCGCCACCCTTGATCGAATGGATCGCCCGGAAGGCGGCGTTGACATCCTCGGGATCCGTCGAGCCTTCGTCCAGCGCTTGCAGGCGTAGCTCGAGCGCTCCCAGGAGCTCTTCGCACTCCTGGAAGAAAGTCTGTTTGAGTTCGGCCAACGGATCCATGGACGCAAGCCTCAGTTCTGGTAGCGGGCGACGAGGCCGAGCAGCGTATTCGGCTCGAAGGGCTTGACCATCCAGGCGCTGGCGCCGGCGCGGCGCCCCTCGGCCTTGATCTCGGCCCCGTTCTCGGTCGTGAGCACGATGATGGGCGTGTTCTGCCCGGCCGGGCGGGCGCGGCAGGCGCGGGTGAACTCGATCCCGTCCATCAGCGGCATGTTGAGGTCGGTGATGACGAGATCGGGCTTGAACTGGTCGAACTTGGCCAGCCCGTCCTCGCCGTTCTCCGCCTCGGCCACCTCATGGCCGGCATTGCGCAGAGTCAGGCTGAGCAGACTGAGCAGGGTCTTGGTGTCGTCGATCGCGAGAATGCGCATTCAAATCACTCCAGAACGAGAGCGCTGTGAGCGGGATCGAAACCGATCGCCCGCAGGGATTCGCGGCATTCTGCGGAAGCCGCCTTGAGCGAGACCGACAGACCGCGCGCCTTGGCGCTGGTCGCGGCGGAATGCAGCAACTGGACCCAGAGGCTGGGCAGGGGCCCGGCCTCGGCACATTCAACGGCGATGCTTTCCTTCTGCTCCAGCGCCACGAGCAGCTGGTTGCGGAAGCTGGCCGCTTCGGAGCGGCCTAGAAATGTCGGAAGCGAGACGGTGATGACCATGAGACACGACCCAGGATTGCGCCACTCAGCATCGCGTCCGACTGGTAAAAATTTTCCTAACCGGACGACGTTGCGTCAACTTTTTGGGCGAGAGGATGTTCGCAGGCCGCATTCTGGGCCTCTGGTCGGCAGCCGCCGGCCGTGCCGGGCGTATCCCGAAGGACGTGCCGATCAGAACATGCTGTTGCTGATCGCCCGCGGAACCAGGGTGATGCTGCCGTTCGCTTCGCGGTATTTGCGGGGAATGTTGATGATCCCCGACAGGTGCAGCCACAGATTGTTCGGCGAGATCGGCTTGGTGATGATCTCGTGGGCGCCGAGCTTCGCGGCCTGGACGACCGAGCGGCGGTCCGGCTTCTCCATCATCACCAGCACAGGTGCCTTCGCGAAGGGCGAGGTCTTGAAGGAGCGGATCGCGGCCAGGCACTTGGTGCTGCCGTTGTCCGGCATGTCCCAGTCGAGGATCACGATGTTCGGCTGCTTCTGGATGAACATCGTCGCGGCGGAGGGAAGGTCTGACGCCTCGAAGATGCGGTGCAGCTGCGCTTGATACAGCATCGTCCGGATGATGCGCCGGTAATGCGGGCTCGGATCGATCAGGAGCACCGACAGATTGGGAAAGGACGGCGCGATATGCATGACGCGGGGCCTGACAACTCACTCTACAAAGACTGACGCAACGAAACTGGTCGGACGGAAGGTCTCTCGCTACACGTTCAGGCCGAAGCGGAAGCCGCCCCAGTGGCGGCCCTTCACCATGATCGGGGCCGAAAGGTCCTCCATGACGAGAAACTGGCCGCCGCCCATGTCGCGCCGGTACGTCTGGAGCAGGAACGGCTTGCGGTTGCGGGCCGCCGACAGGCCGGTCCGGTCGTTGAAGATCCGGCGATTGCGGCAGTTGGCGTTGTTCCACACCGGGTCATTACCCTGGGGATGGGAGTATTTGACGTTATGCGTCGGCAGGAAGCCGTTGCGGTCCACCGCCGCGCAGAACACGATCCGGCGGTTGGACGCCAGCAGCGGCTCCTGGATCGGCGGCAGCACGCGGTCGCAGAGCTTGACGAAGCGCGTCATGTGCTGGACCGGGTCGCTGCCGGGGATGGGCTGGTAGCCTTCGTCGAAGAGATCGGCCAGCGATAGCTCGCCCCGGTCCAGCGCCTGCTCGAACAGACCGCCGATGCGGGCGGCGGTCTCCATCGCCGTGGCGATCAGCTCCGACTGGGCCGTCCGGACACCCGACGCCGCGATGGCACCGAGGATGCCCTCGCTGATCGAGACGAGAGTCTCCGCGCGCTGGGACGCCTTCTCGAGATTTTCGCTGGAATGATCGACGCCGTCGACGAGGGCCCGCAGATCCTCCCCGACCTTGGCGAAGGCGATCGCGTTGTCCCGGGTCGGGTTGGAGATCGCATCGATCTCGCCGATCAGTTCGACGACGCCACGGCTGAAGCTGTCGAGTTCGCCGATCTGCTGCGAGATCGACTGGCTCTCGTCGCTGGCCCGCCGGGCCGTCAGGGCGTTCTCCTCGCTCTTGCTCGCCAGCAGATCGACCGAGTTCACCAGCGCATCGAGCTGCTTGGCGCTGAGCGCGGTCGCATCCCGCGTCTGCTCGGCGAGATGCTTCACGGCGGCGGCAATGACGGCGAAGCCGCGGCCGGCGGCCCCGCTGCGGGCCGCTTCCACGCCGGCATTGATCGAAAGCAGCTGGATTTCACGGGTGATCGCCTGGATCGCATCGCTGGAGGCCCGAACCTTGTGCGCATCCGCGACAGCCTGGGCGAGGGCCTGCGAGATCGACTGGGCCCCCTGCGAGAGCGCCTCGATATCGGACTGCGCCGAGTTCAGCCCGAGCCTGACGGAACCGGTCACCCGCTCCAGGCCGTTGCGAACGGACGATGCGGTCGCCTGCGCGCCTTCTGCGGCCTGCTGGATGGCGCGGTTCGCCCGCGAGACCTGGTCGACGGCGGTCACGACCCGGTGCAGGCCCTGGGTCTGCCCGTCGAGCTGGCGGGTGACGTCGCCGATGCGCCCGGAGATGTCGGTGATCTCGGCGCCGAGCTTGCCGAAGCGCTCGGCGATGTCCCGCACCGCCGCTGCCGCGGCGCCCTCAGCCGGGTGATCCTCATTGGCCGGCTCAGGAGCAACTCGCGCGAGCGCATACATGGTCGTCGGGTCCTCTTCGGGCCTCAGCAATCGCACCAGACCTTAGGGAAACGCGGTAAACCGAGCGTTAATGCAACCTCCGGGCGCATCTGTGCCCCACAGGCCGCGGTCAGTGCCCGGGACCGAATGGCAGAATTCGGGAACCGCCTCGCCCGAGAATCCGTATATGCTCTGCATCCGCGAACGCGGCTCCGGCATACCGTTGGGGCAAGTCCGATGCCGACACCCTCATGGAGGATCTCGATGGCCACCACGCATTCCGTTTCACGCCGCTCGCTTCTCGGCTTCGGGGCAGCCGCCCTGACCCTGGCCGCGGCCCCGCGGGTCTGGGCCCAGGCCGCTGCGCCCGCCGCACCGGCCGGCCCGTTCGCCCTGCCCAAGCGCGCCTATCAGGCGGCCGCGCTGGAGCCGCATATCGACGCCACGACGATGGACATCCATTACACCCGCCATCATGCGGCCTTCGTCACGGCGCTCAATAACGTCGCCAAGGACCATGGCGTCCTCGCCTCCAAGCCGATCAACGAACTCCTCGGCGACATCGGCGCCCTGCCGGAGGCCGTGCGCGTGCCGATCCGCAACGCCGGCGGCGGCCACGTCAACCACAGCATGTTCTGGGAGATCATGGGCCCCGGCGCCGGTGGCGCGCCAACAGGCGACGTCGCGGCCGCGATCACCAAGGATCTCGGCGGCTTCGACAAGTTCAAGACCGATTTCGAGGCGGCGGGCCTGCGCGTCTTCGGCTCGGGCTGGGTCTTCGTCACCGTCGACAAGGCCGGCAAATTGACCCTGTCGAGCAAGCCCAACCAGGACAGCCCGCTGATGGACAAGCAGATGGTCCTGCTCGGCAACGACGTCTGGGAGCACGCCTATTACCTGAAGTACCAGAACCGCCGCGCCGAATACCTCAAGGGCTGGTGGAACGTGGTCAACTGGGCAAAGGTCAATGAGCGCTATGCCGCCGCCAAAGCTGGCAAGCTGACCGTCTGAACGGCGCATCACCGCGATCAGGATCGATACCCGGCCTCTCGGCCGGGTATCGTCGTTTCGGGCCTGGGCGGCCTCGGCCCGGCGCCCTTGCGTCGACGGATCGGTCGGCCTAATTTAGAATTATTCTAAATTATGAGGCCCCCGATGCTCTCTCGTTTTTCCTTTCCGGGTTTCGGCGGCAAACGTCGCTTCGACGAACTCTCTGAGAAGGAGGTCCTGGCCCTGGCGATTGCGTCGGAGGAGGAAGATGGCCGCATCTACGCGATCTACGCTCAGAAGCTGCGCACGGCCTATCCAGCCTCCGCTGCGGTCTTCGACGGCATGGCGAGCGAGGAGGACGGCCACCGCCAGCGCCTGCTCGCGCTCTACCAACAGCGCTTCGGCGACGTCGTCCTGCCGATCCGGCGCGAGCACGTCGCGGATTTCTATACGCGCAAGCCGGTCTGGCTGGTCGAAAACCTCGGTCTCGACCAGATCCGCGCCGAGGCGGAGGACATGGAGCGCCAGGCGCGCGACTTCTACGTCACCGCCGCCGGCCGCTCGACCGATGTCGAGACGCGCAAGCTCTTGGGCACGCTGGCTGCCGCCGAAGCGGGTCATCAGGCGAAGGCCCAGGGTCTCACCGCCGAGCATCTCGGCGAGGACGCCCGCGCCGACGAGGACCTCGCCGCCAAGCGCCAGTTCGTACTGACCTGGGTCCAGCCCGGCCTCGCCGGCCTGATGGACGGCTCGGTCTCGACGCTCGCCCCGATCTTCGCGACCGCCTTTGCGACCCAGGATCCCCACACCACCTTCCTGATCGGCCTCTCGGCCTCGGTCGGTGCCGGCATCTCGATGGGCTTCACCGAGGCCGCCCATGACGACGGCAAGCTCTCGGGCCGCGGCGCACCCTGGAAGCGCGGCCTGGCCTCGGGCGTGATGACGACGCTGGGCGGGCTCGGTCATGCCCTGCCCTATCTGATCCCGCATTTCTGGACGGCGACGACGGTGGCGCTGATCGTCGTCTTCGTCGAGCTCTGGGCGATCGTCTGGATCCAGAACCGTTACATGGAGACGCCCTTCTTGCGTGCCGCCTTCCAGATCATTCTGGGCGGCGGGCTGGTGCTGGCGGCCGGTATCCTGATCGGCGGGTCCTAGCGCGCCGGCCCGGCCTGGGCCTCACAGAGCCGGCGCCCTCGCCTCGCACACCCCGTCCCGCTGAAGCGCGAAAGCCGCCCGCAGGCAGAGATCCTCGCGCCAGGGCGCGGCGATGATCTGCACGCCGATCGGCAGGCCGGTCCCGAAGACCGGCACCGCCGCGACCGGCAGGCCGATCGCCGAGATCGGCTGGGTGAACAGTCCGAGATTGGGCCGCAACGGCACGGTCTCGCCGCGCAGCGCCAGCGTCTTCTGTCCGACGAGCGGCGCCGGACAGGGTGTGGCCGGCGCGATGATCAGGTCGACATCGGCGAAGACACGCATCGTCGCATCGTGGAACCAGCGCCGCGCCCGCTGCGCCTGGACATACCAGGCCGCCGGCAGCATCGCCCCGGCCAGAAAGCGGTCGCGCGTCTCGGGGTCGAAATCATCCGCCCGCTCGCGCAGCCGGTCGAGATGGAAGGTCGCGCTCTCGCTGTTGGTGATCAGGAAGGCGGCTGCGCGGGCGATCGCCGCGCCCTCCAGCGCCACACGCTGCGTCGCGCCCAGCGCCTGCGCCACCCGCGCCACGGCGGCAGCAGCCTCCGGCATGCCGTCGGTCGCGAAATGCCCACCCGCCACCGCGATCCGCAGGCCACCGATACCCGCCTGCAGAGACGGCAGCACCGCTTCGACCGGCCGTTGCGCACAGGCCGGATCATGCGCGTCCGGCCCCTGCAGCGCGTCATAGGCGGTCGCGAGATCGGTGACGTCGCGGGCGAAGGGGCCGAGATGGTCGAGCGAGTCGCAGAAGGGGAAGCTGCGCGTGCGCGGCAACCGGCCATAGCTCGGCTTCAGGCCGAAGACGCCGCAGAGCGAACTCGGCACGCGGATCGAGCCATTGGTGTCGGATCCCAGCGAGAGCGGGCTGAACCCCGCCGCCGTCGCAGCCCCCGAGCCGGAGGAAGAGCCGCCGGCCATGCGGGCCGGGTCGTGCGGGTTGCGGCAGGGCCCGTCATGGGCGTTCTCACCGGTGAAGTCATAGGCGTATTCGCCCATGTTGAGCCCGCCGAGCAGCACGGCGCCCGCGGCCGTCAGCCGCTCGACCAGCACCGCGTCGCGTGCGGCCGGCTTGCGCTCGCGATTGATCTTCGAACCCGCCCGCGTCGGCAGCCCTGCGATATCGAACAGGTTCTTGGCCGCGAAGGGCACGCCCGCCAGCGGCCCGAGCGGCGCACCGGTGGCTCGGGCGGCATCCACCGCGCGCGCCTGCGCCAGCGCCCGATCGGCGGTGACGTCGGTGAAGGCGTTGACGACCGGATCGAGCGCCGCGATGCGGGCGAGGAAGGCCTCCGTGACGGCCAAGGCCGTCACCTCCCCCTGCCGGACCTGCGCCGCGATGCGGTGGGCCGGCGCGAAGACATCAACGCTCACGGGGTCGCCTCCGGCGTGCCCGGCCGGAACACCGGTGCGAGTTCGAGCGAGGCCTCGTCAATCGGCGCGGCCCGGACGATCTCGGCCATGCCATGGGCGATGGCCAGGAACTGCAGCACCACCGGCCGCTGCGCCTCGGTGATCGTCAGGCCCAGAACCGGCGCCATCGCGTCGCAATGGCGCGCGGCGTCGAAGGCCGTCTTGGGGGGGATCTCGCTCACGCCGCCGGCTCCCACCGATGTTCAGCCTCCTGCAGAGCGGGTTCGGCTGTCGCCCCGGAGAGCGCGGCCAGCACCTCCGTCGTCGTCGAAACCCAGCCGAAGATTCCGCCTTGGGCCGCGATCATGCGCAGGCCGACTTCGTGGAACTCCGGGAAATAGGAGGCGCAGGCATCGCCCAGCACGAGGCAGCGATAGCCCCGGTCGTTGGCCTCGCGCACCGTGGTGTGGACGCAGACCTCGGTGGTGACGCCCGTCACCATCAGCGTCTCGATGCCGCGATTGCGCAGCATCAGCTCAAGATCGGTCTGGTAGAAGGCGCCCTTGCCCGGCTTGTCGATCACCGGCTCGCCGGGCAACGGCGCCAGCGCGGGAATGATCTCGTGCCCGGCCTCGCCGCGGATCAGGATGCGCCCCATCGGCCCGCAGGCGCCGATGCGCTTGTCGGCCGGGCCGCGCAGGACCTTGGCCGGCGGCGCGTCGGCGAGGTCGGGCCGGTGGCCCTCGCGGGTGTGGATCACGAGCATCCCCACCGCCCGCGCCGCCGCCAGGATCGCTCGGCAAGGCTCGACCGCCGCCATCAGCCGCGAGACGTCATTGCCGAGCGCAGCGCCGAAGCCGCCGGGCTCGAGGAAGTCCCGCTGCATGTCGATGATGATCAGCGCAGTGCGCGCCATGTCGACATCGAGCGCAAAGGGCCGGGCAGGTATCTCGATGCGGCTCACGGTGCGGCGCCCCCCGATCGCGGATCAGCGGAACGGGCTTTGCAAGGCCCGTGCCTGACAGCGAGTCAGCACCAGCAGCGGAATCAGATCATGAGAAACGCAGCCGAAGCCATTGCCGGAACGGGGAAATTCCGGCGATCCGAAATCTGAGCCGAAACGCCCTCGCCCGCCGCTGTCGACAAGGGCGGCGGCCAAGCGCGTGCGTTGCATAATCCTTGCATGCAATCCTTTTAATTTTGCCTAATCGATAGGCGCCGCGAAAGAGAGCCCCGTGACGACCCTGACCAGCCTGCTCGCCGCCCATCTCGATGGAAGTGCCACGATCCCGCAGACCATCGCCGCCTGCTATGCCCGCCACCGCGCCCATGGCGACGCCGCGATCTTCATCACGCTGCGGCCGCAAGCCGAGGTGCTGGCGGAGGCGGAAGCGCTGCAGGCGGAAGGGGCGCGGGGCCGCGCGCTCTGGGGCGTGCCCGTCGCCATCAAGGACAACATCGACGTCGCCGGCCTGCCCACGACGGCAGCCTGCCCCGCCTTCGCCTATCATCCGGAACGCGACGCGACCGTCGTCGCACGGCTGCGGGCCGCGGGCGCGATTATCATCGGCAAGACCAATCTCGACCAGTTCGCCACTGGGCTGAACGGCACCCGCTCGCCCTATGGCGTGCCGCGCAACGCCCTGCGCGCCGATCTCGTCCCCGGTGGCTCCAGCTCCGGCTCGGCCAGCGCGGTCGCGGCCGGCATCGTGCCCGTCGCGCTGGGCACCGACACGGCCGGCTCGGGCCGCGTGCCGGCTGGGCTGCAGAATCTCGTCGGCCTCAAGCCCAGCCTCGGCCTGGTCTCGACGGCGGGCGTCGTGCCGGCCTGCCGCACGCTGGACTGCGTCTCGGTGTTTGCCCTGACGGTCGAGGATGCCTGGGCCGTGCTTTCGGTCGTCGCCGGCCCGGACGCGGGCGATCCCTGGTCGCGCGCCCTGCCGCTGGGCAGCCCGGGCGCAGTGCCACCGAAGCTCAGGATCGCCGTGCCACGCCCGGAGGATCTCGATGTCGCGGGCGATGCCGCGGCGGCCGCGAGCTTCGCCGCCGCGGTCGAGCGCGCCAAGGCCCTCGGCGCCGAGATCGTCCCGCTCGACATGGCCCCGTTCTATGAGACCGCGCGCCTGCTCTATGAAGGGCCCTGGGTCGCCGAGCGCTATCTGACGATCCGCGACCTCCTGGCGAAGGACCCCGAGGCGATCCTGCCCGTGATCCGCCAGGTCGTCGCCGGGCGGCCCCTGCCCGACGCGGCCGAGACGTTTGCCGCGCGCTACCGCGTCGCCGAACTCGCGCTGGTGGCGAAGGCCGCGATGAAGGGGATTGACGCGCTGATGGTGCCGACAGCGCCGCGCCCGGTCACCTTGGCCGAGATGGCCGCCGACCCCGTCGGCGCCAATTCGCTGCTCGGGCGCTACACCAATTTCGTCAATCTGCTCGACCTCTGCGCGTTGGCCCTCCCCGCCAGCCTGGCGGCCGACGGTACGGCAGCGGGGGTGACGCTGATCGCCCCGGCCGGGCACGATGCCGTGCTCGCGGGCATCGGGCAGGCACTGCACGGCGCCGCCGGGCTGCCGCTGGGCGCGACCGGCCTGCCCCATCCGGCGGTGACACCGGGGCCGGTTCGGGCTGCAGCCGCCGCCATCGAGATCGCCGTCGTCGGCGCACATCTCTCCGGCATGCCGCTGAACCGCGAATTGACCGACCGGGGCGGCAATTTCCTGCGGGCGACCACGACCACCGCGGACTATCGCCTGTTCGCCCTGCCGGGCGGCCCGCCGGCGCGTCCGGGGCTGATCCGCGTCGCAACGGGTGGCGCCGCCATCGCGCTCGAGGTCTGGTCGCTGCCGCCGGAGGGCTTCGGTCGCTTCGTCGCCGGCATCCCCGCCCCGCTCGGCATCGGCACGCTGGCGCTGGCCGACGGCACGACCGTCAAGGGCTTCCTCTGCGAGACCATCGCGACCGAAGGCGCGCGCGACGTGACGGAATTCGGCGGCTGGCGCGCCTTCGTGGCGGCGCAGGCGAAGGTGGGGTGACGCAGGGACGGGACTTCGCCGAACCGTGGGCACGTGATAAGGTCACCTGTAGTCACCGTCGGAGATCGCGATGAAGGAAGTCCAGTTGCGGGAGGCGAAGGCGTCTCTCTCCGCTCTCGTCGACCGCGCCGTCGCCGGCGAGCCCGCGCTCATCACCCGGCATGGACGCAAGGAGGCAGTCGTGCTGTCTTTCGCCGAGTACCAGCGGCTCGCCAACGTGCCGAGCTTTGTGGAACTGCTGGCCGCCTTTCCGGGCGAGCCTGGCGATATTCCCGATCGGGACCGGTCTCCGCCACGCGGATTCGCATTCTGATGTACTTGCTCGACACCGATATGCTTTCGGCGTCGGCTCCGACCAAGGCCCAGCGACACGACACGTGGCTGGAATGGCAGGCTCGGGCCAAGGGACTGCTTTTTCTGTCCGCGATCACGATCGCTGAGGTGGAGGGCGGCATCTGCGCATGCTTGCGCCGTGGCGCGACCACCAAAGCACTCCGCCTGCGGCAGTGGATCGATGCGATGGCGCATCTCTACGACGGACGTATCCTGCCGTTCGATCTCAATGTCGCCAATGCCGCGGGGCCGTTGCTCGATCGGGCTCGTGACCACGGGGCGGGATTCGCCGATGTTGCAATCGCCGCCACGGCGGCGGCACATGGTCTGATCGTCTTGACCGGCAACGAGAGGCACTTTCGCCCACTCGAGATCGCCTGCATCAATCCCTTGCAGGAGCTTCCGCCGCTGTGAGGCGGCCTGCGCTCACCGCGTCTCCGCATAGCTGCGGAACGCATCCCTGACGATGCCGATATGGGCGCGCATCGCCTCGCTTGCGCCCGGCTGGTCGCCGCGCAGAATCGCCTGCACGATCAGGTCGTGCTCGCGATAGGAGCCGCCGAGGCGGCCCGTGGCGCGGAACTGCGCCCGCCGGAACGGGGCGACGCGGGTGCGCGTCATCAGCGTCAGCTCGGCGAGATAGCCATTATGCGAGCCGGCATAGATCGCGGCGTGAAAGGCCTCGTTCTTCTCGTGATAGCTCGCCGGGTCGCCCTCATGGACGAGCAGCCGCAAGGCCTCGTGCAGGGCTTCCAGCGCCCGCCGCTCGGGCACGGTCATGTTGCGGGCTGCGAGCCCGGCGCAGAGCGCCTCGAGTTCCGCCATCGCCTCGAACATGTCGTTGAGCTGGCTCGGCGTCGGCAGCGCCACCACCGCGCCGCGATGCGGCCTGACGCTGACCAGCCCCGAAGCCGACAACTGGCGGATCGCCTCGCGCACTGGGGTGCGCGACACGCCGAAGCGGGTCGCGATCTCCTGTTCGTCCAGCGGCGTCCCAGGCTCGAGCTGCCCGGAGACGATCGCATCGGAAAGCTGCAGCCGCAGCGCCTCGGTGCGCGTCACCGGCGTTGTGACAGGCCTGGCGGTTCGGACGGGGGCGGAACCTGGCTGCATGACCCTGTCGCCGTCGGGGAAAGGAGGGGCAGGATGAACAAGGGAGTCCGCGGCCTCCCGCAGCCGCCGCTCACTCGGCGATGGCACTGACATGAGCGGCGACGACGCGCCAGCCCTCGGGGAATTTGACCCAGGTCTGGCTCTGGCGGCCGATCTTGCCCGCCATGCTCTCGCGCCGGAACAGCGTATTGGCCGTGGCGAAGGCGTCGCCATAGGTGGTGATGACGGTGCGCTCGATCGTGCGCTTCAGCCCGGCGGACGGGCGCGCCGCCCGGAATGCGGCGATCTCGCCGAAACCGTAGAGATTTTCGCCGATGCCGTAGCGGATCGTCTCGGGCGCATGCTTGAAGCAGGCGTCCAACACCGCGACGTCGTTCTCGTTCAGCGCCTTCTCATAGACCACGAAGGCGGCCTCGACTTCGGCGACGACGGCGGGGTCGTTGAGGATCATGGGGTTCTCCAAGCTTTTGTCATTCCGGGGCTTCGCGAAAGCGAAGAACCCGGAACCCACGACCGGGTTAGACCAAAGACGTCTGAACCCGGTCGTGGTTTCCGGGTTCGCGGCTGCGCCGCGCCCCGGAATGATATTCGTTTCACGCCGGCGGATGGGGAATCGCCGTCAGCAGTTCCTTGGTATACTCCGCCTTCGGGTCGCCGAGCACCTCCTCGGCCGTGCCCTGCTCGACGATGGCACCCGTCTTCATCACGATGACACGGTCGCAGAGCAGGCGCACGACGTTGAGATCATGCGAGACGAAGATGTAACTCATCCCGAGCCGCTCCTTCAGCTCCTGCAGCAGGTTGAGCACGACCGCCTGGACGGAGACGTCGAGCGCCGCCGTCGGTTCGTCGAGGATAACGAGATCGGGGTCGAGCGCGATCGCCCGCGCGATTCCGACGCGCGCCTTCTGCCCGCCCGAGAGCTGATGCGGAAAGCGGTCGATCAGCTCGACGGGCAGGCCGACCAGCCGCGCCAGCTCCTCACAGCGCGCCCGCAGCGCGTCGCGCCCCGAAATCCCACCCATCCGCAGGATCGGATCGGCGATGGCGCGCTCTGCCGTGAAGCGCGGGTTGAGGCTGTCGGTCGGATCCTGGAACACCATCTGGATGCGCCGGCGATGCGCGGAAGCCGCGAATTGCTTGGCGGGAATCGCACCGATATCCGTGCCGTCGAACAGGATCGAGCCGCTGGTCTTGTCGATCAGCCGCGTGATCATCATCGAGGTGGTGGACTTGCCGCAGCCGGACTCGCCGACGAGCCCGAGCGTCTCGCCCTTGGCCACGCTGAAGCTGATGCCGTCGACGGCGCGGAACGGAGCCTTCGGCTCCTCCGCCTTGCCCATCAGCTTCGCAAAGAGCGAGCCGCTCTGCGGCCGCGGATACTCCTTCACGAGGTTCTCGACCCGCATCAGCGGAGCGGCATCGGGCTTCGGCGCAGCCTTCGGAGCGGCCGGCTGTGCGGCCGGTCCCTTCTGCGCCTCCGGCAACAGATCGCGCAGGCTCATGCCGATGCGCGGCGTCGCCTGCATCAGCTTGCGGGTATAGGCGTGCTGCGGATTGCGGAAGATCTCGCTGGCCTTCGCCGTCTCGACGACGTTGCCCTTCTCCATCACCACGACCTTGTCGCAATAGGCGGCCGCCAGCCCGAGATCATGGGTGATCAGGATGGTCGACATGCCGCGCTCGCGCGTCAACTCGACGATCAGGTCCATCACCGCCTTCTGGGTGGTGACGTCAAGTCCCGTCGTCGGCTCGTCGGCGATCAGGAGCTGCGGCTGGCAGGCCAGCGCCAGCGCGATCACGACCCGCTGGCACATGCCGCCCGACAATTCGAACGGATAGGCGTCATAGCGCTCTTCCGGCCTCGCGATCCTGACTTTTGCCAGCGCCTCGATCGCCTTCTCCCTCGCCGTTGCCCGCGTCGCCTGGACATGCTCGAGCAGGACATCCTCGATCTGCTTGCCGACCTTGCGGATCGGGTTCAGCGCCGCGCGCGGGTTCTGGAAGATCATCGAGATCTCGCGCCCGCGGATATCGCGCATCTGCGCCTCGCTGGCCGCCACGAGATCCACGCCGGAAAACGAAATCGACCCCTCCGCGACCTTGCCGGCGCGGTCCAGGATACGGACCACGGCATAGGAGGTCACCGACTTGCCGGAGCCGGATTCACCGACGATCGCCACCGTCTCGCCTTTGGCGACGCTGACGTCGATCGCCTTGACCGCCTGCACCGTGCCCCGGCGCGTGGCGAATTCGACAGTGAGGTTCGTGATGTCGAGGAGTGGGGGGGAGGTCACGGGCGGGCTCCTCTGTCTTTCCGGGGCTCGCGCAGCGAGAACCCGGAACCCACGACCGGGTGAGCGCTAGCGATCGA
This sequence comes from Allobosea thiooxidans, assembly GCA_943372485.1. Taxonomy (GTDB): domain Bacteria; phylum Pseudomonadota; class Alphaproteobacteria; order Rhizobiales; family Beijerinckiaceae; genus Allobosea; species Allobosea thiooxidans_A. The sequence goes on from CALRYW010000003.1 coordinate 63,154, forward strand.
ACAGGACGTGCCCCTGCCCGTGGGTTCCGGGTTCGCGGCTTCGCCGCGCCCCGGAATGACAGGGGTGGCTCCGCTCACCTCAATTCCTCCGCTGCGGATCGACGAGGTCGCGCACGCCGTCGCCGAGCAGGTTGAAGCAGAACACCGCCGTCATCAGCGCCAGCCCGGGGAAGAAGGCGATCCACCATTCGCCCGAGACGATGAAGCTCGCGCCCTCGGCGACCATGATCCCCCATTCCGGGGTGGGCGGACGCACGCCGAGCCCGATGAAGGAGAGGCCTGCCGCGTTCAGGATGGCGTAGCCCATGGTCAGCGACATCTGCACCGCCATGATCGGCATGATATTGGGCACGATCTGCGTCAGCAGCAGGCGCCAGTCCGAATTGCCGGAGAGCCGTGCCGCCTGGACGAAGCCGGCCTCGCGGCGGACATTCGCCTCGGCGCGGGCGACGCGGGCATAGAGCGGGAAATTGATGATCGCGGTGGCGATGACGATGTTGGTGACGCTGTTGCCCAGCGCCGCCACGATGCCCATCGCCAGCACGAAGAGCGGGAAGGCCATGATCGTGTCGGCGAGGCGCCCGACGACCTTGTCGACCCAGCCGCCATAGAAGCCGGCCATGACGCCAGCCAGCCCGCCCATCGCGAAGACGAGCGCGACCGAGCAGACCGCGATGGCGAAGTCGAGCCGTGTCGCCACGATCACCCGGCTGAAGATGTCGCGCCCGAGCTGGTCGGTGCCGAACCAGTGCCGCGCGCTCGGCGCCTGCAGCGCAGAGTTGGTGTTGCTGGCCAGCGGATCATAGGGGACCAGCGAAGGCCCGAAGATCGCGGCAAAAAGAATCAGCGCGAACAGGCCGAAGGCGAGCCCCGTCACCGGGTTCTCCGAGACGATGTGGCGGGCATGCGCCAGCAGGCTGGTCGAGGGCGGCGCCTCGAAGCGCAGCGCGGGCGCAGCCGCAGGATCGACCTTGGTCATGTCGTTCATGCCCTCAGCCCTCCAGCCGGACGCGGGGATCGATGACGCCGTAGAGCACGTCGATCATCAGGTTCAGCGCGACATAGAGGATCGCCATCGTCAGCACGAAGCCCTGGATCGGCGCGTAGTCGGAGGCGATCAGCGCCTCGACCGCATAGGAGCCGACGCCCGGCCAGGCGAAGACCTTCTCGACCAGCACATTGGCGCCGAGCAGGAAGGAGAACACCATGCCCAGCGTGGTCACCACCGGCAGCATCGCGTTGCGGAAGGCATAGGTGCCGATCACCTTGCGGCTGGAGAGCCCGCTGGCGCGCGCCGTCCGCACGAAATCGGCGCCGAGCACGGCGAGCATCGAGGCGCGCGTCATTCGCGTGATCGGGGCGAGCGAGAAGATCGCCAACGTGATCGCCGGCAGCGCGATCTGCGCCAGCGCGGCGCGGAAGGTCTCGCCATCGCGCGCCAGCAGCGAATCCACGAGGTAGAGCCCGGTGATGCGGGCAGGCTCGGATGCGAAGACGTCGAGCCGCCCCAGCGGCGCCGGCGCCCAGCCGAGGATGAAGTAGAACACATAGACCAGCAGCAGCCCGGTAAAGAACACCGGCAGCGACACGCCCGCCGTCGCCACGATGCGGCAGAGATGGTCGATCCAGGAGCCCTGGCGCACGGCCGCGAGCACGCCGAGCGGCAGCGCCACCGACATCGCCAGCAAGAGCCCCGCCAGCGTCAGTTCGGCCGAGGCCGGCAGCCGCTGGGCGAGATCGGCCGTCACCGGCTGGCCGGTCGTCAGCGACATGCCGAGATCGCCCTTCACCAGGGCGGTGACATAAGAGACGAATTGCACCGGCAGGGGCTGGTCGAGCCCGAGCTTGCTGCGGATCTCGATGATCGCCTCCGGCGAGGCGGCCGGACCGGCGAAGTACGCCGCCGTATCGCCCGGCAGCACCCGTGTCAGCAGGAAGGTGACGATGATGACGCCGATCACCGAGGGGATCGTCGTCATCAGGCGCTGGCCGATCAGGCGAAGCATGGAATCATCCCCTTGTGGCAACCCACCGTCATTCCGGACGCAGCGAAGCGGCGTCCCGGAATCCATCGGAGGGCGCAGCGCTTTGCGATGGATTCCGGATCTGCGCCGCTGCGCGGCTTGTCCGGAATGACGGCGAGGTTCTTCGGCAAGCCCCTCACACGCCCTTGGTCAGGTAGCGGAAGTCGGGCTCGCGGCAGGGCTGGAACTGATAGCCGCCGATGTTCTTCTGCAGCGCGACGTCATGGGTCGGCTGGTTGATCGGCACCATCGGCACCTCGGCATTGATGAGCTTGATGAAGTCGATGACGTTGGCGTCGTAGGAGGCCTTGTCGAGCGCGAAGCGGGCGGCATCGACGAGCTTGTCCAGCGCCGGGTTCTGATAGGCGGCGATGTTGAAGATCGAATTATTGCCGTGCATCGTCCAGAACAGGTAGTAATCCGGATAGTCGAGCCAGCCGGCGAAGCGGTTGAGAACCATCGGGTTGGTCTTCTTGGCGATCTCGGTGCGGAAATTGGCGCCCGGAACCTTGTTGATCTCGACCGTGATCCCGATCTGCGCCAGCGCTTCCTTCATCAGCACCGCCATCGGTTCGGCGACGGTCGCATTGCCCGCGTCGAAATACAGCGTCGTCGAGAACGGGCCGCCGGCCGCATCGACCAGCGCCTTCGCCTTGGCGACATCGGTCGTGTAGGGGAAGGGCTGCGGCCAGGCGACCTTGGGCTCCTTGCCACCGGCCATCGAGACGCCGCGGCCGAAGAGCGAGGCCTGCAGGATCTTGTCGTAGGGCATGACCCAGGCGACGGCCTGGCGCAGGCGCACATCCTTGAACGGGCCGACCTGCGTGTTGAGATAGCAACCCCAGACGCCGTTGGGGATCGGCACGCCGACGACGTTGATCTTGCCGCCGTCCAGCAGGTCCTTGAAGTCCTTCGGCGGCAGCCCGTAGGAGACGTCGGCATCCCCGCGCTCGATCAGTGCCCGCCGTGTCGAGGGCGAGGCGATGTCGCGCGCGATGATGCGGCGCAGCTGCGGCAGCTTTCCGCAGGCCCAGGCGTCGTTGCGGACATAGATCGTCTCGACGCCCGGCTTCCAGCTCTCGACCTTGAAGGCGCCGGAGCCGGCGATGTTGTTCTTCAGGTACTCCTTCGCCCATTGATCGCCGCCGCTGTTGGCGATCGCGAGCTGCGAGTCGAAGACGAAGGGGATGGTGACCGCCAGGTTGGGCAGGGTCATCTTGTCCTTGCGGACGAAATCGATGCGGAAGGTCTTGTCGTCGACGGCGACGAACTGCTCGGGCTTCTCCAGCGAGCCGGCGTTCATCTGCGTGGTGGCGAAACCGCCGATCGAGACGGCGCGGTCCATCGACCACTTCACGTCCTTGGCGGTCACCGGCCGGCCGGAATGGAACTTGGCGTCGCGCAGCTTGAAGGTCGCGCTCATCCCGTCGGAGGCGACCTGGTAGCTCTCGGCGAGTTCGCCCTCGAGCTCGCCCATCGCGACCTGATGTCCCCCCCCGCCGGGGATCGGAACCGGCTTGAAGCGCAGCAGGCGGTCATAGCAGTTCAAAGAGACGCCGTTGACCGGCTGCGACGAGCCGATCCCCTGCATGTCCAGGCTGTTGGGCCCGTATTCCTGCACGAGCAGCAGCGTCTCGTTGCGGCTCGGGGCCTGGGCCTGGGCACTGCCCTTGGCCACGAAGGGAGCAGCGAGGCCTGCGGCCAGGGCGGTGCGGCGCGTGATCATCGGGGTCTGTCCTCGGTTGGCAGGCTGGTGAAGGAACGGAACAAGCCGTTTCGCTAGCAGGGAGCGTGCCAATTCGGATGCCCCGTGATTTCAAGGACTTGCGGCGGAGGGCCCCGATCGCCCCGCCCGCCCTGCGCTTCATTGTATGCACCGCGGCAGGTAATGGTGAATTTATGAGCAAAATTGCTGCCGCCTCCTGACCGGGCTTTACTGTCCGTTCAGAAGTCGGCTCGGTCACCTGCGCACCGGCTCCCGCCCCTTGCGTCGCGTCGAATCCGCCTGTGAAGTTGCCCCGCCCGCGACAACGGGCCGGAGAGAGAGACGCTCCGCCTGAGCGTCACGGTCATCCCGGCCGAAGCGAAGCGAAGAGCCGGGCTCCATTCCGGAGCGCTGCCGGAGAGGTTTTGGAATGGATCCCGGGTCTCCCGGAGCCTGTCCTTGGGCCGGCCGAAGGCCGGACCCGAGGGGTCGCCCTGGACGACACTGTGGTTAGGAAATCGCGACAATTTCTCCCACCCGAATCTCACCGGGCACGACCACATCGCAATAGATCCCGAAATTACGCCCGTAGCGCTTCACGATCGTTCGCAGCAGGTCGACATCGAGCGGCAGCCCGTCCTGTTCGAGGGTGATAAAGCCGCAGCGCCCGCAGGACTCGCGCCCCTTCAGCACGACGTCGCCGATGTGGATCTCCCGGCCGATCCAGCCCTGTTCTGGCATCGCCTCGGCCCCATCGGGCCAGTCGACGACGAGACTCGGGCGGAAGCGGCGTTCGTCGATCACGCTATCGGGGTGCTCTCGCTCCAGGCTGCGCATCGCCGCCGTGGTGACGATATGGAGCGGAGCATGCTCGTAGCGCGGACGGAAGCCCTCTCCGGGGACGGAATCGAAGCGCTGCAGCAGCGGCCGGAATCCGAAGATCGCCGAGAGTGCCGCGAGCGTCGCCGGATCGTCGGGGCCCGCCCAGCTCCCGCCATCGGCGGAGATGGCAACGCCCTCGCCGGAGAAGCGCGCATGGCCGCGCGGCACCTGGATGAAATGGTTGTCGCGCCCCGGCGAGGCGATCCGCCCCGTCGCCGCATCCAGAAGGCCCCAGAGGCGATCGCCGGTAATGCCCGACGGGCCGACCGGCGCCCGCTCCAACCGCTCCCCGCCCATCGAACTGACCGGATAGCGCCAGAGCGAAGCGACCGATCCCGTCAAGGCAGGTCCATGCGCGGGTCGAGCGCGTCGCGCAGGCCGTCGCCGACGAAGTTGAAGCTCGTCACCGCCAGCGTGATCGCCGCACCGGGAATAATGGCGAGCCAGGGCGCGCTGGTCAGATAGCTCTGCGCGTTCTCCAGCATGTTGCCCCAGCTCGGCGTCGGCGGCTGGATGCCGTAGCCGAGGAAGGAGATGTAGCTCTCGGCCAGGATTGCATGGGCGACATTCAGCGTGGCCGCGACCACGATCGGCGCGATCGCATTGGGCAGGAGCTCGCGCACCATGATGCGCATGTTGCTCGATCCCATCGCCACCGCGGCCTGCGCGAATTCCCGCGTCCGCAGCGAGCGGATCTGCGCCTCGACCACCCGCGCCACCTCCATCCAGGAGGTCATCGCGATCAGCATCACGATCGACGGCACGGAGGGCTGGATCAGCGCCGAGATCGCCAGCAGCAGGAAGATCGTCGGGAAGCACAGCATCGCATCGACGAAGCGCATCAGCGCCGCGCCGATCACGCCCTCATAGAAGCCCGCGGCGACACCGACCGCGATGCCGATGCCCATCGCCAGCACCATCGCGCAGAAGCCGACGGCGAGCGAGATGCGCCCGGCCATCAGAAGACGGGCCAGAACGTCGCGTCCGAGCGGATCTGTGCCGAGGATATGCGACCCGGAAAACGGTGGCGCGAAGCGCTGGCGGATGTCGATGAAGGTGTCGCTATAGGGCAGCAGCATCGGTCCGAAGACGCAGGCGAGCGTCATCACGATGATCGTCACGGCCCCGAAGACTGCGAGCTTGTGGCGCCGGAAGCGGCGCATGCCGCGGCCGTTCCAGAAGCCCTCCGATCGGACGGACAGCGCATCGAGGGTCGGCTCCAGGCTCATCGGCCGCTCCTGGCGATGCGGGGATCGGCGACGCCGTACAGCAGGTCGGCGAGCAGGCTGCCCAGCAGCACCATGACGGCGGTGAACATCAGGATGCCCATCACCACCGGATAGTCGCGATAGCTGATCGAATCGAGGAAGAGCCGCCCCATGCCGGGCCAGGTGAACACGGTCTCGGTGACGAGTGCGCCCGACAGCAGCGAGGGCACGTGCAGCCCGGTGATCGTGATCATCGGCAGCAGCGCGTTGCGCAGCACGTGCTTCATCAGGATCTGCCGCTCCGGCACGCCCTTGGCCCGGGCGGTCCGGACGAAATCCTGGTTGATCACGTCCAGCATCGAGGAGCGCATGTAGCGGCTCCAGACGGCGGTCGAGACCAGCGCCAGCACGATGCAGGGCCCGACCAGATGGTGCAAGCGGTTCAGGAAGGAGCCGTCGCCGATGGTGAAGCGGTTGCCCGAGGGCAGCCAGCCGAGCCCGACCGAGAAGACATAGATCACGACGAGCCCGAACCAGAAGGTCGGGATCGACAGCGCGATCATCGTGCCGATCGTGGCGACGCTGTCGAACAGCGAATAGCGCTTCACCGCGCCAATGATGCCGATCCAGGCGCCGATCAGCATGGCGAGCAGGGTCGACGAGACCATCAGCTCGAGCGTCGGCCCGAGATGGCCGGCGATGATGTGCAGCACCGGCTGCTGGTCGCGATAGGAGCGCCCCCAGTCGCCGCTGAGCATGCGCCAGAGCCACTCGGCATACTGAACCGGCAGGGGCCGGTTCAGTCCGAGTTGCTCGGCGATCCGGTCGAGATCGGCCTGGGTCATGTCGCCGCCTTCGGCGAATTGCGACATCGGCCCGCCCGGAGCCAGATGCAGGATCGCGAAGCCGATCATCGAGACGATGAACAGCAGCAGGATGGCCTGCATCAGCCTTCGCAGAAGAAAGCCGCTCATGGCGCGCTCGGCTTCGCGGAGCGTGGTTCCGGGCGGGTGCGCGTCATGGTCTCAGCGCGCCCAGTACCAGCTGCCCATGTTCCAGGTGTTCTGGCGGGCATTGACGTTGGGCTCAAAGCCGATCAGCCCCTCCTTGTAGCCCTCGACGGGCGCGTACTGGTAGATCGGCAGGATCGGCAGCTCCTCGCGCACCAGCTCCTGCAACTTGAAGTAGATCTCCTTGCGCTTGGCTTGGTCGAAGGTTTCCTGGCCGGCCTTCATCAACTTGTCGGCCTCGGCGTTCTGCCACTGCATCTGGTTGGCGCCGGCGCCGCTCTTGGCGGGAATCGCGTCGGAACCGAAGCGGTGCGCCGGATCGGGGTCGATCACGGTGCGGAAGGCGGTGCCGACGATCAGCGAGTCGAATTTGGAGCGGGTGTAGAATTCGCCCCAGATCACAGCGGCGGGCATGTTGTTGATCGTCATCTTGACGCCGACCTGGGCCCAGTCCTGCATCATCAGCTGCTGGCACTGTTCGCGCAGGGCCGCACCTGTCGTGGTGGACACCGCGAATTCCAGCGGAACGCCGTTCTTCATGCGCGTACCCGAGCCGGAGCGCTTCCAGCCGGCCTCGTCGAGGATCTTGTTGGCCAGCGCGAGATCATAAGTCTGCTTCGGCAGGTTGGGATTATAGGCCCAGGATTCCTGCGGCGCGAAGGACTCGGTCGGAATGTGAAGGCCGTAATAGATGATGTCGATGATCGCCTGCTTGTTGATCGAGGCGTAGAGCGCCTGGCGCACCGCCTTTTCCTTCAGGACCGGGTGTTCCAGATTCGGCATCAGGATCTCGAGCGAGGCGCTCGGGATTTTCACGACCTTGCGGCCCGGCAGCTTCACCGCCTCGGCATAGAAATTAGCCGGAATGCCCGTGCCGATGATCAGGTCGACCTGCCCGGTGCGGAACTGGGCGTAAAGCGCCGTGCGGTCGGGAACATATTTCAGGACGGCGCGCTCGAGATAAGGACCCTTGCCGTGGAATCTCTCGTTGGCGACGAGCTGGATGTTGTCGCCGGGCGTGCGCGTGCCCCATTTGAACGGGCCGGTGCCCACCGGCGCGCCGTTGAAGGGCGCCGTGTTGGGGTCGGCCGCCCTTTCCAGAATGTGTTTGGGCACGATGTAGGTGTTGGAAAGCAGCGCGAGATAGGGCGCATAGGCCTTCTCCATCCGCCAGGAGATCTCCAGCGGCCCGGTGACCTTGATGTCCTTGACCAGCGCATGGCCGACGCGAGTCCGGCTCTTGAAGCCCGGCGCGACGATCAGTTCGAGCGTGTACTTCACGTCCTCGGCGGTGAAGGGCGTGCCGTCATGCCAGGTCACGCCGGGACGCAGCTTCACCTTCCAGGCCAGGCCGCCATCCGAGATACCGCCATTGGCCTCGCTGGGAATTTCGACCGCGAGGTCGGGGATCAGGTTGCCCTTGGGGTCGGCCACCCACATCGTGTTGAAGATCTGCATCCAGACCGTCTCGTCGACCTCGATGCCCGGCATCAGCGGATTGAAGGCGGTCGGCTCCTGCGAGAGTCCGACGACGACCTGGCCCGTCGGCTTGGACGGCGGCGGCGGCGCGGGCTTGGTCTGGGCGCGGGCGCTGCCCACGCCCGTGGCCGCGAAGAGGCCGCCAGCGCCGAGCGCAAGCAGGTCGCGGCGGTGAATGGCGGGCATCGGGAAAGCGGACATCACGCTGCCGTCGGACTTCTTGGTCATCGGAAACCCCTCGTTATGAGCGATGAGCCCGCTACTGCGGCAGGCACTCGCGGTTGGCCGATTGTCGGCCTTCCCTTCACGCTAGGCGAGGCCGGCGGTATCGAACACCGATGATCTCGGACAGGTGCACAGATTATGCCGTTTGACGGCACGCCTTTGGCATAGGCTTCTGCAGCGATGCGGTGCTATCGAGGCCCCGTTTCCGGCCCATGCCGAAGGATCGAACGCTGCCATGTCGCCCCCGGTCACACGCGTCCACAGCGACGAAACGCTGCCGCCCGCCGCCGACGTCGTGATCATCGGCGGCGGCGTCGCCGGCATCACCGCGGCCTACAATCTCGCGAAGAAGGGCCATTCGGTCGCGGTGGTCGAGAAGGGCTATGTCGCCGGCGAGCAGTCGAGCCGGAACTGGGGCTGGTGCCGCCAGCAGAACCGGGACCTGCGCGAACTCCCCCTCGCCCAGCGCGCGCTGGAAATGTGGAAGGGCATGAACCAGGAGCTCGGCGCCGAGACGGGCTTCCGCCACACCGGCCTCGTCTATGTCACGACCAAGCCGTCCGATCTCGCGGCCTGGTCCGGCTGGATCGACAAGGCCCGCGAGATGCAGATGCACAGCCGCGTGCTCTCCGCCGCCGAGGCCAAGGAGATGTCGCCGGGCTCGACCGAGAACTGGATCGGCGGCGTGCACTCGCCCAGCGACGGCAAGGCCGAGCCGGCATTGGCCGTGCCGGCCTTCGCCGAGGCCGCGCGCCGGCTCGGCGTCACCATCCACCAGGATTGCGCGGCGCGAGGGCTCGAAACCACTGCAGGGCGTGTCTCGGCCGTCGTCACTGAGAAGGGCACGATCAGGACCAGCAGCGTGCTCGTCGCCGGCGGCGTCTGGACCTCGATGTTCTGCCGCCATCACGGCATCGACATGCCCATGGCCGGCGTCCAGTCGACCTCCTTCTTCACCGCCCCGATCGACGGCCCCGACATCACGCAAGGCGGCATCTCGACGCCGGACGTCACCTTCCGGCGCCGGCTCGATGGCGGCTACACCATCGGCATCAGCGGCCGTGGCCTGCTGCGGCTGAGCCCGCAGGGGATGATGTATGCGAGGCCGTTCTGGCGCACCTTCAAGAAGCGCCACAAGCTGCTGACCATCACCGCGGATAAGACCTTCTTCGCCGGCCCCGAGGCGCTGATGCGCTGGACCAACGACGGCATCTCCCCCTTCGAGCGGATGCGCACCTTCGATCCGCCGCCGCAGGAGAAGCTGATCACCTTCGCGCTGAAGCGCATCGCCGAGATCTATCCCCAGCTCGCCGACGTGAAGATCGTGCAGAAATATGGTGGGCTGATCGACTTCACGCCCGACTGGGTGCCGGTGATCTCACCGGTCGACAAGCTGCCCGGCCTCTATGTCTCCGCCGGCTACAGCGGCCACGGCTTCGGCGTCGGCCCGGCCGCGGGCAAGCTCGCGGCCGACCTCATCACCGGCGACGCGCCGATCGTCGATCCCCACCCCTACCGCTACAGCCGCCTCGTCGACGGCTCCGATCTGGGCGAACCCGGGCTGATGTGAGCGGGGCTGTGAGGACCGCCGGCGCGGCATGGATTTCGCCGGCGCGCGGCGGTAAGCCGGACGCCTGACTGTATCAGGAGAGACGATCATGCTGCGGACCGTGCAAGGCTGCGCCGAGGCCCTCGCGAGCGGCGCCACCACGTCGCGCGCCCTGGTCGAGGACTGTCTGACAGCGATCGCCGATCCGGCAGGCGAAGGCGCCCGCACCTTCATCTCCGTTTCAGCCGAAGCCGCCCGTGCCGCGGCCGACGCCCATGACGCCCTGCGCCGGGCCGGCCGTCAGCCATCGCCCTATGCCGGCATCCCCTTTGCGGTGAAGGATCTGTTCGACGTCGCCGGCGAGGTTTCGACGGCGGGCTCGCGCGCGCGCGCCGACGCCGCCCCCGCCAGGGCCCACGCTCCGACGATAGCGCGGATGCTGGCGGCCGGCTTCATTTCCGTCGGCCGCACCAACATGACCGAGTTCGCCTATTCCGGCATCGGCGCCAACCCGCATTACGGCACGCCGCTCAGCCCCTGGGACCGCGCATCTGCGCGCATCCCCGGTGGCTCCTCCTCCGGCTCGGCGGTGGCCGTAGCCGACGGCATGGCGGTCGTCGCGCTCGGCAGCGACACCGGCGGCTCCTGCCGCATCCCCGCCGCGCTCTGCGGCATCGTCGGTTACAAGCCGACCGCCCGCCGCGTGCCCCTCGACGGGGTCGTGCCGCTCTCGGGCAGCCTCGATTCGCTCGGGCCGCTCGGCGCCAGCGTCGCCTGCTGCGCGATCGTCGATGCAATCCTCGCCGGAGACGTCCCGGCCCTGCCGACGCCGCGCCCGCTCGCAGGCCTGCGCCTCGCGATTCCCCGCGAGATCATGCGCGACGGCATGGACCCAACCGTCGCCGCCGCCTTCGAACGCGCCGTCGCGACGCTGGCGGCGCAGGGCGCGCGGATCACGGAGGTCTCGTTTTTGCCGCTGCTCGACATCGCGCCCGCGATGAGCCGCGGCGGCCTCACAGGCCCGGAATCCTTCGACTGGCATCGCGATCTGCTCGCCGCGAAGGGCGCGCTCTACGATCCGCGTGTGCGCAGCCGCATCGAGGCCGGCGCGACCATGACGGCGGCCGACTATGTCGCCCTGACCGCGGCACGCCGTCGCATCGTCGCGGCGATGGACGCGCTGACCGCCCCCTTTGACGCCCTGCTGATGCCGACCTGCCCGATCGTGCCGCCGCGGATCGCGGAACTGGCCGAGGACACGGAGTATTACCGTCTCAACGCGCTTCTGCTGCGCAATCCGAGCCTCGGCAACTTCCTCGACCGCTGCGCCATCAGCCTGCCCTGCAACCGCCCCGGCGAGGCGCCGGTCGGCCTGATGCTGATGGCGGAGACCGGTGGCGACGCGACGCTCTTCGCGGTCGCGGCCGCCGTCGAGGCGGCATTGGCCGCCTGATGCGAAAATGATCCAAGGCAGCGGCGCCAAACGCCGCTAGTGGTCCGGCCTGGATCTGCCGGAGACCTGCCATGAGCCCCACGATCAAGCCCATCGCCAGCGACGCCGCCCTGCCCGAGCAGGCCGATGTCGTCGTGATCGGCGGCGGTATCGTCGGTGCGGCGGCGGCCTATTTCCTGGCCAGGCGCGGCCGCTCGGTAGCGCTCGTCGAGAAGGGCGTCGTCGGCGGCGAGCAGTCCAGCCGCAACTGGGGCTGGTGCCGCCAGCAGAACCGCGACGCCCGCGAACTCCCGCTCGCGATCCGATCCATGGAGCTGTGGGACGACTTCGCTGCCGAGATCGGCGAGGATCCTGGCTTCCGCCGCTGCGGGCTGGTCTACACCGCCAATGATGCCGCGCAGATCGCGCAATGGGAGCGCTGGCGCGAGACGGCCCGGCAGTTCGGCGTCGAGACGCGGATGCTGACCGGGCCGGAAGCCTCCGCCATGACGGCGGGCACCGGCCGCACCTGGCTCGGCGGCGTGCATTCCGTGACCGACGGCAAGGCCGAGCCGGCGCTCGCCGCGCCGGTGCTCGCGCTGGGTGCCCGCCAGCAGGGCGCGACCATCCATCAGGGCTGCGCCGCGCGCGGGCTCGACGTGACCAATGGCGCCGTCACCGGCGTCGTGACCGAGACAGGCACGATCCGCACCCAGTCGGTCATCCTGGCGGGCGGCGCCTGGGCCTCGGGCTTCTGCCGCCATCACGGCGTCGTCTTCCCGCAGGCGAGCATCCGCGCCACCAGCCTGCGCACGGAAATCGCGCCGGCCTGGCTGGAGGCCTTCTACACCCCCGAGATCGCCCTGACCCGCCGCCTCGACGGCAGCTACACCATCGCCATCAGCGGCAAGGGCACGCTCGAACTCACGCCACAGGGCATCCGCTTCGCCCGCCAGTTCATGCCGATGTTCGTCAAGCGGCTGAAGGCGGTGGAGTTCGGCATCGGCTCTTCCTTCTTCAGCGGACCCGAAGCCCTCGGCAACTGGACGCTGGACGAGGAAACCCCCTTCGAGCGCATCCGCGTGCTCGACCCCGCCCCCAGCCAAAAGGCCATCGCCAAACTGCTGGAGCGCGCCCATGCGCTCGTGCCGGCGCTGCGCAGCGTCGCGGTGCGGGAGAGCTGGGGTGCTTATATCGACTCGACGCCCGATTCCGTGCCGGTGATCTCGCCGACCGTGGGCCTGCAGGGCCTCGTCCTGGCCGCCGGCCTCAGTGGCCACGGTTTCGGCCTCGGCCCTGGCGCCGGCCATCTCGCCGCCGATCTCGCCACCGGCGACACCCCGATCGTCGACCCCCGCCCCTTCCGCCATGCCCGCCTCCTCGACGGGTCGCAGGGCGAGGTCGGCGAGTTCTGACGCGCCCACCGGCGGCGTGGCAATCCATGCTGCCGATGCCGGATTGATCGGCAGAATCTTGGGCGGTCCGCCCGCAAATCCGCGCCCGCCCCTGCCCCCTGTCGCTAGTCTCGCCTCATCGGCGGCTCTGTCCGCCCCTGCGACAGAGCGAGTGCGGACCATGACCACCTGGCGGCCGAAATTCATCACCTTCGACTGCTATGGCACCCTGATCTATTTCGAGATGGGCCCCGCCGCGCGTCGGGTCTATGGCGCGCGCCTCTCCCCTGTGCAGATGGACGCCTTCGTCGAGGACTTCAGCAGCTATCGCCTCGATGAGGTGCTGGGCCCCTGGAAGCCCTATCAGGACGTCGTGCGCAACGCCGTCGCGCGCACCTGCAAGCTCCACGGCTTCGCCTATGACCCCGCCGATGCCCAGGCAATCATCGACGAGATCCCGGGCTGGGGTCCCCATCCCGACGTGCCGGCCGGCCTCGCCAAGGTCGCCAAGGAAATCCCCCTCGTCATCCTCTCGAACTCGATGACCGACCTGATCCCGCATTCGGTCGCCCGCCTCGGCGCGCCCTTCCATGCCGCCTACACGGCGCAGGAGGCCCAAGCCTACAAGCCCCGCATGCAGGCCTTCGAATACATGTTCGACCAGCTCGGCTGCGGGCCGCAGGACGTGATGCACTGCTCGTCCAGCTTCCGCTACGACCTGATGACGGCCCATGACATGAAGATCGGCCAGCGGGTCTTCGTCAATCGCGGCCACGAGCCGCCCAACCCCTATTACGGCTACAGCGAGATCAGCGGCATCGGCGGCCTTCCCGGCCTCGTCGGGCTTTGAGGCGATGACCGATTTCGCGCCGGATTCGATCGCCTTTTCGACCGGCCACTACATCGGCGGCGAGGTCGTCCAGGCGGGCGAGCGCGTCGCCGTCTCGCGCCCCTCCGACGGCGCAGCTTACGCCGATCTGCCGATCGCCGGCGCCGACATCGTCGACCGCGCCGTCACCAATGCGACGCAGGCGGTCGCGGCCAGCGGCTGGGCGACGCAGCCGCCGCGCGAGCGCGCCCGCGCCCTTCGCCGCTGGGCCGACCTGATCGAGGACCGCGCGGTCGAACTCGGCCGGCTCGAGGCTGTCGGCTCGACCCGGCCGATCGCGCAGGCCGTCACCGGAGACGTCGCCAGCGTTGCCGAGGGCATCCGCTTCTTCTCCGAATGGGCCGACAAGCTCGGCGGCGAGGTCGCAGCGACCCGTCACGACAACCTCGGGATGATCGTCTCGGAGCCTTACGGCGTCGTCGGCGCGATCACGCCCTGGAACTTCCCGCTCAGCATGGCCTCCTGGAAGGTCGGCCCGGCGCTCGCCGCCGGCAACGCCATCGTGCTGAAGCCCTCGGAGCTGACGCCGTTCTCGACCGTGCGGCTGGCCGAACTCGCCGTCGAGGCCGGCATCCCCGCCGGCATCTTCAACGTCGTGCAGGGCCATGGCGTCGTCACCGGCGATGCGCTCTCGCGCCATCCCGGGATCGCCAAGCTTTCCTTCACCGGCTCGACGCGCACCGGCATTGCCGTGATGAAGGCGGCCGCCGAGAGCGGCATCAAGCCGGTGACGCTGGAGCTCGGCGGCAAGAGCCCGCAGCTCGTCTTCGCCGACGCCGATCTGGACAAGGCCGCCGCCTGCATCGCGGGCTCCCTGCTCGCCAATGCCGGCCAGGCCTGCGTCGCCGGCTCGCGGCTGATCGTCCAGCGCCCGGTGATGGATGCGCTGGTGGCGCGGTTGCAGGCGCGGCTTTCGACCGTGACGCCCGGCCCGACATGGGAGGCCGCGACGGGCTACGCACCGATCATCTCGGAGACGCAGGTCCGGCGCATCGACGACATCCTCGAACGCAGCCGGCTGCAGGGCGCGGAATGCCTGCTCGGCGGGGCGCGGATCGAGGGCCATGGTGGCGCCTTCTACCAGCCGACCCTGCTCGCCGGCGTGACCGCGCAGACGGCGGCGGTCCGCGAGGAGATCTTCGGCCCGGTGCTGACGATCCAGGCCTTCGACGATGAGGCGGAGGGGCTGAGCCTCGCCGACCATCCCGAATACGGGCTCGCGGCCGGCGTCTACACCGCCGATCTCGGCCGCGGCCTGCGCGCGATGCGGGCGCTCAAGGCCGGCACCGTCTGGATCAACCGCTACAGCCGCACGCTCGACTTCATCCTCCCGACCGGAGGCTACAAGAGCTCCGGCATCGGCAAGGACCTCGGCCGCCAGGCGGTCGAGGCCAATCTGCGCCACAAGACGGTGCTGCTCGACATCGCTGGGTGAGCCGGCGTCCACGCCTTTGCAGCCCTCATCCTGAGGAGCCGCGCAGCGGCGTCTCGAAGGATGGTCCAGAGGGTTCGCGAGCCTCGTGATTCATCCTTCGAGACGCGGGCTTTCGCCCGCTCCTCAGGATGAGGGCTGAGGGTCGGCGGAACTGCTCAATGCCGCCAGTCCTGATAGCGGTAATACAACCCCACGAAGGGCAGGAACCAGGGCGGGCCGAAATGGCCTGGCACCACCGGCCAGTCGAGCCCGGCGAGCGGGTTGGCCGCGGTTTCACCACCCATCACCCGGGCCATGATCTGCCCCATATGCACCGACATCTGCGTGCCGTGGCCGCTATAGCCGGTGGCGTAGAACACGCCGTCGCGCTCGCCGGCGCGCGGCAAGCGGTCGGCGGTCATGTCGACCAACCCGCCCCAGCAATAGTCGATCCGCGTCTGCGCGAGCTGCGGGAACAGCTCGAGCATCCGCGCCTTCAGGATGGTGCCGCTCTTGGCGTCGGACGACGGGCTCGACAGCGCAAAGCGCGCCCGCCCGCCGAAGATCAGGCGGTTATCGGGCGTCAGGCGGAAATAGTTGCCGATGTTCATCGTCGTCGTCGCCGTGCGACGCGTCGGCATGATCGACGCCGCGAGATTGTCCGAGAGCGGCTCGGTCGCGATGATGAAGCTGCCGACCGGCACGATCCGCCGCCGCAGCCAGGCGAAAGGTCCCTGCCGCGAGGCGCCGGTCGCCAGCAGCACCTTCTTGGCTTCGAGCGTTCCGCGCGTCGTGACGACGCGGTGCGCCTGCCCGGCGATCCGCTGGAGCGACGTCACCGCAGCGCCCTCATGAATCTGCGCCCCTGCCCGAGCCGCGGCCTCCGCCAGACCGACGCCGAAACGGCCCATATGCATATGGGCGCTGCGCGGGAAGACGAGCCCGCCATGGAAACCCGAGGACCCGATCTCGCTCTGGACATCCCCCGGCGCGACGAGTTCTAAATCGGGCTCGACGGTCGCCTTCAGCAGTTCGGCGCTGTTCTGCAGCTTGGCGAAGTGCCCCGGCTTGGCCGCGAGCTTGATCTTGCCGGTGCGGGAGAAGTCGCAGTCGATCGCCTCCTCCTTGACCAGCGCCTCGACCGTGTCGACGCCAGCGTCGAAGACCCGGTAGAGCGCGCTCGCCCGCTCGATGCCGATCTGCGCCGCCAGCCCGCCGAGATCATGCGCCAGGCCGTTGTTGCAATGCCCGCCATTGCGGCCGGAGGCCTCACCGACGACGCGCCCGGCTTCCAGCACGGCCACGCGCGCGCCGGCCTTCGCCAGGCTGCGCGCGGCCGAAAGGCCGGTGAAGCCCCCGCCGATCACCGCGACGTCAACCTGGCCTTCGACCGGCTGCGTCGAGCCGGAGGCGAAGCGCGGCGCGGAGGCCAGCCAATAGGGTTCGAGCTTCATCGCGGATCGGCCTCGATCGGGAGCAGCGCCCGGCCGGCACCCGCACGCAGGCGCGACGGGCTGCCGCACCGGGGCGGAGAACACGCAGCTTGCACGACCCTAACCTGCTGTATTGTATGAATTATGCTATTTCCGAGCGGCCTCGGTGGCCCTATGATCGGCGACTTCCCGTGAGGCACAGGCCTTGGCTTACAGAACGGCAAAGCGCCGGCTCGGCTACGAGATCGCCATCCGGCCGATGGCGGAGGCCGATCTCGACCAGCTGCATCAGCTCTCGATCGGCGTCGGCTGGCCGCATCGCCCCGAGGACTGGCGCCTCGTCATCGGGCTCGGCCACGGCGTCGTCGGCTGCGACACGATCGGCCGGGTGCTGGGCTCGGCGATGTGGTGGCCCTTCGGCGAGAGCTTCGCGACGGTGGGCATGGTCATCACCTCGCCGCGCCTGCAGGCCCAGGGGGCCGGCCGCGAGTTGATGGACATGATCTTCGCGCAGTCGGGCGCGCGCGACCTGCGCCTCAACTCCACCAAGGCCGGCTACCGGCTCTATCGCTCGCTCGGCTTCGAGCCGGACGGCCGCGTCTTCCAGCATCAGGGCAAGGCGCTGCCGCCTCCTGCCCCCGTCGGCGCCCTGCCCGGCCTGCGCCCGGTGGTCCGCAGCGATCTCGATGCGCTCGCTTGTCTCGACGCGAGCGCCTATGGCGCCGACCGTCATCAGGCCATCGCCGCGCTGCTCTCGACCTCGGTGGGCACGCTCGTGGAGCGTGACGGCGCGGCCGTTGGCTTCGCGCTTTGTCGCCCCTTCGGCCGCGGCCACGTCGTCGGGCCCATCGTGGCGGAGGATGACGCGATGGCGATCGCCTTGCTCGCGCCGCATGTCGAGGCCCATCAGGGCGAATTCCTGCGCGTCGACACGGCGCAGGAGCAGGGCGCCTTCGGCGCCTTCCTCGAATCCTGTGGCCTGACCATCTTCGACACGGTCACGCCCATGATCCGCGGCCGCAGCCACGGCCCCAGCGGCGCCGCGCGCATCTTTGGGCTGGTCAACCAGGCGCTGGGGTAAAGGCGAGCGCCGAGAGGGTCAAACGTCGAACAGCACCGGCAGCGGATAACCTGGCTTCTGGATCGGCGACTTGATCACGACATAGCTGAAGTATTTGGAGATGCCGATGTTGCGGTCGAGCAGGGTCTCGATCAGCGACTGGTAATGCGTCAGCCCGCGCGTGACGAACTTGACGAGATAGTCGTAGCCGCCGCTGACCATGTGACACTCCACCACCTCGTCAACGCGGCGCAAAGCCGTCTCGAAGCGGATGAAGTACTCCTTGGTGTGGTCGGCCAGCGTCACCTCGGTGAAGACGGTGATGGTCTCGCCGAGCTTCTGCAGGTTGATCGTCGCGCCATAGCCGGAGATGAACCCCGCCTGCTCCAGCCGCTTGACGCGCAGCAGGCAGGGACTCGGCGAAAGGCCGACCGCATCGGCCAGATTGACGTTGGTGATCCGGCTGTTGTTCTGCAGCTCGATCAGGATCTTCATGTCGATGCGGTCGAGCCGCACGCCCGGTGTCACGACGAAAGCCTCACCCCACCCCCGGCGCGCGGCCCCTCGCGGAGCCGCCGCCGTCGCGACAACCTAGACCTTCGGCGCCTCCCGGCAAAGCAAGGATCGCGCCGCCTCAGGCCGCCTGTGCGGGCGCAAGAGCCGCCTGCACCTCCGGCAGATCGAGCATGTCGTCCAGCGTCTGGCGCAGGCGCGAGACGATCAGGTCGATCTCGCTCTCGCTGCAGCAGAGCGGCGGGGCCAGCCCGATGATGTCGTCGGCGAAGGCACGGAAGATCACGCCATTCGCATAGCCACGGGCGAAGAGATGGTCGGCCAGCTTGACGCTGCGCGGCAGCTTCTCCTTGCTCGCCTTGTCGGCGACGAGTTCGATGCCGGCCAGCAGGCCGCGCGCCCGCACTTCACCGACCAGCGGATGGTCGGCGAGAGTGGCGAGCTTCCTTTCGAAATGGGCGCCGACGCGCTGGCCATTGGCCAGGATGCCGCCCTCGTCATAGAGCCGGAGCACTTCGAGCGCGACGGCCGCCGAAACCGGATGGCCGGAATAGGTCTGGCCATGGCCGATGGGACCGCCATCCGGGGCATTGTCCTTGATGCCGCGATAGATCGTTTCGCCGATCGCGAGTGCGCCCAGCGGCGCGTAGCCCGAGGTCAGCCCCTTGGCCATCGTCATCAGATCGGGCACGACGCCCTCCCCCTCGCAGGCGAACATCGGCCCCGTGCGGCCGAAGCCGGTGATGACCTCGTCGGCGAGGAACAGGATGTCGAGCTCAGTGGCCGTGTCGCGCATCGCCTTGAGCCAGCCCTTCGGCGGCACGATGACGCCGCCCGAGCCGACCACCGGCTCGCAGAAGAAGGCGGCGACATTCTCCGCGCCCAGTTCCGCCACCTTGGCTCGCAGCGAGGCGACGCTGGCCGCGATCACCGAGGCGTCGTCGGAGCCCGTCGGATTGCGATAGGCGTAAGGCGTGGCGACATAGTGCCGGACATGCGCCGGGAAATCGAAATTCGCATGGAAGGCCGGCAGCGCGGTGACGCCGGCCCCGGTCGAGCTCGAGCCGTGATAGCCGCGCTCCAGCGAGAGGATCGCCTTCTTCGTCGGCCGTCCGGTGACGTTGTAGTAGAACTGGATCAGCCGCAGCGCGCCATCGATCGCATCCGAGCCGCCGAGCGAGAAATAGATGTGGTTGAGGTCGCCCGGCAGGAGTTCCGCGAGCTTGGCGGCCAGCCGGATCGCGGGCTCGCTGCCGAAGGAGAAGTAGCCGGTCGCATAGGGCAGCTCGCGCATCTGCGCGGCTGCCGCCTCGACGATGCTCTCATGGCCGTAGCCGACATTGACGCACCACAGGCCGGCGAAGCCGTCGATCAGCTCATGCCCTTCCGAATCCGTGATGAAGGCGCCCTTGGCCGACTTCATGATGGTGACGCCGCGCTTCTCGTGCCCGGCCCAGTTGGCGACGGGGTGGACCCAATGGAGGCGGTCGAGCGCTTCGAGCGAATTGACGGTCATGGCGGGCTCCTGCGGCGCAGATCGGTATTGGTTCGACAGGGTTCAGGCAGCGCTCTGGAGCGAGGTCTCAGACCCCGGTCGCCGGCGCGGCATCCCGCCCATCTCGCGCAGATAGCGTCCGGGCGTGAGGCCGCAGATGTTCTTGAAATGGCGCGAGAAATGGCTCTGGTCGAAGAAGCCGGCCTCGGACGCCGCCTGCGCCATCGGCACGCCGTCGCGCAGCAGCCGCTTCGCATAGCCGATCCGGCGATGGCAGATGTAGCGATGCGGCGTGAGCCCGACCTGGCGACGGAAGACCGTCACGAAGCGGCAGACACTCAGGCCCGCTAGCGCCGCGAGATCCTCAAGATAGATCGCATCGGTGAAGTGGCGTTCGATATGACCGAGCGCGCGCCGGATGCCGTGGCTGGCGGGCAGCGCGGACATCGTCATCCCGCTCTCGTGCAGGGCGGGCTCGACCGGGGCTGGCTCGTGCATGGACCTCTTCGACCTCCACGGATGGATCCACCATCCTGCGAAGAGGTTAGAACGGCCTTGTGAGGCTTCGGCACGGCCTTCGGCGCCGCTCGCGACACGACCTGCCCATTTCGCCGTCCCACGCAGCAGATCATGCTTCGTTCAAGGGAAGACGCCGGGCCCGCGATCAGTAGCCGCGCTGGCGGTCCACGGCGCCCAGCAGCGGTTCACCTGCCTTGTGGCGGCGCAGGTTTTCCAGCACGAGGTCCACCGCCGTCTCCGGCTGGGTCATGCTGGCGATATGGGGGGTCAGCAGCACGCGCGGATGGCTCCAGAGCGGATGGCCCGGCGTCAGCGGCTCGGGCGTGCAGACGTCGAGCACCGCAGCCGAGATCTGGCCGCTGTCGAGCGCCGCCAGCAGCGCCTCCTGGTCGAGATGCCCGCCGCGGCCGACATTGACCAGCCGGGCGCCCTTCGGCAGTTGCGCGAAGAGCTCGGCGCCGAGCATGCCGCGCGTCTCCTCCGTCAGCGGCAGCAGGCAGACGAGGATATCGGTCCGGCCCAGGAAATCCGGCAGGGTCTCCGCGTCCGCAAAACAGGTCACGCCCTCGATCTCGCGTCCCGAGCGGCTCCAGCCGGCGACCTGGAAGCCGAGCGTGCGCAGCATGCGGCAGCAGGCCTCGCCCAGCATGCCGAGCCCGAGCACACCGACACGTCGCGTCGAAGCCGGGCGCACGCGAATCTGCTTCCAGATTTCGGCGCGCTGCTGGCCGACATAGTCGATCAGGTCGCGATGCAGGCCGAGCACGGCCATCGAGACATATTCGACCATGCCATCGACGATGCCGGTCTCGATCATGCGCGCCACCGGCAGGTTGGGCGGCAGCTTCGACAGATCGAGATGGTCGACGCCCGCGCCCGAGGACATCAGCAGTTCGAGATTGGGGAAGCGCTCGGCCAGGTCGTCCGGCGGCATCCAGGCGACGAAATAGCGGATCTCCGCTGGGTCTCCGATATCGGGCCAGATCCGGAAGGGGAGCTCCGGCGCCTTCTCGGCGAGGATCTTCGCCCATTCGGCGCCGCGGACCGGATCCGACTTGTAGAGCAGTGCCATCGTCTTCCCTTCAGCCCAGCGCCTGGCTGGCGAGCGTATAGCGGCGCACCGCGCCGGTCGGTGCCGGCAATGTGCCACGAACCATGCTGTTGACTCGATCGACCGGCTTCAGACCAGACCCGGTCAGCAGATCGACGAGCGGCGAGCCGTCCTCGACATCCACCCGCATGAACTGCCCCTCCCGCGCCTGCAAGCCATGCGCCAGCAGCGCCTGCGCATCCGCGAGATCGGCAGCCACCACAGGGCCGATCACGAGCCCGCGCCCGAAGCGGCGCACCATGCTGAAGCCTGCGGCCTCGCTGCCGCGCATCAGCACCATGCCCTCGCCCGCGCTCAGCACTGCCCGCAGCAGCGGCCCGCGCGGCAACCCGGTCGCTGCCTGGTCGAGCCGCTCCAGCACCGGCAGATCGGCAAGCGCGGCCGGGCGCAGCACAGCTCCCTCCGTGAGGATCGGCCCCGCGATGGCCCCAACCTCGCCCTGATACTGGCGGATCGCGCCGCAGAGGACGAAGCCGAGCTTTTCATAAAGCGGCTGGCCGGCGACGGTCGCATTCAGCAGGAGCGAACGCCCTTCCGCCTGCGCGAACAAGGCCTGCATTAAGCGCCGGCCGAGCCCGCCGCCCTGATGCTCCGGCGAAACGATGATCATGCCCAGCGTCGCGTGATGGGCGCCATAGGGCCACCACAGCGCCGTCGCCACGATCTCCTCACCGAGCGTCGCGACGACGCCGCGGCCGAGCCCGATCGCCATCTCCCAGTCCTCGGCCCGGTGCGGCCAGCCGACCGCACGGGCAAGACCGGCGCAGGTTGCGGCATCGGCCGGCGCGATGTCGCGCAGCACGGCCGCTTCCCGGATCAGCGTATCGCCCATCAGCCGACATTCTCCTGCACGATGTAGACCTTCGCCACATGCACGCGGCTGGTCCAGGCGCAGGGCGCGCCCTGCGGCACGAAGACGGTCTCGCCCTTCGCCACGGTGACGATGGTGCCGTCAGCCATGGTGAGATCGACCGCCCCTTCGAGAATGTGCATCAGCTCGGCCAGGCGGTGCGGACGCGAGATCCGGGCATAGGGCGTCGAATCCCACAGGCCGGCGCGCAGCCGCACGGCCTCGTCGGTGAAGACATTGTGGCTGCGGCACTGCGGCGCCGGGCCGAGCAGGACCTCCGGCGCCGGCGGCGTCGAGGGCGACAGCGGCAGATCCTGGGTGATCAGCATGGCGCCCGGCATCGCGCTGGTGCCGGCCGTCTGCGCATGGAAGGCGAAGACGGTGCCCGGCGCCGCCTCGATCCGAAGCTTTGTGCCGCGCCCGATCACCACAGCGGCCTGGGGCGCGACGGTGAGCGCCGACGCGCCCGCGACCGACAGCGTCAACGCGCCCGCCAGCACCACCAGCGTCTCGGTATGCGGAAACGCGTCGATCTCGACGGGACCAGAAAAGGCGCATCTGCCGGCAGCAGCGGCCTCCGACTGCCAGGCGATCTCGCGGCCCGCCGCAAAGGAATCGGCCGGGCCGAGCCCCTGGCCCGGGGCGGAGGCGGGCGGCGCGGACGTCGCGCGGTGGAGCATCACGAGGGCGGGCGTCGTCATGGGCGGGCGGTCCGTCGCTGTCGTTTCGGAGCGTCCAGCCGCTAAGGCAATCCATCGCCGCGGGATTGCACTATCTTTTCGATCCCCGCCTCACACGGCGCGGCTGTAGCGCCGCGCCGGCTGATCGATATGCGCGTCGAAGGCCGAGGCGACCTTGCGCACCAGGAGCCGCGCCCGCTCCGGCATGCGGATGACGGCGCCGTCGCGCTGCACCATCCCGTCCTGGACCAGTGGCGCAAGCCGGGCGAGCGAGGGCGCCAGTTCTTCCGGATCGGCACCATGGCGCGCGCAGACCGCCTCGACATCCACCGCAAGGTCGCACATCAGCCGCTCGATCAGATCCGCCCGCAGCCGGTCGTCGTCGCTGAGCCGGTAGCCGCGCACCGTCGCCAGCCCGCCCTCGCGGACGCGCTCGCCATAGCGGCCGGTCACGACCTCGTTCTGGACATAGCCCTGCGGCAGCCGCCCGATCGCGGAGGCGCCGAAGCCGATCAGCGCCTCGCAGCCATCGGTGGTATAGCCCTGGAAATTGCGCCGCAGCCGCCCGCTACCGAGCGCCTGCGCCATGTCGTCATCGGGGCGAGCGAAATGATCGAGCCCGATCCGGACATAGCCGGCCGCGACGAGGCGCTGCGCCATCGCCTCCGCCTGCTCATGCCGCGCCGCGCCGTCGGGCAGCTCCGCCATCGCGATCCGCTGCTGGTGCTTCTTGAAGTCCGGGACATGGGCATAGCCGAAGATCGAGAACCGGTCCGGCTCCATCTCAAGACAATGCTCGACCGTCTTGATGCAGGAGGCCGTGCTCTGCCGCGGCAGCCCGTAGATCAAATCGAGATTGACCCCGCCGATGCCGGCCTCGCGCAGCTGGGCGATGACCGCGGCGGTCCGGTCGACGCTCTGGACCCGGTTGATCGCGCGCTGGACATCCGGATCGAAACTCTGCACGCCCAAGCTGACGCGGTTGACCCTGGCCTCGCGCAGCGCCGCGATCATCGTCGGCGCGAGATGGCGGGGGTCGATCTCGACCGCGATCTCGGCTTCTGGGTGTAGCGAGAAGCGCTCCCGCAACAGCGCGACGAGGTCGACGAAATCCGCTGGCGCCAGGATGGTCGGCGTGCCCCCGCCGAAATGGACATGGCGGACGTCGAGAGGCGTCGTCAGGCGCGACGAGACCGCCTCGATCTCCTGCAGCAATACGGCGAGATAGGCGCCGATCGCCGGGTCGCGCAGCGCGACCGTGGTGTGGCAGCCGCAATACCAGCACATCGACCGGCAGAAGGGGACATGGAGGTAGAGCGAGCCCTTGGCGTCCGGGGGCAGCGCCGCGAGCCAGTCGCCATAGCAATCGCCGTCGACCTCGGCCGCGAAATGCGGCGCCGTCGGATAGCTCGTATAGCGCGGCAGGCGTTCGTCGAGATAAGTCGTCCCAGGCGCTTGCACGGCCGTTTCCCCTTGCGCCGGTCAACCGGCTCGGCAGACGACCATAGGCACGCCGCCGGGCCCGTCTTTGCGCTAGAGCAAGTCGCGGCGCCCCGCCTGAAGCTCAGACCAGCCCGCCATCGACATGCAGCGTCTGGCCCGTGATGTAGGAGGCTTCCGTCGAGGCGAGAAAAGCGATCGCGGCTGCGACCTCCTCCGGAAGGCCGCGCCGTCCCATCGGGATGATCGCTTCTATCCGCGCGATCGCCTCGGCGGCGAGCTTGCTGCCCTTGCCCTCGTCCTTGCGGATCAGACCGGGCGCGACCGCGTTTACGGTGATCGCGTCCGCCGCCAGCTCCTGCGCCATCAGGCGAACCGTCGTCTCCAGCGCCGCGCGGCTGGCGGCGGTGGCCGCGAAGGGCTGCATGTCGGTGCGCAGCGCATGGGCGGTGAAGGAGGAGGTCGCGACGATGCGCCCACTGCCGCCGGCTTTCAAAAGCGGGCGCGCCAGCCGGGCCAGCCGCAGCAGCGCGACGACGGAATCCTCGACGGCACTGCGCAGCTCCGCCTCGGCCAGATCCATGATGCCGCCCTTGCGGGCATGCCCCGCCACGGCCGCAATCGCATCGAGGCGGCCGAAGCGCTCATCGGCCAGCGCCACCGCACGCTCCACGGTCGCGGCCTCGGCGACGTCCCCCATCAGGGTGGCGACGACGGCGCCCGCCTCCCCCGCCGCGGCCGCGACCGCCGCGAGCCCGGCCGCGTTCGAGCCCGTATGCAGCACGAGCCCGACGCCGGGCCCAGCCAGCCGCAGCGCGGTCGCCCGGCCGATGCCGCTGGCAGCGCCGGTGATGAGATGGACGCGCTCGGGGAACACCATCGGCAGATAGTTGCTTATCGTGATCGCCCCTCGTTACGACCCATAATGATCACTTCAATTTGATTGATACTGTACAATATTCAAGAGTAGCATCCAGCAAAGAAGCCGACAGGCTCAGTTCTCGAACGCGAAGACACGCGTCCAGTCATTCTTCATGTCCACCACCGTCCAGCCCTTGGCTTTCGCCTGGTCGAGACCCTTGTCCAGCCGCCCGATAGAGGAGGCGCGGTCATAGGCCCATTCTCGGGCCGCGTCGGTATGATGGACGTAGAGGCAGAAGCGCGGCCCCGCCGTGTCGCAGGTCCATTGCAGCATCTGGAGGTCGCCGTCGGAATTGCCGAAGGCGGCAATCGGCCGGCGTCCGATGGCCTTCTGGATCGCGAGGGGCTTGCCCTCCTTGTCATCGATGAAGTCCAGCGAAGGCAGCTTCACGATGATGGGCTTGCCATCACGATACTGCAACGCCTGCTTGCCGGAACTGCCGATCACCTGCTCGGGCGGGATGCCATAGACCTTCTCGGCGAAGACCCTCATGAATTCGACGCCGCCGCCGGAGACAATATAGGTCTTGAAGCCGTTCACCCTGAGATAGGCCAGCAGTTCGAGCATCGGCTTGTAGACCATCTCGCTGTAGAGCTTGCCGGTCGTCGGGTGTCTCGCCGTTGCAAACCACTCCCGAACGACAGCGTCGAACTCTTCAATCGTGTATCCGGCGTGGGTCGCCATCACCATCTCAAGGATGGCGTGTTCACCTCCGGCCAGCGCCGCCTTGAGGTCACCTCGCAGAACCGAGGCAAAGGGCTCCTTCTCCTTCCATTCCGGACGCTGGGCCGCCATCGCCTTGATGCGATCAACCGCGAACAGGAACTGAAAATAGAAAGGCTGCTCGCCCCAGAGCGTGCCGTCATTGTCGAATGTGGCAATGCGCTGGGCGGGCGGGACGAAATCAGGCGAACCGGATCGAACGACCTTGCGAACGAAAGCCCGGATCGCCTGTTTCGAAGCGCCGTTGTTCCATGATGGCAGGGGATCAGGGCTTTGCGCGGCGAGTGGCTGTGCAGTGAGCATGACAAGCCCAGCCAGAATTGCCGCGACTGCTTTGAGTCTCATGTATCAGGTCTTTCGACTGAGAGCCATTTTCAGAACGGTGTCTGTGGTTGGCCGCCTCCCCGGAGGGAGGCGGCCTTTTCCTGGTTCTGGTTCAGCGGGACAAAGCCGACTTGAGCGTTGCCTCGACCTTGCTCAGGTTGAAGGAACCAGGCGACTGACTGGGTGGAAACTCCTTCATGCTCAGAAGGAATTTTGCAGCCAGTCCCTGGATTGGCGCGATCACGAAGACGCGGTCGATCACCCAGTCCCAATAGGTATTGGAGTTGTGTTGTGCTTTCTCAAACGGGTCACGCCGGAGGTTGAAGATCAGGGGGAAGCGCAGTTCCACCCAGGGTTCCTGCCACACATTCAGCTGTGAACCCCGGTTCTCCAGGAAGACGATCTTCCAATCCTCATATCGGGCGGCAACAATGTTGCCATCATCGTTCATGTACCAGAATTCCTTCCGCGGCGATTCCGTTGCCTTGCCGCTGAAGTAATCGAGCATGTTGTAGCCGTCGATGTGGTTCTTGTAGGGGCGGCCGTTGAGCGTGACGCCCTTGAGCAGCTTCTCCTTCACGTCCGGCGCACCCGCCGCCGCCGCAAAGGTCGGCAGCCAGTCTTCATGCGCGACCAGGCCGTTCAACGTGGTTCCGGCCGGGAAGACACCGGGCCAGCGGACAAAGGCCGGCACGCGGAAAGCGCCTTCCCAGTTCGAGTTCTTTTCGCCCCGGAAAGGCGTCGTGCCGGCATCCGGCCAGGTGTTGTAATGCGGGCCATTGTCGGTGGAGTATTGAACGATCGTGTTGTTGGCGATGCCCAGATCATCGAGCAGCTTCAGCAACTGCCCGACATGCAGGTCGTGCTCGACCATGCCGTCGCCATACTCGTCCTGGCCGGACTTGCCGATGTTCTCGGCTTTGACATGGGTGCGGAAATGCATCCGTGTCCCGTTCCACCAGCAGAAGAAGGGTTTGTTTTCCCGGACCTGACGGGTGATGAACTCCTTGGCGGCCTCGACGGTCTCGTCGTCAATGGTCTCCATCCGCTTCTTGGTCAGCGGCCCGGTGTTTTCGATCGTCTGCCCGCCCTTGCCATCGGCCTTGGTGCGAAGCACGCCGCGCGGCCCGAAGTTCTTCCGAAACTCCGGGTTCTTCGGATAATCCCGGTTCTCGGGCTCCTCCTCAGCATTCAGGTGATAGAGATTGCCGAGGAACTCGTCGAAACCGTGCATGGTCGGCAGGTGTTCGTCGCGGTCGCCCTGATGGTTCTTGCCGAACTGTCCTGTCGCGTAGCCCTGGCTCTTGAGCACCGTGGCCATGGTCACGTCTGTCTTCTGCCAGCCTTCGGCGGCTCCCGGCAGACCCACCTTGGTCATGCCGCTGCGCACCGGCACCGAGCCGTTGATGAAGGCGGCGCGTCCGGCGGTGCAGCTCTGTTGGCCATAGTAATCGGTGAACGACACGCCCTCGCGAGCAATGCGGTCAATGTTGGGGGTCTTGTAGCCCATCATGCCGCGGTTGTTGTGGCTGATGTTCCAGGTGCCGATGTCGTCGCCCCAGATGACGAGGATGTTTGGCACCTTGCCGGCCGGTGCGGCCGGTGCGGTCTGGGCCTGCGCCACCTGAACCGAGGTTGCCGTCCCCAACGCCGCCGTTGCAGCGATTGTCGTGGTGCCGAGCAGGATGTTGCGGCGGTTCAGGCTGCGCACCGTCCCCGGGTCGCGACCCTCCGCTGTGGGCGCATCGTGAGACGCCTCACCATGCTCGCCTGTTCTGTTCTTCGTCATGTGTTTCTCTCCCCTCTGAAAACGCAGCGAAAACCGATGTGGCTGGTGGATGTATCGACGGGATGAGCGTGGCGCGCGGCCGGGCGGTAACGTCGGCAATAGTTGGGCGCGCAAAGATGCGAGCCGCCCTTCAGGACACGGCGGGGTATCCTCGTGCCTGGCTGCAGCGGATCATAGCTTGTGTCCTGCGCCGGACCGCGCGGATTGGCCGGAATGCAGCAGGCCTTCGCCTCGTCCTGATGGTGCCGGGAAGCATACCAGTCGGTGGTCCATTCCCAGACGTTGCCGATCATGTCCAAGAGGCCATAGGCGTTTGGAGGATACTCGCCGACCGGCGTGGTGCGCTTGTAGCGTCGGGGAGAAAGGTTCTCGTGGGGAAACTCCCCCAGCCAAAAGTTCGCCATCTGCCGGCCATCGGGCGCAAGTTCATCGCCCCAGGCAAACTCCGCCTGGTCGAGACCACCGCGTGCCGCGAACTCCCATTCCGCTTCGCTGGGAAGTTCTTTGCCGGCCCAAGCGGCATAGGCCTGCGCATCGGCAAAGGCGATGTGAACGACCGGGTGATCATCGAGATCGCGGATGGAACTGCCGGGACCATAGGGCTTGCGCCAGTTTGCGCCGAACCGGAACGTCCACCATTGCGACCAGTCCCGAAGGTCAATGGGGCGCGTTGGCGGATCGAATACGAGCGAGCCGGCTCTCAGCATGTGGGGCAAGGCGCCGGGATAATCCTCCGCCTTCGGAGCCATTTCCGCAAAGGTGACATGTCCGGTCGCCTCGACGAAGGTCCGGAAGTCGCGGTTCCTCACCGGTATTGCATCCATCCAGAACGGATCGACCCTGACCCGGTGGACCGGGGCCTCTTCTGAATAGTGGCTGTTCGAGCCCATGAGATAGGCGCCGCCGGGAATGTAAATCATTCGCGTCAGGGCTGGATCACCGCCCGTGTGCATCGTCGCCGCGTTCTCACCCAACCTGAGATTCATCAGATCGGGCCCCCTGTCGGTTGGAGGACGACGATATCGGCGCGCCCCGTTGGGCAGGTAAGGGCTCCCGGTGCGATCACCGAAACAGCCGTCACGATCAACCGCTCCTTCGTTGTTCTTCTTTTTTACGGCGACGATCCTCGTTGATATCCAAGACGGCGTCCAATATCATTGATGGTATAGCCTGTTGCGGATTTCAGCGAGACGCGGCGCATGCTTTCCATCAGAAGCCTGCAATTGGTGCTTGCTCTCAACCGGTTCCGGAGTTTCAGCCGGGCAGCTGCGTCACTCGGTGTGTCCCAGCCTTCGCTGACGCGTAGCCTCAAGGGCCTTGAGGATTCGCTCGGCGTCCAGCTCTTCGACCGCCCCCATGTCGCGCCAACGGTCTTCGGACAGACCCTGATTG
Organism: Allobosea thiooxidans; assembly: GCA_943372485.1. Taxonomy (GTDB): domain Bacteria; phylum Pseudomonadota; class Alphaproteobacteria; order Rhizobiales; family Beijerinckiaceae; genus Allobosea; species Allobosea thiooxidans_A. Next base: position 92,616 of record CALRYW010000003.1, read on the forward strand.
ACCGCGGACAGGCGGTCATCGCGAGCTTTGATGACCTCTCACGAGAGATCGCACGGCTCAAAGGGCTTGAAACCGGCCAACTCAAGGTTGTGATGGGCCCTTATCCAGCAGACATTTCCGGCGACCGGGCCGTCGCTCTGCTGTCCACGCGCTATCCCCGTCTGACCGTGGAGGTGACGGTCAGGGATTGGACCAGGGCGACCGCCGATGTGGCTGCGGGCGTGGCCGACCTTGGCTTTGCCGACATCACGGAGGCGTCACAGAATCCAAACCTCGTCACCGAGCCGGTGCACGCAGCCCCTTTGCAATTCTTTGTGGCAGCAGACCATCCACTGGCGACCATGGCAGGCCTTACGATCAGTGATCTCCTGGAGTTTCCATGGGTCGGGCCGACCATCCCCAGCTCGCTCCAGCGACAGGATGTCGAACCGGAACGGCCCTATGGCCTGGTCGAGCATGAGCAGAAGCGCTTCAGGCCCCGGATCCTGGTCGAATCCTTTTCGGCCGCCAAGAACATCGTTCTCGCGGGAGCAGCTGTATCGGCATGCGTTCCCATCCAGATCCGCCAGGAGATCGCGGCCCGGGCGCTGGTTCTTCTGCCGATCGGGCTGCCGTCCCTGCGGTTGAACTATGGCTTCATTGCCAGACGCGGCAGATCGCCGTCACCGGCCATGCAGTCGTTCATGGCCATCGTGCGCAGTCTTGAGTTGGCAATTTGCGCCGAGCCGCAACCTCCATCCGGCTTGGCGCGGCCCAGTGACGATGCCGTGAGATGACAGAGTTCGGATCGATCCGGCTGATCAGCTGACATGATGATTTCGAGAAGAGCCTGCGAACCCGCCGGAGAGATAGCGATCATACCAGCGATAGAACGTGGCGCGCGGGATGCCCACTTTGTCCAGGGTGCGCCGCGCCGGCAGATGCGATCCCTCGACCAGCAGGATGATCTCGGCCTTCTCAGAGGCAGGATACCTCATGTGTCGTCCTCCCCATCCGCCAGCATGTTTTTTTTGAGCAGGCGGTTTTCCTCAGGTCAGATCGGCCACGGCCTCCTTCAGGGCCTGCGCCGCGCGACGCAGTTCCTTCACCTCGTCCGACGTCGCGGCGCGGGCGTTGTCACCGGCGAGACGGCGCTTGCCGGCGTCGAGGAACTCCTTCGACCAGCCGTAATCCATCGACGAGGCGATCCCCTCGCGCCGGCACAGCTCGGCGATGCTCTCCTCGCCGCGCACGCCTTCCAGCACGATGCGGATCTTCTCTTCGGCCGAGAACTGCCGACGCGTCGCTCGGCGAATATCCTTCACGACCTGCTCTGCCGGTGCTTTCTCCGGCCCGGAATTCGCTGGTGCGGTCCTGCGGTTCTGTCTCATCTGCGTTCCCGAACTGCTGCGATGATCCAGAAATCCTCCCTTCCCGAAAACCCTAAATGGTCTCAAGGGCGCTGAAGGCGGACAAATTTAGGGTCTTTCAACTGGTCACTTTCCTACTCTCGAAACTGCGGCGGGCTTGCCGCCCGTCCCGCTGCACTGTCATTCCTCCCCTCGCGGCAGGCGGAATCTCACATCTGGCCCGGGCGCAAAAGCGCCTCATGCAGTCTAGCCGGAACGAACTGAATGGCGAACCACAACAGGTGGCCGCGGCGGCCGCTCAAACGCGAACTGGCAGTGTCACCGGCTGTCCGTCCTGCACCTCTTACAAGGCACACTTCAGCACTCAATTAAGCTATTGCCGCGCCCTCGATGAAGATTGCCCCTCCGCCCGATAGTGACATCACAATGCCAGCACTGATCGTTTGCTGCGTGGAGGTCTGACCCTGAAGGTCTAGGATATCACCCTCCAACGCGCTAAAGCCTCGTATCGTATCAGAGCCCGATCCAAGCCCAAACACAAACCGATCGGCACCTTCGTTCCCGAGCAGCAGATCGTTGCCTTCGTTGCCCCAAAGGGTATCGTTTCCTTGACCCGCAAATACGGTATCGTTTCCTTGTCCGGCGAATATTGTATCATTTCCTTCGTTGCCAAAGACGATATCGTCTTCTTCGTTGCCAAAGACGAAATCATTACCTTGCCCGCCAACGACAACGTCGAGACCTTGGCCGCCGACGACGATGTCGTCGCCCTGATTGCCGAGAATGACGTCGTCCTGCTGGTTGGACAAAATCACGTCGCGGCCTTCGCCTCCAGCGAGGACGTCACGACCGAAGCCACCAACGATGGAGTCATCGCCCGGGCCTCCATCGATGGAGTCGTCACCACCACCAGCCGAAAACACATCATCACCAAAAAGCAAAACGATGTAATCGGAACGCTCGGTGGCAATCGGTAGTCCGATATCTTGAGCAACAGCGATATCAATTTCCGACACAGTCCGCCGTTCACCAAACGGAGCGAAGGGATTCATAAGATCGGCAGTTCCAGCATGAGCCGTATTATCAATACCTGCCAGCAAGAGACCATTCGAAACAAAATTACTATTTAAACCACTGAACCGAGCAACATCACCATTGATTGAAACAAATGTATCGTAAATAAATTGATAATTTCGCTGCTGTCCATCCGTCCATGTTAACGTCGGTAACGTTCCGTCATCTTCTCGAAACGTATTGAAAGCCAATCCATGACCAATTTCATGCGTAAATATCGTAACAGCATCGAATTTGTCAGATGGAATAGATAGAGAACTCGACGGATCAAAAAACATCCGTGAAATCTGATCAACATTCAGCGTAATGATGAGGTCAGCAACGGAACCGTTAACGTCAACGCCGGTCTGCAATTCCCAAGCGGCGCTTTGCTGATAGATAATCTTGCCGTCCCGAAGCCCCACATATGCAGATGCAGCTGAGCCACCTGTCGCCAAGGTGCTGGAGCCGGTTCCCATTCGCGCAAAATTGACTTGAATGTCGACCGATCCGAAGCCTTGGATTCCCGCGAACCATCGAGCAGCTGCGGCTTCGACCGAAGCCCTGACATTGGAAGCGTTTAATCCCGCCAGACTTGTAGGATCGTTTAACGAAACAGTGAATGCCGCCACGAGTAGCCCCTTCGCCGTACTTCAGCTCCAACGCGTTACATCTTGATTAAGGTATTCAGATCGGAACAGCAGATTGCTGCAGCCATACATCTATTGCAATCGACATTTTTTGGATCCGCGTTCGCTCACCGCCCGTTCCCATCTTAACAGGCTGTTGAAGCAGGCGTTGGCTTGGCGGAGCGGTGTCATTGACTGGCAGCGTTCGGATGATCGCGGACGGTGGGTGATCGCGCTCAGGGGCGTCGGCCTCGGCACAGTGCGTCGCGCGGCTTCGATGAGGGGCGTTGCGGGGGGCGCGTCGGTGATCTCACTCATTGCAGCGTCGCCAACAGCCTCGGCAGTCGCACGAGGTTGTAGGCTGCGGCGGCGAAGGTGAAGGCCCATCCGACGCGGTCTACGCCGCGCAGCTTGGGTCTGTGGAGCCCGGCCATTCCGATCGGAAGTGGTGGGCCGGGCCGGACTCGAACCGGCACCGGCGCTGTTATGAGCAGCGAGCTCTAACCATTGAGCTACCGGCCCATGTCTCGCGTAGCATCGCCGCCGAGCCGGCCGCAAGCGTCATGCGAAGCGGTCCGCAGAATGCCGAAGGTCCCGCCATCTGTGGGATGGCGGGGCCTTTCGATGTCGTGTCGGTTGGCGGGGTCGGTCAGGCGGCGTGGGCCATGGCATGGGCCTTGTCGGAGCCGTGACCCTCGCGGAAGCGGAAGCGGGCGATGTGCTCGCTTAGCGCGCGGGTCTGCTCGTCGGTCAGCGCCAGCGCGGCGTTGGTCTCCTCGACCAGGGCGGCGTTCTGATGGGCCATCGAGCCGATGCCGTCGATCTCGGTGTTGATCGCCGAGACGTCGCTGGCCTGGCTCTTCGCCGTCTGCGAGATGCCGTTCATCAGCCCCGTCAGGTCGTTCACCGAGGCGACGATCGCCTCGAACATCTGGGCGGTCTCCTCGACCAGCCCGACACCGACCTTGACGTCGCCATGCGCCGCCTCGACCAGTTTCTTGACGTCGTTGGAGGCATCGGCCGAGCGCTTGGCCAGGCTGCGGACCTCGGTCGCGACGACCGCGAAGCCCCGCCCGCTGTCGCCGGCGCGGGCCGCCTCGACGGCTGCGTTCAGCGCCAGCAGATTGGTCTGGAAGGCGATCTCGTCGATCATCGCGATGACCTCGGAGATCTTGTCCGAGGAGGTGCGGATGCGCTGCATCGCCTCGAGCGCCGACGCCACGACCTTCTCGCCCTGCTGGGCCTGGCTCTCGGCGCCCTCGGCCATGCCGGTCGCCTGGGCCGCCTCGCTCGCCGTCTTCTTGACCGTGCCGGCGAAGGCGCCGAGCTGGTTGGTCGCCATCGAGACGGCGTTGCTCTCCTCGCTGGTGCGCTCGGCCAGATCGGTGACGCCGTCGAGGATCTCGGTCGTGGCGCTGCGCACCGCCGCCACCGTCTCGGAGAGCTTGGCGAGCGTGCTCTCGAACTCCTCGGCCAGCGCATTGGTGCCGTTCTTCAGCTCGGCGAAGGCGCCCTGATACATCCCCTCGATCCGGGTCGAGAGATGGCCCGCCGAGAGCTCGGCGAGCACGTCGCAGGTCTCGGAGAGACCGCCCTGCACCGTCTCGAGCAGCTCGTTGACGGAGCCCGCGAGCGCGTTCAGCTCGGCATCGGCGAAGTTCGCCTCGACGCGGCGGCTGAAATCGCCGGCCGCGGCGGCCGCCACGACCTCGCCGAAGGCGTCGCCGAGATCCGCCATCATGGCGCGGCGCTGTTCCTGGGCCCGGGCATCGTCCTCGATCTTGGCGGCCTCGGCCGCGCGCAGCGCCACCGCATTGTCGCGGAACAGCAGCACGCTCTTCGAGATGTCGGAGATCTCGTCATGGCCCTTCGTGTCGACCACCGTCTCCAGAGCCCCGTCGGCGATCGCCCGCGTCGCCGCCCACAGCCGGTTCAGACGCCCGATGATCGCAGGACGGACATAGAGCAAGGCCAGCACGAGAGCGATCAGCAGCGAGCCGATGCCGATCGCGCCCAGCCACATCTTGCTCTGCTCGATCAGATTCGCCGTCGAGGCGTTCGCGGCGACCGCGCCCGAGCGAGCCGCTGTGACGAGCTTGTCGATTTCCGCGCGCATCGTGGCCGCGGCCTGGTCGATGTCGACGACGCGGGCATTGATCGCGTCCTGCGTTTCGATGTCGCGCTGGCGCATCGCGACCACGCCGCGCGGCCCTTCGCCCAAGGCGATGACCGCGTCGATCACGCGGGACCGCTCCTTGTTGGGCGTGATCTTGTCGGCGGCGGCCATGTCCTTCTCGATCCGCAGCACGACGGCGTTGAGGCGTTCGCGCGCGAGCCCCAGGCGCGACTGATCCGCGATCTGGCCGACCTCGCGCAACAGGCCGATCAGCTCGTTGACCTGTGCCTCCAGCTTGCGCGCCAGATCGAAGGCCGGAAACTCGACGTCGTTGATGGACTTCAGGGCCTCGTCGATCCCCGCGCTGTCCTGACCCTTGACGCTCTCGATGCCGAGCACAACGTTGAACTGGCGCTCGTCGGCCTCTCCGCCGACCACCTTGACGAAGTCTTCGCGCGCCTTGTTCAGCTGCTCCACGGTGGCCGCCATCTGCGCGGCATTCCGCAGCCGGGTGCCGGTCAGGTCGTTGATGTCGTTGATCCGCAGCGAGAGATCATCGACCGCCTTCTGCACCGGCTTCATGTCGACGCCGCCGATCTTGCCGACGGCCCGGATGAGTTCGAACTGCTTGGCCTCGATCGCGTCCAGTTCCGTGGTCAGACGCGCCCGCTGCTGCACCGTCTGCACATTCATGAAGCGCGGCGCCAGTGCGGTCGACTGCGTCCCGACCTGGGAGAGTTCGAGCACGAGTTCCACCGTGGGCATCTTGTGCTCGACCATTTCGCCAACGGTCGCGCTGATCCGGTCATAGGACAGCCAGGCCACCGCAGAGGCGACGATCGTCAGCGTGGTCAGAGCGCCGAGCGCGGCATAGATGCGCGCGGCGATGCCGATGCGCAGCGGCGCGCGCAGGCGCGCCGGCTTCTTGGCCTTCGTCATGTCACTCTCCAAATTGCGACGCGGCAGATGCAGCTCATACGGACAGAGAGCTGACCGACTTGAACGTGCCGTCCGATCCGATGACCGTCAGGTAGACGTCGTCGGAGCCGCGGTTGTCATTGGGGCCGAAGGTCATCTTGAAACCGCCGAAATCATAGGAGCCATTGGTCAACGCCTCCATGAAGGCCTTGCGGGTCGGCTCCTTGCCGGCCTTTTCGAGAGCGGCGATGACGGTGCGTCCAACGAGATAGCCTTCCAGAGACACAAAGCCCGGCTCCTTGTCCTTGGCGTCGCTGGCCGCGAGAGCCGCCTGATAGGCCTTGACCACCGGGATCGAGGTGTCCGTCGGCAGCGGCACCACCTGCGTGACATAGACGCCGGCACCCGCATCCCCGAGTTCGGCCGCCAGCGCATCGGAGCCGACGAAGGAAATGTTCATGAACACCGGCGCGAATTTCACCTGCTTGCACAGCTTGATGAATTCGGCGCAGGGCTTGTAGGGGCCCACCATCACCACGGCTTCCGGATTGGCCTTGCGGATGTCGAGCAGGGCGGCCCGGACCGCAACCGTATTGCGTTCGAAGGTCCCCTCCGCGACGAGGCTCATCTTGCGCGCATCCATCGCCTTCTTGACGCCGGCGAGGCCGGCCCGGCCGAAGGCGTCGTCCTGATAGAAGATCGCGATCTTGGAGAAGCCCTTGTCCTTGACGAGGCGCTCGATCCAGACCTCGGTCTCCTGGAAATAGGAGGCGCGCACATTGACGACATGCGGCAGATAGGGATCACGCAGGCCTTCGGCGCCGGTGAAGGCACCGATGAAGGGCAGGCCGGCCTCCTTCGCGATCGGGTGGGCGGCCATGGCCGTCGGCGTGCCGACCGGGCCGACCAGCGCGAAGACATCCTTGGCGATCAGCGCCTTGGTCGCATCGATCGACTTACCGGGCTCGTATCCGTCATCCTGGGTCAGGAGTTCGATCTTGCGCCCCCCGACGCCACCCTTGGCGTTGGCTTCTGCGAAGGCGGCGGTGAGGCCATCGCGCATGCCGAGCCCCAGCGCGCTGGCGGGACCCTCGAACACGGCCGCCTGGCCCAGCACGATCTTGTCAGCCATCACGCCGGTTTCGGCGAAAACGCGTCCCGGCAGGAGCGAGGCGGCGGAGGCGCAGGCAAGGCCAGTCAGGACGTCACGACGATGGATCATGAAAGGATTCCCCCAAATGTTATCGTTGAGTGGGCAGTCGGGTTAGGCCAGCCGACGGGCAGAATGGGGGCAAGGCAGCTAACGAAGGGTTAAGTGACTGGATTCTTCTGAATCAGTCGCGATCTCGAGGATTCAGCATTCGTTAACGTTTGGCCAATTGTTGGCGCGCCTCCCGCGAGGTGAATGCAGCGCCGGGTAGATGATCGCGCCGCGACCTTCAGCTCTTGATCAAGATCGGCACGGCCATCATGACGCTGCGACGAGCTCCCGCCGGCCGCACGCCGCGGCCATACCATTCCAGTTCAGCCGGGCCGGCGGGGGCCCCTAGGCGCGTCGGGCCGGCTGGGGCACCGGGCGCGGCCGCCCCTCCTCGTCGATGGCGACGAAGGTGAAGGTCGCGTCGGTGACCTTCTCGTGGACCATGGTGCGGAACCGCCGGGCCCAGGCCTCGACATGGATCTTCATCGAGGTCCGGCCGACGGACTCGACCTCGGTATAGACGCTGAGCACGTCGCCGACCTTGACGGGCCGGATGAAGGTCATCGCATCGACGGCGATGGTGACGACACGCCCCTGCGCCCGGTCGACGCCGGCGATGCCGCCGGCCGCGTCCATGCGCGACATCACCCAGCCGCCAAAAATGTCGCCATTCGCGTTGGTGTCGGCCGGCATCGCATTGATGCGTACCGTCAGGTTGCCGCGGGGCGCCTCGTCCTGCGCCACGCCCGCTTCTGTCGTCATCGGCTCCCCCCGTCGAATCCCCGCCCATTGGAGCATGCGCCACCGCGCCTGCGCCAGTGGGACGGATGGGGGTACGAACAGCCCGTCTCAGGCCGCGCCGAGTTCCTTGCGCACCAGCGCCGCTCCGGCCGACAGGGCCGCGAGCTTGCCATAGGCGACCTCGGCGGTCATCGGCGCCATGCCGCAATTGGTGCAGGGGAAGAGCTTCTCTGGCGCCACGAAAGCGAGCGCGGCGCGGATCGTGGCCGCGACCTCCTCGGGCGTCTCGACCGTGTTGGAGGCGACGTCGATGGCCCCCGCCAGCACGTCCTTGCCGTCGAGCAGCTTGATCAGGTCGAGCGGCACCTTCGAGTTGCGGCACTCCAGCGAGACCTGCTGGATCGAGCTCTTGGCGATCGCCGGGAAGGTCTGCTCGTAATGGCGCCACTCCGCGCCGAGCGTCGCCTTCCAGTCGATATTGGCCTTGATGCCGTAGCCGTAGCAGATGTGCACCGCGGTGGTCGCGGTCAGGCCCTGAGCAGCGCGCTCAAGGCAGGCGATGCCCCAGTCCGGCACCTCCTTCATATAGACGTTGAAGGCCGGCTCGTCGAACTGGATGACGTCGACGCCCAGCGCCTGCAGCTCATGCGCCTCCTCGTTCAGCACGGCGGCAAACGCCATGGCGAGGTCCTCGCGGCGGCCGTAATGCTCGTCGGCGATGGTGTCGACGATCGTCATCGGGCCCGGCAGCGTGAACTTCAGCTTGCGGGTCGTATGCGCCCGGGCGGCCTGCGCCTCCATGCTGTGCACCGGCCCCTTGCGGCGGATCGCGCCGGTGACCGTCGGCACCTCCGCCTCGTAGCGGTTGTTGCGGATGCCCATGATCGTCTTCTTGTCGAAATCGATGCCGTCGAGATTGGCCAGGAAGCCATGGACGAAATGCACCCGCGCCTGCTCGCCATCGCCGACGATGTCGATGCCGGCATCCTCCTGCAGCTTTACCGCCAGGATCGTCGCGTCGCGCCGGCCCTCCTGCAGCGCCACCCCTTCCAGCTTCCATGGCGCCCAGAGCCGCTCGGACTCGGCGAGCCAGCTCGGCTTGGGCAGGCTGCCGGCGATGGTGGTGCGAAGCATGGAGGTTTCCTTGGGTTATGGTTGCGCCGACATCGGATGCGCGAGGCATCGGCGTCAAGCATGGCGATGGCTCTGCGACAAAGCGGCAGTGGCAGCAGCGCTGGCCGACGGCTCGTCGCAGACCGAGTGCTTCGGCAGAAGTGGTGCTTCAGGCGGCCACGAGAGGCTCCAATTCGGCATAGGTCGCGGCCTTGGCGGCCTGCTCACGCGTCAGATCATAGCTGTTCTGGAGATTGAGCCAGAAGCCCGCCGAGGCGCCGAGCACGCGCTCCAGCCTGAGGGCCGTATCCGCCGTCATGCCAGTTTCCGCCTTCAGCAGCTTCGTGACGCGGGTTGGGGGGACCTTCATGGCTCGCGCGAGGGCCCGGGCCGAGATGCCCATCGGCTCGAGGAACTCATGCTGCAGCATTTCTCCCGGATGGGTCGTGATGCGCGTCATCCTGCGCCCTCCCTCAATGATAGTCGGTGATCTCGATCGCATGGGCCTGTGTCCCATCCCATTTGAAGCAGATCCGGTACTGATCGTTGATCCTGATGCTCCATTGGCCCGCGCGATCACCCTTAAGCGCCTCGAGTCGATTCCCCGGAGGTACACGGAGATCGTCCAGACGCGTGATGTTCATGACGCGGTCGAGCTTTCGCAGCGCGACCGCCTCGAAACCGCGCCAGCGCGGATGGCAGACGCCGTCCTGGTAGAGCGCCAGCGTATGCTTGTCGGCGATCCGTTTCATGGCGAGTGTTTCATAACATGAAACACAATCGGTCGGCAACGCGACTGCGGGAGGGGCGCTGTCGACAGGACGCCCCCTCGACCGCCGAATACGTTTTAGACGGCCGCCGTCGCCGCCGGCCCAACGGGCCGCCGCCGCGCCCGCATCATCAGCCAGCACACCACCGTGAGGTTGACGAGGTTCCAGGCCAGCCCGTTCAGGAAGGCGGCGCGATAGGAGGCGAAGGCGTCGAAGATCGCGCCCGAGACATAGCCGCCGACCGCCATGCCGAGAATGGTGGAGGACATCACGAGGCCGATCCGCACGCCCGCCTCCCGCGCCGGCAGGTATTCCCGAATGATGACGGCATACATCGGCACGATGCCGCCCTGGAACAGGCCGAAGATGCCGGTGACGATGAAGAGCGAGGTCAACCCGTCGAACCAGAGATAGAGGAACAGCGCGAGCCCCTGCATCAGCGAGCCGATCGCAAGCGTCGCCGTGCCGCCGATCCGGTCGGCAACGAAGCCCGACGCGATGCGGCTGACGATGCCCAGGCCCAGCATCAGCGAGAGCATCTCGGCGCCGCGCGCGACGCCATAGCCGAGATCGCTGCAATAGGCGACGATATGCACCTGTGGCATCGCCATGGCGACGCAGCAGGAGAAGCCCGCGATCGCCAGCAGCCATTGCAACTGGCTGGCCGAGAGACCGAGATCGCCGCGCGCGCTGGTGCTCGCCGCCTCCTGCGCCGCGATGCTCGCGGCCGAGGGCCGGCGGCGGAAGAACGGTGCCAGCGGCAGCATGATCGCCATGACCGCGAGCCCGATGCCGATATGGGTCGCGCGCCAGCCATGGTTGGCGACGCCCCAGGTGATGACCTGGGGCCAGATCACCCCCGCCAGATAGCTGCCCGAGGCTCCGAAGACGACGGCAAGCCCGCGATGCTTGCGGAACCAGTGCGAGAGGTCCGCGATCAGCGGCGAGAATCCGGCCCCGCCGCCGACGCCGATCAGGAAGAGATGGACGAGCGCGAACTGCCAGAGCGATTGCGCCATCCCGGCCAGGACATAGCCGCTGCCGAGCAGCAGCGCCCCGACGATGATCGGCACGATGATGCCGTAGCGGTCGGCGATGCGGCCCATGGCGATGTTGCCGAAGCCGAAGCCCAGCATGACGCAGGTATAGGGCAGTGACGCGCCGGCGCGCAGCGTGCCGAACTCGGTCTGCACCGATGGCAGCACCACGACGACGGACCAGGTGCCGACGCAGGCCGCCGTGCCGACCAGCAGCGAGACGGCCAGGCGCAGCCAAGCATAAGAGGAGTCGGGCGCGTAGCGGAATTCGTCGCTGGACATGTTTCCTCGGTGCGCCGGCTCTCCGGCGCGGCGTTCTGCACACGAGGAGTAGGCAGTCGCCCGCGCGGCGGCAAGCGCGCGCGAGGCGGACCCCATCGGCGTTCAGGGCGCAGCCATGAAGCGGCTGCGCCCTGAACGGATCTGCGGGCCGGGAGCCGGAGCCGGGCGACGGGAGCGACCCGTGCTCCGGCTCATGGCGTCAGGCGGCGCGGCGCTCGTGGCGGCCTCCGGGTTCGGGTTGAGGGTGATGACCCGACAATCCGCGGAGGGGCGGTCTGTTCCCGCGCGAAAACGTCGCTGCAGCTGTCAGGAGCCTAGCGGAACACCGCCTCGCCCTGCTGGTCGACCAGCTGCTGGCCCTTGACCAGGGTGAAGTCGACCGCCTCGTCCTTGCCGGGGAAACGGTCCGCCCGGACGAAGCGGTGGCTCTTCAGCTCCCCCTCGATCGTCTTCTCGACGACGCCGCAGAGCTGCCACTGGCCGCCCTCCTGATAGGGCGTCGCATGGATGGTGAAGCCGTTGTGCTCGATGCTCTTCAGCGGACCGGCCGGAGCGGCGTCAGCCGGCTTGCGGCCACCGAACAGGGACTTCAGGAACGACATCGGGTTTTCCTCCGGAGCGGCTGCGCGGCCGCAGGGAGAACTACCTGCACCGCACCGCCCTGCCAAGGCGCGCGACGACGCGGCCCCGCTCAGGCGAGATGCAGCGCGACCTCGCGCCGGTGCGGGCGGGCGCGGTGCTCGAACAGATAGATCCCCTGCCAGGTGCCGAGCGCCAGCCGCCCCGCCATCACCGGGATCGAGAGCGAGACCGGCGTCAGCGCCGCCTTGAGATGAGCGGGCATGTCGTCGGGCCCCTCCGCCCGATGGATGAGGTAATCCATCGCCGGATCGTCGGCGGAGGGCACGAGCCGGCGGAAGAAGGCCTCGAGATCGACACGCACATCCGGATCGGCATTCTCCTGGATCAGCAGCGAGCAGGAGGTGTGGCGCACGAAGAGCGTCAGCAGCCCGGTCTCGGTGCCCGCCTGCGCGACAAAGGCCTCCGCCTCGCGCGTGAACTCGTACAGGCCCGGCCCGCGCGTGGCGATCGCGAGCAGCGTCTGCGCCACCATCTCAGCGCTCGGTGACGGCGAGCTTGGCGCCGAGCGCGACGAAGGCCGCCGCGAAGCCCCGCCGCAGCCAGGCCATCACCGCCGGCCGCGTCACCACCCTGTCGCGCATCGCCGCCGCGAAGAGGCCGTAGAGCGCAAAGACCACGAAGGTCATCGCCATGAACACGCCCGACAGTTCGAGCATGCGCGCCAGCGGCGCCGCTTCGCCGGCCGCGATGAACTGCGGCAGGAAGGCGACGAAGAAGATCGAGAGCTTGGGGTTGAGCACGTTGATCGCGACGCCGTCGCGCAGCACCCGCCAGGCCGAGCGCGGATCGGCCTTCGCCTCGACGCTGAGCGCGCCACGCTCCTGCAGCGTCTGCCAGGCCATGAACAAGAGATAGGCGACGCCGGCATATTTCACGACGGCGAAGGCGAGCGCGCTGGCATGCAGCAGCGCCGCCAGCCCCAGCATCGCCGCCAGCAGATGCGGCACGATGCCGAGCGTGCAGGCGAAGGCGGCGAGCACGCTCGCGCGCGA
>CALRYW010000004.1:0-94010 GCA_943372485.1 Allobosea thiooxidans
GACGAGCTCGATTCCCCGCGCGGGCGCATCTACCTGATCAAGGACATGCTGGAGAACGGCAAGCCGGCGACCGCGGAGGTCGTGAAGCATGTCGACCGCTGCCTCTCCTGCCTCTCCTGCATGTCGACCTGCCCGTCCGGCGTGCACTACATGCACCTCGTCGACCATGCCCGCGCCCATATCGAGGAGACCTATGAGCGCTCCTGGCATGACAAGCTGCTGCGGCGCGTGCTCGGCGCGATCCTGCCCTATCCCGGCCGCTTCCGGGTCGCCATGCTCGGCGCGATGCTGGCGAAGCCTCTCGGTCCCGCGCTCGGCGCCCTGCCGCTGGTCGGGGCGCGGCTGAAGGCGATGCTGGCGCTGGCGCCCGCCAGGCTGCCCTCGCGCTCGCCGATGGAGGGGCCGCAGAGCTTTGCCCCCGCCACGGCGCCGGCGGGCAAGCGCGTCGCCATCCTCTCCGGCTGTGCCCAGCCGGTGCTCGACCCCGCCATCAACGAGGCGACGATCCGGCTTCTGACGCGCCATGGCGTTGCGGTCGTGCTGCCGAAGGGGGAGGGCTGCTGCGGTGCGCTCGTCCACCATATGGGCCGCGAGCACGACGCCCACGCCTTTGCCCGCGCCAATATCGACGCCTGGACGGCCGAGATCGAGGGCAAGGGGCTCGACGCCATCCTGATCACGACCTCGGGCTGCGGCACGACGATCAAGGATTACGGCTTCATGTTCCGCAACGAGCCGGCCTATGCCGCCAAGGCGGAGCGGGTGTCGGCGCTGGCGAAGGACGTCACGGAGTTCGTGGCGACGCTCGACCTCGTGCCCGTCCGCGACGTCGCCATGCCCATCGCCTACCACTCCGCCTGCTCAATGCAGCATGGCCAGCAGCTCAAGGATGGGCCCAAGCGCCTGCTCGCGGCCGCCGGCTTCAGCGTGAAGGAGGCGCCGGAGGGCCATATCTGCTGCGGCTCGGCCGGCGTCTACAACATCCTCCAGCCGGAGATCGCGGGCCAGCTGCGCGAGCGCAAGGTCGGCAACATCCAGAAGACCAAACCGATGCTGGTCGCCACCGGCAATATCGGCTGCATGACCCAGATCGCCAAGGGCTTCGCCGATCGCGGCGCCACCACCCCGGTCGTCCACACCGCCGAGCTGCTCGACTGGGCGACGGGCGGCCCGCTGCCGGAGAAGCTGGCGCAGGCCGGGTTCGCCGATCGCCCGCTGCGGGAGGTGGCGCAGGTGGCGGCGGAGTAGTCAGTCGCGCTCTGCGGCCCCCCGCTCAGGCGGGTAGCCTTCGGGCAATTCGTCGCCCGCAAGAGGAGGCCGCTCGGGAACCTTCGCCAGGACAGCCAGCATGTCGTTGCGGCTGGCACCGTCCGCGCGGCGGCGAAAGAAATCAGCCGCAGTTTCCGTTGCCGCCACCTGCTGCGCGACAGCCACCGAAATCCAGTGGTTCAGCGAAACGCCATCCTGCTTCGCCAGCCGCTGGGCTTCACGCTTGAGCGACGCCGGCAGCTTCAGGGCATAGGAGCCTGCACTCATCAGATCATCTCCTTCAACAGATCGCCGGGGGTGAGGATGCGAATTCCGAAGCGCTCGGTCGCCCCGGCGAAATCGCGCAGGTTGTGCGTGACGATTGTTGCGACACGTCCATTCGCAGCGGCTTCCAGCACGAGGTCGTCGGCCGGGTCGCGCAACTGAGGGCGCCAGCGGAACCAGATTTCGACCGGATCACTGACGGCCGCGAGCCCCGCGAGATAAAGGTCGATATCCGCGTTCGACAGCCCATGGACGGCCTGCTGCGCCGGACGCTTCAGAACGTCCTCATATTCCAGAAACAGCGCGTGGCTCACCGCAGGAACCAGCACGCCCCTGCCGATACCTACGAGAAGCGCATGGCTTGCCCCGGTCCGGCTTCGGAAGCCGGAGACCATCACCGATGTGTCGAGCACGACCCTCAGCATATCGGTTAGCATATCACAGGTGATATTAAATCTGCCACCGCTCGAGGGCACCTTGCTCCTCGGTGGCGACCGGGCTAACCGACGGGCTCTCCCCTTTCGTCGTCAGATCGAGACCGCCTCCATGTCCGTGGACAAGCCCGCCCCCGCCAAGCTGAAGGCCCGCCAGCCGCGCGGCTTCGTCGATCGTGGCCCGGCCGATGTCACCGCCACCGAGCGCATGCTGGCGGTCATCCGCGAGAGCTTCTCGCGCTATGGCTTCGATCCCGTGGAGACCCCCTTCGTCGAATACACCGACGCGCTCGGCAAGTTCCTGCCCGACCAGGACCGCCCAAACGAGGGCGTCTTCTCCTTCCAGGACGATGACGAGCAGTGGCTCTCGCTGCGCTACGATTTGACCGCGCCGCTCGCCCGCTATGTCGCGGAGAATTACGACGCGCTGCCCAAGCCCTATCGCAGCTACCGCGCCGGCTATGTCTTCCGCAACGAGAAGCCGGGCCCGGGTCGCTTCCGCCAGTTCATGCAGTTCGACGCCGACATCGTCGGCGCGGGCTCGGTCGCGGCCGATGCCGAGATCTGCATGCTCGCCGCCGACACGATGGAGGCGCTCGGCATCAAGCGCGGCGACTATGTCGTCAAGGTCAACAACCGCAAGGTGCTCGACGGCGTGATGGAGGCGATCGGGCTCGGGGGCGAGGAGAATGCCGGCCGGCGGCTGACGGTGCTGCGCGCGATCGACAAGGCTGACAAGTTTGCTCTCTCCGAAATCCGAAAGCTGCTTGGGTCAGGCCGTCTCGATGAAAGCGGCGACTTCACGAAGGGAGCGGGACTGCCGGAAGCTTCGATTGACTTGATCTTGTCAGTCTTCGTCCAGGGGACCGTACTTGCTGCGCCGGTATCTGCCGCTGAGGCGAGTGCGAGGCCACGAGACGCGATGGCGTTTGGTGGCGCCGATGAGTGGCACGCGATGGTCACTTTTGACAGCGTTTTCGAGACGCTTGCGCTCGTTCGGGGTCGGTTAGCCGATGGTCTGGAAGTCTTCGACGAGGGAGTGTCGGAACTCAAAGCGATCGCTGACCTCGTAACCAGCGCAGGCTTCAACGACGGCCGCATCCGCATCGACCCCTCCGTCGTTCGCGGCCTCGAATACTACACTGGCCCGGTCTACGAGGTCGAACTGACCTTCCCGGTCACCAATGAGGACGGCCAGGTCGTGCGCTTCGGCTCGGTGGCGGGTGGCGGGCGCTATGACGGGCTGGTCGGCCGCTTCCGGCCCGAGCCCGTGCCGGCGACGGGCTTCTCGATCGGCGTGTCCCGGCTCTACACCGCGCTGAAGGCAGTGAAGTCGCCCATCGTCGATGCCAGGAACGAACTGCCGCTCGTCGTCGTCACCGCGATGGACAACAAGGCGCCGGAGTTCATGCCGGGCTACCAGGCCTTTGTCTCGACCCTGCGCCAGGCCAAGGGCGACGACGGCAAGCCGCTCTGCCGCGCCGATCTCTATCTCGGCTCATCCGGCTTCAACGCCCAGATGAAATATGCCGACCGCCGCGGCGCCGTCTGCGCGATCATTCAAGGCTCGTCGGAACGTGATGCCGGGACCGTCGTGATCAAGGATTTGATCCTGGGCGCCGAACTCGCCGCCGCCTCCCGCGACGTGAAAGATTCCGCCGAGCACAAGGCCAAGCAGGCGGAGGCGCAGTTCTCCGTGCCGGTCGAGGGGCTGGTCGAGGGTGTGAAGACGGTGCTCGCGCGGCATTCGTAGAGCGCGGGGAACCCTTCTCCCGGATGGGAGAAGGGCAGGGATGAGGGCCCGCCGCCAATCAAAAGGGCGCAGCGGAGCCGTTTCACCTTCATCTGAAAGGGCAGGCCCTCATCCGGCGCTCCGCGCCACCTTCTCCCATCCGGGAGAAGGGAAGAGGCCGTCGCGGCTCACGCGCGTGTCGATTCCCGTTCACCCATTTCCCTCAAATGCCTCGAAAATCCGGGCCGCCGCTGCTAGGACAGCGCCCGTAACAGGATGAAGCCGCCGTGCCCGCGACCGCTGCCAGCATCGAGACCGTGATCGCGCTGTTCGCGCGCGAGGGCTATGCCCGCGCCGAGCCCGCGATCCTGCAGCCGGCGGACGTCTTCCTCGATCTCTCGGGCGAGGACATCCGCCGCCGCATCTTCATGACGCAGGATGCCGATGGCCGCGACTGGTGCCTGCGGCCGGAATACACCATCCCCGTCGCGCTCGATCACATCGCGTCTCGCCGCACCGAGCCGGCGGCCTATGCCTATGCCGGCCCGGTCTTCCGGATGCGCTCTGGCGAGCCCGGCGAGTTCGCTCAGGCCGGCATCGAATCCTTCGGCCGTGACGACTTTGCCGCGACCGATGCCGAGATCATGGCGCTGACGGTCGAGGCCACCGCCGCGCTCGGCCTCGCTCAGCCCAAGATCCTGATGGGCGACGTCGCATTGCTCGGCGCGCTGCTGGACGGGTTGTCGGTGCCCGCCGGCGCCCGACGCCGCCTGATGCGCGCCGTCGTGCAGGGCCGCGGCACGGACGCCGTCGAGGCGCTCGATCCCCCGGTCGCCACCGGCGAGACCGCCCATGCCGGCCTGCTCAAGGCGCTGGAAGGGCAGGACCCCAAGGCCGCGAAAGCCTTCGTCGAGGACGTGCTCTCGATCGCCGGCATCTCCACCGTCGGCGGCCGCAGCGCCTCCGACATCGCCGAGCGTTTCCTGGCCCGCGCGGCCGAGCGCGAGAACCCGGTCAATGGCGAAGTGAAGGCGCTGCTGGCGCAGGTGCTGGCGATCAAGGGCGATCCCGACACGGCCTCAGCCGCTTTGCGCGCGCTCGCCGACCAGGCCTCGCTCGATCTCGGCCGCGAGCTCGACGCCTTCGATGAGCGCACCGGCTTCCTTGCCGTGCGTGGTGTCGATGTCGGGGCGATCGGCTTCCAGGCCGCCTTCGCCCGCAATCTCGACTACTACACCGGCTTCATCTTCGAGCTTCACGACGAGAGGCGCGGCGACGGCAAGCCGGTCGCCGGCGGCGGCCGCTACGACCAGGTGCTCGGGCGCCTCGGTGCGGCCGCGCCGATTCCCGCGGTCGGTGCCTCGATCTGGCTCGAGCGCCTGGCGGGAGACGCCGCATGACCGACATTGCCGCCAAAGACTCGGCCGCCAACGACGCCCCGCTCGTTCTCGCCGTGCCCTCCAAGGGCCGGCTGCAGGAGAACGCCACCGCCTTCTTCGGCCGCGCCGGGCTCAAATTCGTCAAGTCGCGCGGCGAGCGCGACTATCGCGGCACGATCGCCGGTGTCGAAGGCGCCGAGGTTGCGTTTCTTTCGGCTTCCGAGATCGTTTCGCAGCTCGCCTCGGGCGCCGCCCATCTCGGCATCACCGGCGAGGACCTCGTGCGCGAGCAGGTCGCGGATGCCGATGCCGCCGTGGAAATGCTGACGCCGCTCGGCTTCGGCCACGCCAATGTCGTCGTCGCCGTGCCGCAGGCGTGGATCGACGTGCGCAGCATGGCCGATCTCGACGACGTCGCCTCGACCATGCGCAGCCGCCAGGGCCGCAAGCTCCGCGTCGCCACGAAATACGTCAATCTGACGCGCCGCTTCTTCGCCCGTCACGGCCTCGCCGACTACCGCATCGTCGAGAGCCTGGGCGCGACCGAGGGCGCCCCGGCTGCCGGCACGGCCGAGATCGTCGTCGACATCACCACGACGGGCGCGACGCTGGCCGCCAACGCGCTGAAGATCCTCGATGACGGCGTGATGCTGGCCTCGGAAGCCAATCTCGTCGCCTCCGTGCGAGCCCCCTGGGGCGAGCGGGCGAAGGCGGCGGCCAACGCCATCCTGTCGCGCATCGCGGCCGAGGAGGAGGCGCGCTCCCTGCGCGAGATCCGGGCGACGCTCGGCGCCGCGTCCGACACGCTCGGCGATCTCGGCGCCCTGTTCGGCGCGCGGCTGCCCTTCGGGGCGAGCGCGGCGTGCGGCGTGCTGACGGTGCATTGCCCGGAAAAGGCGGTGTTCGCGCTGGTCGAGCATCTCGCCGCCGCGGGCGCCGACGACATCACGGTCTCCGCACCGGCCTATGTCTTCCGCAAGGCCAATCCGCTGATCGAGCGCCTGCAGTCGCGGCTCTGAAGACCGCTCGCGCGGTTCGGCGCTCGCCTCCAAGCGAGGCCGCCGCTGGGGGGCAGGCGGCCTCGCCGGTCGCTGACGGCTCCGGGGGGATGGAGCCGGCCGCTGGACGACATCTTGCGTCGATGGTGGGTGTTACGTTGTGCGTGGCCGCCTGGATGCATGCACGGACACAAAATTCCGTACCTGCGCCCATCGTTTCGACATTGTCCTCCGTGATGACGCTGGCCAGGGAGAGCAGGGCGCGCAGCTTCGCGGTTGATCGCGGCGCGATAGGCGGCTACGCGCTTTCCCACGAGGCCGGCGATGCGTTAGGGTCGCTCGGAAATTTCAGGTTCGACGACCGGGTAAGACGATCATGATTCGACGCCTTGGCTATGCCGCCATCCTCGCAGCCATGGCCGCGCCCCTGCTGATGCCGAGCGATGCGCAGGCCCAGCGCCGCCAGCCGATGCCGTCGCGGGAGGAACTCGCCACACCACAGCCGGCGCCGATTCAGCAGCAGGAGAAGACCTTCCCGCTCGGCGCTTCCTGGACCGCCGTCTCGCTGAACGGCAAGCCGATCGCCGACCGCCGCGCCACGCTGCAGGTCGACGCCAATCTGCGCGGCACCGGCTTCGGCGGCTGCAACACCTTCTCGGCGTCGGCCTATCCGCTGCGCCAGCAGGGCTTCGCGGTCGGCCCGCTCGCGCTGACCAAGCGCAACTGCGACAAGGGTCTGTCGGAGTTCGAGCGCGCCTTTCTCACGGCGCTGCGCGGCACGCGCAACTGGGACCTCGTCGAGGGCAAGCTCGTCCTGAAAGGCGCGGCCGGCGAGCTGCGCTTCGACCGTGGTCTCTGACGCGGCATCGCCCGATCCTCGACCGTCATCCCGGACAAGCCGCGTAGCGGCGTAGTTCCGGGATCCATCATGGGGCGATGTAGGGCCCGATGATGGATCCCGGGACGACCTTCGGTCGCCCAGGATGACGGCTTGGGTCTCAGGCCAAGGCGCCGCTCACGCCTCCGCCGGCACTTTCACCGCCATGCGCGGGGTGAAAGTGCCGTCCGGGTTCGGCTCCATCGTCACCACCGCATCGTGCATCTCGCGCAACGTCGAGCGATGGCCGATCGAGACCACGCGGGTCAGCGGCAGGGCGGTGTCGATCGTGGCGTAGATCTCGTTCTCGAGCTTCTCGTCGAGCGAGGCGGTCGCCTCGTCGAGGAAGAGCCAGTCGGGTTTCGCCAGCAGCGCACGCGCCACCGCCAGCCGCTGCTGCTCGCCGCCCGAGAGCCGCTGGCCCCAGAGATCGATCTCGTCGAGCCGGTCCTGCAGATGGCCGAGCTTGACCTTCTCCATCGCGGCGCGGATCGCCGCATCGTCATAGGCGTCGGCTTCTGCCGGATACGCCATCGCAGCGCGCAGCGTGCCCTGCGGCAGGTAGGGCCGCTGCGGCAGCAGCATGACCTCGGCCTCGGCGGGAATGCCGACACGGCCCTCGCCGAAGGGCCAGATACCGGCAATCGCCCGAAACAGCGTGGATTTGCCGGAGCCGGATGGCCCGATCAGCAGCGTCCGCCGCGCCTGGCCGAGATCGAGACTGTCGACGCGCAGGATCGGCGCGCCATTGGGCAGCGTCAGCACCGCGCCGCTGACATGCACGTTGCGATCGGGCGCGCGCTCGCGGTGGATCGTCTTGTCGCCGACACCGGCCGCCTGCGCCTGGGCGATCGCGGTCTCGAAGCTGGTGAGACGGTTGATCGAAGCGAGGTAGGACGCGATCGACTGGTAGCTGTTGATGATGAAGGAGAGCGCCGACTCGACCCGGCCGAAGGCCGAGGAGGTCTGCGTCAAGGTGCCCAGCTGGAACTCCTTGGCAAAGTAGCCGGGGGCCAGCAGCAGGAACGGGATCACCACATTGGCCTGGTTGTAGGACAGCGTGAAGCTCGTGATCTTCAGCTTGCGCCACATCAGCTCGAAGAAATTGGCGACGATGGCGCGGAAGCGCTGGCCGAGATGCTGCAACTCGGCCTTCTCGCCGCGCATCGAGGCGATCTGCTCCGAGTATTCGCGCAGGCGCGCCATCGAGAAGCGGAAATCCGCCTCGCGCCGCTCCTGCTCGAACTCCAGCGGGATGAGGTGGCGACCGATCAGATGCGTGATCCAGGTCGCCAGTGCCGCATAAAGGAACGTCGCCCAGAAGATGAAGCCGGGAATGATGATGTCGGTGCCCGGCACCTTGATCGTCACCGGCAGCGACCAGAGGATGATCGAGAACGAGACCAGCGTCGACACCTGCGTGAGCAGCGTCAGAGAGAAGGCGTAGGTCTGGTTGAGGAAGGCGCGCGTGTCTTCGGCGATGCGCTGGTCGGGATTGTCGGCGGTTCCCGCGAGCGACATGCGGTAATGCGCGCCGCTCGACAGCCAGCGGCTGTTGTAGTCGGCGGCCATGTATTCGCGCCAGCGGATCAGCAGGACCGACTGCCCGACGATCTCGACCAGGTTGCTGATGACCGAAATCGTGGCCCAGACACCGAACACCCAGATCAGCTGATACCAGAACGCCTGGACATCGTAGTTCTGCAGCGCGTTGTAGAAATCGCGGTAGAAGAAATTCAGCCTCAGCGCGATGCCGACCTGCGCCTGGTTGAGCACCACGAGGAAGACGATCAGCGCCACCGCGAGACGGCCGAGCCTGACCCGGTAGCGGCCGAGCAGCCAGAGATTGGCCTCGGTCGAGACGTCGGAGAGGAAATAGGGCGACGAGATCCGCGCGATCCGTTGGACCACGGGGGCGAAAGAGATCGCGTAGATCAGGATACCGAAGACCGCGACCGTGGTCGCCAGGCTCGCCGGCGGGGCGACCGCCATCCAGTCCTTCGGCCAGAGCCCCGCCTGCGCCAGCAGCGCGCCGCCGCCGAAGACCACGAACTCGGTGCCGAAGATGCCGGAGAAGATCTTCAGGAAGAAGGCGATCTCGGTCGAGCGATACAGCGCTGCAGCCAGCAGAGCACCGACGACGCCCATCCCGATCGTACCGGCGTTGCCGCTCTGCTGGCCCGTGACGAGCGCCACGACGGCAAGCAGGGCGACGGCGAAACTCAACTTGCGCATCGGCAGGTCCTGATCAGAGCTGGAATCGCGGAGAAGCCGCGGCCCCGACCATGTCGCAGCCGATGCGGCCGTTCAATGGCGCAGCGTCAAGATGAGCAAATTGTCATGCCGCGATGGGCCGGCCGCAATGAAACAGGCCCGGCGCGAGCCGGGCCTGGCCGTGTCGGCGAAGGGAGGCGGTTCAGCCGCCGGGCTTCTGCTTGCGGCGTGCGTCCAGCTCTTCGGTCACGGCGATGACGTCGAGATAGTCTTCGTGCTTCGCCGGGGCGTAGGTCGAGACCTGGCCGTCGGTGAAGGTCTTGAAGACCTCAGGAGCGGCGGTCTTCATCGCCATCATCGCCGCGACGAAGTCGCGCTTCAGGCCTTCGGGCAGATTGGCCCGGGTCGAGAACGGGCTCGCCGGGATCAAGGGCGAGGTCCAGATCACGCGTGTCGAGCCCTGTGGGATCATCGCCTTATTGGTGAGCCGCTGCACCACGCCGGAGTTTTCGTTGACCTGGAAGGTCGCGACGGCCTCAAACTGGCCGCGCACCAGCGCGAGCACCGAATTGTCGTGGCTGCCGGAGAAGACCGTGCCGCTGAAATGCGTGGCCGGGTCGAAACCCTGCTTGCGCAGATAATAGGACGGGAAGGCGAAGCCGGAGGTCGAGTTGGGGTCGGCGAAGGCGAAAGTCTTGCCCTTGAGGTCGGCGACGGTCCGGTAGGGGCTGTCGGCGCGCACGACGATGACGGAGAAATAGCCCTCCTGGCCGTTGTTGTCGACGTCGCGGAACAGCGGCTGCAGCTTGTCGCCGAGCACGCGCCGGCCGAGTGAATAGACCGCGGGTCCGAAGCGCGAGAATTCGAGCTGGTCGGCGCGCATCGCCTCGACGAGGCCGGCATAGTCGCTGACCCGGTAGAGCTTGACCGGTACGCCGAGCGCCTTGGTCAGGTAGTCGATGACGGGCTGGGTGCGCGCCAGCGCAGCCGCCTCGTTCTCGGCCGAGGACACGCCGAAGCGGATTTCCTTGACGGTCTGGCGCCAGTCCGCCTGGGCGAAGGCCGGCAGGGTCACAGCCGGCAGGGTCAGAGAACCGCCGAAGCCGGCGAGAAGGGAGCGGCGCGTGAGCATGGGTGGCCTCCGGCGAGTGGGAGCCGCGGTCATGGGCCGGTTCTGCGTCGCTGCCGTTACGGAACGATGTCGCTGGTGTGACGCAACGGCCGCACCGCCTGCCTCCGCTGAAAGAAAAGGCCCGGCTTGCGCCGGGCCTTCCCATATCTTCGCTGATAGCGAAGGGGGCTGGATCAGAAGTCCATGCCGCCACCGAAACCGGGCTTGCCCGGTTTCGGCCCTTTGGCGGTTTGGGCGTCTGGACTTCCTCAGAAGTCCATGCCGCCCATGCCGCCGCCGCCCATCGGGGGCATCGGGGAGTCCTTCTTCGGGAGCTCCGCGATCATCGCCTCGGTGGTGATCAGCAGGCCCGCGATCGAAGCGGCGTCCTGGATGGCCGTGCGCACGACCTTGGTCGGGTCGATGATGCCGGCCTTGACCAGATCGCCGTACTCGCCGGTCTGGGCGTTGTAGCCCCAGGCGTAGTCCTTCGACTCGAGCAACTTGCCGATCACGACCGCACCGTCACCGCCGGCGTTGTCGACGATCTGGCGGGCCGGGGCCATGATCGCCTTGCGGACGATCTCGACGCCGGTCTTCTGGTCGTCGTTCTGGGTCTTGAGCGACTTGACCGAGGAGAGCGCGCGCAGCAGGGCGACGCCGCCGCCCGGCAGGATGCCCTCTTCCACGGCCGCGCGGGTGGCGTTCAGGGCGTCGTCGACGCGGTCCTTCTTCTCCTTGACCTCGACCTCGGTCGCGCCGCCGACGCGGATGACCGCGACGCCGCCGGCGAGCTTGGCCAGGCGCTCCTGGAGCTTCTCGCGGTCGTAGTCCGAGGTGGTCTCCTCGATCTGCGCCTTGATCTGCGAGACGCGAGCCTCGATGTCCTTCTTCTTGCCGGCGCCGTCGATGACCGTGGTGTTCTCCTTCTCGATGCGCACCTTCTTGGCGCGGCCGAGCATCTGGAGGGTCACGGTCTCGAGCTTGATGCCGAGGTCTTCCGAGATCATCTGGCCGGCGGTCAGGATCGAGATGTCCTCAAGCATGGCCTTGCGGCGATCACCGAAGCCCGGAGCCTTGACGGCCGCGACCTTCAGGCCGCCACGGAGCTTGTTGACGACGAGCGTGGCGAGAGCCTCGCCCTCGACGTCCTCGGCGATGATGAGCAGCGGCTTGCCGGTCTGCACCACGGCCTCGAGGATCGGCAGCATCGCCTGGAGCGAGGACAGCTTCTTCTCGAAGATGAGGATGTAGGGGTCTTCCAGCTCGGCGACCATCTTCTCCGAATTGGTGATGAAGTAGGGCGAGAGGTAGCCACGGTCGAACTGCATGCCCTCGACGACGTCGAGTTCGGTCTCGGCGGTCTTGGCCTCCTCGACGGTGATGACACCCTCGTTGCCGACCTTCTGCATGGCGGTCGAGATCATCTTGCCGACCGACTCGTCGCCATTGGCGGAGATCGTGCCGACCTGCGCGACTTCGGCGTTCGAGGTGACCTTCTTCGAGTTCTTCTTGAGGTCGGCGACGATCGCCTCGACGGCGAGATCGATGCCGCGCTTCAGGTCCATCGGGTTCATGCCGGCCGCGACCGACTTGGCGCCCTCACGGACGATGGCCTGGGCCAGGACCGTGGCGGTCGTGGTGCCGTCGCCGGCATGGTCGTTCTGACGGGACGCGACTTCGCGAACCATCTGGGCGCCCATGTTCTCGAACTTGTCGGCGAGCTCGATCTCCTTGGCGACGGTGACGCCGTCCTTGGTGATGCGGGGAGCGCCGAACGACTTCTCGATCACGACGTTGCGGCCCTTGGGACCGAGCGTGACCTTGACCGCGTTGGCGAGGATGTCGACGCCGCGCAGCATCTTGTCGCGCGCATCGGTGGAAAAGCGGACTTCTTTGGCAGCCATGAGAGCTACTCCTTGGAATGCAAACGGAAAGGGAAAGTCAGGCGGCTATCAGCCGATGACGCCCATGATGTCGGATTCCTTCATGATCAGGAGGTCCTGACCATCGATCTTCACCTCGGTGCCGGACCACTTGCCGAAAAGGACGCGGTCGCCCTTCTTGACGTCCAGGGCCACGAGCTTGCCGGCTTCGTCACGAGCGCCGGGGCCGACGGCGACGATCTCGCCCTCCTGCGGCTTCTCCTTGGCGGTATCGGGGATGATGATGCCACCCTTGGTCTTCTCTTCGCCATCAAGGCGGCGGACCACAACGCGGTCATGCAGCGGACGGAACTTCATGGTTCTGTCTTCCTCTCGGTACAAATTCGATGCGGGCCTCAGGATCCGCCCGCGCGGGCATCTGTTAGCAGTCCCCGCGGGCGAGTGCTAACCGATGGCGCGGAGATAGGGCTGCCCCCTGCCGGAGTCAAGAAAACAACTACGGAAATGACGCGCCGTCGGACGCTGATGGTGAATGCGGGGCAGTCCGGTCCCGGCTCCGGGACTTGGCGGCTGCCAAGCCGGGCGGAAGGCGCTACCATGGCGCCATGACCACGCCCGAGCCTTCGTCCGCCACGCCCGAGCTCCTCGACGACATCGCCCGCACCTGCGTCGCGCTGCATGTGCGGATGACGGCGCGCGCCGTCACCCGCGCCTATGACGAGGCGATGCGCTCGAGCGGCCTGAAGATCACCCAGTTCGTGCTGCTCTCGGCCCTGAGCACCGGCGCCTGGCGCTCGGTCACCGAACTGGCGGAGCGCTTCGCGCTGGAGCGCACCTCGCTGACCCGCAACCTCCAGCTGCTCGCGGCGGAGGGGCTGATCGAGCCGGTCGCCTGCAAGGGCAGGGCCTCGATCTATGGCGTGACGCCGAAGGGGCGGGCTGCCATCGATGCGGCGATCCCGCACTGGCGCGCCGCGCAGGAGCGGATCGAGGGCGGGCTCGGCCAGGACGACTGGAGCCAGATGCGCGACCGGCTCAAGGCGCTGCGGCGCGTGGCGCGCGGAGCCGGCTGACGACGGCTTGACCGCATCGGGGATACGCCCCTATCGTGTAAATACACGAAAAAGAGAACCGGCCATGGCGCGCGACGTCGGAGTGGTATCGAGGGAGACGCTGCTGGCGGGGAGCGGCCTCGATTTCCTGCGCGGCATGATCGAGGGCCGCCATCCCGGCCCGCCCTTCGCCGATGCGATGGATCTCGATCTCGTCGAGGTGGAGGAGGGCAGGGTTGTCTTCACCGGTCGCCCCTCGGCGCGCTTCTTCAACCCGCTCGGCACGGTCCATGGTGGCTGGACGGCGACGATCCTCGATTCCGCCATGGCCTGCGCCACCCATGCGACGCTGAAGCCGGGCGAGGGCTACACCACCCTGGAGATGAAGCTGAACTATGTCCGCCCGGTCATGCCCGAGAGCGGCATCGTGCGCTGCGAGGGCAAGGTCATCCACCGCGGCGGCACGGTGGCGACCAGCGAGGGCCGACTGCTCGACGAGCGCGGCAAGCTGCTCGCGCATGGCACCGAGACCTGCGTGATCTTCCCGGCGCGGGCGCCGCGGTGATCCGCTTCAGCGCCGGCTGATCGCGATCGCGCCCGCGACGATCAGCACCGCGCCCGCATAGGTCGTGATCAGCGGCACCTCGTCGAAGAAGGCATAGCCGAGCAGGCTCGCCCAGATCAGCGCGGTGTATTCCAGCGGCGCCAGACGCGAGGCTTCCGCTCGCGCGAAGGCCGACGTCAGCGTCAGATGGCCGGCGACGCCGAGCGCGCCCGCCGCGAGATAGATCAGGAGATCGGCGGCGCTCAGCGGCACGAAGGCGAGCGCGGCGGGCAGCGCCAGCAGCAGGGCCGGCCCGCAGTTCTGGAAGGCGACGATGACCGCGGGATGTTCCTTCAAGGCAATGCGCCGCAACAGGATCAGGTTGAAGGCATAGGTCACGGCCGAGAACAGCGCCGCGGCTACACCGAGCCCGGCGCCGCTGACCTGCCCCTGCAGCCGCGGCCAGACCATGACGAGCATGCCCGCCACGCCGAAGCCGAGCGCCTGCCAGATCCGCGCATCCATCTTCTCCTTCAGCAGCACCCCGCCGAGAAGCGCCACGAAGACGGGCGCGAGGAAAGCGAGCGTCAGCGCCTCCGCCAGCGGCAGGACGGAGATCGAGTAGAAGAAGCTGCCCGCCGTCAGAACCACGACCGGCACGCGCACGCTGTTGCCGATCACGCTGGCGCGCGTCGGCACGGGCGGCCGCGCGATGGCGAGCACCACGAGCGCACAGACGCCGCCCATCGCGAAGCGCATGAACAACGCCAGGATGAAGGGATGCTCCTGCATCTGCGCCTTGACCACCGCATCCATGACGGTGAGCAGCGCGATGCCCAGCAGGGCGCGCAGAGCGGGGCTCAGGCTCATGGCGCGCCGCGCAGATCGAGCCGGAAATGGAACTCCCAGGTTTCGGACAGGTCGGCGAGGTAGCGCTCACCGGGCCAGCGCTGGAAGCCGAGTTTCTCGTAGAAGCGGTGTCCGCGCCCGAAGCGCGTATCCGACCACAGCATCATCTCGGCGAATCCGCCCTCGCGGGCAAAGCGCAGCGCCTCGCCGAAGAGGGCCTGCGCCAGGCCCGAGCCGCGGAAGGCGGGCGCGGCATAGACCTTGGTGATCTCGACCGCGTTCTGCGCGGGGACCGGCGTCGCGCCGAGCGAGGCGGCGATCCCGCCTCCCGGCGCGTCGGCGACCCAGAGCCGGCCGCCCTTCGCGGCGAAATGGCTGGCCGGCTGGCGCAGCTCGGGGAACTCCGCCCATTCGAAGACGCAGTTCGGGTATTCGGCAAAGCTCGCGGCGATCAGCGCTGCGAGCGGCGCGGAGTCGTCGTCACGGGCCGGGCGGAGGGGAAGCGGCGGGGCGGTCATGGCGCCCTCGCCATAGCTGGCTCCGCGGCCCGGCGATAGCGGCAGCGCCGCCGCCGGGCATTCGGGCCGCGCATGCGAGGCCCATCGGGCGCGTCTTCAGCCCTGTGCCGAGGTCTGGGTGCTGAGATCCCGAGCCAGGGACACGACCGTCTCGAAGGAAAGCTCGGTCCGGTCGATCCGGTCCGGTATGCCGAAAGCGGCGAAGATCGGCTGCTGCTGCGGGGTCCGGCGACAGCCCCCCATCGTCCAGGCCTGGAAGACGCGCTCGCTGATCGGGCGGATATCGATCACCGCGACGTCCCGATGCCGGTCGTCCTGGGCGATGCGGGCCATTGTCGCGTCGAGCGCCTCAAGGGCCCCTTCCAGAACCTGAACGAAGCTGTCGCGGTCGAAGATCAGGAAGCCGGTGACGCCGGCGGCGAGATTATTGCGACGCGACACCGACAGAATCGCGCGCAGCGCCTGCAACTCGCTGTCGACCCGACCCGCGCGGTGTAGACGGAGGTGTAGACCAGTTGCTGAAGAGGTGCCGTGTTCATCGATCCGTCTCTGCACAGGGCCGTTGCCGTCCCAACGCGGTCCGATGCCTCAGGTTCGCGGCAAATGATTGTCAAATTGCCAATGCCCGATGTCGCGATGCCTCCGCGCGCGCGCAAGCGGGCCCCTGCTTGGAAAATCGCGGCGCTGCCGCTACGCCAGTGCGGCGGCGCGGAAGGCCTGAGTCGGCCCCGCCGAGACGGCTGGACGACACCGGGGCCTCGGGACGCATGATCGAGACGCGATGACGGTCCTTCTCCCTTTCGTCGTCAATGCCGCGCTGAACTTCGTTCTCGGGTTGCTGATCGCCTTTTTCCTCGGGCCGGCGGAGTTCGGCCGCTATGCGATCGGCGCCGCCATCATCGTCCTGGTCAACACCGCGATGATGGACTGGATCAGGCTCTCGGCCGTGCGCTTCTATTCGCTGCGCAGCCGCGAGACCGAGCCGGAAATCCGCGCGACGCTGGACCTGCTCGTTGCCGGCGTCAGCATCACGCTCTGCGCGCTGCTCATCGCGGCCGTGATAGCCGGGTTCGATCTGCGCATGCCGGCGATGATGCTCTCGGCCGCCGTGCTGGCCGGCATCGGGGCCGGCCTCTTCGATTATCATGGCGCCATCGCCCGGGCGCGCTTCCTCGATGCAGCCTATGCCCGGCTGGTGATCGTCAAGAACCTGCTCGCCCTCGTCCTGATGGTGGGCGGCGCCTGGCTGACGAAGGACTCGACCGTGGTCCTGCTGGGCGGACTGATCAGTGCCGCCGTGGCGCTGGTGTCCGTCCGGCGCAGGCTGGCCGATGCGCCGCTGTCCCTGACCGCGGCCCGGGCGGATCTCGCCTGGACCTTCGCGAGATATGCGCTGCCGATCGTCGCGGGCAACGCGATCTATTCGCTGATCCCGCTGCTGAACCGCTCGCTGATGGCGGGTGCGCATGGCTTCGCCGAGGCCGGCTATTTCTCGCTCGCCTCGGATATGGGCTTGCGTCTCTTCGGAACGCTGGGCGCGACGCTCGAGATCGTGCTCCTGCGCGAGGTCATCCGGCTCGACGAAACCCGCGGCCGGCGGGCCGCGCAGCGTCGGATCGCCGCCAATCTGGTGATCGTGCTGGCTGTGGCGCTGCCGGCAGCCGTCGGCTTCGCGCTGGCCCTGCCGGCGTTCGACCGGCTGCTGGTGCCGCCGAGCTTCCAGGGCCGCTTCGCCGCCTATATGGCGCCGCTGTTGCCCGGCTTCGTCGCGCTGACCATTTTCCAGGCGGGGCTCTACCCGGTCTTCCTGCTCGAGAAGCGCACGTTGGTGACGACGCTGGCGGCGCTGGTGGCGCTCCTCGTCAATGTCGCTGTGCTCGCCACCTTCGGGGCGGGACAGCCATCCGCCTATGCGCTGGCGCAGATGGCGGCGTTCCTCGTCGTGCTCGCCATCACGGCGGTGGCGGCGTTGCGGGTCCTGCCCGTGATGCCGCCGCTGGGGGACTGTAGCGCGGTCCTCCTGGCGGTCGCCCTGATGGCGCTGGCGATCTGGCCGCTGCAGGGGCGCCTGCCCGCCGCAGCCGAACTGGCCCTGCAGGTCGCCATCGGCGCGCTGGTCTATGGCGCCGTGATCCTGGCCTGCGACGTGGCGCGCTCACGGACGCTGCTGCGACTGTGGTGGGCCTCCCGCCGCGCGCGCAGGCCCTGATCGCGAGATCGCTCCGGCCGACGGAAACCGTTCCTTCACCCTGTCTCTTCGGGCGATGATAAGGTTAATTCCTCGAATTCGATCGATCGGCATAGCAAAGACTTGGGAAACCATAAGGATTCACCATTCCTTTGACGCGGGCGCCTCAGGCTTCGCTCCATCGCTGCCGAGGTGTTTGTGTCATGCGTCCCGTTTTGTCCGTCTCGTTGCTCGTGCTCACAGGCGCGCTGGCCGGCCCAGCACCATCCTGGGCCCAGGGCTATCCCGATCCGATGACGACCGCCTCGTCGCCGCGAGGCCAATATGGTGGCGGTTTCATCGAACTGCTGATGACCGGACGGGACCCGAGCCCCCGGGGCGGCGTGGTCTACAACCGGCCTGGCGGGTCGGCCTATGGCCACAGTGCGCGTCCGGCTGCCGGCTACGAGGCCGATCCCTTCGGCCAGTCTGCCGGCCCCTCGGCCGCCACCGGTCGCCGGGTCGCGGCGCTCGGCCAGCCGCTCGAGATGGAGCGTCCGATCGAGCGCGTCATCGACCCCCGCTTCCGCAAGCAGGAGGTCGCCTATGACGGGTCGCACAGGCCCGGCACGATCATCATCGACACGCCCCAGCGCTTTCTGTTTCTGGTCCAGCCGAACGGGCGCGCGCTGCGCTACGGCATCGGCGTCGGCCGGCCGGGCTTTTCCTGGGCCGGCATGAAGACCGTCAGCCGCAAGGCCGAGTGGCCGAACTGGACGCCGCCGCCGGAAATGCTGAAGCGCCGGCCCGATCTGCCGCGCTTCATGCCGGGCGGGCCCGAGAACCCGATGGGCGCGCGCGCGCTTTATCTTGGATCCTCGCTCTATCGCATCCATGGCACGAACGAGCCGCACACGATCGGCCAGGCGGTCTCCTCGGGATGCATCCGCATGACCAATGACGACGTCCAGGATCTCTACGAGCGCGTCCGCGTCGGCGCCAAGGTCCTGGTGATCTGAGCCGCAGTCCCGCAAACGAAAACCCACCCGGCGCGAGCCGGGTGGGTGTCTTGTCGTCGCCGGTTGAGACGGCTGTGCCGCGTCAGGCCCAGCTCTCGTCGTCGCCGCCGTCGAACATGCTGGAGCCGTCGTCGTAGCCGGCATCCTGCGTGTCGCCATGGGCGGCCTGCTGATAGCTCGCCTCGTTCGACGACCCGTCATCATAGGCGGCTGGTTGCGCTTCGGTGCCGCTGCCCGACGCTTCGCCGGCCGCCTCGGCCGGCTTGGTCTCGGCAGCCTTCGCCGCTCCGCCGCCGAAGGCGTTGGTGAGCACGCTGCCGAGCACCATGCCGCCCGCGACGCCGGCCGCCGTGGTCAGGGCTGTCGCCATGAAGCCGCCGCCACGGCCGGGAGCCTGCGCCGCCGCATTGTTCCAGGGGCCGGCCTGCTGCTGGCCGGGTCCCGGCTGAGCACCGGGCGCCGCCGCCATCATGCCTGGGCGCTGGCCCGACCATGCCGAGCTTGCGCCCTCAGGCGCCGCCCGCGGCGGGAAGGACGGCACGGAGCGCGGCCGCGGCGCCGCGGCACCGCCGCCGAAGATACCTGACAGGAAGCCCCCGCTCTGCACCGGGGCCTCGGCCTGCTGACGGCTCTCGAGGTCCCGCAACTGGGCCTGCAGCTCCTCGACCTGCGCCTGCAGGTTGGTCAGGGCGGTCTCCTGGACATAAACCGCCTGAGCCATCGCATAGGGAGCGTAGGGCTGCTCTCGCAGCCGCTGGGCGATGTAGTTTTCAGCCTCGGGGTCGCGGGGCTGGTTGGCCGCCTGTTTCAGGCGGTCGAAAATCCCGGCGATCACGTCGCGTTCTTGCGGCGTCATCGTCATCTCCTCTCATGTCGGGCGGCGCGGATTGCGTCGCCTGACGAGAGGTGGGGCTTGCCTGTGACGGTATCAAGGCGCCGCCTCGGCGGCGTGCATCAGAACGCCGGTGACGTCGCCGTCAGATGCTGCTCGGTTCCGAGGTGAACTCGTCGAAGCTCTCGCCCTGCTGAGGTGTCAGCAACTGTCCGCGGTTGAGGACGACCACCGTCGTGCCGGTCGGGACGCGGCTGTGCAGGTCGATGATGTCCTGGTTGAACAGCCGGATGCAGCCGCTCGACACCGACTGGCCGATCGACCAGGGCTCGGTCGTGCCGTGGATGCGATACATCGTGTCCTTGTTGCCCTGGTAGAGATAGAGCGCGCGCGCACCCAGCGGGTTCTCGAGGCCTGGCTCCATGCCGCCGGCCCAGGGACCGTTCTTCTCGGGATCGCGGGCGATCATCGCAGCGGTCGGCGTCCAGCGCGGCCAGGCCGCTTTGCGGGCGACCGTCGCGCGGCCGCGCCAGGACATGCCCTGCTTGCCGACGCCGATGCCGTAGCGGATCGCACGCCCGTTCTCGCGAACGAGATAGAGATACTTGTTGTCGGTATCGACGATGATCGTGCCCGGCTGCTCGCGCGTGGGGTAGGACACCTCGCGCCGCAGGAACCGCGGGTTCACCTCCGAAATGTCGGTCTCCGGCAGCGGGAAGGGCTCGTCGGGACGCTCGCCATACATCGCCAGATATTCGGCGCTGACCCCGTAACCCCTGGATGAAACCACCTCGTAGGGCTGCTGAGGGCCGGTCACGCAGCCTGCGAGCGCGAACGGCATCATCAGCAGGGTCGCGCGCCGCGATGGGCGGGCGAGGGAGGCGGGCAGGGAGGCGACGGCGGTCTCGACGGACATGAAGTGGGGCTCTGCTTGATTGATCTTGCGGACGCGGCTGAACAACGGCGGAACGGCACCGGCGTTCCACGGTTGACGCCGATCATGACCTTCAAGTCACATCGCATGGCTGTGGGGTGAACGCGACATGGCAAAAATATGGCGGGCCGTCACTGTGGCCTATCGGCAACGTGGACCTGGCCCGAGTGGGGCAGACGAGATGGGCTCAACCTGCGCTTCTCCTTGAAATGGTTCTAAATGGAACCTTAAAGGCGTCCTTTTGTGCCCAGAAGGCGTCACTTTAAGCAATTCTTCATCGGATCGGTTAAGTCTAATTCCAATGTCGGCGAGAGACGCAGCGGCACCTCCAGCGCCCTGTGTCATCGCCGACCGAGCATTACGCCTTCGCCTACCGCGTCTTTCGACATTGATGGGTGCGTCTCTCCTCGCGCCTGTCGGTTAAACCGGCGCCGTCTGATCCCGGTCGCGTCCTGCCTTGCCCAGGACGAGCCATGGCAGACGCCGCTTCGAACCCGGGTTCCTCGATGAAAAAGCTTCTCACGCTCCGTCTGCCGATCGCCACCCGCCTCGCCCTCGTCGGGGTCTTCTTCGTTGGCATCGCCGTGGCCGGCTCGGTCATGCTGTCGCTGCAAGCGGCCGAGAAGGCGATGCGCGAACGGGCCCAGGCCAGCCTGGTGGTCAACGTCAACCTGCTACGCGACATCGTCACGGCCAAGGGCGAGCCGCGGCTCGACGGTGACAAGCTCTACTTCGGCAATGAACTGATGAACGGCAATTTCGCCGCCGTCGACAAGGTCAAGGCGCTCGCCGGCAGCGTGGCGACGATCTTCATGGGCGATGTCCGCATCGCCACCAACGTGCAGAGGCCCGATGGCCAGCGTGCGGTCGGCACCAAGCTGGCGCAGGGCGTGGCCTATGACACGGTGCTGAAGCAGCGGCAGACCTTCACCGGCGCGGCCGACATCCTCGGGCTGCCCTATTTCACGATTTACGAGCCGATCATCCAGAAATCCGACAACCGCGTCATCGGCATCCTGTTCGTCGGCATCAAGCAGGCGGATTTCACCAGCGTCATCAGCGACATGGTCACCTCCAACGTGATCGCCGGTCTGTTGATCGCGATCATCGGCGGTGTCGCGCTGTTCCTGCTCGTCCGCGGGATGATGAAGCCGCTCGGCAGCCTCAAGGCCGCGATGGAGCGTCTCGCTGCCGGCGATCTCGTGACCGCCGTGCCGACGTTCCGCACCGGTGAGTTCGCCGAGATGGCCGGGGCTGTCGATGTCTTGCGCGCCGCCGCCATCGAGAAGGAGCGCCTCGAGGCCGAAGCGGTCTCCCAGGCAAACCTGATGGACGAGAGCCGCCGATCCACGGAGGCCGAGCGCCAGGCCGCGGCCCAGCAGCGCCTGCAGCAGGCCCGCGAACTCGAGAAGGTGGTCGACGCCCTCGCGGCGGGGCTCGCCGAACTGTCCGAGGGCAATCTGACCCATCGCATCGGGGCGGACATCCCGGCCGACTATGCCAAGCTGCGCGACGACTTCAACGCGACGGTGGACCGTCTCTCCTCGACCGTCCGCACGATTCAGACGACCTCGGCCGATGTCGGGCTCGCCGCCCGCGAGATCAACATGGGCGCCAACGACCTCTCGAAGCGCACCGAGGAGCAGGCCTCCTCGCTGGAGGAGACGGCGGCGACCACCGAACAGCTCGCAGCCTCGGTCAAGGCCTCGGCCCAGGCCTCGCGGAACGCCGCAGCGATCTCGGACGAGGCGATGAAGGCGGCGCAGGCCGGCGGCGCCATCGCCGGGAAGGCGGTCGACGCCATGGCCCGGATCGAGGACGCCTCGACCAAGATCTCCGACATCATTCGCGTGATCGACGACATCGCCTTCCAGACCAACCTGCTGGCGCTCAATGCGGCGGTGGAAGCGGCCCGCGCCGGCGATGCCGGCAAGGGCTTCGCGGTCGTCGCCTCGGAAGTCCGCACGCTCGCCCAGCGCTCCGGCGAGGCGGCCAAGGACATCTCGGCCCTGATCTCCTCCTCCAACACCGAGGTCGGCGAGGGCGTCAAGCTCGTCCGCCAGGCCGGCGAACAGCTCAGCCAGATCCTCGCGGCCTCCGAGAAGGTCGCGGCCACCATCGGGGAAATCTCCGCCGCGTCCGGCGAGCAGGCCAGCGGCATCGACGAGATGAGCCAGGCGGTGGCGCATCTCGACGAGATGACCCAGCAGAACGCCGCGCTGGCCGAGCAGAGCGCGGCCTCCGCCGGCTCGCTCTCTGAGAAGATCGCCCAGCTCAACGATCTCGTGGCGGCCTTCCGCACCGGTCACGAGCGGGCGACCGCCACCGCGCCTGCCTACAAGCCGGCGTCCGAACCCGCCCGCCTGCGCCAGCTCGCGGAAGCCGCCTTCGCGCAGACGAAGTCACCGGCAGCGCGCGCTCCCGCGCCGCGCGAGCCGGCCCCGATGCCGGCGACCCCGGCCCGCAAGGTCGCCAACAGCCGCAGCGGGGATGCCGGCTGGGAAGAGTTCTGATCGGCCGGATCCCGGCGCTACGCCACCTCGCCTTCCAACGGGCGCAGACCTTCAAGTCTGCGCCCGTTGCATTTTCGCGCGACGGCCTTGCGGCCGTCAGGCATCGACAGCCCGCCCTCTGCGCGACTATGCAGGCCTGAGGCATGGCCGCCTCCGGACGGGCGCGCCGATGGCGCGCTGGGCCGCTGGGGAGGTTTGATGAGCAGCAATCTGAGGGTCGACGGTGCGCGGCTTCTGTCCCGCCTCATGGCCCTGGCGGCCATCGGCGCGACGCCGGAAGGCGGTTGCCGCCGCCTCGCCCTGAGCGACGAGGACCGGCAGGGCCGCGACTGGCTCGTCGCAGAGATGACGGCGCTCGGCCTCGAGGTGAAGATCGACGCCATCGGCAATATCGTCGGCATCCTCAAGGGCCGCGAGCCGGGGCCGGCCGTCATCCTGGGCTCCCATATCGACACGGTGGGCACGGGTGGGCGCTATGACGGCGCGCTCGGCGTCGTCGCCGGCGTCGAGGTGCTGGCGACGCTGCGCGATGCCGGCCTCGTGCCGAAGCGGGACCTCGCCGTCATCGCTTTCACCAACGAGGAGGGCGCCCGCTTCCACCCCGATATGCTGGGCTCCTATGTCTGGGTGGGTGGCATGAGCGTCGAGGCCGCCCATGCCGAGCGGGATGCCGAAGGCGCCGTGCTCGGCACCGAGCTCCGGCGAATCGGTTATGAGGGGCCCGAACGGCCGGGCTTCCTGCCGGCGCATGCCTATCTCGAACTCCATATCGAGCAGGGGCCGGTGCTGGAGAGCGAGGGCGGCGGGCTCGGCGCGGTGACCGGCATCCAGGCGATCTGCTGGCTCGAACTGACGCTGAAGGGCCGGCCCAGCCATGCCGGCACCACGCCGATGGCCTATCGCAGGGATCCGGGGCTCGCGGCCGCCCGGATCAACGTCTACGCCAATGATCTGACCCGCGCGATTCCCGGTCAGCTCGCCAACAGCGGCGTCATCCGGGTCCAGCCGGCCAACGTCAACGTCGTGCCCGAGACCGTGGTGATGACGCTCGACCTGCGCAATCCCGACGACGCCGCGCTGGCGCGCGCAGAAGCCGCGGTGCGGGGCTACTGCGCCGAGCTCGCGGCCCGGCACGGCATCGAGATCGCCTTCCGCGACCTCGCACGCTTCCCGGCCACGCCCTTCACCGAGACGCTGATCGCGACGGTGGAGCAGAGTGCGGCGGAACTCGGCCTGCCGATCCGGCGCATCATCTCCGGCGCGGGGCACGACGCGCAGATGATGTCGCGGATCTGCCCGACGGCGATGGTCTTCATTCCCTCGATCGGGGGGCTCTCGCACAATCCGGCCGAGTTCAGCACGCCCGACGATATCGCTTCGGGGGCGAATGTCCTGCTCAATGCGGCCTGGCGGACGGCCAACGCCTGAGGCCGCCCGGTCAGGGCGCGCTTGGCTGAGCACAAGGAGCGCGCGCTGGCTCCCGGCTTGCTTGGCCGGGCGCGCCGTGATCACCGCACACCTCGGCAAGACGCAGACAGGATAAGCCCATGACGATGATCGCCTCGCTCTCCGCCGCCGAACTCGTCCCGCTCTTCGCGGCCCGCAGCCTGTCGCCGGTCGAGGTCGCCAGGGATGCACTGGAGCGGATCGAGCGCTTCGAGCCGCAGATCAACGCCTTCGTCATGCGCGACGCCGCAGCGACCTTGGCCATGGCGGAAGCCTCCCAGGCGCGCTGGCTCAAGGGCGCGCCGCTGGGGCCGCTGGACGGGGTGCCCGTCACCATCAAGGACAATATCGGCGTGGCGGGCTGGCCGATGCGGCGCGGCTCGGCCGTCGCCTCCGATGCAGCCTTCGCCGAGGACGCCCCCGCGACGGCACGCCTGCGCGAGGCCGGCACCGTCTTCCTCGGCAAGACGACCATGCCGGAATATGGCTGGAAGGGCGTCGGCGATTCCCCGCTCTCCGGCATCACCCGCAACCCCTGGAACATCGCCACCGGCCCGGGCGGCTCCTCGGCCGGCGCGGCCTCCTGCGCGGCGCTCAATCTGGGCTGCATCCATCTCGGCACGGACGGGGCCGGCTCGGTGCGCATTCCCGCCGCCTTCACCGGGGTCGTCGGCTTGAAGCCGACCTATGGCCGAATCCCGGCCTGGCCGGTCTCGACGATGGGCTTCCTCGCCCATCTCGGCCCGCTGACCCGCACCGTGACCGACTGCGCGCTCGCCATGAACGCGATCGGCCGCCCCGACAGCCGCGACATGACGGCGATGATCGATCGCGCGCCGGACTATGTCGACGGGCTGAAAGGCGGCGTGAAGGGCCTGCGCCTGGCCTGGTCGCCGACACTCGGCCGCGACGTGCCGGTCGATCCGGAGATCGCCGCACTGACCCTGGCCGCGGCGCTGGCCTTCCGCGAATTGGGCGCCAGCGTCGAGGAGGTCGATCCCGGCTTCGACGACCCGATCGAGACCCTGATGACGATCTGGTCGGCGGGGGCTGCCCTTGCGCTTCGCTCGGCGGGGCCAGCCGAGCGCGCCCGCATGGACCCCGGCCTCGTCGCCGTCGCCGAACAGGGCGAACGTGTCGCGGGCGCCGCCTATGTCGATGCGCTGCTGAACCAGCGCAACGCGCTTGCGCATAAGATGGCGCAATTTCATGCACGCTTCGATCTGCTGCTGACGCCGACCCTGCCGCTGCCGGCCTTCGAGGTCGGGATGAACACCCCCGGTCATGGTGGCTATGGCGACGACTGGACCCGCTGGACGCCCTTCACCTACCCCTTCAACATTACCCAGGCCCCGGCGATCTCACTGCCCTGCGGGTTGACCGGCGCGGGTCTGCCGGCGGGACTGCAGCTCGTCGGTGCCTTCGGGCAGGATGCGCTCGTGTTGCGCGCTGCGGCGGCTTTCGAATCCGCGCGGCCCTTCGCCATCATCGACGCACCGGTCGGGGCCGCCTGATACGGCAGTGATCGCCTGAGATGCGGACGGCAGTGCCTTTTCGCGCCGCCGTTGGCATCCTCGAAAAAATATTTCCTCCCCGCAAAAAAAGGCCGCGATGGCCCCGTGGCGCGGCAAAGCCCGAGGCGGTTCCGTTTGGCACGAAGCCTGCAAGCGGTTCGCGGCCTGCGGAGGGCCTGGCAGACGAGTTGTCAGGGCGGATGTTTTCTGCCCAAACTCGCGCCAAGGTCGCCCGTCGAGAGGTTGCCGTGTCAGGGGAGAGAATGATGGACCGTAGAACATTTCTGAAGAGCGCGGCAGGAACCGGTGCACTCGCCGCCGCCGGCGGACTCGCCATGCCGGCCCTGGCCCAGGGAGCGGCTGCAGCCAAGACCCTGCGCTTCGTGCCCCAGGCCAATCTGGCTAATTTCGACCCGATCTGGGGCACGCAATATGTCGTGCGCAACGCCGCGCTGCTGGTCTGGGATACGCCGTACGGCATCGATTCGAAGTTCCAGCCGCAGCGCCAGATGGTCGAATCCGAGACGGTGTCCGCCGACGGCCTGACCTGGACCTTCAAGCTGCGCGCCGGCCTCAAATTCCATGACGGCGCGCCGGTGACGGCCAAGGACGTCGTCCAGAGTCTGAAGCGCTGGCAGGCCCGCGATCCGATGGGCCTGATGATCAAGGCGATCGAGGTCGAACTCGCGCCGATCGACGACATGAGCTGGAAATGGGTGCTCAACAAGCCCTATCCGAAGATGCTGTTCGCGCTCGGCAAGAACAACTCGCCCTGCACCTTCATCATGCCGGAGCGCATCGCTAAGACCGATCCCTTCACCCAGATCACCGAGTATATCGGCTCGGGCCCGATGAAGTTCGTCCGCAGCGAATGGGTTCCGGGCGCCAAGGCGGTGTTCGAGAAATTCGCCGACTACAAGCCCCGCACGGAGAAGCCGGACTGGCTGTCGGGCGGCAAGGTCATGATGTTCGACCGCATCGAATGGGTGATCATGCCCGACGCGGCGACGGCAGCGGCCGCGCTTCAGAACGGCGAGGTCGATTGGTGGGAGACCGCGCTCACCGATCTCGTGCCGGTCCTCAAGAAGAACGCCAACGTCAATGTCGATATCGGCGATCCGCTGGGCAATATCGGCGCCTTCCGCATGAACCATCTGCACCCGCCCTTCAACAATGTGAAGGTGCGCCAGGCGGTCATGACGGCGCTGAATCAGGAAGACTACATGCGCTCGATCATCGGCGACGACAACAAGCTCTGGAAGGAGATGGGCGGGTTCTTCACGCCGGGCACGCCGCTCTACACGGAAGAGGGCGGCGCTGCGATGAAGGCCAAGAACGTCGCGGCCGCCAAGAAGCTCCTCGCCGAGTCCGGCTACAAGGACGAGCCGGTGATCTGCGTCGTCGCGCAGGACATGGCGGCGACCAAGTCGATGGGTGACGTCACCGCCGAACTGCTCAAGAGCATCGGCATGAAGGTCGACTTCGTCGCTACCGACTGGGGCACCGTCGGCGCCCGCCGCGCCCAGAAGACGCCTCCGAACCAGGGCGGCTGGAGCATGTTCCACACCTGGCATGCCGGCGCGGACTGCGTGAACCCGGCCTCCTACACCGCCGTGCGCGCCAATGGCGACAAGGCTTGGTTCGGCTGGCCCGACGTGCCGGCGGTCGAGACCGAGGTCACGAACTGGTTCAACGCCAAGGACATGGCCGAGGAAAAGGCTGCGATGGGGCGCCTCAACAAGGCCGCCGTCGAGAACGTCGTCTATTGCCCGACGGGCTTCTATCTCGGCTACCAGGCCTGGCGGAAGAACGTCTCGGGCGTCACCAGCGGGCCGTTCCCGGTGCTGTGGGGCGTGTCCAAGGCCTGATCTGCCGAGGGGGCGATCTTCGCTCCCGATCGTCTTCGGAGGCGGCGCGCCCGGCGTGCCGCCTCCGGCTCTTCTCTGTGTCCGCAGCTTCCGGCGGCGCAGACCGGATTTTCGTCGAACGACAAAGGGTGCGTGAGCCGCAATGTTGGCCTTCATCGTCAGACGGATCATCACGACCATCCCTGTGATGGCCTTCGTGGCCCTGTTCGTCTTCTCCCTGCTTTACATCGCGCCGGGCGATCCGGCCGCCGTCATCGCCGGCGACCAGGCCTCGCCGGCCGATGTCGAGAAGATTCGCGCCAACCTCGGGCTGGACCGGCCCTATCTCGTGCGCTTCGCCGAATGGTCGTTCCGCGTCCTGCAGGGCGATCTCGGCACCTCGATCTTCACCTCTCTGCCGGTGACACAACTCATCGCCCAGCGCATCGAGCCGACACTCTCGCTGATGGTGCTGACGCTGATCTTCGCCGTGACCATCGCCGTGCCGATGGGCGTCATCGCGGCCTGGAAGGCCGGCACCTGGATCGACCGCAGCGCCATGGCCTTCGCGGTCTTCGGCTTCTCCGTCCCCGTCTTCGTCGTCGGCTATCTGCTGGCCTATGTCTTCGCGCTGCAGCTCGACTGGGTGCCGGTGCAGGGCTACACGCCGCTCTCGCAGGGCTTCTGGCCCTGGTTGCGGAATCTGATCCTGCCGGCGATGACGCTGGGGCTGGTCTATATCGCCCTGATCGCGCGCATCACCCGGGCCACCATGCTCGAGGTCCTGCAGCAGGATTATGTGCGCACCGCCCAGGCCAAGGGCGTCGGGCAACGCGATGTCCTGTTCCTGCACGCCCTCAAGAACGCTGCGGTTCCGATCGTGACGATCATCGGCATCGGCATCGCACTGCTGATCGGCGGCGCGGTCGTCACCGAGAGCGTCTTCGCCATTCCGGGCCTGGGCCGCCTCACCGTCGATGCCATCCTGCGGCGCGACTACCCCGTCATCCAGGGCGTCGTGCTGATGTTCAGCCTGGTCTATGTGCTGGTGAACCTGCTCATCGACCTGACCTACACGATCGTCGATCCGAGGATACGCTATTGACGATGCAAAGCTCGATTCCGGCACCCGCTGCGCTGGCGGCGGCTCCGGAGCCTGCGGTTGCCCCTCGGCTGGGGCGGTTCAAGCGCTTCCGTCGCTATCTGCGTCGTCACCCCGCGGTGGCGATCGGTGGTTCGCTGCTCGTGCTGATGGCGCTGATCGGCCTCTTCGCACCGCTGCTCTGGACCGTTGACCCCACCGCCATCGCCACCTCGCGGCGCACGCGCGCGCCATCCGAACTCTACTGGTTCGGCACGGACATGCTCGGCCGGGATATCTACTCCCGCGTCGTCTACGGCGCGCGGGTTTCGCTGGTGGTCGGCTTCAGCGTCGCCATCCTGTCCTCGGTCATCGGCCTGACGATCGGCCTCTTCGCCGGCTTCGTGCGCTGGGCCGACGGCATCGTCATGCGGATCATCGACGGCATGATGTCGATCCCGCCGATCCTGCTTGCCATCGCGCTGATGGCGCTGACGCGCGGCTCGATCCAGAACGTGATCAT
Organism: Allobosea thiooxidans; assembly: GCA_943372485.1. Lineage (GTDB taxonomy): Bacteria > Pseudomonadota > Alphaproteobacteria > Rhizobiales > Beijerinckiaceae > Allobosea > Allobosea thiooxidans_A. The sequence continues at coordinate 29,004 of CALRYW010000004.1, forward strand.
CGCCATCACCATCGCCGAGATCCCGCGCGTGGCGCGGCTCGTCCGCGGCGTCGTGCTGTCGCTGCGCGAGCAGCCCTATGTCGAGGCCGCGATCGCCAACGGCGCGCGCACGCCCCGCATCATCCTGCGCCACATCCTGCCCAACACCTTCGCGCCGATGAGCGTGCAGGCGACCTATATCTGCGCCAGCGCCATGATCATCGAGGCGATCCTCTCCTTCATCGGCGCCGGCATCCCGCCCGCGACGCCCTCCTGGGGCAACATCATGGCGGAGGGCCGCGCCCTCTGGCAGGTGAAGCCCCACATCATTCTCTTCCCGGCGATCTTCCTTTCGATCACCGTGCTGGCCGTGAATCTCCTGGGCGACGGCCTGCGCGATTCGCTGGACCCGCGTCTCGCCAAGGCCCTCTGAGGCCGCCGCGACATCGACCGACAGCTCCGGGCGCCTGCGCCCGGAGCAATGCCCCCCGCGATCGTCGGCGATTGACGGATCGCCCCGACACAGCCGAGCCTGCAGCCATGCTAGACCTCCCAGACGCGACGGCTCGGTTCCCGCTGGTGACGCCCGCCCGGGAGTCAGGCCGATGAGCCGCATCCTCACCATTGCCGCAGCCCAGCTCGGCCCGATCCAGCGGGACGAGAGCCGCGCGTCGGCCGTCGCGCGCATGATCGACTTGATGCGTCAGGCGAAAGCCCATGGCGCCGATCTCGTCGTCTATCCCGAAGCGGCGCTGACGGCGTTCTTTCCGCATTGGTGGATCGAGGACGAGGACGAGATCGACAGCCATTTCGAGAGCACGATGCCCTCCAACGAGACCGCGCCGCTGTTCGAGGAGGCGAAACGCCTCGGGATCGGTTTCCATCTCGGCTATTGCGAGCTCGCTTACGAGGGCGGCCGCAGGCGCCGCTTCAACACGGCGATCCTCGTCGATAAGGCTGGCGCGATCGTCGGCAAATACCGCAAGATCCATCTGCCGGGTCATCCCGAGCACCGCCCCGAGGCGCCGTTCCAGAATCTCGAGAAGCGCTATTTCGAGACGGGCGATCTCGGCTGGCCGGTCTGGCGGACGATGGACGCCCATATCGGCATGATGATCTGCAACGACCGGCGCTGGCCCGAAAGCTATCGCACGATGGGTCTGCAGGATGTCGAGCTGATCCTGCTCGGCTACAACACGCCCAAGCACAACCCGCCCGCGCCCGACCATGACCGGCTCGGCAATTTCCACAACCAGCTCGTGATGCAGGCCGGCGCCTACCAGAACGCGACCTGGGTCGTCGGCGTCGCCAAGGCCGGCCTGGAGGCCGGCGTCGACCAGATCGGCGGCTCCTGCATCATCGCGCCCACCGGCGAGGTCGTCGCCCAGGCGGTGACAGAGGGGGACGAGTTGATCGTCGCCCGCTGCGACATGGATCTCGGCAAGAGCTACAAGGCCTCGACCTTCAACTTCGCCCGGCATCGCGAGCCGCAGGCCTATGGCCTCATCGTCGAGCGCAAGGGCGCGGTCGAGCCGGCGTGATGGCGTTGGGCTTGGCGGTTCGCTCGCAAACGCTTAGTATATCCGACTTGGATATACGGAGGTAGCGATGCCGCCCAAAACCCGAGCGACCACCAAGCTTTTCGTGACGAACCGCAGCCAGGCCGTGCGCTTGCCCAAGGAACTTGCCTTCCCGCCGGAGGTGACCGAGGTCGAGATCATCAGGCAGGGTTCGGGGGTGCTGATCGTGCCGAAGGGCAAGGGATGGACCGATTTCTTTGAACGTGGGCCTCACGTCGACGACGATTTCATGAAGGACTGGACCGAGCTTCAGGCGGATGAACGCGAACCACTCTGATGCCGACCTACATGCTCGATACGAATATCTGCATCTATGTGATGAAGGCGACGGCGCTTTCGCCCTTGAAGGACAAATTCGAGGCTCTGGCCAATGAAATCTGCGTTTCGGTCATGACGCTCGCGGAACTTCGCTTCGGGGCGGAAAAATCCCTTCGGCGCGAACAGAGCCTCCGTGCCATCGACGATTTTGCGGCGAACCTGGCCGTACTACCCTTCGACCAGCAGGCTGCAGAGAACTATGGCAGCTTGCGCGCGGAACTGGAGCGTGTCGGTACCCCATGCGGTCTACACGACACCCAGATCGGCGCCCATGCCCGCAGCCGAGGGCTGATCATCGTTACCAACAACCGTCGTGAATTCGACCGCATGCCCGGCCTGCGAGTCGAGAACTGGGTCTGAGCCCGGTTTGCCGCAAATGTCTGTTCCAGACCGCCAAAGAGGACTGCCCATATGACCCACGATCTCATCCTCAAGGGCGGTCGCGTCATCGACCCCTCGCAGAAGCACGACGGCGTCTGCGACGTCGCCTTCACCGGCGGCAAAGTCTCCGGCTTCGGCAAAGACCTGAAGGGCGCCAAGGACATCCGCGATGTCTCCGGCTACATCGTCACGCCCGGCCTGATCGACCTGCACACCCATGTCTACTGGGGCGGCACGTCGCTGGGCATCGACGCAGACGAGTTCTGCCGGGCCTCGGGCGTCACCACCTCGGTCGACACAGGCTCGGCCGGGCCGGGCAACTGGCCGGGCTTCCGCAAGCACGTCATCGAGAAGAGCCAGGCCCGCATCCTCGCCTATCTCCATGTCAGCCACGCCGGCATCTACGGCTTCGACCACCGCGTCATGGTCGGCGAGAGCCGCGACATGGCGATGATGAACCCGATCGACTGCGCCGAGGTCGCCGACAAGAACCGCGACCTGATCGTCGGCATCAAGGTCCGCGTCGGCCTGCACGCCTCGGGCGATCAGGGCACCGCCCCGCTCAACGTCGCGCTGCAGGTCGCCAACGAGGTCGGCATGCCCCTGATGTGCCATATCGACCATCCGCCGCCCTCCTATGAGGAGGTGGTCAACATGCTCAGGCCCGGTGACGTGCTCACCCACGCCTTCCGCCCCTTTCCGAATGCCCCCTGCACGGCGCAGGGCACGGTCAAGCCGGAGGTTCTGGCCGCCCGCAAGCGCGGCGTCCTCTTCGACATCGGCCATGGCAAGGGCTCGTTCTCCTTCAAGACGACGCGCGCCATGCTCGCCAACGGCTTCCAGCCGGACGTGATCTCCTCGGACGTGCACAAGCTCTGCATCGACGGACCGGCCTATGACCAGGTCACGACCATGTCGAAGTTCCTGCTGATGGGGATGAGCCTGAACGACGTCATCGCCGCCTCGACCGTGAACGCGGCCATGGCGCTGAAGCGCCCGGAGTACGGTTCGCTCAAGGTCGGCTCGCTCGGCGACGCGACGATCCTGACGGTGAAGGAAGGCAAGTTCGACTATGCCGACGTCACCGGCGAGCACATGACCGGCGACCGCAAGATCCTCTCCGAGGGCGTCGTGCTCAAGGGCGCCTGGTGGCATCCGAAGCGGACGAACAGGTTCAGGAAGGTCGCGGGCTGATCCAGCTCCATCGTGTCATTCCGGGGCTTCGCGCCAGCGAAGAACCCGGAATCCACGACTTGGTCAGCGACGGAAGTCGCTTCTGCGACGCGTTGCGCCCGGTCGTGGGTTCCGGGTTCGAGCCTGCGCCTCGCACCGGAATGACGAAGGGATCGCTTGTTGCAGAGCTCGCTTTGGCGTCCGATGACCGCAAGCGACCTGCCGGCCGTGCTGGCGGTCGCAGGCGTGGTGCATCCCGGCTACCCGGAAGACGAGGCCGTCTTCGCCGAGCGACTGCGACTGTTTGCCCAAGGCTGCCTCGTGCTCGACGGCCCGGGCGGCCCGATCGGCTATGTCGTGAGCCATCCCTGGCAGCGCGCCGCGCCGCCGGCCCTGAACAGCCTGCTGTGCGAACTGCCGTCGCAGGCCGGCTGCCTCTACATCCACGATCTCGCTCTCCTGCCGCAGGCACGCGGCAGCGGGGCCGGGGGCGTCGTCGCCGCGAGGCTGGCGGAGATCGCGGCCCGTGCCGACCTGCCTCGCCTCGCACTCGTCGCCATCGACGGCTCGTCCGGCTTCTGGCGGCGGCAGGGCTTTCGCGCGGTGCATGAGCCTGCCCTTGCGGAGAAGCTCGCCAGCTATGACGATGCCGCCCGCTATATGGAGCGCGCGCTCCATCCAGAAGACGAAACGACCGCAGAGGGACGAACGACACCATGAGCGCCGAGCAGAAACTGAAGGATCTGGGCCTGGAGCTGCCCGCGATGGTGGCGCCGATGGCCAATTACGTACGCTTCAAGAAGGCCGGCGATCTCGTCTTCCTCTCGGGGCAGGGGCCGCGCAATCCCGACGGCTCGATCCCCAACGGCAAGGTCGGCAAGGAATTCACCACCGAACAGGCCTATGATTTCGCGAAGAACACCGGACTCGGGCTGCTCGCGGCGATGAAGGAGGCGGCCGGTTCGCTCGACAAGGTCGAGGTCATCAAGCTGCTCGGCATGGTCAACGCCGTGCCGGACTATGGCGACCAGCCCAAGGTCATCAATGGCTGCTCGGACCTGCTCGTCGCCGTGCTCGGCGAGAACGGGCGCCATGCCCGCTCGGCCGTCGGCATGGGGTCCCTGCCGGGCAACATGCCGGTCGAGATTGAAGTCATCATCAAGGTCCTGCCGTAATGGCGGCCGACCATGAAGGCCTGAAGGCCGAGATCGCCCGCATCCACGGCACGCCGGCGGTGGTGATCGATCTCGACAAGGTCGAGGCCAACATCGCGCGCCTTCAGGCCGTCTGCGATGCCAAGGGCGTCGCCAACCGCCCGCATATCAAGACCCATAAATCGCCCGAGCTCGCCCGCCTCCAGATCGAGGCCGGCGCGCGCGGCATCACCTGCCAGAAGCTCGGCGAGGCCGAGGTGATGGCCGATGGCGGCATCGACGACATCCTGATCAGCTACAACATCCTCGGCGAGCAGAAGCTCGGCCGTCTCGGCCATCTCCAGCGCCGGGTCCGGATGATCGTGGCCGCCGACAACCCCGTGACCATCGCCGGTCTGCCCCAGGCGGCGGAGATCGCCGGGCGCGACCTCGAGGTCGTCATCGAATGCGACACCGGCCGCCAGCGCGCCGGCGTCGAGACGCCCGCCGAGGCAGTCGAACTGGCAAAGCGGATCGCCGGCTCCAAGGGCCTGCGCTTCGTCGGGTTCCTGATGTATCCGCCCGAGGATGGCTGGCTGCGCACGCAAGTGTTCCTCGACACCGCCAATGCGGGTCTGCGCGAGGCGGGGCTGGAGGCGTCGATCGTGTCCACCGGCGGCTCGCCCAACATCCCCCATATCGGCGAGCTCAAGGGCGCGACCGAGCACCGCGCCGGCACCTCGATCTTCAACGACCGCATGCAGGTCGCGGCCGGGGTGGCGAGCCTGGAGGACTGCGCGCTGACCGTCTACGCCACGGTGGTCAGCCGGGCCGGCCCCGAGCGCGGCATTCTCGATTCAGGCTCCAAGACGTTGACGAGTGATTCCGGCGGGCTCGACGGCCATGGCCATGTCCTCGAATACCCGGCGGCCCGCATCGCGAAATTCGCCGAGGAGCACGGCTTCCTCGATCTGGCCGCCAGCAACGACCGGCCGAAGGTCGGTGAGGTCGTGCGGGTGGTACCCAACCATGTCTGCGTCGTCGTCAACATGGTCGACCGTCTGGTGACGGTGCGTGGCGGCCAACTGGTGGGCGAATTGCCGGTGGCGGCCCGGGGCAAGCTGGTCTGAACCGACGGAACGGGGGAGGCGCAGGCCTCTCCCGCATGCCAGACATTCCCGCGACCTCAGTTCTGGCCGATCTTGCTGCCCTTGATGACGGTGTTGGCGCTTGATTTGACGGTGACACGGCCCGACGCGTTGGTGGTGATATCGCGCCCCCGCAGCGTGATGGACCCATCCTTCTTGAGTTCGATCTGGGCGCTGCCGCTCTTCACCGTCGCATCGTCGGCGGCCGTCACCGAGAACCTCTTGCCGGTCGCGATCATCAGGTCTTTCCCGGCCTCGACCGACATCGACTGGGCGCTGGAGAGGCTGAGATCGACCGCCGCCTGGACGTGGCACTGCCGGCTGTCGAGCATGATCTCCTGACCGCCGGCCAGCTTGATCCGCGTCCCGGCGCTGACGGAGAAGATGCTGCCGGCCGAGAGGGCGAAAGCGCTCCCGGCGGTGAGCGTCAGGGCGCCGCCGGCGGTGATGCTGACGCCGCCGGGCGCGGTGATCGCCAGCGCGCCGCCGGGTGTGGCCGAGATCATCGCCGTCAGAGCCGCGAGCTGGCTCTCCAGCCTGGCGATCCGGCGTTCGAGCGCATCGCTGTCAGTGGCCATGGCGGCGTCCTCGCTTCGTCCGCTGGGGCGAACCCAGGGGAAGCTTAGCCCCTCCCACGGCCGGACAGAAGTTCCCTCGGGAATAGCTACTCCGGATGGCGTGCGTTCCAGGCCGCCGCATAGTCGCTGCAGAGGCGGTCGAGTTCGGTGCGGTCGGTCACGCCGGCCGGGCGCGAACGCGAGGGCGAAGCCTGCTGGAAGGGGACATAGCGCTGATGCGCGACGCGCCAGAGCCGGCGCAACTCGGCCAGCGGATCGACATGGTCGTCGACACGGATGTCGAAGCTCGGAATCGGTTCGCCCGACCAGATCCGGATGGCGGCCGACTGCCGCCCGCGCTTGTCGCCGCCCGCCTTCTCGCCGGCTTCGAGCGCGGTCAGCAGCCGCTCGTCGAAGTCCAGTGCGGAGGCCGCGATATAGGCCTTCAACGTCTGCTGGATCACCTCCGGCCCGCTCAGCATGTTGCCGGCGACGGAGACCTGCGGCCCATCGACCGCGCCGCACCAGTCGATGCAGGAGGCACCGGTGAAGGCGGCGATCTTGCCCTCGCGGTCGATCACATGGAGCTGGCGGTGGGCGCGGCCTTCATCGGCCGCGGTCAGCGTCGCGATGATCTCGACCGCCGAGCGGCCCTCCTGGAGCAGGCGCATGCCATCGACCCCGTAGAGCGGGTTGACGAAGGCCTGCGTCGCGATCGCCCCGATGCGGCCGCCGCCATAGGGCACGCGCGAGCCGACGGCGAAGGCGCAGGTCGAGACGGCGACACCATAGGCGCCGGTGGCGGCGTCGCGTGCGACGATGGACCAGGTCATGCGGGTCTCCTCACCGGCCGGCCGCGTAGGCCTGCATCAGACGCGGCGTCGCCGCCGCGCGCAAGAGACCGTCGGCGCTCTTTTCGGCGGCGGTGAGGCGGCCGATCGTCCAGGCCGGCGCCCGCTCCAGCTGGTGGCCGCGGCGGACCAGGTCGGCGAGCACGCTCTCGCCGATGCTCTCCTCGACCGCCAGATGGCCGAGCTTGGCCTCGCGCGGATAGAAGGTCGAAGGGAAATGCTGGGTGTGGAACAGCGGCAGGTCGATCGCCTCCTGCAGGTTGAGGCCGTGATGCACGCGGCGCAGGAACAGGCCGAGCTGCCACTGCTCCTGTTGGTCGCCGCCCGGCGTGCCGAAGACGAGGCGCGGCTCGCCGTTCTCGAAGGCGAGCGAGGGCGTCAGCGTCGTGCGCGGCCGCTTGAACGGCGCCAGCGCCGAGGGCAGCCCCTCCTCGAGGAAGAAGGCCTGGGCGCGGGCATTGAGCGGGAAGCCGAGCGCCGGGATCACCGGGGAGGACTGGAACCAGCCGCCCGAGGGGGTGGCGGCGATCATGTTGCCCCATTTGTCGATGACGTCGATATGCACCGTGTCGCCGCGCCGCCCGGCCGCCACCATCGCCGCCGTGGTCGGCTCGCCGACGGTGGCGTCGCTCTTGCCGGCCTGCCCGGCATAGCGCACCCCGGCCAAAGCCTGCGCGACCTGCGCCTCGAAGCCGGCGATCAGGCCCGGCCGCAACTCCTGCGAGGCGGTGTCCGTGATCAGGTTGCGGCGGCCGCGGGCATAGTCCTCCGAGAGCAGCGTCGCCAGCGGCACCTGCACGAAATCGGGATCGCCGTAATAGGCCTCGCGGTCGGCGAAGGCGAGCTTCATCGCCTCGGCGACATGGTGCACGAAGGCGGCGCTGTCGGGGCCCATCCCGGCGATGTCGATGCCCTCGAGGATCTTCAGCGTCTGCAGGAAGACCGGGCCCTGGCCCCAGGGGCCGATCTTGAAGACCTCCCAGCCGTGATAGGTCACGCTGGCGGGCGTCTCGTAGGTCGGCTGCCAGCGCGCCATGTCGTTGGCGGTGAGCAGGCCCTTGTGGCGGCGTCCGGAGGAGTCGATCGCCTCCGTCGTCCGGCAGAAGGAGTCGATCGCCTCGGCGACGAAGCCCTTGTACCAGGCGTCGTAGGCGGCCTGAATCTGCTTTTCGCGGCTGCCGCCGGCGGCCTCGGCCTCGCTCAGGATGCGCTTGTAGGTCTCGGCCGCGGCCTTGTTGCGGAAGAGAGCCTTGGCCTGCGGCACCTGACCGCCGGGCAGATAGACCTCGCCCGAGGTCGGCCATTCGTTGGTGAACAGGTCGGTCAGCCCGGCGATGGTGTCCGAGACGCGCGGCAGCATCGGGTGGCCGTTCTCGAAATAGCCGATCGCCGGCTCCAGAACCTCACGCAACGGCAAGAGGCTATGGTCGCGCAGCAGCGTCATCCAGCCGCCGAAGGCGCCGGGCACGACGGCGGCGAGCAGACCCGAACCGGGCACGAGATCGAGCCCCAGCGCCTTGAAGGCCTCGATGGTGGCGGCCTCCGGCGCCGTGCCCTGGCCGCAGATCACCTCGACCTTCTTCGTCTTGGCCGAATAGAACACCGCCGGCATCTCACCGCCGGGGCCGACCAGATGTGGCTCGACGACCTGCAGCACGAAGGCGGCCGCCGCGCAGGCGTCGAAGGCGTTGCCGCCCTTCTCCAGCATCGCCATGCCGGTCGCGGTCGCGAGCCAATGCGTCGAGGTGCAGACACCGAAGGTGCCGAGGATTTCAGGCCGGGTCGTGAACATGGGTGGTCCTTAGGCTCAGTTTTCTTTGGGATCGAGCACGTCGCGTAAGCCATCGCCGAGCAGGTTGAATCCGAGCACGGCGAGGAAGATGCAGACGCCCGGCGCCACCGACATCCACGGCGCCTGCTCCATGAAATTCTTGGCGACGTTCAGCATCTGGCCCCAGGACGGGGCAGGGGGCTGCTGGCCGAGCCCGAGGAAGGACAGGGCCGCCTCCAGGATGATCGCCTGCGCCATGAACAGCGTCGACTGCACCACGATCGGCGAGAGGATATTGGGCAGGATGTGGCGCAGCACGATGCGCAGGTCGCGGGCCCCGACGGCCCGGGCGCCTTCGACGAAATCCTCCGCCTTGACGCTCATCACCTGGGCCCGCACCAGCCGCACGAAGACCGGCACGGCTGAGAGGCCGATCGCGATCATCGCATTGGTCAGCGAGGGCCCGAGCACGGCCGCAAACGCGATCGCCAGGATCAGGAAGGGGCAAGCCAGCATCGCCTCGGTGACGCGCGAGATCGCGGCGTCGATCCAGCCGCCATACCAGCCCGCCAGCAGCCCGAAGGGGATGCCGATGGCGAGGGCGATCACGACCGAGACGATGCCCGCCAGCAGTGAGGCCTGGGCGCCGAAGAACAGCCGCGAGACCTGGTCGCGCCCGAGCTCGTCCGTCCCGAACCAGTAGAGCTCGGACGGCGGCTTGCGGATGGCGAGGAAGTTCGACTTCAGCGGATCGGCCAGCGGCAGCAGCGGCGCCAGCACGGCCATCAGCACGAAGGCGAGCACGATCGCGCCGCCGATCAGCGCGGAGCGATTGCGGCAGAGGCGAACCAGCACGCCGGGCCGTGGTCGCAAGGCGAGTTCGGGGGGCGTCGCGAGGGTGTCGCTGGCTGCGGTCGTCATCACTGCGCCCTCAGCCGCGGGTTGACCAGGATGTAGAGCACGTCGGCGAGCAGGTTCATCAGGATGAAGCCGATCGCCGTACACAGCACCACGCCCTGCACGACGCCGTAGTCGCGGTTGAACACCGCATCGACGATGAGCTTGCCGAAGCCGGGAATGGTGAAGACCTGCTCGGTCAGGACTGCGCCCGCCAGCAATTCGCCGAACAGGATCGTCGTCAGCGTGATGATCGGCACCAGCGCGTTGCGAAGGGCATGCCGGTTGACGACCGCGTCCTCGTCCAGCCCCTTGGCGCGGGCGGTGCGCACATAGTCGGAGCGCAGCACCTCGAGCATCGCCGAGCGCGTGTGCCGCATCAAAAACGCGGCAAGGCCCGAGCCGAGCACGAAGGCCGGCATGATCAGGCGCTCGATCGCGCCGATGGGATCGCTGAAAAAGGGCTCGTAGCCGGAAGCCGGCAGCCATCGCAGCTCCACCGACACGACCAGGATCAGCATGATCCCGAGCCAGAAATTCGGGATCGACAGCCCCGACAGCGCCAGCGCGCTGGTCGAGTAGTCGACAACCGTGTCCTTGCGCCGCGCCGCGAGCACGCCGGCGGGTATGCCGATGGCAATGGCGACGAGGATCGAGGCAAGGGCGAGCTGCAGCGTCACCGGCAGCTTCTGCAGGATCAGCCCGAGCACGGGCTCGCCCGTGCGCAGCGAGCGGCCGAAATCACCCTGCACCACCTGGCCGAGCCAGGCGAAGAACTGGACGATGACGGGATCGTCCATGCGGTAGATCGCGCGCAACCGCGCGATCACCTCCGGATCGCGCTCCTCCCCGGCGATCACGAGGAACGGATCGCCCGGCAGCGCGCGCTGCAGGGCGAACACGAACAGCGACACCAGGAACAGCGTCGGGATCGCGATCAGGACGCGGCGGCCGATCAGCGCGAGCATGGGCTTCCCCCTCCCCCCGCTCGCGGTGGGGAGGGCCGGGGTGGGGGGCAGTGCCGCCCGGCGAGCCGATCAAGGACCGGGCTCAGGCTTTGCGCCCCCCCATCCCTTCCCCACCGCAAGCGGGGGGAAGGGGACAGGTCTGCGTTCCCGAAAGACCAGTTCCTCAAGAGAGCTTGATCCCCGCCAGCCGGATCATGCCGTCGGGGCTGATCACGAAGCCGCTCATATTGGCACGCATCGCGAAAAAGACCGTCTGGTTGTAGAGATAGACGATCGGCAACTCGTCCTGCAGGAACTTCTGCGCGGCGTCGTAGCGCTTCTTGCGCTCGGCGACGTCATAGATCGTGCGGGCTTCGTCGAGCAGCCGGTCGACCTCGGCGTTGGAATAGCGCCCGTCGTTCTGATTGCCCTTGGTGGTGACGAACTGGTGCAGGTTGCCGTCCGGATCGATCCGGCCCGACCAGCCGATGCGGCTCATCTGGAACTTGCCCTGCTGCTGATCACGCAGCTGGCTGGCGAATTCCGTCGAGCGGATCTGGATGTCGATGCCGGCTTCGGCGGCCATGGCCTGGATCACCTGGCCGAGCTGGGCGTCGACCGGGTTGTTGGTGACGAAGAGTTCGACCGAGACCTTGGTCAGCCCCGCATCCTTGAGCAGCGCCTTCGCCTTGGCGACGTCGCGCGCCGGCACCGGGAAATCGGCGCTGACATAGGGGTTGCCCGGATTGAAGGGCTGCACGATCGGCTCATAGAGCCCCTCGAACACGACTTGGCTCAGCACCTTGCGGTCGATCGAGAGCGAGAGTGCTTGGCGCACCCGCTTGTCCATGCCCATTGGCTGCTTGGCGGCGTCGCCATGGGCGGTGTTGATGGTGATGCCCTGATAGCCGAGATTGGCGACGCTGGTGACCTTGAGGGCCTTGTCGCCCTGCGCCGACTTCACGTCGGTGGGCGCCAGCCGCTCCAGCATGTCGAGTTCGCCCGAGCGCAGATTGGCCAGCCGCACCGTGGTGTCGGGAATCGCGCGGTAGATCACGCGGTCGAAATGATAGTTCTGCGCTTCCCAATGCTCCTTGAAGCGCTCCAGCACGATGCGGTCGTTCTGGACGCGCTCGACGAACTTGTAGGGGCCGGAGCAGACGGGCTTCGATCCGACATCGCCAGTGAGGCTCTTGGGCGCCAGCATCATGCCGGCACGGTCGGTGAGCTGCGCGAGCAGCGTCGCGTCGGGCCGCTTCAGCTTGAGCGCGATCGTGGTGGGGTCGACGACGGTGATGCTGTCGACCGAAGCCAGCTCGGACTTGCGCAGCGAGTCGGGCAGGGTGCGGGCGCGTTCGAGACTGGCCTTGGCGGCCTCGGCGTTGAAAGCCTCGCCGTCATGGAATTTGGCGTCGCTGCGCAGCTTCATCGTCAGCGTCAGCCCGTCGGCCGAGAACGACCACTCCGTCGCCAGCCGCGGCACGATCTTCAGATCGGGCGTGATGTCGAGCAGCTTGTCGCAGAGCCCCTTGAAGACGATCCGGCCGACGAAGGTGCGCGCCTTGTGAGGGTCGAGCACGTCGGGATCTTCCTGCAGGCCGATGCGCAGGGTCGAGGGCGCCTGCGCGACGGCGGGCAGGGCGGCAAAGGTCAGCGCGGTGGCGCAGGCCAGGGCGGTGAGAAACTTCATCGGATGTCCCCTGTTGTCGTTTGCGGTCATGATCGCCGAAGATCGTTCCGGGTGGTACCAGACTGATGCAAAATCGCAGCGGCGTCGATGCCGCACTGCAGCCTTCGCCTCCCGACTGCATGCCGTTACGGAGGCCGCTTGCATGCAATTCGGCGGCCAGCTTCGGCTGATGCGGCCGTGGGCCTCATGCGCCGCGCCGGATCGCCTTGACGCAAGCGGGCGGCTACAAAGCGACGCAGACGGAGCCGGCACGAGACCGACGGAGGAACGACAATGCTGCTGGGTGTGATCGCCGACGACATGACGGGCGCGACGGATGTGGCGCTGATGCTGAACCGCAGCGGCATGCGCACGGTCCAGACGATCGGCGTCCCCCGCCCTGGCCAGGCGCTGCCCGAGGCGGACGCCGTCGTCGTCGCGCTGAAGTCGCGCACCAACCCCGTCGCCGAGGCCGTCGCCGATTCGCTGGCCGCCTGCGAGGCGCTGCTGGCTGCGGGCGCACGGCAGATCCTGTTCAAATACTGCTCGACCTTTGACTCGACGGAGCAGGGCAATATCGGCCCCGTCGCCGATGCGCTGGCGCAGCGGCTCGGCGCCGGTCTTGCCATCGTCTGTCCCGCCTTTCCGGCCAATGGCCGCTCGATCTACCAAGGCTATCTCTTCGTCGGCGCGGTGCCGCTTCACGAAAGCTCGATGAAGGACCATCCGCTGACGCCGATGCGGGATTCGAGCCTGATCCGCCTGATGGGCGCGCAGACGACCGCTGCCGTCGGGCTGGTCGATTACGTCACCGTCCTGGCCGGGGCTGCCGCAGTGAAGACCCGCTTCGCTGCCCTGACCGACCAGGGCGTGCGCTATGTCGTGACCGACGCGCTCACCAATGCCGATCTGATGGTGCTGGGCGAGGCCGTCGCCGATCACAAGCTCCTCACCGGCGGCTCCGGCATCGCGATGGGCCTGCCGCAGAATTTCCGCCGCGCCGGCCTGCTGCCGGAGCGCGAGATCGCCGCGAGCCTCGCAGCACCCCGGGGCCGCGCCGGCATCATCTCCGGCAGTTGCTCGACGGCGACGCGCGGCCAGATCCGCAAGGCGATCGAGGCCGGCTATCCAACCCTCAAGGTCGATCCGATGGCGCTCGTCTCGGGTGCGCAGGATGCCTCAAAGCTCGCCGACTGGGCGCTGGCGCAGGCCGCTGACACACCCTTCCTGCTCTATTCCAGCGACGATCCGGCGGAGGTCGCCGCGATCCAGGACAAGCTCGGGCGTGAGCGGGCCGGCGAGACCGTGGAGAACGCCTTCGCGAAGACGGCGGCCTTGCTGGCCGAAGGCGGCGTCTCGCGCCTGCTCGTCGCGGGCGGAGAGACGTCGGGTGCGGTCGTCCAGGGGCTCGGCATCGGCCTGCTCGAAATCGGCCCGGAGATCGATCCGGGCGTGCCCTGGACCCGCGTGGCGCAGGGCCGCGACATGGTGATCGCGCTCAAATCCGGCAATTTCGGAGCGCCTGACTTCTTCCTGAAGGCCTGGGCCCTGCTGCGCTGAGACTGAGCAGGCGAGGGCGGGCTTGCACGCGCCGCCCGGCAGGGCATGATGGGCCCCGGAGGTCCGCAGCGACATGGCGTTTCTCGGCGAATTGCTGACCAATGTGGCTGATCGCGGCCGGGCGCTGATCGGCTTCGAGCGCTTCATGGCGCAGCGCAACCGGCCGATCGACCGGCTTTGCGAGGATCTGCTCTCGGGCCGTGGCGAGGCCTCGGGCATGGCGCTGGCGCAGGGCGTTCTGGAAGCCTGGGAACGGCTCGACAAGCCTGGCCGGCGCGCCTTCTTCGCCATGCTGCAGGAGCGGTTCGGGCCCGATCACGAGCGGCTCGACCGGGCGATCGAAGCCTATCGCAACGAGCCCGGCGCGGCCACGATCTCGGCGCTTCACCTCGCCTCCGAACCTCGTCGGCAGGAGCTGCTGCGGCGCCTCAACCTGGCCCCCGGCGGCACCCATGTGCTGGTGCGGATGCGCGAGGCCTTGTTCGAGGCGATGGAGAGCGACCGCGACCTGCTGACCGTCGATGCCGATTTCCGGCATCTCTTCGGCTCCTGGTTCAACCGCGGTTTCCTGGTGCTGCGCCGCATCGACTGGCGCTCGCCCGCGAATGTGCTCGAGAAGATCATCCGCTACGAGGCCGTCCACGAGATCCAGGGCTGGGACGATCTGCGCCGCCGGCTCGAGCCGGCGGACCGCCGCTGCTTCGCCTTTTTCCATCCGCAACTCGTCGACGAGCCGCTGATCTTCGTCGAAGTGGCGCTGACCCGCGCGATCCCGCGCGGCATCGGCGAGGTGCTGAGCGGCAAGCGCGAGGTGCTGCCCGCCGCCGAGGCGACGACGGCGGTGTTCTACTCGATCTCCAACTGCCAGGAGGGCCTGCGCGGGATCTCCTTCGGCAATTTTCTGATCAAGCAGGTCGCCGAGGATCTGAAGCGCGAGCTGCCGGGGCTCGAGACCTTCGTCACGCTGTCGCCGGTGCCGGGTTTCGCGCGCTGGCTCGAAGGCCTCGTCGCCGAGTCCGGCGATCTCGGCCTGACCAACGAGGAGCGCTCGGAGCTTGCCCGCCCGGCCGGCGAGACGATCTCCCTCGACGAGGCGACCCGGCTGCGCCGCGACAAGCTGCTCGGCCAGATGATGGCGCATTACATGCTGCGGGCGCGCACGGCCTCGGGGCGCGTGATCGACCCGGTCGCCCGTTTCCATCTCGGCAACGGCGCGCGGCTGGAGCGCATCAATGTCGGCGGCAACCTGTCGGCACGGGGCCTGCGCGAGTCGCATGGCGTGATGGTCAACTACCGCTACCAGCTCGATGACATCGAGACCAATCACGAGGCCTTCGCCACCCGCAACACGGTCGTCGCCTCGGCAGCCGTGCGCAAGCTGTTGCGGCCGGCCACGAGTTGACCCGCGGCGCACGTGACGCCAATGGGAGAACGGCCCCGTCCCAAGGGGTCGCGCAATGCGACGGCTATGCCTGAAAGGACCCTGATCATGGGCAACCACCTGTTCGACCTGGTCAGGTCTCGGATGCCGGCGCCGGATGCTCCCTTCGCCCTCCTCGATGACGGCCGGCGCTATGCCTATGCCGACATGGTCGATGTCTCCAGCCGCTTCGCCAACGCTCTCGTCGCGCTGGGCGTTCAGCCGGGTGACCGGGTGGCTGTCCAGGTCGAGAAGAGCGTCGAGGCGCTGATGCTCTATCTCGGCGCGGTGCGCGCGGGCGCGATCTTCCTGCCGCTCAACACGGCCTATACCCCCGCCGAGATCGAATACTTCCTCGGCGACGCGCAGCCCGCCGTCTTCGTCTGCGATCCGGCGAAGGCGCAGGCCCTGAAGCCTTATGCCGACAAGGCCGGCGCGAAGCTCGAGACGCTCGGCGTCTGGCGCTCGCCGGACGTCTCCGCCGGCACGCTCTCCGACAAGGCGCTCGCCGCCTCGACCGCGTTCGCCGACATCGCGCGCGGGCCCGATGACCTGGCCGCGATCCTCTACACCTCCGGCACGACGGGGCGCTCCAAGGGTGCGATGCTCAGCCACGACAACCTCGCCTCCAACGCGCTGGCGCTGGTCGATTACTGGCGCTTCACCAAGGACGACGTGCTGCTCCACGCGTTGCCGATTTTCCACACGCACGGCCTCTTCGTCGCGACCAACTGCGTGCTGTTCTCCGGCGCCTCGATGATCCTGCTGCCGAAATTCGATCCCGACCAGGTCTTCAAATACCTGCCACAGGCGACCTGCCTGATGGGCGTGCCGACCTTCTATGTCCGGCTGCTGCAGGATGCCCGCCTGACGACGGAGGCGACCAAGCACATGCGCCTCTTCGTCTCCGGCTCGGCGCCGCTGCTGGCCGAGACGCATCGCGAATGGCGCGAGCGGACCGGCCACGCGATCCTCGAACGCTACGGCATGACCGAGACCAACATGAACACCTCCAACCCCTATGAGGGCGAGCGGGTGGCGGGCACGGTAGGCTTCCCGCTGCCGGGTGTGGCGGCCCGCGTCGTCGACCCCGAGACGGGCAGGGGACTGGCCGCTGACGAGATCGGCATGATCGAGGTCAAGGGGCCCAATGTCTTCAAGGGCTACTGGCGCAACCCCGAGAAGACCGCGGCCGAGTTCAAGCCGGACGGCTTCTTCATCACCGGCGATCTCGGCAAGATCGACGCAGCCGGCTACGTCCACATCGTCGGACGCGGCAAGGACCTCATCATCACCGGCGGCTACAACGTCTATCCCAAGGAGGTCGAGACCGAGATCGACGAGATGCCGGGCGTGATCGAGAGCGCCGTGATCGGCTGCCCGCATCGCGATTTCGGCGAGGGCGTCACCGCCGTCGTGGTGGTCAAGCCCGGCGCGGCCATCACCGCCGCCTCGATCGCGCAGACGCTCGAACAGCGCCTCGCCAAGTTCAAGCTGCCCAAGCAGGTCTTCATCGTCGATGACCTGCCACGCAACACGATGGGCAAGGTCCAGAAGAACCTGCTGCGCGAGCAGTACAAGAACATCTATGCGCCCAAGGGCAAGCCGGGGTCGTAGGGCAATCCGACCTCTGCGATTTTCCTTGCGGGAAGATACGGCATTGCCGTAGTCTGCGCTGATGCATACTGTGCTGCTGACCTCGGTTTTCGAACGGCAGGCCAAGGCGGCTGGTCTGGTCGACGACGAGATTCAGGACATCGCGGTCGCGATTGCCAGCAATCCTCTCGGGGGTGACCTGATGGTCGGGACCGGCGGCGCACGAAAGCTGCGCCATGCCGGCCGGGGTGAAGGAAAGAGCGGCGGCTACCGCACGATTCACTACTTCGGCGGCGACGACGTTCCGATCTTCCTTCTGGCGCTGATCGATAAGGGCAAGCGGGCCAATCTGACCCAGGCCGAGCGCAATGACCTTGCCCGGACACTGCCGAAAATCGCCGATGCCTACCGGCAGGCGACCAAGTCAGGAGATCGTTGAGATGCCGACATTCGGACAGGACCTGGTCGCGAGCGCGACCGAAGCGGTGGCGATCGCGCGAGGCGACAAGGAGCCCGCCAAGACAATCACCGTCGAGACTGTCGATGTTGCTGCCATTCGCAAGAAGCTGGGCCTCTCCCAGGAGGCCTTTGCCCGCAAGTTCGGCCTGAGCCCGGCGACCCTGCGCGATTGGGAGCAGGGACGCCGCAGCCTGGATAGGACGGCCCGGGCGCTGCTCAAGGTCATCGACCACGCTCCCGACACCGTCGAGCGAGCGCAGAAGGTCGCTTGATACGGGCCCGGCCTGCAGCGGCCACAGGCGCGTTCTTGGGGGCTAGCCGGCCCCCATGTGCAGCCGCTGCAGCGGAAACCGCGCCACATCCGCCAGCAGCTCGACGAAGCCTTTCGCCTGGAAGGCGGCCGTCGCCTTGCCTTTCTCGACTGTAGCGAGCGAGGCGTCGCCCGCGGCGCCGGAAGGGTGGACGTCCTGCGCCATCCAGGCCATCGCGTGCAGGCCGGTCGGCCGCAGCCAACTGTAGCCCTCGGCTGCCATCTCGACTGTCAGCGGGTTGAAGGCGGCGGCCTGGCCCATATCGACGAGGTCCGGCCGGAAATGCAGCATCAGCGAGGTCTCGATGTCGCCGGCATGGATGCCGTGGTTGGCGTCGAGTTCGGCGAAGAGGCCCGGCGGCAGGCCGAAGGCGCGCCAGGCGGTCGTCACCGCGAGCATGCCGTGGCGCACGCGCAGCTCCCGCGCCACCACCTTCATCGGGTCGATGTTGCCGCCATGCGAGGTCAGGATCACCAGCTTGCGCAGGCCCGCGCGCCGGACGCTCTCGCCGATTTCGATCCAGCTCTGCGTCGCGCTCTCCCAAGACAGCGTCAGCGTGCCCGGCGAATGCAGGTGCTCGTTCGACTTGCAGATCGCCAGCGTCGGCAGCACGAGCACGTCGAGTCCGGCCGGCACCAGCGGCATCGCTTCCGCGAGCATCGCGTTCATGATCGTGGTGTCGACAGACACCGGCAGATGCGGCCCATGCTGCTCGATCGCCGCCAGCGGCAGCACCGCAACGGTGCCCTCCGCCGAAAGCCGGGCGAAATCGGTGGTCTTCAGATCGCCCCAGAAGCGCGCGCCCATCGTCTTGTCGTCTCCATTCGCGTGACCCGCACAGTCTAGCCCGCCCGCGCGGAAAAGGCAGGCGCGATCACCTGTGGGCAATGGCCTCCGGCGGCGCCATGACGCAGTGTCGCGGTTCCTGCCGAAGCCCTGCCATGGCATACAGTTTGCTGGCGCGCAGCCAAGGCGTTCAGCCGGGGATTATCAGGGGAGGTCACAGGGATGACGATGACGAAGTACCGCCTGACGCGCCGTGGTGCGCTCGGCCTGATCGGTGGGTCGGCGCTGGTCGCCGTGCCCGGAGCGCGGGTGAGCGCACAGACGCTCGACAAGGTGTCCTACCAGACCAACTGGCGCGCCCAGGCGGAGCATGGCGGCTTCTACCTCGCTGCCGCCAACGGCATCTACAAGAAGTACGGCATCGACGCCGAGATCCGCCCCGGCGGCCCGCAGCAGAACCCCTCGCAGCTTCTGCTCGGCGGCCGCGTCGACATGATCATGTCGAACTCCTTCGAGGCCATCCGCTATGCGCAGGAGAACATTCCCTTCCTCTGCATCGCCTCGATCTTCCAGAAGGACCCGCAGGTCATCATCTCGCATCCGGGCGTCGGCAACGACTCGCTCGCCGCGCTGAAGGGCAAGCCGATCCTGGTCGGCGCCGCCGGCCGCACCAGCTACTGGCCGTTCCTCAAGGCGAAGTTCGGCTACACCGACGAGCAGATTCGGCCCTACACCTTCAACATGGCGCCCTTCCTGGCCGACAAGACGATCTCGCAGCAGGGCTTCCTGTCGTCCGAGCCCTTCGCCATCCAGAAGCAGGGCGGTGTCACGCCGGTGGTGCATCTCATCGCCGATGCCGGCTTCGAGAACTACAACACGACGATCAACATCTCCCGCAAGATGGTCGACGAGAAGAAGGACCTGGTCCAGCGCTTCGTCACCGCCTCGCTCGAAGGCTGGGCCGCCTATATGAAGGGGCAGGACGTCGCCGCCGCCAATGCGCAGATCCTGAAGGACAACCCCGACATGGATCAGGAGAAGATCAACTACGCGGTCAAGGTGATGAACGAGAAGGGAATCGTGCTCTCGGGCGACGCGCTGACGCTCGGCATCGGAGCCATGACGGACGCACGCTGGGCGAGCTTCTACAAGACGATGACGGAAGCGGGCGTCTTCCCTGCCGGCATCGACCTGAAAAAGGCCTACAGCCTGGAGTTCATCAACAAGGGCGTCGGCAAGGCGTAAGCCTTGTCATTCCGGGGCGGCGCGCAGCGCTGAACCCGGAACCCACGACCGGGTGCGACTTCCCACCAGGTCGCCAGCGCTCGCCCCGTCGTGGGTTCCGGGTTCAAGCCTGTGGCTTGCCCCGGAATGACGACGGAGGGCGACAATCAACGGATCATCAGGCTTTGGACACGGCCTCTCTGAGCAATCCCCATGCCGTTCGCCCGGAGGGTCGCAAGCCCCTGGTCTGCGTTCGCCATGTCTCCAAGCAGTTCGGCAACGGCACGCTCGCCGTGCGCGACGTCAATCTGAGCCTGGGGGAGGGCGAGTTCGTCAGCCTGCTCGGCCCCTCCGGTTGCGGAAAGTCGACGCTGCTGCGGATGATCGCGGGCCTCGGCGCGCCCTCGAGCGGCACGATCGAGTGGCCGACCACGGTCCATGACGCATCGGGCGAGCCGCAGCGCGACCTTGGCTTCGTCTTCCAGGATCCGACGCTGATGCCCTGGGCGACGGCGCTCGCCAACGTCATGATGCCGCTCACCCTGAAGGGCGTGCGCACCAGCGAGGCGCGCGAGCGGGCGGCGGCGATGCTGGCGCTGGTCGGCCTCTCCGGTTTCGAGAAATCCTATCCCCGCGAACTCTCCGGCGGCATGAAGATGCGCGTCTCGATCGCGCGCGGGCTGGTGCTGCGGCCGAAGATCCTGCTCATGGATGAGCCCTTCGCCGCCCTTGATGAGATCACCCGCCACCGCCTCAACGACGACCTGCTCGAATTGTGGTGGAAGGAGAAGTTCACCGCGGTCTTCGTCACCCATTCGGTGTTCGAATCCGTCTATCTCTCGAAGCGCATCGTGGTGATGGCGGCGCGGCCTGGCCGCGTCATGGCCGATCTCGACGTCGACGCGCCCTATCCGCGCGACGACCTCTTCCGCACCTCGCCGGAATACGCCCATCTCTGCCGGGTGGTCTCGGGCAAGCTCAAGGAGGCGATCGGCTCATGAGCGATCGCTGTTCTTCTCCCTCCCCCCGCTTGCGGTGGGGAGGGCCGGGGTGGGGGGCCGGAAAGCCGGCCGCCCACCTGTCTGGGTTCGTGCCGAGCGGTACTGCCCCCCACCCTAACCCTCCCCACCGCAAGCGGGGGGAGGGGATGCGTCCTGCATGTCGCGGCGGAGACCGCCCATGACCGTCTCGACCGGCAGCACGAACGCGAGCAGCGGCACCGACTCCGAGGCGCGCCCGGTCTTCGTCACCGAGCCGCGCCTTCTGGGCCTGCCGGCCAGCGCCTGGCCGCGCATTCTCGCGCCGATCGCGATCGGCGTGTTCTCGCTGGCGCTCTGGGAGTTCGCGGTTCGCTGGAACGGCATCCCGGCCTATATCCTGCCCGGCCCCCTCCTGATCGGCCAGACCCTCGTGTCCGACTGGGCGACGCTGTCGGGCTCGCTCTGGATCACGCTGAAGATCACCTTCATGGCGCTCGCCGCGGCGGTCATCGTCGGCGTCACACTGGCCGTGCTGTTCACCCAGTCGAAATGGCTGGAGATGTCGCTCCTGCCCTATGCGGTGATCCTGCAGGTGACGCCGATCGTGGCGATCGCGCCACTGATCATCATCTGGGCCGGGGACATCAATCTTGCGCTGCTGATCTGCGCCTGGATCGTCGCCTTCTTCCCGATCCTGTCGAACACGATCCTCGGGCTGAACTCGGCCGACCACAACCTCGTCAACCTGTTCCAGCTCTATGGGGCGAGCCGCTGGCAGACGATGCGCTATCTCAAGCTGCCGGCCGCCTTGCCCTATTTTCTGGCCGGCCTGAAGATCTCAGGCGGGCTCGCGCTGATCGGCGCGGTCGTTGCGGAGTTCGTCGCCGGAACCGGCGGCAGCGCCTCGGGGCTGGCCTATCGCATCCTCGAAGCCGGCTACCAGCTCAAGATCCCGCGCGTCTTTGCCGCCTTGCTGATGATCTCGCTTTCGGGCATCGCGATCTTCCTTTGCACGAGCTGGATTTCGCACATGCTGCTGCGGCGCTGGCACGAGAGCGCCCTGAAGCGGGAGAACTGAGATGAGCGCACTGCCCGAACGCCAGCCGAGGCCCGAGCGGGTCTCGCGCTACGACATCGACGCGCTGAAGGAGGATCTCGCCGGCATCGCGCTGATCGACGAGGCGCAGGTCGTCAGGAAGCGCTCGCGCGACTTCTTCTGGTATTCGCCGATCCTGAACCAGCAGCTGGCGGACAAGTCCGCCGATATCATCGCCACGCCCCGAGACGAGGCGGAGGTCGTGCGGATCGCGGCCGCCTGCGCGCGTCGACGCATTCCGCTGACGGTTCGCGCCGCTGGAACCGGCAATTACGGCCAGGCCGTGCCGCTCGAGGGCGGTGTCCTCCTCGACATCACCGGCCTGACCGGCATCGAATGGCAGAAGCCCGGCATCGCCCGCATCGCCGCCGGCGCCCGCATGCTGGATGTCGACATCGCGCTGCGCGAAACCGGCTTCGAGCAGCGCATGCATCCCTCGACCAAGCGCAGCGCGACCGTCGGCGGTTTCGTCGCGGGCGGCTCGGGCGGGGTCGGCTCGGTGACCTATGGCGGCCTGCGCGAGCCTGGCAACATCCTGGCGGCGCGCATCGTCACGGTGGAGGAGGAGCCGCGCATCATCGAATTGCGCGACGACGCCGCCCAGAAGGTCAACCGCGCCTATGGCACGACCGGCATCATCACGGCCCTGGAAATGCCGCTGGCACCGGCCTGGCCCTGGATCGACGTCATCGTCGCCTTCGACAGCTACATGGACGCCTTCGAGACGGGCTACGAGGTCGCGCTCGCGGACGGCATCGTCAAGAAGCTCGTGACCCCGATCTCGTCGGTGATCACCCCCTATTTCGGCGCTCTCAAGGCCCATTGCCCGGAGGGCAAGAGCATCCTGATCTGCATGATCGCCGAGGGCTCGCTCGGCCCGTTCAAGGCCATCGTCGGCCGGCGCGGCGCGGTGACCTATGTGGCGCCCTCTGAGGAAGGCCCGGGCACGGTGCCGCTCTACGAGTACACCTGGAACCACACCACGCTGCAGTGGCTGAAGAGCGACCGCTCCATCACCTATCTGCAATGCCTCTTCCCGCATGACCGGTTGGTCGAGAGCGCGCGCGAGACGATCGCCGCTTTCGGCGACGAACTGCTGCCGCATCACGAGTTCATCCGCTTCGGTGGAAAGGTGACCGCGAGCGCGCTGCCGATCCTGCGCTATTCGACACCGGAGCGGCTGAACGCGGTCATCGCCCAGCACGAGGCGTCCGGCGTCTTCATCGCCAATCCCCATGTCGTCTCGCTGGAGGAGGGCAGCCGTCACAAGCGGGCCGATGCCGACCAGCTTGGCTTCAAGGGTGAGGTCGACCCGCAGGGCCTGCTGAACCCGGGCAAGATGGCGAGCTTCGTGCCCGCCGGTCAGGCGAAATAGGCGAGCTTCCGCGAGACCGGCATCGCGTCGATCTCGCGCAGCCCTGCTTCCGAACCGCTGGCGAGCGCCGCGGGGGCAGGCGCTGACGACGGGCCATGCCGCTCGTCGAGAAGCCCGAGCGACAAGGGCTCGGACGTCGAGGCCGGGTCGTAAGCCACGTCCGGCTCGTCGAACACGACGTCGTCGTCGAGTTCCAGAGCGGGGCCGATCCGGGGCTCGCTGCCGAGCAGGCCGGTGGCCGCCGCCCCGCTGGCGACGGGCGCCGCGGGCTCGTCGTCGATCGCGATGATCTCGATGCTGCCGCGCCCAGCATAGGGCGCGGCAGCATCGAGATCATCGAGATCGAGCACGCGCGGAAGCGGCGCCATCAAGGGCTCGCTCGGCGCCGATGCGGACGACAGGCCGGAGATGGCGCGCAGGCTGCTGTCCAGCATGGCGATCGTGTCGGCGATCTTGTCGATCTGCTGCACCGTTCCGTCGACGATGGCCGTCGCGGTCGCGATCTCGGCGGCATGCTGGTCGAGCTTGTCGCAGAGGCCTTCACCCGCGCCAGCTTCGCGGAGATTCCAGGCGACTTCCTGGATGCTCTCGGTGGCCTGCAAAATGGTGCCGGCGACCGCCTCGATGCGGGCGGCGAGGCCCGACGCGCGATCCTCCGCCCGGCCGCTGATCCGCTCCAGATCGATGCACAGATCGGCGATCAGCGCCGTGGCCTCCGCGATGTCGGACTCGGCCATCGGCTGAGCGGCCGGGGTCGCGACGACTCTTTCGATCCGATGGATGGCTCCGAGGATCTGCTGCGTGTCGGCGTGGCGGTTGCGGCGGGCAAACTCCGCCATGAACCAGCGGCCGCGAGCCGTTTCCATCACGGCGGCTTCGATCGCCTCGTAGTCCGTCTCGCTCAGCGGCGTCAGCGACCGTGCTTCGCTCATGACCGATCTGCTTTATGAGGCCCGCGCGAATCAAGAGAGGCGGCAGGCCTGATGCACCAACACGTTAACTGCCATCGGATTGGTTAACGATTGGTTTCCCAAACGGCAGCGCCGGGTCGGGCGGCGCGATGCCCGCGGTCCGGCATGATCCGCCGCCGCTGTTGCATCCGCGCCCTTGCCAAGGCCAATCGGCGCGGCGATACAGGCGACAGGGGTGAGGCCGGCGCCTTCGATGGGGTCGCGGATTGATGAAAGACGTCGTCGATCGCGGGCGAGGACATCACGCACACCATGGCGATCCCTGATACGGCCGAACCCCAGGCGGTCTTCCGCGACGATGCCGGGACCCTTGCCGTGACGCTGGCCGGGTCCTGGAGCGCTGATCGCGCCCCGCGAGTCGAGATTCTCGCCAGGGAGATCGGCGAGCGCGTCGGGCAATCGTCGCATGCGCGCCTCGATCTCTCGGCCGTGGAGCGGCTCGATACGCTCGGCGCCTATGTGCTGAACCGCGTCAAGCACGACCGCGAAAGCGCAGGCGCCGCCGTCGAGATCGTCAGCAAGCGACCCGAGCACGGCGTGCTGCTGGCCGAGATCGAGATTCACGATCGCGAGCAGCCCGTCTCCAGACGTCAGTTCCGGATCGTCGACATCCTCGTCAGGATCGGCGCGGCCGTCGTGCGGTTCGGTCGCGACATGGTGGCAGGGTCGATGTTCCTCGGCGAGGTCGTCGTCGCCTCCGCCAGCGTCGTGCTGGGGCCGCGCAAGTTCCGCGGGCCCTCAATGGTCAACCAGATCGAGCTGATCGCCTTCAACGGCGCGCCGATCATCATGCTGATCTCGTTTCTCGTCGGCTGCATCGTGGCCCAGCAGGGGATCTTCCAGCTGCAGCAATTCGGCGCGACCGCCTTCGTGGTCAACCTGACGGGCATCCTGATCCTGCGCGAATTGGCGGTGCTGCTGACCTCGATCATGATCGCCGGCCGCTCCGGCTCGGCGATCACGGCCGAGATCGGCTCGATGAAGATGCGCGAGGAGATCGACGCGCTGCGGGTGATGGGCCTTGACCCGATCGAGGTCCTCGTCGTCCCGCGGATTCTCGCTCTGGTCGTGTCGCTGCCGATCCTGACCTTCATCTCCGCGATGTCGGGGCTGACGGGCGCGGCGCTGGTCTCCTGGCTCTATGGCGGCATCGCGATCGACACCTTCCTGGCCAGGCTGCAGTCCGTCATTACCTGGAAGCACTTCTTCGTCGGCCTGGTGAAGGCACCGTTCATGGCCTTCGTCATCGGGCTGATCGCCTCGATGGAGGGGCTGGCGGTCAAGGGCTCGGCCGAGTCGCTCGGCCGCCAGGTCACCGCCTCGGTGGTGAAGGCGATCTTCATGGTGATCGTCGTCGATGCGCTTTTCGCCATGTTCTTCTCATCCATCGCCATGTGAGGCCCGTATCCCGACCATGAGCGAGCAGGAGATCCATCAGGCAGACACGGCGTTTGGGCACGCCGAACCGTCGCGGGACGCCGCCGACGGCACGGAGGGCGAGGTTGTCATCCGCGTGCGCGATCTCAAGGTCGCCTTCGGCGAGAAGGTGATCATGGACGGGCTCGACCTCGATGTGATGCGCGGCGAGATCCTCGGCTTCGTCGGTGGCTCGGGGCAGGGCAAGTCGGTGCTGACCCGGACGATCCTTGGCCTCGTGCAGAAAGCGCGCGGGACGATCGAGGTCTTGGGCGAGGACGTCGATACGCTCAGCACCATTCAGCGCCGCGCCCTCGAGCGCCGCTTCGGGGTGATGTTCCAGCAGGGCGCGCTGTTCTCGGCGCTCAGCGTCAAGCAGAACATCCAGCTTCCGATGCGCGAATTTCTGGAGCTGTCGCCGGCTCTCCTCGACGACATGGCGATGGTCAAGCTCGATCTCGTCGGCCTGCCTCCGGACGCGGCCGACAAGTCGCCCTCGGAACTGTCGGGCGGCATGATCAAGCGCGCCGCGCTGGCCCGAGCGCTCGCGCTCGACCCCGACATCGTCTTCCTCGACGAACCGACCTCGGGCCTCGACCCGATCGGGGCGGCCGAGTTCGACGATCTCATCGTCACGCTGAAGCAGACTTTGGGGCTAACCGTGTTCATGGTAACCCACGATCTCGACAGTCTCTATTCTGCCTGCGATCGAATCGGCGCCCTGGCGGACAAGCGCGTCATCGCCGTCGGCCCTCTGGCCACGATGCTGGCATCCGACCATCCATGGCTCAAAGCCTATTTCGGCGGTGAGCGGGCCAGGGCCCGCATGCCGTCGGAGCACCGGGAACACGCAGTCTAGCCCATGGAATCACGTGCAAACTATGCGCTCGTCGGGTTGTTCACGCTGGCGGTCCTCGCTGCGGTGTTCGGCTTCGTCTACTGGTTCAACAGCGGCAATGCCGGCGGCCGGCAGGACGTGCGGGTCATCTTCAGCGGCACGGTGACCGGTCTCGGCCGCGGCTCCAACGTGCTGTTCAACGGCCTGCGCGTCGGCGAGGTCACGCGCATCGAGCTGCAGCCCAACGATCCCAGCCGCATCAACGCGGTGATTTCCGTCGACGCGAACACGCCTTTGCGCGTGGACACGCGGGCGCGGCTGGAAACGGTCGGGCTCGCGACCGGCATCGTCGCCGTCCAGCTCGTCGGCGGCGACCCGAAGTCGCTGCCGCTCAAGCCGCCGGAAGGGCAGACCCTGCCGGTCATCGTCGCCGACCGCTCCGAGCTGCAGGACATCGTCGAAACCGTGCGCAACATCGCCGCCAAGGCGGATGCCACGCTCAGCGGGCTCAACAATCTCGTGAAGGACAATGCCGGCTCGATCGGCAACACGGTCAGGAACGTCGAGCGCTTCTCGGCCGCGCTCGGGGATAATGCCGACGGCGTCGACAAGCTGATGAAGAGCTTCGGCACCATCGCCGAGACGATCGCACCCTTGTCCGAGAAGCTCGGCGTCCTCAGCCAGGAGCTCACCGACATCGTCCGCTCGGTCGACCAGAAGAAGGTCACCGAGATCATCGGCAATATCGACAGGTTCACCGCGGCACTCGGCGGCTCCAGCGAGGATGTGGGCAAGGCGGTCAAGGACGTGGCCTCGATCACCAGCAAGCTGAACACGGCCGCAGACCAGGTCGAGGGCGTCCTGAAGAGCGCCCAGGCCTTCCTCAATACAGCCGCGGGCAAGGACGGGCGCAGCACCTTCACCGAGGTCAGCGACGCCGCCAAGTCGATTCGCGTTCTGGCCGACAACCTCGACAAGCGCACGGCGGAAATCACCAGCGGCATCAGCCGCTTCACCGGGCCGGCGCTGCGCGACATCGAGGCGCTGGCCAGCGACGGCCGTCGCACGCTGACGGATCTCAATCGCACCTTGCGGAGTTTGGAGCGTAACCCGCAGCAGTTCATCTTCGGCGGCAAGCCCCCGCTCCCGCAATATGGTGGATCCCGCTAGGCCCATGTCGACCCCGGTTCAGTCCTCGCCCCAAATGCCCCGCCACCTGCGTGCCGCTGCGCTCGCGCTCGCGACGGCCCTGCTGCCGGCGGGATGTGGCGGCGGCAGCGCTCCCACGACCTTCGACCTGACGGCGCCGCGCGATTTCGGGCGCGTCGGCGCTTCGCGTGCCACCCTGGTGGTGCAGGAGCCGACGACGGTCCAGGCGCTCGATTCCGACCGCGTCATCGTCCGCGAGTCCAGCGGCGCACTGTCCTTCGTCGGTGGCGCGCAATGGGCCGACCGCGTGCCCAAGCTGGTCCAGGTGCGTCTGATCCAGACTTTCGAGAACGGCGGGCGCGTCGGCTCGGTCGCCCGCCCGGGCGACCGCATCACGCCCGAGGCGCAGCTGCTGACGGACATCCGCAGCTTCAACATCGACGCTGCCAGCGGCAGCGCCGTCGTGGAAATCACGGCCAAGCTGGTTGGCGACCGGAGCGGCGAGGTCCGCCGCGCCCGGCTCTTCACCGCCCGCGTTCCGGCCGGGGCCGTCGACGGTCCCGCAGCCGCCCAGGCGCTCGACCGCGCCCTGTCGCAGGTCCTGGTCGAGATCGTGCGCTGGGCGCGCTGAGGTGCCGCGCAAGCCACTGCAGCCACTCTTCGGCCCTGGGACGGCAAGCTCCCACCCTCCGCCCCGTCGATCTTCAGAGGCGATCGGAACCGACGCTCCGACGTTCAATGAACAAAGGCCGCCCCGAAGGAGCGGCCTTTTCCGTGTCCGGTCGAATTGGGCGCTTACTCGAAGCGCCCGCTCGCATGGGCGAGCATCGTGTAGACCTTGCCCGTCTCCGAGGTCAGGTAGGTCTTGGCCACCATCGAGTCGCGGTCGTCCTTGGCGGCTTCCGCCAGCAGGCGCTCGAACTCGTCGATATAGCGGTCCACCGTCTCCTTGAACTCGGCATCGCGGCGGTATTTGCGACGGATCTCGTCGAAGGTCTGCTGGCCCTGCAGCGTGTAGAGGCGGCGGGTGAAGACATTGCGCTCGCCGCGCTTGTAGCGGTCCCACAGCTCCACGGCCGCGTCATGGTCGATCATCCGGGCGATATCGACCGAGAGCGAGTCGAGCCGTTCGATCGAATGCGCGGTCGGCCTGGGCGCCTCGGGGACCTTTTCCTCGCGCGAGGCGCGGTTCAGCAGGTCCGAGAGCCAGCCGCCCTTGGCGGGGCCGGCCGGTTCGGCCGCAACCGGCCGACGCGGCGCCTCCGCGACAGGGGCGGGAGCCGGGGCCGGAGCGGGGCGCGGCGACAGGCTCTGGCGCAGTTCGGCGCGTGGCGCCGGCTCGGCCGTCTCCGCGCCCGCGTCGAGCGAGGGCCGCAGCAGGGGCTCGGCCGCCGGCAGGCGGGCCTGCGTGACGGTGGTGTAGGCTGGCTCCTGCCGGGGCAGGGTGGCGGCAGGGGCCGAACGACGACTCTGGCCGGCTTCGACCGGCAGCGCGACGTCGCTGCGGCGGCCGGAGCGGGTGACGATCTCCGTCAGCTCGTTCAGGGCCTTGATCTGCTCGGCGACGACGCGGCGCATGGCCGAGGTCGATTCCTGTGTCTCGCGCGGCAGATCGAGCACGCCGCGCTTCAGCTCGGCGCGCGTCTCCTCCAGCTCGCGCTGGATCTCGGCGGAGACGCCGCGCATGTCCTGCGCCGCGACCTGGAACCGCTCGGTCACCTTGGCGAGCTCGCCGCCGACCTCGCGGGTGACCTGCTCATAGGCCTGGCGCAGCGCCTGGGCGGTGCGGTCCCGCTCCTTGCCGGTCGCGATCCGGATCAGCTCGAACTGCTGGGCGATGGCGCCGGTCGTCGTCTCCGCCGAGTCGTTGAGGACGGCGCCGATCTGGCGGGCGCGGCCTTCGGCTGTGCTGAGCGACTCGTCCATGAGCGCTGCAAAGGAGCGCGTGATCGATTCGACATCGTCCGTCCGTGCCGCGATCAATCCATGCAGCTCTTCCAGCGACTGCTTGCGATCGGCCAGCGCCTTGCCGACGCGGAGCTCGACCTGCTCCAGGCGGCCCGTGACCGAATGCAGGGCGGCGGCGCTCGTCTGGGTGACCTCGCCGAGCGCATGCCCCCTGTCGTCGAGCTGGCCGATCAGCACCGCCGTCTCGCGCAGCGTGCCCTCGGAGAACGCCTTCAGCTCCCCGATCTGGGTCGCGATCTGCTGCGAGGCCTTGCCGGTCTCGTCCATCACGGTGGCGATCACGCTCTGCAGGTCGCCGACGCGGGCCGACAGCCCGCCCTCGACGGCTGCGAGATTCTTGTTCGCGCCGTTGACGATCTGCTGCATCAGCTTGTTGGCCTCGCCGAGGCGCGAGAGCATGCCGCCGAGCTCGCCACGAAGCTGTTCGTTGGTGGCGACCAGCGCTTCGACGGACTGACGGGTGCCGTTCTCAAGCGTGTCGCGGAGCGCGCTCGACGAATTGTCCAGCGCCGTAGTGATGGCCGTGCCCCGCTCACGCAGGCCCTCGATGATCGAGGAGCCGCGGGTTTCGATGGCGCGCACAACCGTTTCGCCGATATTGGCGACCTCGTTGGCGATCGACTCGCCGCGTTGTCCGAGAGCCGCGACCATGCCGCCGCCCTTGTCGTCGAACAGCACGCGCAGTTCCTCGGCGCGGGCGCCGAGCGCCGTCGAGATCGAGTCGGACTTCGACTGCAGCGTCTCGGCGATCTGCTGACCGCGCTGGTCCAGCGTACCCGAGACGGTGTCGAGGCGGTTGACGACGCGCTCCTCGAAGCGCGCGACGCTGCGGTCCAGCGTATCGGCGATCTGAAGCGCTCGCCCGCCAAGCGTGGCGTTGATCGTGTCGGCCTTCTCGCTGAGCGTGCGGGTGAGCGACTCGCTCTTCGAGGTGACGACCTCGCCGATCTCGTCCGCCTTGGCGGCAAGCGCGCGGGTGACCTCGCGGCCGCCCTCCGCCAGGACGCGGGCGATGTCGACGGTGCGCTCGACCAGCGCGTCGTTCAGCGCCGTCGCACGCGAGCCGAGATTGCCGTCGATGCGCGCGATGAGGCCGTCGAGCGAGGTGGCGATCTCGGCGCTCTTGGCGCCCGAACGCTCCTCGAACAGCTTGATCTGGCTTTCCATCGCGGCGGTCGCTTCGCGGGTCCGGTCGGCGAGGATGGCGGCCGCCTCGGCGGCGCGCGTTCCGACCCGGTCGGCCAGGGCCATGCCGTCCTGCCCGATCAGCTTCTCGACGCCTTCGATGCCGCTGGTGACGGCGAGCGTCAGCGCGCGCGTATCGTCGGAGAGGCGGCCCGTGAGTTCGCCGCCCTTGTGGACGATGACGTCCTCGAAGGCCGCCAGCCTGTCGCCGAGTGCGGTCTCGACCTGGCGGCCCTCGGTCTCGAAGAGCCTGGCGAAGGCGCTCAGGCGCGCGCCCATCGCGGTCTCGATCTCGCGGCCCTGCTCGTCGAACAGGCGGGTCAGCGCGTCGTGGCGGCCGGCCAGGGCCTCCGTCAGCGCCTGAGCACGGCTCTCGACCGAGCGCAGCATCGATTCCGCATTGGCGGACAGAGCCTCATTGACGCGGCCGCCCTGCTGGGTCAGCGCCAGCACGATCTCTTTGCCGGTTCCGGCCAGCAGCGTGCGGGACTCCTCGGCATGGACGGTGAAGGTCTCGCGCAGCCCGCGCGTCGCCTCGGTGACGCGGTCGGCGACGTCGCGACCGTCGACATTGATGGTTTGGGTGAGCGCGCGGGTGGCATCGCTCAGGCGGCGTGCCAGTTCCTCGCTCTGCTCGCCGAGCAGCGTATGGACCTCGTGGCCTGCACTGACGAGATCGCGCAGCAGGCTCTCGCGCTGGTCGCCCAGCAGCGTGCCGACCTGCTCGCCGGTCTCCGTCAGGCGCAGCAGGAAGCCGCTCTGCTGCTGCTCGAGCGCGCCCTGCGCGGTCTTGGTGGCCTCCGTCAGGCGGGTGGCGAGCGCCGCGCCGCGCTCGTCGAGCCGCTGGTCGAGGCTGTCGCCGGTCTCCGCCAGACGCGTGATCAGGGCGCTGCTGCGCTCCGCCAGCACGCTGTGGACCGAGCGGCCGACATCGGCGACGCGAGACACCAGCGCCTGGCTCTCGTTGCTCAGCAGGTCCTTCACCTCGAGGCCGGCCTGCGACAGCTTCACCGTCAGGGCGGCGGCTTGCTCGTCGAGCAGCGCGCCGACGCGCGTGCCGGTCTCGGACAGGCTCGCCGCCAGCGCATCGCTCTGCAGCCCGATCAGCCCGTTCACCTGCTCGCCGGCCTCGCCGAGCCGCAGGACGAGGGCTTCGCTCTGGTTGTCCAGGAGCTTGGCGACCTCGGCGCCGGCCCCCGACACGCGCGACGCCAGGGCGTCGCTCTGGCCCGCCAGCAGGCTGGCGATGTTGGTGCCGGTTCCGGAGACGCGCGCCACGAGGTCCTCGGCCTGCTGGCCGAGCATCGACTGCACGGTTTCGCCAGTGTCCGACAGCCGCGTCACGAGCTGGCCGCCGCGCTCGTCGATCACGCTCTGCAGGCCGTCGGTGACCGAGGCGACGCGCGTCGCCAACTCCTCGCCGCGACGTCCGACCGTGTCGCCAAGCGACTGGCCGGCCTCGTCGACACGCAGGATGATGGCGTCGCTGCGCTCGCGCAGGATGTCGTCGACCGTGCGGGCGGTGTCGTTCAGACGTGCCACCAGGCTCTCGCTCTGCGAGCCGATCAGCGTGTTGACGCTCTCGCCGACCTCGATGAGGCGCGAGGCGATGAGCTCGTTCTGGCGCGCGAGCAGGCTGTTCACGCCGCGGCCGACTTCGGCGAGGCGGGTGGTCACGCTGTCGCCCTCCTCGGCGAGCGAAGCCCGCAGGCTCTCGCCGGTCTCGGCCAGCCGCGTCCGCAGCGCCTCGCTCTGGTCGTCGATCAGCGCGACCATGCTGCGGCTGCTCGTCTCGAAGCGCTCGGCCGCCTCGGTCCCACGAGCGGTAATGTCCTGCGCCAGCGTTTCGCCGGTCGCCCGAAGGGTCTGGTTCACCGTGTCGACGCGGGAGGTCAGCGTGTCGACCACCTGCGAGCCGGTTTCGCTGATGGCGCGGGTGACGTCGCGCGCTCCCGTGGCGAGGCCCTCGGCGAGGGCGGCGCCGGTGCGCTCCAGCGAGGAGGCGATGTCGCGCGCGCGGCCGTCCAGCAGGGTGGACAGGCTGTCGCTGGCGCCGGAGAGTCTTTCGCTGACCTCGCCGGAGGTGACCTGCAGGCGTTCCACCAGCTCGCTGCCGCGGCCGCTGATCTCGTCGATCATGCGTTCGCCGGCGCGTCCCAGCGCCAGCGTGATCTGGTCGCCCTTCTCGCCGAGCGAGCCGGTGACCCGGTCGCCGACCTGGGCGACGGCCTCGGCGATGGTCCGGCTGGCGTTGTCGAGGTCCTTCGACAGGTTTTCATGGGCGCCGCTGATCGCGAACTTGACACGCTCGGCGTTGCCGACGACCGCCTCGCGCTGCGTCACCAGCTCGTCGATCAGGGCCCGCAGGCGGATTTCGTTGTCGGCATAGGCGCGCTCGAGCGTGGCGATCTCGCCGCGCACGATCGTCTCCAGCTCGCCGGCACGGGCGACGGCCCGCTCGATGCCATCCCCCATCGCCGCGACCTCGCGGCGGATGGTCTGGCTCAGCGAGAGCACGGAATCGGCCCCCACCACCTCGGGCTCGGCCAGCCGCAAGGCGACCTCGGTCATCGCCCGCGAAACCAGGCGCATTTCCTGGGTGCGGCGATAGAGCGCCGCCAGCACGAAGAAGAACACGACTGGCGCGCCGATCGCCAGCGCCAGCAGCGTCCATTCGCCGACACCGAAGGCCGCGAGACGGTCCGGCACGCCACCCTCGGTGGCGCCGAGACGGCTGTTGAGAACGAAGGCGGCGCCGCCGAGCCAGGTCAGCGAAGCCAGCGCGGCAAACCAGTAGGGCTTCGCCGAAGGCCGGACCGAAAAGGCCTGGACCAGAGAGGTGGAATCGCGCCGGTCGTCATTGGCGACCCGGCTGGTGTCGGGCGCGATCGCGGGCCGGGGCGGTGGCGCGGCTGCGGCCGGCTGCGGCGCCGGCTGCTCGATGCGCGGCAGCTCGAGCTTCAGGTCGTTCTCGGTGGTGGCGGGAAGCTTCGGCTCGGCGGCCGGTTCGCTCTCGGAGCCCCCCTTCGGTTGGTCGAGTCGGAGAGCCTCCTCGATCGCGGACATCGCGGCTTCCGTCGGATCCTGAGCCTTCTTTTGCCGATTCATGCTGTGCCGCCTCGCCACGCTACTCAAGGAGCGCCCGATCGCGTTTCTCGACCTGACCAGGGACCGCCTCTGGTCCGGCCGGGGGAAAAACACTGCGCCCATCATTTACCAATTGGAAGGGTAGTTGACGCTCATAGCGTTGGGAACCCGTTTGCGGTGCCGATTCACAAACGTCGTTAACGCCTCGTTCACCATGACGGCGCTTTCTGAAGCTTGTCCCGACCGTCGCCGCGAACCGGCAGAACCGCCATTTTCGAGCCTTTGATGCCCCAGACAGCCATCGACCTCGCCCATCTCGCCCGCCAGACCGGCGGCGACCACGATCTCGAGCGCGAGCTTCTCGCCCTCTTCGCCCAGCAATGCGTCCATCACCTGCGCACGATCCACCAGGCCGAGGATTCGCGCGTCCGGATGGACGCGGCCCATACCCTCAAGGGGGCGGCCCGGGCCGTCGGAGCCTGGCAGGTCGCCGAGGCGGCGGACGCCATCGAGCAGCGGATCGCCGAGGCGGACTCACCACGCACCGAGGCGGCCATGGACACGCTCGCATTGGCCGCGGCCGAGGCGCGTGCGGTCATCGGTCGCTTCGACAGCGCAGCCTGAGCGCTGCGCGGGCCCGTACCGATCCGCCGCAGGGACCGATCGCGCAAAGGGCGTTCCCCGCCGGTTGGAAATGCTCTAAGGCGAGCGCGTCCCCTCGCATGCTGGAGTTCGAGATGCCGCAGGTCACCTTCATCGACGCGCACGGAGAGAGCCGGACGGTCGAGGGCGAAGCCGGGGCCACGGTGATGGAAGTCGCCATCCGCAACGGCGTGCCGGGCATCGAGGCCGAGTGCGGTGGCGCCTGCGCCTGCGCGACCTGCCATGTCTATGTCGACGAGGCCTGGACGGCGAAGACCGGCCGTCCCGAGCCGATGGAGGAGGACATGCTCGACTTCGCCTTCGAGGTGAAGCCGACCTCGCGCCTCTCCTGCCAGATCAAGCTGCGTGACGACCTCGACGGCCTCGTCGTCCGCACGCCGTCGCGCCAGGGCTGACGGCGCGCGCCCCGGACCGCCCGGTTTACTCGGCGGCGGCGGGCAGGGCGGGGGACATGGTCGTCTCCGTGCCCGGAGCCGGATGTCGCGGCACGAGGAACGCCAGGCTCAGCGAGACGATTGCCACGCCGGAGCCGATGTAGAACACGATCGCCGGGTCGCGCAGCCAGATCAGGCCGAAGGTCACCGGCAGGAACACCGCTGCGATGTGGTTGATGGTGAAGGCCACCGCCGAGGTCGGCGCGATGTCGGCCGGGTCGGCGATCTTCTGGAAATAGGTGCGTTGCGCCAGGGTGAGCGTGAAGAACACCCCGTCGACGATGAAGAGCGCGCCTGCGACGAAGACGCCCCAGCCGGCGAAATGGCCGTGGCTGGCCAGCGCATAACCCACGAAGACCACGACCAGAGAGACGTTCTCGAGTTGGATCGTGGCGCGCTCGCCGACACGGCCGACGAGATGCCCCAAGGCGGGGCCCATGAAGGTGTTGATGCCATAGGTCGCGAGCAGCAGCATCGCGGTCGCCGAGACGTCGTAGCCGAAGCGCTCGACCAGCAGGAAACCGCCGAAGGCCATGAAGATCTGCCGCCGTGCGCCCGACATGAAGGTCAGCGCGTAGTACAGCCAGTAGCGCTTGCGCAGCACGAAGCCCTTGTTCTGCGGAACGGTGCCCTCGAACCGCGGAAACAGCAGCCAGGCCAGCAGCGCCAGGACCACGACCAGCCCGCCGGCGACGAGAAAAACCACGACATAGCCCGGCTGGAATACCCGCCAGACCACAGCGATCGACCCGAAGGCCAGAAGCTGTGCCGTCGCCGAGGCGCCGGCGATGCGGCCGAGCAGGCGCGGCGCCTCCTTTTTCGGCAACAGCTGGAGCTGCAGCGACTGCTGCGCCGTCTCGTAATAGTGGAAGCCGATCGACATGATCGTCGTGGTCAGCAGCAGGCCACCCAGCGTGGGGTGGTAGCCGGTCACCGCGACGCCGATTCCGAGCGTCACCAGGCTGACATAGGCGAGCATCTGCTCGCGCATGAACCAGAACAGGATGATGGCGGTGAAGGCGAGGAAGCCCGGAATCTCGCGGACGGACTGCAGGATGCCGATATCGGCGCCGGAAAAGCCGGCCACCTCCTTGGCGAAGTTGTTCAGCAGCGCGCTCCAGCTGGCGAAGCCGAGCCAGTTGATGAAGGCCAGCGTCATCAGGAAGACGGTGGGCGACGTCAGGAGGGCGGCGGGGCCGGTCGGCCGGGAGGCGGTGTCGGACATCGCAGGGCCCGTTCGGGGAGTGCGGAGGAGATCACCGCGGCAAAGCCGGGCCGAGGCCCGCAGGGCATCCCTTCTAGAATGGCCGGGCAACGTTGGGTAGCGTGGCCGCGTGCATGGCGCGCCAGCGCGGCATCGGGGGCGGCGGCGGACCGCTTGCCTTTGCGCTGGATCATCGCGCTGGCCGTCGCGCGCCCTAGGATGGCTCACGCAGCAGCGAGGAGAGCGAAATGTACAAGTCGATTCTGGTTCCCGTCGACATCGCCGAGCCGGCGATGGCCGAGCCCGCCATCGCCGCCGCCACGTCCTTCGCCAAAGCGTCGGGCGGCGCCGTCAGGCTGGTCTATGTCCGCTCGCTCGTGCCGGTCACCTATATGGAGTTCGTACCGGCGGGCTTCGATGCCGAGCAGCAGGAGGATGCCGAGGCGAAGCTCGCCGCCATCGCCGCCAAGATCGACCTCCCCGAGGCGCAGGTTTCCGCCAAGGTGCTGATCGGCTCGGTGCATGGCGAGGTTCTGGCGGAGGCCGATGCGAGCGGAGCCGATCTCGTCGTGATCGGCTCGCACGAGCCCGGCATTCTCGCCTATGTCATCGGCTCCAACGCCTCGTCGATCGTGCGCCGGGCCAAATGCTCGGTGCTGGTCGTCCGCTGAACGGCGTCAGGCGCGCCGGCCCGGCACGAGGTCATCCGGCACCTCGCCGAGCACGAGCTCGCGCGGCTTGTTCAGCGTCACCATGGGCATGACCTGCCAATAGGACGCCGCGGCCAGCAACAGGCCGAGCAGGGCGGTCGAATAGGCGCCCTGCAGCAGCGCGCGGCCGGTGAAGAAGGCGAGCATCAGCAGGGACAGCGCGCTGACCATCGCCAGCGCGCCCCAGAGCAGCGACGGCTTGCCGGCGACGAAGCGCGCGCGGGGATTGGCTTGCGCGATCGCGGCTGCCAGCGCGTTGACGAAGGCATGGTAGCCGGCGTCGTCGCGGTCCATGTCGGTCAGCGAGCGCCAGGACAGGTTGCCGAAGGTGATGGTCTTGCCGTCGGACAGGCGCAGCTGCGTCTTGAAGCCCTTCGAGCTGAGATTGCTCGGCGCATAGACGAAGCGGACCTGTTCGACCGCCGACAACCTCACGCGGTCGACCTTGCGGGTCGAGTCGACGACCAGCGTATCGCCCTCCAGCCGGTAGGCGATCTCGAAACCGACGGGCCTCGCGCGCTGGCGCCAGGAGGGGGCAGGGGAGTCGTCGTCAGGGATCGGCTGCATGGCGCGAGCCATAGCTGCTCGGACCGGGCTTGTCGCGGCCTGTCCGCCTGGAGGGTTCAGCTTTTCATCCCCTCCAGCTTCTCCGACAACCATATCTTGATCAGTGACTGATAGGGGACGTCGCGCTTGTTGGCGGCGATCTTGATGCTGTCCAAAAGCGTATTCGGCAGCCGGATCGAGATCGAGGTCGAGGACGGCTTCAGATTGGGGAACCGAACGGGGGACGCTTCCGTCCAGTCAACATAGTCCGTGGAGTCATGCGTTTCCCAGAAGGTCCGTTCCTCCGCCTCGCTTTGGAACGTCGGGATCCTCTTAAGCGGCTTGGCCATATTGCCTGCGCTCCTTTCGGTTCATGTCACGCGCCGAAATCACGCGGATGAGGCTTCTGTCTCTCCGCAATGTGAAAACCACATAGAGATAGCGGCCCTCATCGGTCCGACCCAGCGCACGGAGCCTGTGTTCCGAAACGCTGTGGTCCCGATCCTCTGCCAGCAGCAGTGGCTGGTTCATGAAGACCTGCTCCGCCTCCGCCTGACTGACATGATGCTTGTCGACGCTCTTGCGCTCGTTTCCCTGATCCCAATCGAAGCCGATGACGAGATTGAGAACGATCACGATTGTATATCCTGATCATATACACATCAACCATGGCTGGCTGCGCCACGGCCGCCACCGCGGGGACGCCTCAGCGCGCCAGGACCTTCATCGCCCCGTCGAGCCCGTCCAGCGTCAGCGGGAACATCCGCCCGCCCATGAGCGAGCCGATCTGCCGGATCGACTGGGTGTAGCTCCACAGATGCTGCTGCACGGGATTGAGCCAGACCGATTTGGGAAAGCGCCCGGTGATCCGCTCCATCCAGACCGCCCCGGCCTCCTCGTTCCAGTGCTCGACCGAGCCGCCGGGCATCGCGATCTCGTAGGGGCTCATCGAGGCGTCGCCGACGAAGACGACGCGGTAGTCGGCCGGGTAGGTCCGCAGCAGTTCGAGCGTCGGGATCGTCTGGTCGTGCCGGCGCCGGTTCTCGCGCCAGACCCGCTCATAAGGGCAGTTGTGGAAGTAGAAATGTTCGAAATGCTTGAACTCGGCCCGCGCCGCCGAGAACAGTTCCTCCGCCAACTCGATATGCCAGTCCATCGAGCCGCCGACATCGAGGAAGAGCAGGACCTTCACTGCATTGCGCCGCTCGGGCCGCAGCTTCACGTCGAGATAGCCATGCCGGGCCGTCTCGCTGATCGTCGAATCGAGATCGAGTTCCTCGGCCGCTCCGGAGCGGGCGAACTTGCGTAAGCGGCGCAGCGCGATGCGCAGGTTGCGCACGCCGAGTTCGCGCGTGTCGTCGAAATCCTTGAATTCGCGCTTGTCCCAGACCTTCACCGCGCGGAAATTGCGGTTGCCGTCCTGCCCGATGCGAACGCCCTCGGGATTGTAGCCATAGGCGCCGTAGGGCGAGGTGCCGGCGGTGCCGATCCATTTCGAGCCGCCCTGGTGGCGGCCTTTCTGTTCGGCGAGGCGCTGCTTCAGCGTCGCGAAGAGCTTGTCCCAGCCAAGCGCCTCGATCTGCGCCTTCTCGGCGTCGGTGAGGTATTTCTCGGCCAGCTTGCGCAGCCACTCGTCGGGGATGGCCTGCTCTCCGACCGCCTGGCCCAGCGTCTCCAGGCCCTTGAAGACCTGTGCGAAGACCTGGTCGAAGCGGTCGAGATGACGCTCGTCCTTCACCAGGCAGCAGCGGGCGAGGTGATAGAAATCCTCGACCCGGTGCTCGGCCAGATCGGCCTCCACGCCCTCGAGCAGCGCGAGATACTCGCGCAGCGTGACGGGGACCTTGGCGGCCCGCAGATCGGTGAAGAGTCGCAGGAACATCGCGCTACTCTGGCGCGCCCCGCGCCGGGGTCAAGCCGGACCCGACCGTGGTTCCGGCCGGCGAGCGGCGCGGAACGACGGCAGGGCAGGGGCGATCACGCCACGGCGTCGGCGAGATCCTTGGTGACCTTGAACTTCACCACGGTCTTGGCCGGGACCTTGATGGTGGCGCCGGTCGAGGGGTTGCGGGCTTCGCGAGCCTCGCGCTTGGCGGCCGAAAACTTGCCGACGCCACCCAGCGTGATGTCGTCGCCCGCCTTCAGGGTCTTGGCGACGACGGTGCCCAGCGAGGCCAGGATGGCGGAGACGTCCGTCTTCGACTTGCCGGTCTCATCGGCAATGGCCGCGATCAGTTCATTCTTGGTCATGAAATCCTCCATGGGGAGCGTTGTGGGGCATCACGCGACGCGAAGGGTCGTCCGGCCCGTCCGAAAACGCAGCGCGAAGGCCGCAGGCCACACGATGCGGCTGCGGCTGTTGCCACGACCACCGTCGAAAGGCGATGCCCGCGCGGCTAGATACGCACAGAATTCGCGTTCGTTCCGCGCATTGTGGCGCCGACGCAACCAAAGGGCGTCTCGATCCGGTGTGATTGACAAGGTCGCGCCTGTTATTTCAAGCTTGAAATAATCGAGGGTCTGGGGACGCGCCATGAAGGTCATCATCGTTGGAGGCGGCATCGGCGGCCTGACGCTCGCGCTGATGCTGCAGGCGCGCGGGATCGGCGCTGTCGTCTACGAGCAGGCCAGCGAGATCCGCGAAGTCGGTGTCGGGATCAACACCCTCCCGCATGCCATCCGCGAACTGGCCGAGCTGGGCCTGCTGCCGGCGCTCGACGCCGTCGCGATCCGCACCCGCGAACTCGTCTACATGAACCGCTTCGGCCAGACGGTCTGGTGCGAGCCGCGCGGCCTGCATGCGGGCTCCCCGACGCCACAGTTCTCGATCCATCGCGGCCGCCTCCAGGCCGTGATCCGCGACGCCGTTGTGGCGCGGCTGGGCGAGGGCGCGGTCCGGACCGGCCGACGTCTGCAGGGCTTCATCCAGGACGAGGGCGGCGTCACCGCCCACTTCACCGATTCGCGCCGGGGCGAGACGGGCGAGACCGCACGCGGCGATATCCTCGTCGCGGCCGACGGCATCCACTCGATGGTGCGCGCCCATTACTTCCCCGACCAGGGGCCGCCCCGCTGGAACGGTGTCCAGATGTGGCGCGGCGCCTGCGACTGGCCGGTCTTCCTCGATGGGGAGAGCATGATCGTCGCCGGCGGCATGGCCGGCAAGCTGGTGCTCTACCCGATCGCCCAGGGCAAAACGGCCCAGACCCGTCTGACCAACTGGGTCGTCAACATCCGCACCGGCGATCCCGCGAAGCCGCCGCCAAAGGAGGCATGGTCGAAGCCCGGGCGGCTCGAGGACGTGCTGCCCTTCGCGCGCCGCTTTACCGTACCCGGCGTCGACATTCTCGGGCTGATCCAGGCGAGCCCCGGTTTCTGGGACTACCCGATGTGCGACCGGGACCCGTTGCCGCGCTGGACCCATGGCCGCGTCACGCTGCTCGGCGACGCTGCCCATCCGATGTATCCGGTCGGCTCGAACGGGGCGTCCCAGGCGATCCTCGACGCGCGCTGCCTTGCCGACCGACTGGTCAGTTCCGAGCACCCGCGCCACGCGCTCGCCGCCTATGAGGCCCAGCGCCTGCCGGCGACGGCGGAGATCGTGGCGCTGAACCGCAAGGGCGGGCCCGAGCGCGTCATCGACGCGGTCGAGCAGCTCGCGCCCAACGGTTTCGACGATGTCGAGCGGGTCCTGAGCTATGCCAAGCGCGAGGCGATCGTGAAGTCCTATGCCGGCAAGGCCGGGTTCTCGCAGGAGCAACTCGCCCGGCGCAGCTGAGCGGCTCAGCCGGCTTCGGTCAGTTGCCGGATGCGGCTCTTCAGCCGGGCATTGTCCTGTTCGCAGTGCTTCAGGCGCCGCGCCATGTCGAGCGGCACGATCTCGCCGCTGGACGGGGCCTCGAAGGCGACGCCGACGCGCTCGCCGTCGCGCCAGCGGATCCGCGCGACATAGGAGCGCTGATGGCGCGCGATGTCGAGATCGAAGGCGATCGGCAGCGCGATCGAGTCGGAGATCACCAGCAGGGCTCCGTCGTCTGAAACATTGCGGACGACACAGTCGAGTGTGCAGTTCTTTTGGTTGAAACTGACACGCCCTCCCAGCAGAGATCGGAGGCGTTGTTTCTTCCGCCGCTCAATAATCATAGTATTGATTTCCCTAACGTCATGTCGATTACTGCGATAAACAGTAACGGCGATCAGGGAATGGAGCCGGCTTAACCTTGTGTTAACCTTAACGGCCCGGCGGCGCGCGGGCCGGGGCGCGCCGCGCCCGGCGCGGCGGCAATCCCAGGCTCGGCTGTCAGCCGGCTTCGGTCAGTTGCTGGATGCGGCTCTTCATGCGGGCATTGTCCCGCTCCGCCATGCGCAGGCGCATGGCGACGTCGGTTTCCGCTGAGCCTGCGATCTCCGGAGTCGCATCGGACTCGAAGGACACGCCGATGCGCGTTCCCGTCCGCCAGCGGACATGGGCCCGGTAGCAGCATTGGCGCTGGGCGATCTCGAGTTCGAAATCGGCCGGCAGGAGCACCGTGTCCGGCACCACGATCAAGGCGCCCCCGTCCGAGATGTTGCGAACGACGCAATCCAGGGTCGCGCGCTTCTGGTTGTAGCGCGCTCGCGCGCCCAGAAGTGAGCGCAACCGTGGTGTCTGGCGCCGCTCCGTGGTCATGGCTCGATCCCGGCCGTCTTCATCGGGCGGCCCCACGCCGCCTCAAGGTGACCATGCCAGAGTCCGCGCTGCGCTGCAGCAACCGACTCGTTCAATGTTTAACGATCAGTCGCCCGGATGCGCGAAAGACGACGGGCTCAGCCCGGATCGCCGCGGCCGGCCCGGCGGGCGCGGGCCTCGGCGAGCGAAATGATGGCGGAGGGGGCGGCCTCTTCAGGCGTCAGGAAGGCGACCCCGACATCGTCGCCGCGCCGCCAGCATTGCCGGACGCGACGGCTGTCACCGGCCGGGATGTCGAGTTCGAAGGTGTCCGGAAGCTCGATCCCGTCCGCCATCCGCACCATCGCGCCGGTCTGCGAGCGATTGCGCACGGTGCAGGCCAGCACCGACTGCTCGCCGTTGAACACGAGCCGAGCCGGCTGGTGGAGGCGGCTGCGCGTCTGGAGGCGGCGATCGGCGATCATCGGCAGTCTCCCGCAAAGAGCCTCCGAGGGACCGGAGGCGTGCTGCCGGAGAAACTGCCGCAAACCGGCCGCCGGTGCAGCCTTTACCTGGGCTTAACCTTACCCCGCAGGCGTCAGGCGCCGTCGGGCGGCGGCGGCAGGAAATCGACCTCATGCTTGGCCGAGAGCGCCACGACATCGGCCGGATTCTGCTCCGCCATCGAGTGGATGCCCCAGAACAGGTCGTAGAGCCGCGCCGTCGGCGCCACCCAGAACAGGCACTTCACAGGGGCATCGCTCTTGTTGAAGAGACCGTGGGGCACATTGCGCGGCAGCCGGATCAGGTCGCCCGGCAGGGCATGGCTCTCGGTGCCGTCGAGGACGAGGTCGAGCCGCCCTTCGAGCATATAGATGAACTCGTCCTGCGTGGTGTGGATATGCGGCGGCACGAAGGTGCCGGGCGGGAAGGTGGCGTGCCAGGAGAAGGACTCCTCGCTCAGCGACTTCGGCACATAGGTCTGGCCGAGGATGTTCCAGGAGATCGAATCGAGCCCCTCATTGGCCCGGGTCACGCCGGCGGTCAGTGGTTTCATGACAGATGTCCTCGCTCGTCAGAAATGCAGGAAGCGGTCCTTGACCGCGCTGTCGCTGCGCAGATCGTCGCTTGTGCCGCGCCAGACGACGCGGCCCTTCTCCAGCACGACATGGCGGTCGGCGATCTTGGCCAGCGCATCGACATTCTTGTCGATCACCAGGATCGACTCGCCCTCGGCCTTGAGCGCGGCCAGGCAGGCCCAGATCTCCTGCCGGATGATCGGTGCCAGCCCCTCCGTCGCCTCATCGAGGATGATCAGCCGGGGATTGGTCATCAGCGCCCGGCCAATCGCCAGCATCTGCTGCTCCCCGCCCGAGAGCTGGTTGCCGCGGTTGGCGCGCCGCTCCTTCAGGCGCGGGAAGAAGGCGTAGATTCGCTCGATGTCCCAGCGGGCCTTGCCGAAACGGCTGGCCGCGGTGGCGATCAGGTTCTCCTCGACCGAGAGCGTCGGGAAGATCATGCGCCCTTCGGGCACCAGGCCGATGCCGGCTTGCGCGATGCGGAAGGCGGGCGCGCCGGTGAGATCACGCCCGGCGACGCTGACGCGGCCGGACTTCGGCGGAATCAGCCCCATGATCGCGCGGATGGTCGTGGTCTTGCCCATGCCGTTGCGGCCGAGCAGCGTCACGACCTCGCCCTCGCCGATCGAAAGATCGACCCCGAACAGGATCTGTGCCTCGCCATAGCCGGCATCGAGCCCCTCGACGATCAGCATCGTGCCCATCCTGTCATTCCGGGGCGCGCAGCGAACCCGGAACCCACGACCGGGTGAGCGGGTCTGACAAGATGATCGGGGCCGTGCCCGTTCGTGGGTTCCGGGTTCTTCGCTGCGCGAAGCCCCGGAATGACAGTGGAGGGCGCGGGGACAGCCATCAGCCCTCCTCGCCGAGATAGGCTTCGCGCACCGCCGGGTCGGCGCGAACCGCCGCCGGCTCGCCCGAGGCGATGACGCGACCATAGACCAGCACGCTGACGCTGTCGGCGAGCGCAAACACCGCCTCCATGTCGTGCTCGACCAGCAGCATGGCGTAGCGACCTTTCAGGCTGGCGAGCAGCGCGATCAGCCGCTCGCCCTCCTCGCGGCCGACGCCGGCGAGCGGCTCGTCGAGCAGGATCGCAGCGGGCTCCAGCGTCAGCGCCATCGCGATCTCGAGCGCGCGCTTCTCGCCATGCGACAGCCGCCCGGCCAGGACATGGGCGCGCTCGGTCAGGCCGACGGCCTCGATCGCCGCCCAGGCTGGCGCGTTCAGCGCCTCGTCCCGGGCCGCGTGGCGAAACAGCGCCAGCGGATGGGCCGCCCGCGCCTGCGCCCCGAGCGCGACATTCTCCAGCACCGAGAGCGAGGGGATCGTCGAGGTGATCTGGAAGGTTCGGGCGAGGCCGGCGCGCGCCCGTCGTTCCGGCGAGAAGCCCGTGATGTCCTGCCCGCGGAAGCGGATGCTGCCGGTATCGGGCCGCAGCATCCCCGAGATCTGGTGGACCAGCGTGGTCTTGCCGGCGCCGTTGGGGCCGATCAGCGCGTGCAACTCGCCCGGCGCGACCGAGAGGCTGACTCCGTCCGTGACCTTCAGCGCGCCGAAGGCCTTCTGGAGTCCGGAGAGCACCAGGACCGGTTCAGTCATCGCGTCCGGCCCCGAGCTTGCGCATCAGCCCGACCAGCCCGCCGCGCGTGAACAGCACGAAGAGCACGATCATCGGCCCGAAGATGACCTTCCAGTGCTCGGTCCAGCCGGCGAGGATATCCTCGGCGAAGAGGAAGGCGAGCGCCCCGATGATGGCGCCGTGCAGCGAGCCGACGCCGCCGAGCACCACCATGAAGATGAGCTCGCCGGAGCGCGGCCAGGACATGAAGGCCGGGCTGACGAACTCGGTCTGGTT
Source organism: Allobosea thiooxidans (assembly GCA_943372485.1). Classification (GTDB taxonomy): domain Bacteria; phylum Pseudomonadota; class Alphaproteobacteria; order Rhizobiales; family Beijerinckiaceae; genus Allobosea; species Allobosea thiooxidans_A. The sequence goes on from CALRYW010000004.1 coordinate 73,971, forward strand.
GGCGAGCAGGAAGCCGGACAGGCCCGCGATCAGCCCGCTGATCACATAGGCGACGAGCCGCACCTGCGAGACCTGAAACCCGGTGACGGAGACGCGCGTGGCGTTCTCCCGCGCGGCGCGCAGGACACGACCGAAGCGCGAGGCGACGATCACGCGGACGAGGAGGTAGCACGCCAGGAGCACACCGAGCACGATGTAGAAGAAGCCGGTGCGGCTGCGGAACGCATCGAAGCCCAGCACCGTGCTGCGCTGGTAGAGCGTCAGCCCGTCGTCGCCGCCATAGGCGGACAGCGCCTGCGCCAGGAAATAGACCATCTGCCCGAAGGCCAGCGTGATCATGATGAAGGTGACGCCGCGCGTGCGCAACGAGACGTAACCTGTGACCAGCCCAAACAGACCGCAGACCGCCAGCACCACGGGCAGGATCAGCAGCGTCTCCGCCAGCCCCTCCGTGATCATGATGCCGGTCGCATAGGCGCCGATTCCGACGAAGGCGGCGTGGCCGAAGGAGACCAGCCCGCCGACGCCGAGGATGAGGTCGAGCGAGAGCGCCGCGATGGCGAAGATCATCGCGCGCGTCACCAGCGTCAGCCAGTGCGAGGGCAGGCCGAGCGCGACCGCGAGCGGCAGCAGCGCCAGCAGGCCGAAGAGCAGGACCGGCACCAGCAGGACACGCCGCGCGGGCAAGGGCATCGCCCGTGCGGCTGGCCCGGGCAGGCTCGTGGTCGCCTCGTTCATGCCCGGCCCTTCGAGGGCAGCAGCCCCTCGGGCCGGACGAACAGCACGATCGCCATGACGAGATAGATCAGCATCGAGGACAGCGCCGCCCCCGCCGCACGGGCCGAGGGGGCGCTCATGAACAGCCGCAGCAGGTCGTTCATGAAGGAACGGCCGAGCGTGTCGACGAGGCCGACGATCAGCGCCCCGACGAAGGCGCCCCGGATCGAGCCGATGCCGCCGACCACGATCACGACGAAGGCGAGGATCAGGATGTTGTCGCCCATGCCCGGCTCGACCGAGAGGATCGGGGCCGCCATCGCCCCGGCGAAGGCGGCCAGCATCGTGCCGAAGGCGAAGACGATCATGAACAGCTTGTTGATGTCGACGCCCAGCGCCGAGACCATGGGCGCATTCGAGGCGCCCGCCCGCAGCAGCATGCCCGTGCGCGTCTTCTCGACGACGAACCAGAGCAGGGCACCGACGGCGAGGCCGGAACCGATCAGCGCGAAGCGGTAAGTCGGGTAGAGGATGCCGTCGAGCAACGCGACATTGCCCGACAGAAAAGCCGGGACGGGCACCGAGAGCGGAGCCGCACCCCAGAGCATCTTGACGCCCTGGTTCAGCAGCAGGATGAGCCCGAAGGTCGCCAGCACCTGGTCGAGATGATCGCGCGCGTAGAGATGTCGAAAGACCAGGAACTCCAGCGCCAGCCCGATCACCAGCGCGGCTGTGAGCGCCAGCACCAGCCCGAGCACGAAGCTGCCGGTGATGCCGACGAAGGTCACCGCGAGATAGGCGCCGAGCATGTACTGCACGCCATGCGCCAGGTTGATGAAGTCCATCACGCCGAAGACGAGCGTCAGCCCGGCGGCGACCAGGAACAGCAGGATGCCGAGCTGGAGGCCGTTCAGGATCTGGACGATGAGGAGGCCGGTGGTCATGGGATCGGTGGCTCGCTGTGCCCTTGCGATCAAGCTCGGCCGTCGTTCCGGGCGCAGCGAAGCGGAGACCCGGAATCCATCGTCGAGTGCGAGGCCCTTCGATGGATCCCGGATCGGCGCCGCTTCGCGGCTGGTCCGGGATGACGGCGGCGGATGTTGGTCCGCTGCGTCAGATCACTTCAGCGCGCAGTCCTTCGCGTGCGGGTCGGCGTAGTCCGTGAAGACCTTCGAGACGATCTCGGTCTGGAACTTGCCGTCGGCGCGCTTGGCGGCCTTGACCAGGTAGAAGTCCTGGATCGGGTAGCCATTGGTGTTGAACTTGAACTTGCCGCGCAGCGAGGTGAAGTCGGCCTTCTTCAGGGCGGCCCGGACCTTGTCCTTGTCGGCCGTGCCGCCGGCTGCCTTGATGGCCGAGTCGATCAGCATGGCCGCGTCATAAGCCTGCATCGCATAGGAACCCGGCACGATCTTATAGGCCGCCTCATAGGCGCTGACGAACTTCTTGCTCTGCGGGTTGTCCATGTTGGGCGCCCAGGTCATGCCGCCGAACAGGCCGACCGCCGCATCCTGCTGGGCCGGCAGCGTCGATTCATCGACCGTGAAGGCCGAGAGGAAAGGGATCTTGCCCTGAAGGCCGGCCTGCGACCACTGCTTGACGAAGTTGACGCCCAACCCACCCGGCAGGAAGGCGAAGACCACGTCGGGCTTGGTCGAGGCGATCTTGGCGAGATCGGAGGCGAAGTCCATCGAGGTCAGCGGCGCATAGACCTCGTCGACGATCTCGCCCTTGAAGTAGCGCTTGAAGCCGGCGAGCGAGTCCTTACCCGCCTGGTAGTTCGGCGCGATGATATAGGCGCGCTTGTAACCCTGGTCCTGCGCATGCTTGCCGAGCACCTCGTGGACCTGGTCGTTCTGGTAGGAGGTGACGAAGAAGTTCTGGTGGCAGCCCTTGCCGGCCATGGTCGAGGGGCCGGCATTGGGCGAGATCAGGAAGGCGCCCGAGTCGAGCACGGGCTTGGCGATCGCGCCGAGGATGTTCGAAAACACCGGGCCGACCACGAAATCGGCCTTGGCGCTCTCGACATAGGCCTTGACCTTGCCGACGGCGACGTCGGGCTTGAGTTCGTCGTCGATCACGGTGATCTGCACCGGCACGCCGCCGAGCTTGCCGCCGTTCTGGTCGACCGCGAGCTGGAAGCCGTCACGGACCTGCTGGCCGAGCGCCGCGGCCGGGCCGGTCAGCACGCTGACGACGCCGATCTTCAGCGGCTCCTGCGCCTGGGCGGAAGCGATGCCGAGTGCGAGCAGGCCGGCGCCGAGCGAAAGCGAGAATTTGAGCGTCATGTCGATGTCCTCCCGGGACGAACGAGAAAGCGACAGCGCGACAGGGGTCCCCTCGACCTCCTTGACCGCGCGATGAAGGCATATTGTTTCAAGCTTAAAATATCTGCAAGGGGGCCGCTGCAAGAATGTTGGACAGCCCCCTCGCTGTCATTCCGGGGCGGCCTGAAAGGCCGAACCCGGAGCCCACGATTGGGTCAAACCCGTGCCGATAGTGTTTGCAAAAGCTCGCCCGGTCGTGGGTTCCGGGCTCTTCGCTGCGCGAAGCCCCGGAATGACAGGCCTCACGCCTGCACGCCCTCGACATACCAGTCCATCTTGGACAGGATCGCGTCCGATGCGGTCTCGCCGGCCTTCAGGCGAACCTCGCCCTTCTGGTCCTTCAGCTCCCCGGTAAAGGGATGCAGCGTGCCGGCGACGATGCCCTTCGTGACCGCATCGGCAGCGGCGCGGGCAGCGGGCGTCACGGCGTCGTTGTAAGGCGCGATCTTGACCATGCCGTCCTTGATCCCGTGCCAGACGTCGCCGCTCTTCCAGCTGCCGTCCATCACCTCCTTGACGCGCTTGATGTAGTAGCCCGACCAGTCGTCGACGATCGCGGTCAGATGCGCCTTGGGGGCGAAGGCCTTCATGTCGGAGGCCTGGCCGAAGGCGAAGACGCCGCGCTGCTCGGCCGCCTGGAGAGCCGCCGCCGAGTCGGTGTGCTGGGTGATGATGTCGCAACCCTGGTCGATCAGCGCCTTGGCGGCGTCGGCCTCCTTGGCGGGGTCGTACCAGGTCGAGGCCCAGATCACCTTGGTCCTGAAGTTCGGGTTCACCTTGCGGGCGGCGAGCGTGAAGGCGTTGATGCCCATCACGACCTCGGGAATCGGGAAGGAGGCGATGTAGCCGGCCTGGCCGGACTTCGACATGTGCCCGGCGATGGTGCCGATGACCGCCCGGCCCTCGTAGAAGCGGGCATTGTAGGTCGCGACGTTCTCGGCCCGCTGATAGCCGGTCGCGTGCTCGAATTTCAGCTTCGGGAACTGCTTGGCGACCTGGATGGTCGGGTTCATGAACCCGAACGAGGTCGTGAAGATCAGCTGGTTGCCGGCCTGGGCGAGCTGGCGGATCGCGCGCGCCGCATCGGGACCCTCCGCCACCTTCTCGATGAAGCTGGTCTTGATCTTCGCGCCGTACTCCTTCTCGAGCGCGAGCCGGCCCTGGTCATGAGTCCAGGTCCAGCCATGGTCGCCGACCGGGCCGACATAGATGAAACCGACGCCCAGCGGCGCCTGGGCGCGGGCGCCCGTGCCGATCAGCGGCAGCGCCGCGGCGCTGGCTCCGGCTCCGAAATTGAACCGGCGGCGGGTGATGATGGAGGTCATGCTACGCGTCTCCCCTGGTTGGTTGCGGCGTCACGAGGCCGAGAACGGCTTGCCGAGGCAGGCCGGCGCATTCGCCCGGCCCGCCCTGCGGCCCAGCGACATCATGGTCAGAACCGCGACGGTCGCAAGATAGGGCGTCATGGCCAGGAGTTCGGGCGCGAGCCAGGTGATGCCGGCGGCCTTGGCCTGGAGCTCCAGCGTCATCACCGCGCCGAACAGATAGGCACCCAAGAGCAGCCGCCCCGGCCTCCACGCCGCGAAGACGACGAGCGCGAGCGCAATCCAGCCGCGCCCGGCCGTGAGACCGTCGGCCCACATCGGTGTCAGCGCCAGCGAGAAATAGGCCCCGCCCAGCCCTGCCAGCGCCCCGCCGAAGGCGATCGCCGCATAGCGGATGGCGATGACGGGGTAGCCGATCGCATGGGCCGAGGCGTCGTTCTCGCCGACGGCGCGCAGGATCAGGCCCGGCCGTGTCTTGCGCAGGAACAGGCCGACGGCGAGCACGAGCGCGAGCGAGAGATAGACCACGATGTCGTGGCCGAAGACCACGCGCAGCAGCGGATGCTCCGAGAGCGCGGCCGGAAACACCGGGCCGAGCCGCGTGATCGTCCGGCCGACGAAGCCCGCGCCGATCAGCGAGGAGGCGCCGATGCCGAAGATCGTCAGCGCCAGCCCCGTCGCGACCTGATTGGCCGTCAGCGACAGCGTCAGCACGGCGAAGACCATGGCGGTGGCCACGCCCGCCATCACCGCCGCCAGGAGGCCGAGCATCGTGCTGCCGGTGCTGAAGGCGACCGCGAAGCCCGCCACCGCGCCGCACAGCATCATGCCCTCGACGCCGAGATTGAGAACGCCGGACTTCTCCGTGACGAGTTCCCCCAGCGCCGCCAGCAGGATCGGCGTCGAGGCGGCAACGAGGGTCATCAGGATCGAGACGAGGATGGCGGTGGTCATGCTCCGCCCTCTGTGCTTCCGGGGCGCGCCGCAGGCGCGAACCCGGAAACCACGACCGGGTGAGCCATGTGGTCCAGCGTCCTTCTCGCCCTTGTGGCGAGAATCCACGTCTTGAACACGCAGCCAGCCGAAGGAAGGCGTGGATGGTCGGCACCTGGCCGACCATGACGGGTTTTCCGTCTCACCCCGTCGTGGGTTCCGGGTTCGCTGCTGCGCAGCGCCCCGGAATGACAGGCGCAGGTTGTCGAGCGCGCCCTCATGCCGCCCGCACCTTCCAGCCGATGCGGTATTTCACCAGCACGTCGGTCGCCAGCAGCACGAACAGCAGCAGCGCCTGGAACATGCCCGTCGCCGCCTGCGGCAGGCGGACCGTCGTCTGCGCGATCTCGCCGCCGACATAGGTCGCCGCCAGCACGATGCCGCCGAAGACGATCCCGAGCGGGTTCAGTCGGCCGAGGAACGCCACGATGATCGCGGTGAAGCCGTAGCCGGTCGGGAATTGCGGTGTCAGCTGCCCGAAGGGGCCGGCCGCCTCGAACAGTCCGGCGAGCCCGGCGAGCCCGCCGCCCGCCAGCAGCGTCGCCCAGGTCACGCGGTCGGCGCTGAAGCCGCCATGGCGCGCGGCGGCGGGCGCCAGCCCCACGACCTTCACCGCATAGCCGGCGGTCGTCTTCTCCATCAAGAACCAGGCGACGAGCGCGATCAGGAGCGCGGCCGGGATGCCGAGATGGACGAGCGATCCCTCCATCATCGCCGGAAGGGTCTGGTCGGCCCCGAACATCCGCGTCTGCGGAAAGTTGAAGCCGTCCGGGTCCTTCCAGGGGCCGCGCACGAGATAATACAGGCCCTGCACCGCGACATAGGTCAGCATCAGGCTGGTCAGGATCTCGCTGACCTGCAGGCGGACGCGCAGGAAGGCCGGCACGGCCGCCCAGGCCATGCCGCCGAGCACGCCTGCGAAGGCCATCGCGGGGAGAATCCACCATCCGGTCATGCCATGCGTCGCCAGCGCCACGCCCGTGCCGGCGATCGCGCCCATGATGTATTGCCCCTCGGCGCCGATGTTCCAGACATTGGCGCGGAAACCGATCGCCAGCCCGAGCGCGATCATCACCAGCGGCGCCGCCTTGACGCCGAGATCGGGCCAGCGCTGGGGCTCGACAAAGGGCGTCACGAAGATGCTCTCCACCGCATGGAAGCCGTCATAGCCCATCGCCGTGAAGACGATCATGCCGAGCAGCATCGTCAGCCCGATCGCGATCAGCGGGCTGAGCCAGAGCATCAGCGTGCTCGGTTCGCGGCGGCGGCGCCATTCAAGCATGGGCCGGCGCTCCCGGCGGCGAGGTCGCGCCATGCACCCCGCCCATCATCAGGCCGATCTCGTCGATGCCGAGGCTGGCGACCGCGCGCGGGGCCGACAGCCGGCCCTCGTTGATGACGCAGAGCCGGTCGGCGAGTTCGAGCAGTTCGTCGAGATCCTGCGAGATCACCACCACCGCCGAGCCCTTCCCGGCGAGATCGACCAGTTCCTGACGGATCGCCGCCGCCGCCCCCGCATCGACGCCCCAGGTCGGCTGGCAGACGACGAGCACGCCGGGTGTCTGGCCGATCTCGCGGCCCATGATGAACTTCTGGAGATTGCCGCCCGAGAGCGAGCGGGCGAGCGCCGCCGTCCCGGTGGTGCGGACGTCGAAGCGCTTGATCACCGCATCGGCGAAGCGGTTGACGTCTCCGGTGCTGATCAGCCCGAGCGGCGTCAGCGGCAGGCGATGGCGCGCGGTCAGGATCGCATTGTCGGCGAGCGAGAAATCGGGGACCGCGGCATGGCCGTTGCGCTCTTCCGGCACGCAGCAGAGCCCGAGCGCCCGGCGCGCGCCCGCATCCAGCCGCCCCACCGGCTTGCCGTCGAGCGCGATCGCAGTGGCCGTGTTCGCCGGCCGCTCGCCCGACAGCGCCGTCAGCAATTCGGACTGGCCGTTGCCGGCGACGCCGGCGATGCCCAGGATCTCGCCGGCCCGCGCCTCGAAGGCGACCGCGCGCAGATCGGTGCCGAAGGGCGGCTCGCCCGGCAGCGTCAGCCCGGACACCGACAGCCGCACCGGCCCGGCGCCGGCGCTTCCGCCGTGCTCGATCTGGCGCAGCTCGGCGCCGATCATCAGCTCGGCCATGCGCTTCGTGCTCTCGACGCGCGGGTCGCAGGTCGCGACGACCCGGCCAGCCCGCAGGATCGTGGCGGCCTCGCACAGCGCCTTGATCTCATGCAGCTTGTGCGAAATGTAGAGGATCGCGCAGCCCTGCGCGGCGATCTGGCGCAGCGTGCCGAAGAGCTTGTCCACCTCCTGGGGCGTCAGAACCGAGGTCGGCTCGTCCATGATCAGCAGCCGGGGATTCTGTAAGAGGCAGCGCACGATCTCGATGCGCTGGCGCTCGCCGACCGACAGCGTATGGACCTCGCGCTCGGGGTCGAGCGGCAGCGAGTAGCTTTCCAGGATCGCCGCGACGCGGCCCTTCAACTCGTCGCTGTCGCAGGCCTCGTCGAGGCCGAGCGCGATGTTCTCGATCACCGTCATCGCGTCGAACAGGGAGAAGTGCTGGAAGACCATGCCGATGCCCAGCCGCCGCGCGACCTTGGGCGACGCGATCGTGACCGGCGCGCCATCCCAGGCGATGGTCCCGCTGTCGGCCTGCTGCACGCCGTAGATGATCTTGACCAGCGTCGACTTGCCGGCGCCGTTCTCGCCGAGCAGGGCGTGAATCTCGCCCGGGCGGACGCTGAGGCTGATGTCCTCATTGGCCTTCACGCCGGGGAAGCTCTTGGAGATGCCCGACAGGGCGAGCCGGGAGCGAACCGTCTGGTCAGGCGGTTGCGTCATGGCCGGCTGGTTCCTCCGCTCCGGCTCCTCGGGAAGCCTGTTGTTGCCGAAGCAAACTCCGCACCAGCTCGGCGGCCGTCAAGGCCGCGATCACCTCCGGCCGCTTGTCGTCCATATCGGCACCGCCGATCGGGCAGGTGAGGTGGGACAGCGCCTCGCGCCGCCCCCCAGCGCGCAGGAAGCCGGCCTCGAACCGCGCCCGCTTGGTCGCCGAGCCGATCATCCCGACATAGGCTGCGTCGCCCCGCTGCAGCGCCGCCTCGGCCAGCCGGTAGTCGAGCGCGTGGCTATGCGTGAGAACGACATGGGCCGCACCCGACGGCGCCGTGGCGATGGCCGCGACCGGATCGGCCCTGCGGACGCAGGTCACCGCCGCCGGCAGCCCGTCCATCACGCCGTCGCGATCGTCGATCAGCGTCACCCGCAAGGGGAGAAGCGCCAGCGCCTCGACAAGGGCTCGCCCGGTATGCCCGGCGCCGAAGACCAGCACGGCCGGGCGCGCCTCGGCCTCGGCCCGCTCCTGCGCCAGCTGCATCGCGAGGTCCGCCGATGTCGCGCGCTTCAGCGACACGCTCACCCGCCCGCCGCAGCACTGGCCCATCTGGGGGCCGAGCGGGATGTCCAGCAGGCGCGCCGTCTCGCCCGACTGCAGCATCGCGCGGGCGATGTCGAGGCAGTGGAACTCGAGCTGCCCGCCGCCGATCGTCCCGGCCGTGCCGGTCGCGCTCACCGCCATGGTCGCACCGGCCTCGCGCGGGGTCGAGCCGGCGGCATGGGTGAGGGTCACGAGGACAGCGCCATCCGCGAGGTGGCGCACCAGAAAGGCGGAGAGGCTCATTCCCTCCCCCCGCTTGCGGTGGGGAGGGTGAGGGTGGGGGGCCGCAAAGCCAGGCCTCTATCCTCGATCGTGGCGCCGAGCGGCACTGCCCCCCACCCCGGCCCTCCCCACTGCAAGCGGGGGGAGGGAGAAGAAGGCCGCGTCGGTTGTCCAGAGGGAGCGGCGCTCATCTGCCCGTCTCCGCCCGAACCCGCTCCACCGCCGCCAGCACGCGCTCGGGCGTGGCGGGCGCATCGAGCCGCGGGCAGACCCGGTGCCCGCCGACGCTTGCCACCGCATCCGACAGCGCATGCAGCACGCTGATCGCCAGCATCAGCGGCGGCTCGCCGACCGCCTTCGAGCGGTGGATCGTCGCCTCGCGATTGGGCGCGTTTTCCAGCAGTGCGACGTTGAAGAGGCGCGGCCGATCGGAGGCGACCGGGATCTTGTAGGTCGAGGGCGCATGCGTTTTCAGCACGCCCTTGGCATCCCAGACCAGTTCCTCGGTCGTCAGCCAGCCCATGCCCTGGATGAAGCCGCCCTCGATCTGGCCCTTGTCGATGGCCGGGTTCAGCGAGGTCCCGCAATCATGCAGGATGTCGACGCGCTCGACCTTGTATTCGCCCGTCAGCGTATCGACCGCGACCTCGGCCGCCGCCGCGCCATAGGCGAAGTAATAGAAGGGCTGGCCGCGCCCGGCCTTGCGGTCCCAATGGATCTTCGGCGTGGCGTAGAAGCCGGTGGCCGAGAGCTGGACGCGGCCCATATAGGCGGCCTTGACCAGATCGGCGAAGGCGATCTCGCGGGCACCGACCTGCACGAAGCCCGGCCGGAAGACGATCGCCTCCGGGCTTTCCTGCCAGTGCCGGGCGGCGAACTCGGTCAGCCGCGCCTTGATCGTCTCGCAGGCGTCGAGCGCTGCCATGCCGTTGAGATCCGAGCCCGAGGAGGCCGCGGTAGCGGAGGTGTTGGGCACCTTGCCGGTCGTCGTCGCGGTGATCTTGACCTGGTCGAGGCCGATTCCGAAGGCCTGCGCCACCACCTGCGCCACCTTGACATAGAGCCCCTGGCCCATCTCGGTGCCGCCATGGTTCAGCATCACCGAGCCGTCGGTGTAGACATGCACCAGGGCGCCGGCCTGATTGTACCAGGTCGCCGTGAAGGAGATGCCGAACTTGACCGGCGTCAGCGCGATGCCGCGTTTCACGACCGGGCTCGTCGCATTCGCTTCGCGGATCGCCGCCTGCCGGGCGCGGTAGTCGCAGGAGCGCTCCAGCCGCTCGATCACCTCGCCCGCGATGTTGTCCGTCACGGTCTGGTGGTAGGGCGTCAGATCCCGGCCCGGCCCCTCGCCGGGCCTGCCGCCATAGAGGTTGCGCCGGCGCACCTCCAGCGGATCGAGCCCGGTGACGAAGGCGACCTCCTCGATGAAGCGCTCGGCCCCGACCATGCCCTGCGGCCCGCCGAAGCCGCGGAAGGCCGTGTTCGAGACGGTGTGGGTCAGCAGAGGCTCGGAGCGTCCGCGCACCGCCGGGTAGAAATAGCAATTGTCCATGTGGAACAGCGCTCGGTCCGTCACCGGCCCCGACAGATCCGCGTTCCAGCCGCAGCGCGCCGCATAGACCGCGTCGACGGCATGGATGCGGCCTTCGTCGTCGAAGCCAATCTCGTAATCGACGACGAAGTCGTGCCGCTTGCCGGTGACGATCATGTCGTCGTCGCGGTCGGGCCGCAGCTTCACAGGGCGCTTCAGCTTGCGCGCGGCGAGCGCGGCGACGCAGGCGAAGAGGTTGGACTGCGTCTCCTTGCCGCCGAAGCCGCCGCCCATGCGCCTGACCTCGACGGTGACGGCATGGGAGGCGACGCCCAGCACCTGCGCCACCATGTGCTGCACCTCGCTGGGATGCTGCGTCGAGGAGAAGACCTGCATGTCCTCCTCCTCGCCGGGAATGGCGAGCGCGATCTGGCTTTCGAGGTAGAAATGATCCTGCCCGCCGATCGTCATCGAGCCCTTGAGCCGGCGCGGGCTTTCCGCCAGCGCCGCCGCGACATCGCCGCGTTCGAGCTTGAGCGGGTCGGTCACCAGCGTGCCGCCGGCCGCGCGGGCCGCCGCCACATCGAGCACGGGCGCAGCCTCGTCATAGACCGCCAGCGCCAGCGCCGCCGCCTCCCGTGCGGCCTGGCGCGTCTGCGCCACCACGGCGAAGAGCGGCTGGCCGTGATGCAGGATCGTCTGCGTCGCGAAGACCGGCTCGTCATGGCGATGCGTCGAGGAGATGTCGTTGATACCGGGAATATCGGCCGCCGTCAGCACCGCGACCACGCCGGGCGCCGCCAGCACGGGCGCGAGATCCAGCGAGACCAAATGGCCATGGGCGATGCGACTCAGGCCGAGACAGGCGTGCAGCAGCCCCTCCGGCGCCGCGATGTCGTCGATATAGACCGCTTCGCCCGCGACATGGCGGGCGGCAGAATCGTGGATGCGCGGCGCTCCAACCATTGCGGAGGTTTCCATCTCCAGCCGGCGGCGCGCATCAGCCATAGGCGGCCTCCGCGAGCGGACCGGCGACGCGGGTCGCGATCTCGGGCTGCGTCGTCTCGATCAGGAAGCGCCGCAGCAGGTTGCCCGCGACCGTCAGCCGGTAGCCGGCCGAGGCCCTCATGTCGCTGAGAGGAGTGAAATCATTGGCCAGCGCGGCGATGGCGGCGTTCACGGCGGCCTCGTCCCAGCGCCGGCCGGTCAGCGCGGCTTCCGCGGCGGCGGCGCGTTTGGGCGTGCCCGCCATGCCGCCATAGACCAGCCGGGCCTCCACAACGCGGCCGGCAGTATCGAGCCGCAGCAGGAAGGCGCCGCAGACGGCCGAAATGTCCTCGTCGAAGCGCTTCGAGATTTTCGAGACGTGGATGAGCGCCTCGGGCCCCGGCTTGGGCACGATCACGGCCTCGATGAACTCGCCCTCGCGCCGGTCCTGCTTGCGGTAATCGAGGAAGAAGTCTTCCAGCGGGATGACGCGGCGCGACAGGCCGTCCGGCGCCGCCTTCGCCAGCACCAGCCTTGCGTCCAGTGCGATCAGCGCCGGCGGCAGGTCGCCGATCGGCGAGCCATTGGCGATGTTGCCGCCGATCGTGCCGGCATTGCGGACCTGTTCGCCGCCGAAGCGGCGCATCAGCTCGTTGAGCTGCGGTGAGAGCGACGCCAGCACGGGACGGACCTCCGCATGGGTCGCCATCGCGCCGAAGACGAGGTGATCGCCGCGATCCGCGATCTCGCGCAGCGCTGCGACGCGCCCGAGGGCGATGACGGGGTCGAGCCGCCGCATCCCCTTCGTCACCCAGAGCCCGACATCGGTTGCGCCCGCCACCAGCGTCGCCTGCGGATGGGCGGCCACCAGATCCGCCAGCCCCGCGACGGTGGCCGGCGCGAAGAAGTGCCCGGCAGGGCTGGAGAGGGCGAGCGTGGCGTCGTCGGCGAGGTCGCGCAGCCTCGCGGTGATCGTCTCCGAGTCCGGCCTGTTGCCATCGCCAGCATACATCCGCAGCGCCGCCGCGATGATCGGCTCATAGCCGGTGCAGCGGCAGAGATTGCCAGCCAGCGCATCCTCGATGCGCGAGACGGAGGGCGCATCCTCGTTCAGCCAGAGCGCGAAGAGCGACATCACGATGCCCGGCGTGCAGAAACCGCATTGCGAGCCATGGCCATCGACCATCGCTTGCTGCACCGGATGCAGGCTGCCGTCCGGGCCTTTCAGATGCTCGACCGTCAGCAACTGGCAGCCGTCCAGCGTCGGCAGGAAGCGGATGCAGGCGTTGATCGCCTCGTAGCGCAGCCGCCCGCCATCGAACCGGCCGACGACGACGGTGCAAGCGCCGCAATCACCCTCGGCGCAGCCCTCCTTGCTGCCGGTCAGGCGCCGGTCCAGCCGCAGCCAGTCGAGCACCGTCAACGTCGGATTGCAGTTTGCGATCTCGATCAGCGCGTCGCCGAGGAGGAAGCGGAGCGTGTCACGCATGGGGGCGTCTCCCTCCCCCCGCTTGCGGTGGGGAGGGTCGGGGTGGGGGGCAGTGCCGCTCGGCGCAACGATGACGGAGGGAGCCCAGGCTTTTCGGCCCCCCATACCCAATCTTTCCCCACCGCAAGCGGGGGGAAGGGAATGGAGGCTCCTCGCCATGCGGTCGTCCCGTTGAAATCATGCCCTCAGATTAGGCATGATCCCCGCTTGGCCGGAAGCTCTGATTTGGTGCAGATGTGATGTGAATCCGAGCCGGAGTGCCAATCCTTGAGCCAGAACAGTCCCCTTCGTGCCCTGCGCGGCCGCCTTTTGTGGTTCGTGGCCGATCCGCACGACGTCGGCGATGCCGCGCATCGTTATGTCGCGGACGGGGTGCTGGTGATCGAGGGCGGCGTCATCCGCGCGGTCGGCCCGGCGGAGGCCATCCTGCCGACCCTGCCGGCGGGGGCGGAGATCATCGACCACCACCCGCATCTGATCATGCCCGGCTTCATCGACGCCCATCTCCACATGCCGCAGACGCAGGTGATCGCCTCCTATGGGGCCCAGCTGATGGACTGGCTCGAGCGCTACACCTTCGTCGAGGAGCAGCGGCTGGCGCAGCAGGGCCATCCCGAAAAGCTCGCCACCTTCCTGCTCGACGAATTGCTGGCCAACGGCACCACGACGGCGGTGATCTACTGTTCGGTGCATCCGCAATCGGCGGAAGCTCTGTTTGCCGAATCTGCGCGCCGCAACACCCGCATGATCGCCGGCAAGGTGATGATGGACCGCAATGCGCCAGACGCCCTTACCGATACCGCGGAAAGCAGCTACGCGGATTCAAAAGCGCTGATCGAACGCTGGCATGGCAGGGGCCGCCAGCTTTACGCCATCACCCCGCGCTTCGTCGTGACCTCGACACCCGAGCAGATGCAAGCCGCCGGGCGGCTCGCCGCCGAGCATCCCGACTGCCATGTCCAGACCCATATCAACGAGAACCGGGCCGAGATCGCGCTCGCCAACGAACTCTATCCCGAGCCCGGCGATTATGCCGGCATCTACCAGCAGTACGGCCTGCTCGGCTCCAGAAGCCTGCTCGGCCACTGCATCCACATGACCGACCGGGAATGGCGGCGCTTCGCCGAGACCGGCAGCGTCGCCGTGTTCTGCCCGACCTCGAACCTCTTCCTCGGCTCAGGGCTGTTCGACTGGGCCCGCGCCCGGGCCGAGGGCGTGCCGGTCGCGGTCGCGACCGATATCGGCGGAGGAACCTCCTATTCGATGCTGCGGACGATGTCGGAGGCCTATAAGGTGCTGCAGTTGCAGGGGCAGTCGCTCTCGGCCTTCGCCGCGCTCCACGCCATCACGCTCGGCAACGCCAGGGCGTTGAAGCTCGACCATCTGATCGGCTCGCTGGAGCCCGGCCACGAGGCGGACATCGTCGTGCTCGATGCTTCCGCCCAGCGCGCCATGGCGCACCGCCTGGAGACGGCACGCGACCTGGCCGAGGAGCTGTTCGTTCTGGTCACGCTCGGCGACGAGCGCAACGTCGTCGCGACCTATGTGATGGGGGAGCGCGTGGAACGGCCGCCATGTTCAACACATTGACTTTTTGTTGAGCACAAGACATGTTCAACACTGTTCAATAATGTTGAACATGGTCATGGTCGAGATCGCCCATCACTCATCGTTGGCCCACAGCGCCTACTACGATCTGCTCAATGCGCTGCGGGACGAAACGGTTTCCGAGCTGCGCGGCGCTCCGACCCGTGTCGAGCGCAATGGCCGCGTTTACTGGTACGACAGCTACCGCGTCGGCACCGAGGTCAAGAAAGCTTACATCGGCGAGGACAGCCCGCAATTGAGGCAGCGTCTGGACGGGGCGGCGACCATCAAGGCTGCGGCGATCGAGCGACGCAGCCAGCGCACGCGCCTGATCCGGATCCTCCGGGCGGAGGGCTTCCTTCCGATCGACGCCGCCACCGGGAGCCTCGTGGCGGCGCTGGCAGCGACGGGCGTGTTTCGACTTGGCGGCACCCTCGTCGGCACGCTGGCTTTTCGTCTCTACGAGGGCGAACTCGGCGTGCGCTACCGGCTCGACGATGCCGCCCAGACCAACGACATCGATATCGCCAGTTTCGAGCGATTGTCGCTGGCGGTGCAGGACAGTGTCGAGGAAGGCCTGCCGCGACTGCTCGGCGATCTGGCCTTCGAACCCGTTCCGGGGCTGGATCGCCACAGGAGCTGGCGCTGGCGGCAGAGCCGCAAGAACCTGTTGGTTGAGTTCCTGACGCCGTCCTTTACCGACACGGAGGACACCAGGCCCCTGCAGGCATTGGGCGTGCACGCCCAATCGCTCCACTATCTCAATTTCCTGCTGGCGGAGCCGATTCCCTCCGCTCTCTGCTACCGCAACGGTGTTCTCGTCCAGATACCCCGGCCGGAGCGCTTCGCGATCCATAAGCTGATCGTGTCCGATCGGCGGCGAGAGGGAGCCGACAGCCTGAAATCGATCAAGGACCGCAGACAGGCGGCGTTCCTGATCGAAATCCTTGCGCGCGATCGTCCTGATGAACTGCGAGAGGCCTATCAGGACGCCTTGGCCCGCGGCCCACGCTGGCGCGAGCGACTGGCTGCTGCGCTGGCTCGCATGGGGGGAACGAAGGTGCTTCTGGACGCTCTGTAGCGCGCCGGGCTCACCCCAGCACGCCGCCCTTGCGCGCGAAATCGATGTAGATCTCGCGCAGGCGCAGCGCGGTCGGGCCCGGGGCGCCGTTATGGATGCTGTGGCCGTCAATCGTCGTCACTGGCATAACGAGGCTGGTCGCCGACGTGATGAAGGCCTCCTCGGCGTCCAGTGCCTCGGCAAGCGTGAATTCGCGCTCCTCGAAGGCGAAGCCCGTCTCCGCGATATAGGCCAGCACGGCCTTGCGGGTGATACCGGGCAGGACCTTGTGCGAGAGCGGCCGCGAGATCAGCGTCTTGCCCTTGACGATCCAGGCGGTCGAGGAGGCGCCCTCGGTCACCACGCCGTCCTCGATCATCCAGGCCTCCTGCGCGCCGTTTTCGGCGGCGAACTGCTTGGCCAGCACCGGAGCGAGCAGGTTGACGCTCTTGATGTCGCGCCGGGCCCAGCGGAGATCCGGCGTGGACACCACCTTGATGCCGGTTTTCGCCGCCGGAGCGTTCACGAAGTTGCGGGCCTGGGTGAACATCACCAGCGTCGGCGTGACGTCCTTCGGGAAGGGGAAGTCGCGATCAGCCGCGCCGCGCGTGACCTCAAGATAGACGCCGCCCTCGTCCAGAGCGTTGCGCCGGATCAGTTCCTCGTGGATCGCCACGAGTTCCGCCGTCGACCAGGGCAAAGCGAGCCGGATCTCGCCGCAGGAGCGCACGAGCCGCGCCAGATGCGCCTCGCAATCGACGAGCTTGCCGCCGATCACGGCCGAAACCTCGTAGATGCCATCGCCGAAGATGAAGCCACGGTCGAAGACCGAGATCTTGGCGTCCTCCTCGGGAAGATAGGCGCCGTTCACATAGACAATGCGGGACATCGGTCGGCTCTCGTCAGCGGGTTTCCAACAGCATCGCTCCTAGCCGAGACGCAAGCCGGGCGCGAGGGGCGAATGCCGGCGTCGATACGGGGGCGGCCCCGCTCTGGCTAGGGGCGAAAGCTCAGGAAGCGCGAGGGGATCGCGCCCTGCGGGTTGGGCGCGAAGCCGGCGAGCCGGCTCGAAACGAGGTTCCTGTGGGAATAGTGCAGCACCGGGATCCAGGGCTGGTCGCGGACGATCAGGCTGTCGGCCTCGCGCAGGATCGCCGCGCGACGGGCGAGATCGGCTTCGCCGGCCGCGAGCTTCAGCAGCGCGTCGAACTGCGGATCGGCATAGCGTCCAACATTAAAGCCGGTGTTGTCGCTGCGGAACAGGAAGAGGAAGCTCTGCGGATCGGAATAGTCGCCGATCCAGCCATAGCGGGCGACGTCGAAATCGCCGCCCTCGCGCAGATGGGCGAAATGCGCCGCGCTGTCGGTCTCGACGAGGGAGGTCTCGACTCCGATCGCCGCCCATTGCTCGGCGATGGCAGCGATGGTGCGCCGGTTGTTGTCGCTGCGGTTATAGCGCAACTCGAGCCGCAGCGGCATGCCGGGCCCGTAGCCCGCAGCCGCCATCAGCCGCTTCGCCTCGTCCTCGCGTTCGAGCGGGGAGGCGGCCTTGAAGTCGAGTTCGGCGCGTTCGCCGTAATTCCCGATATGGGGTGGTACCACGCCATAGGCCGGCAGCATGGTGCCGGCCCAGACGCGTTCGGCGATGAACTCGCGGTCGATCGCGAGCGACAGCGCCCGGCGCAGCCGCGCATCGGAGAAGGGGGCTTTCGCCGTGTTCAGCACCAGGAAATAGGTGCCGAGCGCCGGCGAGACGCGGAGCTGCGCGCCCAGTCGCCCGCGCAGGGCCGCGATCTGGTCAGTGGGGATGTCGGTGGTCAGGTGCAGTTCGCCGGCCAGGAAGCGTCGCGCCGCGACCGCCGCATCCGAGATGGGATAGGAGATCACCGTCTCAATGCGGACGTCAGCAGCGGCGTGGAAGGAGGGGTTGCGGTCCAGCCGGATATGCGAGCTGGGCACGAAATCCTTCAGCACATAGGGGCCGTTCGACACCCAGTCGGCCACGCGCGCCGCCAATCGGCCGGGCCGGTCCGCGTTGGCCGGGTAGACCGGCAGCGTGGCCTGGTGCGCCAGCAGTTCGAGCAGATGGTGAGTCGGGCGCTCGAGCCGGATTTCGAGCAGCCCGGGCCCGAGAGCCGACACGCCGAGATCCTCCACGCGCACGCCCTCGGCGGCCTTGTGGATGCGCTCGGCGTTCAGGATCGGATCGAGCAGGGTGGCATAGGGCGCGCCCGAGCGCGGATCGACGATGCGCCGCAGCGAGAACACGAAGTCGGACGCCGTCACCGGCTCGCCGTTCGACCAGCGCGCATCCCGACGCAGCGTGAAGCGCCAGACCAGCCCGTCCTCGCTCGTCGTCCAGCTCTCGGCCACGCCCGGCGCGATCTCGCCTTTCATCGTATGGATGACGAGACCCTCATAGAGGTCGCGCAGCAGATGCGCTTCGGCGACGCTCGTCGTCCGCAGCGGATCAAGACTGCCGGGATCGCCGTCATGGCTGCGGTAGAGAACGCCCTGGGCCAGCGCAGCCCCCGCCGTCGCAAGCACAAGCCCGATCGCGAGCATGAAAGCGAGGCTCCGAAATCCCGGCATCAGACTCTCTCCCTGCCGCGACGGGCGACACGGGCATGGCCCGCTGGACCGCAGTAGAGCCCGGCGCGTCTGCGCCGCCAAGAGGGCGAGGCGGGCCCGTACGCGGCCACGCCCGCCGCTCGGTCACTCCAGCAGGAACCGGTCGTTCTCGAAGGCGATCACGCAGTCAGGCGCCAGGGCGCCGCAGTCGCGCAGGGCGTTCGCCTTGGCTGTCTCAAGATCGGTGGTGCCGAACCAGTAGCGGAACTCCTTCTTGCTGCGGCTGAGTGCCATCGCCCGCTCGCCGGGCCCTGAGAAATAGCGCTCGAAGACATCGAGCCGCGTCGTCAGGCCGAGCTTGGCGTGGAAGGAGCGGCCGCGATCGCGGGGGATCGTCGGCAGGTCCCAGGCGCGCAGCGATGCGTCCATCTCGCGCAGCCAGAGATGCCTCGCCTGGCCATGCAGGAAGGCCATGTGACCGCGGGGCTTGAGCTCCGGCAGGTCGATGAAGCGGACATCGGCCCCGGCATCGAGCGCCGCCTTGCGCATCCGCGCGACCAGAGCCGGCGGGAAAAGCTCGTCGTTGCGGGCATAGATCCAGAGTTGCGGCACCGCGTTCGGCCCCTGCCAGGCGGTCATGGCCGCGACCAGAGCGTCCTGGCCGCTCTCCTTGCAGCCTTCGAGATTGAGCCCGCCGGCGACGTTGACGATGCCGCGCAGGCCCGGCGGCTTGCGGCGCATCAGGGCCATGGCGGTGGCGCCGCCGGCCGATTCCCCGAGCAGGATCGCCCGCTGCCCGTCGACATCCGGCCGCGCCTGGAGGACGCGCAGCGCGCCCTCGATGTCATCAGCGTCGTCTCCGAAGGCCCCCGCGACGTCGGGAGCGGGGCAGGAGGCCAGCGACGGCAGCGGGCCGTCCGACTGGCCGGCACCGCGGCGCATGACCACGGCGGCGAGCCAGCCCCGGCGGGCGAGATCACGCGCCAGCGTGGCGTAGCGGGCCGCCCGCAGATCGCTCATGCTGAGCGAACTGCTGTTGCGGCCATGGGTGATGATCGCCAGCGGCAGCCGCCCGGTCGCGCCCTCGGGCCGCACGATCAGGCTTTCGAGCCGGACCTCGCGCCCTTTCCCCTGGACGCGAAGGAAGCCGTTCTCCTGCCGCAGCGGTTCGCCGATCGGTGCGTCTTGTGCCGTGGCAGGAGGGGAATGGACCGCGACCGCCAGAGCCGCCAGCAGGCCGAGAGCACGCAGAATCGTCGCAAGGCTCAAGATCGGCTCCCTCGCAGGCAACGGCGCCGCCCTCGCGAGGGGCGACCGCAGCGATCATGGCAGAGCCGGCGGGCCCGCCGCAACGGGCCGCAGAGGGCTTCAACCGGCCGCCGCCGCCCGCTCCTGCGCCTCGACCACCGCCACCGCCGTCATGTTGACGACGCCGCGTGCGGTCACCGAGCCGGTCAGGATATGCACGGGCTTGGCCGCGCCGATCAGGATGGGGCCCACCGGCAGCGCATCCGCCAGCACCTTCGCGAACTGATAGGCGATGTTGGCGGCGTCGAGATTGGGGAAGATCAGCACATTGGCCACGCCCTTGAGCCGCGAGGAGGGCAGGACGCGCTCGCGCACCATGGCGACCAGCGCGGTGTCGGCCTCCATCTCGCCGTCGCATTCCAGCTCCGGCGCCCGCTCGCGGATCAGCGCCAGCGCCTTGCGCATTTTCACGGCCGAGGGCGTGTCCGCCGCGCCGAAATCCGAATGCGACAGCAGCGCGATCTTGGGTTCGATGCCGAAGCGGGCGACAT
>CALRYW010000005.1:0-93349 GCA_943372485.1 Allobosea thiooxidans
AATGTCGGCTGATGGCCCGATGGAGCCACAGATCATACAACACGGTGTGCGGCATGAGCAAAGCTGAAGACCTGTTTACCGCTGGCGATGCTGCGGAAGATGCTGCTGACTTCGATTTGGCATTACGTTGCTTCCAGCAAGGTGCGGCGCTGGGCGATGCAGGTTGTCTGGAACGGCTCGGTCACATGCACGACGTGGGCAATGGCGTCGAAGTCGACAAGCAGTTCGCAATGCACTGCTATCGGAGAGCGTGGAGGCGCGGTGGCCTGTGTGCCGCCAACAACATAGCAATCCTGTATCGCGAGCAAGGCGATGCCAAAGCGATGATACGTTGGTTTAGGCGTGCCATTGAACGCGGGGACGAGGATGCGCGTGTCGAGCTAGCCAAGTGCTATCTGAATGGCGATGGCGTGAGGAGATCGGTCAGCACCGCGTCCCTGCAACTGCGATTGGCTGTGAAGGCGCATTACATAACTCAAGCCGGCCAGGAAGAAGCGGCGCTCCTCTTGCGGTCGATCGAAGCCCCATAGTCAACTTCCGATGTCGGTCCGCTTCCAACTCGCTTCGGACATCGGCTTCAGGAAGCGCGCACGCCTTACGGCATGGGATGCCCGGCTTAGCTTGGTGCCGGTGGCGCTTCTCGTTGCAGTGACACATGCTGGACCGACCGTCAGCCCGACAGGTCGACGCCAGCCCTTCTCGCTGGTAAGGCGGCCGACCCTGAGCGGCGCCAAGATCGTCAGGCCCGGTCCTTCCGCTCCATCCACTTGATCAGCGGCAGCAGCGGCAGCACCCAGGCCAGCCCGAGCGCGATATAGGCGATCGTCTGCACGGCCTGCGGCGCGGTGGTGATGCGGCCCTGCGCCAGCGCCATGGCGACGAGCGCATAGACGCAGACGAAGACGAGGATGAGGACGGTGCCGATCAGCTTGCGGTGGGTCTGTCTCATCGGGTGGTCTCGTCCTGACTCGCGGCGCGGGCGCCGGCCTGCGGCAATGCGGGCGTTGTCGGCCTCGGGCGCGCCGACTATCTGTCACCTGTCATCCCGCTTGTGAAGCGCAGCCCTTGCGACCGAAAGCCCCGGCCCCGTGACGATCGCCCTCGACCGAGCCCTCCCTGCGACCGCGCCAGCGACCAGCCATGCCGGCATTCGCCGCTGGCTCTGGGCCGTGGCCGCCCTCGTTTTCGTCATGGTCGTTGTCGGTGGCGCGACGCGGCTGACCGGCTCGGGCCTCTCCATCACCGAGTGGAAACCGATCACCGGCGCCCTGCCACCGCTCTCGGCCGAGACCTGGGCGAGCGAATTCGCCAAATACCGCGCCAGCCCGCAATACCAGCTGCTGAACCAGGGCATGAGCCTGGGCGAGTTCCAGTTCATCTACTGGTGGGAATGGGGCCACCGCCAGCTCGGCCGCTTCATCGGCCTGGTCTATCTCGGCGGCTTCCTCGTCATCGCGGCGCTTCGCCTTCTGCCCTGGCGCCAGACGCTGGTGCTCTTCGGCATGGGGCTGCTGCTCGGCCTGCAGGGGACGATCGGCTGGATCATGGTCGCCTCAGGGCTCCAGCCCGGCATGGTCGCGGTCGCGCCGGTCAAGCTGACGCTGCACCTGAGCTTCGCCGCGCTGTTCTTTGCCTCGGTGGTGGCCTTCGCCACCTGGAAGTCGCCGGCGCGCCGGGCCGAGCCGGGCCATGGCCGCGCGCTGGCCTGGCTGCTGCTGGCGCTGCTCTTCGGGCAGATCGCGCTCGGCGGGCTCGTCGCCGGCTCGCGCGCCGGCTTCGTCTACAACACCTGGCCGCTGATGGACGGCGCGCTGGTGCCGGGCGTCGAGACGCTGTTCGTGCGGCCCGCCTTCTGGGAGAACTTCGTCGACAACGCCGCGCTGGTGCAGTTCAACCACCGAATCGGCGCCTATCTGCTGCTGGCGCTGGCGCTCTGGCATATGGTCTCTTTGCGCAAGGCGGCGCCTGGCTCGGGCGGCGCAAAGCGCGCCACCGCGATCCTCGGCCTGACGCTGGGCCAGGCCGTGCTCGGCATCGTCACGCTGCTGCTGGTCGTGCCGCTCTGGGCCGGCCTCGCCCACCAGGCGCTCGGCTTCCTCGTGCTGGCGATGGGCGTGGTGCATGTGACGCGCACGGAAGGTGCGGCGCGGGGGTGAGCCTCCCCGTCATTCCGGGGCACGCCGCAGGCGTGAACCCGGAACCCACGACCGGGTGAGCGGTCGTGGGTCTCCTGCCGACGGAGCGGTGTGAATGCGGGTTCACCCGGTCGTGGGTTCCGGGTTCGTCGCTGCGCGACGCCCCGGAATGACAGTGCTTAAACCAGCGCCTGATCCAGATCGTCGATCAGGTCCTGCACATCTTCCAGCCCGATCGACAGGCGGATCACCTGCGGGCCGGCGCCGGACGCCGTCTTCTGCGCGTCGCTGAGCTGGCGATGCGTCGTCGAGGCCGGGTGGATCACCAGCGAGCGCGTGTCACCGATATTGGCCAGATGCGAGAACAGCTTGAGCTCGGTGACGAGCTTGACGCCGGCGTCGTAGCCGCCCTTCAGCCCGAAGGTGAAGACCGCGCCGGCGCCCTTGGGCGAATAGCGCTTGGCCAGCTCGTGATATGTGTCGCCGGGCAGGCCGGGATAGCTGACCCATTCCACCGCCGGATGCTGCGAGAGATGCGTCGCCACCGCCAGCGCGCTCTCGCAATGGCGCTGCATGCGCAGCGGCAGCGTCTCGATGCCGGTCAGGATCATGAAGGCGTTGAAGGGCGAGAGCGCCGGGCCCATGTCGCGCAGGCCGAGCACGCGGGTCGCGATGGCGAAGGCGAAATTGCCGAAGGTCTCGCCCAGCACCATGCCGTTGTACTCCGGCCGCGGCTTGGAGAGCATCGGGTAGCGGTCATCGCCGACCCAGTTGAACGAGCCGCCATCGACGATGATGCCGCCGATCGAATTGCCGTGCCCGCCGAGGAACTTGGTCAGCGAATGCACGACGATGTCGGCGCCATGCTCGAAGGGGCGGATCAGATAGGGCGTCGCCATGGTGTTGTCGACGATCAGCGGGATGTTGTGCTGCTTCGCGATCTTCGAGATGCCGGCGATGTCGACGATCACGCCGCCGGGATTGGCGATGGATTCGATGAAGATCGCCTTGGTCTTCGGCGTCACGGCGGCGGCAAACGCCTCGAGATCGTCGGAATCGGCCCAGATCACGTTCCAGCCGAAGTTCTTGTAGGAGTGGTTGAACTGGTTGATCGAGCCGCCATAGAGCTTCTTGGCCGCGACGAATTCGTCGCCCGGCTGCATCAGCGCGTGGAAGCAGAGGAACTCGGCCGCATGGCCCGAGGCGACCGCGAGCGCCGCCGTGCCGCCCTCCAGCGCCGCGACGCGCTCCTCCAGCACCGCATTGGTCGGGTTGCCCATGCGGGTGTAGATATTGCCGAAGGCCTGCAGCCCGAACAGCGAGGCGGCATGGTCGACATCGTCGAAGACGAAGGAGGTCGTCTGGTAGATCGGCGTGGCGCGCGCGCCGGTGGCCGCATCGGGCGCGGCACCGGCATGGATGGCCAGCGTATGGAAACCGGGTGCGCGGTCGGTCATCGTCTACTCCCTGCGATCTTCTGAATGCGAGACATTGCGTTCGTTTTATCGAACGACCCCGGCAGCGTCAATTCACGCGAGGCGCGAGATCGGGATCGCCGGGCCGGGGCGCAAGCCCATTCCGATCAGCCGGGCCGGGAGGCGCCGAAGCCGTGGAAACCGCGGCCGCAGCTTCAGCGACCGAGGTGGGCGATGTCGCCATCGCCTGCCAGAAACGGCATGATGACCCGGTTCCGGAGGGCGGCCTGCTGCGCCCGGGTCATCAGCATGCGAAGTGCCGGCCCTCTCCATCGCCCCTCGGCTCGCCCCGCGGTGATCGCCCTGGCTCGGAGGGGCTGGCCAGCCATCGGGGGCCTTGCCAGTTCCTACTCGGCCATGCGATTCCGGCTCCTGACGCCGGGTCGCGGCGCCGGTGGCGGTTTCCATGTCGGGGGGAACGATGTCTGAGCCGGGCGGGGATGACAGGAAGGTCTTCGACGAGTTCACCGCGAGGATGCTGCTCGGCGGCGCCCGCGGGGTCATGGATCCCTATGCCCAGGAGATTTTCGACCTCTGGTTCAGCGGCACTGCGCCCGACGAGGTGATCTTCGACAGTCCGAAATGGGCCGACTACATGAAGGCCGACAAGGGCCTCGAACGGATCATCGACGATGTCCTCTTCAGACACGCGAAGTTCCTGAGGGACGAGGCGCTGCGCGCCGGCAAGGTCCTCCCGGATGGCCGGATCGACCTGAGGTTCCAGGCCTACCAGGTCCAGTTTCACGGCGAGGTCGGCACCCAGACCGGCGGCTACAATTCCGGCTACGCGGTGCTTCACGGCTCCAACCGGGCCGTGGGTGATGTCCAGGTCTCCGGCACGATCTCGATCGAGCAGGCGTCGCTGAAGGCGCCGAGCCTGACGGTGAAGTACACCAACAACGTCCTCACCTTCAACGACATCGTCGATCCGAACTATCAGTATGGCCCCGATGCCAGCTTCGAACGGCTGGCCCGCAGCATGACGCGCGCGATGGCGCAGCGATCGCCGAA
The DNA here is from genome assembly GCA_943372485.1 of Allobosea thiooxidans. GTDB lineage: Bacteria > Pseudomonadota > Alphaproteobacteria > Rhizobiales > Beijerinckiaceae > Allobosea > Allobosea thiooxidans_A. Next base: position 4,622 of record CALRYW010000005.1, read on the forward strand.
GAACTACACGCTCCGGATCGTCTGGCGTGAGGCCGGGCCCTGGGTCTACGAAATCCCGGTGGAGCCATCGAAGAATGGTGCGGACTGGCTGAAACCCTATCCGCGGGTTTTCAGGTAAGCGGTCAGGCCCTCACGTCCCCGGGCGGTGGATCGTCAGCTTCTGGAAGCCCTTGCCGGCGAGCACCGGCTTCTTCGACGACAGGATGCGGGAATTGATGCCCTGCCAGCCGATCTCGCCCGAGAGCCGGCCATATTCGATCTTGGGGCAGCGGTTCATGATCACGGTGACGCCCTTCGCCTCGGCCCGCGCTGCCGCCTCGTCATTGCGCACCGAGAGTTGCATCCAGATCACCTGCGGCAGCGGCGCGAGCGTCAGCGCCTCGTCGGTGAGCGGCCCGGCGGCTTCCGAGTTGCGGAAGATTTCGACCATGTCGATCGGGCCCGGCACATCCTTGAGCGACGCATAGACGGTCTTGCCCAGCAGTGTCTGGCCGGCGAGGCCGGGATTGACGGGGATGACGTCATAGCCCCGGTCGAGCAGGTATTTCGTCACGATCCAGGAGGGCCGCGCCTCGCTGGCCGAGGCGCCGACCAGCGCGATGCGCTTGGTATCCTTGAGGATCTGACGGATCTGGGCGTCGGGGTAGGCGTCGTGAGTCATGGAGAGGCTCTGATCCGGCAAGGAGAGGCGCGGGCAACCCCTCTCCCATCTGGGAGAGGGGCAGGGTGAGGGCCGGACGGCGAACCAGTGAAACGATCGCAGTCTAAGGCAGGAATCTGGTCCAGGGGCCGACACCTCACCCCTGCCCCTCTCCTTACAGGAGAGGGGTTCCCCGCGCCTACCCCTCCCAGACTGGGGCGCGCTTTTCCATGAAGGCCCCGATCCCCTCTTCGGCATCGCGCGCCAGCATGTTCTCGACCATCACCGCCGAGGCGTGGTCATAGGCCGCCGCCAGGCCCATCTCGCGCTGCTCGTAGAAGGCGCGCTTGCCGGTGCGGATCGTGCCTGAGGATTTCGAGGCGATCATGCCGGCGAGACGCCTCGCCTCCGCCAGCGCGCTGCCCGCCGCCACGACGCGGTTGACCAGCCCCATCCGCGCGGCCTCGCCGGCGGGGACCATTTCGCCCAACAGCAGCATCTCCATGGCGTGCTTGGCGGCGAGGTTGCGCGTCAGCGCCACCATCGGCGTCGAGCAGAACAGCCCGATATGGACGCCCGGCGTGCAGAAGCGCGCGCCCTCTCCCGCCACGGCGAGGTCGCAGCTCGCCACCAACTGGCAGCCGGCCGCCGTCGCCGTGCCTTCCACCGCCGCGATCACCGGCTGGGGCAGGGCGGTGATCTGCTGCATCACGCCCGAGCAGCGCCCGAGGATGTCGGCGAAATAGGCCCGCCCGCGATCGGGGTCGGCGCGGTGCGCGCTCATCTCCTTGAGGTCGTGCCCGGCGCAGAAGACCGGGCCCTCCGCCGCCAGCACGACCGCCTTGATGCTCCGGTCGGCGGCGATGGTGGTGAAGCTCTCGGCCAGCGCGGCCAGCATCGCCTCGCTCAGCGGATTGCGCGAGTGCGGACGGTCGAGCGTCAGCGTGGTGATGCCGTCGGCATCCGCGCGCCGCAGCACGGGCGCCGCTTCGGGGCGGGCATGGGCGTTCATGGCGGTGACCTTCGGCGTTTCCCTGTGCGTTTTGCCGTATTGTCCGCCGCGCGTGCCCATGCTGCAAGGGGCATCGCCTCACCGCAGCCTGTGCCGGACCGCCCGAGATGACCCTGCGCGACACCACCCCCCGCATGAACGCCGCGCAGCTCGAGGCTTTCCTCGACGAGGTCTTCCCTCAGCTCCACATTGGCGGCCGGACCTATTTCGTCGAGGAGGTCGGGCCGATGAGCGCCCGCATGCGCTGCGACTATCACGAGAAGCATCTGCGGCCGGGCGGCACGATCTCAGGGCCAACCATGATGGCGCTGGCCGATCTCGCGCTCTATGCCGCGATCCTCGGCCAGATCGGCCCGGTCGCGCTCGCCGTCACCACCAGCCTCTCCTTCAACTTCCTGCGCAAGCCGGGCCCCGTGGCGCTGATCGGAGAGGCGCGGCTGCTCAAGCTCGGCAAGCGGCTCGCGGTCGGCGAAGTCTCGCTCTACTCGCAAGGGGAGAGCGAGATGGTCGCGCATGCGACGGGGACCTATTCGATTCCCGCCGAGTGCTGACGAGGCGCGTGTTACGGTATCATGATACCGTTTTCGGCATTCCGCTGAAAACAATGCGTTTTTCGGGGTCGCAGTCGTCGAACGGCGCTTGACACCCGCGTGGCCTGCCCCTATCCCCCGCTCACACCGCCGCCGGTCTCCGGCGGCTTGTCCTTTTTTCAACGCTCCGAAGGGTGCCCGCGATGAAGACCATCTCGCTCAAGCCCGCCGATGTCGAAAAGAAGTGGGTTGTGATCGACGCCTCCGGGCTCGTCGTGGGTCGTCTCGCCGCGGTTGTGGCGTTGCGTCTGCGCGGCAAGCACAAGCCGGCGTACACCCCCCATGTCGACTGCGGCGACAACATCATCGTCATCAACGCCGACAAGGTCATCCTGACCGGCCGCAAGCGCGACCAGAAGGTGTACTACCATCACACCGGCTATGCCGGCGGCATCAAGGAGCGTTCGGCCAAGTTCATCCTCGAGGGCCGCTTCCCGGAGCGGATCGTCGAGAAGGCCGTCGAGCGCATGCTGCCCCGCGGCCCGCTCTTCCGCCAGATCCTCGGCAACCTGCGCGTCTACAAGGGCGCCGAGCACCCCCATGCGGCCCAGTCGCCGGAGGCGCTCGACGTCGCCGCGCTCAACAGCAAGAATGCGAGGGTCTGACCATGGCCGAGGTTCTTCAGTCTCTCGAGCAGCTCGGCCAGGTCGCCAAGACCGCGCAGCCGGACGCTCCCGTCCACGTCAAGAAGGTTGATGCGCAGGGCCGCGCCTATGCCACCGGCAAGCGCAAGAACGCCATCGCCCGCGTCTGGATCAAGCCCGGCACCGGCAAGATCACGGTCAACACCCGTGACCAGGTGGTCTACTTCGCCCGCCCCGTGCTGCGCATGGTCCTCCAGCAGCCGCTGCAACTCGTCGATCGCCTGACCCAGTACGACGTCGTCGTCACGGTCAAGGGCGGCGGTCTCTCCGGCCAGGCCGGTGCCGTTCGTCACGGCATCTCCAAGGCCCTGACCTTCTACGAGCCCGAGCTTCGCGGGCCGCTCAAGAAGGAAGGCTTCCTGACCCGCGACTCGCGCGTCGTCGAGCGCAAGAAGTTCGGCAAGGCCAAGGCCCGCCGCAGCTTCCAGTTCTCGAAGCGCTGATCGTTTCCAGACTGTCCGATATGTGGAAAGGGCGGCTCGCAAGGGCCGCCCTTTTCGTATTCTCTGTCCCGGTCGTCATCGCGAGCGCAGCGAAGCGATCCAGGGTCGTGCGCTCGGCCTTCGTCTGGATTGCTTCGCTGTGCTCGCAATGACGGGTTCGGTACCGCTCGAGGAGAGACATCATGACCGCCACGCGACCCGTTCTCCTCGTCACCGGCGGCAGCCGTGGCATCGGCGCCGCCATCTGCGTGATGGCCGCGCAGCGCGGCTATGACGTCGCGGTGAACTATCAGAGTGCGGCGAAGTCCGCCGCCGAGGTCGTGGCGGCCTGCGAGGCGGAAGGCGCAAGGGCGGTCGCGCTGCGGGGCGACATGGCCCGGCAGGAGGATATCGCCCGCGTCTTCGCGGAAGCCAAAGCCGTGCTCGGCCCGCTGACCCATGTCGTCAACAATGCCGGCATCACCGGCCCGGCGAGCAAGCTCGCCGAGGCCGACCCGCAGACGATCCGGACCTGCATCGACGTCAACGTCACCGGCGCGATCCTGGTCGCGCGCGAGGCGACGCGCGCGCTGCTCGCCAATCCGGAGACAAAGAGCAGGGCCATCGTCAACATCTCCTCGATCGCGGCCGGGCTGGGCGCGCCCGACGAGTTCGTCTGGTATGCGGCCTCGAAGGGCGCGATCGATTCCCTCACGCTGGGCATGGCGAAGGAGCTGGCGCCCGCCGGCATCCGGGTCAATGCGGTCGCGCCAGGCATGACCGAGACGGAGATCCACGCTTTGTCCTCGGGCGAGCCCGGCCGCGTCGCCCGCATCGCGCCGACGATTCCGCTCCGACGCGCCGCCCAGCCCGAGGAGGTCGCGGAGGTCGTGCTCTTCGCCCTGTCGGAGGCGGCGTCCTATGTCGTCGGCTCGATCCTGCGCGTCGGCGGCGGGCGGTAGCCGCGTCATGGCGAGCGCAGCGAAGCAATCCAGCCTCGCGCGCGGGACGTCTCCCTGGATGGCTTCGCTGCGCTCGCCATGACGGACGGGGTTTTCTCGGAAGAGCGGCTGCGATAGGCCACGACCATGCGCGTCCTCCTGATCCTCATCGCCTTCGGCATGGTCGCCGTGCCCGCGCTGCTCGCGCTGGCGCGGCGGGATTGGCCGCGCGGGCGCCGCATCGCCAACGCGCTCGTCATCTTTCTGGCGCCGGCCATCGCGCTCGGCCTGATCCATGGCGTGCCGGAGCTGGACGGGCGCGCGCTGCAGAACCCCGTTGCCTGGACGGTGCTGCGGCTGGTGCTCACGGGCCTCGCGCTGATCCTGCCCTGGTGCCTCTATGTCTGGCTGGTGGGGCGCCGCCCGTGAGGAGGGGAGCGTCGCGATGACCGAGCAGGCAGGACCGGGTTCGATCGACCACGCCTTCACCGGCGAGCGCCGTGGCGGCGCGGCCGACCCGACCTATGCCGGCGCGCTCTCCTTCATGCGCCGGCGCTATGGCAAGGACGTCGCCGGCTGCGATCTCGTGATCTGGGGCGTGCCCTTCGATCTCGCCGTGACGAACCGGCCCGGCGCCCGCTTCGGCCCGCAGGCGCTGCGCCGCGCCAGCGCGATCTTCGACGGCGACCCGCAATATCCTTCCGGCCTCGATCCCTTCGCGCATCTCGCTGTGGTCGACTATGGCGACTGCCTGCTGCCGCGCGGCGATCTTCCGGGCTGCGCCCGCGCCATCGAGGCGGAAGCCGCCGGCATCCTCGCCTCCGGCGCGCATCTGGTGACGCTGGGTGGCGACCATTTCGTCACGCTGCCGCTGCTGCGCGCCCATGTCGCCCGCCATGGCCGGCTCGCTTTGATCCAGTTCGACGCGCATCAGGACACCTGGGATGACGGTGTCGGCGCCATCGGCCACGGCTCCTTCGTGCTGGAGGCGGTGCGCCAGGGGCTGATCGACATCGAGCGCTCGATCCAGATCGGCATCCGCACCGTCGCGCCGCGCGATGGCGGCATCGAAATCCTCGACGCCTATACCGTCCACGAGCTCGGTGTGGCGGGAGCGCTCGCGCGGATCCGCGACCGGGTCGGGGAGGGGCCGGCCTATCTCAGCTTCGACATCGACGCGCTCGACCCCGCCTTCGCACCGGGAACGGGCACGCCGGTCTCGGGCGGGCTGTCGGCCGAGCAGGCGCTGCGGCTCGTCTGGGGCCTGCGCGACCTCGACATCCGCGGCATGGACCTCGTCGAGGTCTCGCCGCCCTACGACCATGCCGACATCACCGCGATCGCCGGCTCGACCCTGGTGCAGCACCACATCCAGGCGCTGGCGCTGAAGAAGGCCGGTTGAATCAGATTGTTCGCGGCGGGCGCCAAGCGATTCCGATCGTTGAAAAACGCGCGCCTGCTCGGACTTGACCCGAGCATCGAGGGCCGAGCCACCTTCTCCGGCCCGGGCCGACGGCAATTCGAGGGGCGTCGCTTCGCGCCGAGCGAGAATGACGATGCAATTGACAGCGCTGCCTCCCTCCCTCATATCCCGCTCATGACCACGAACCTGTCCCGACGTCGCCCTGTCACGGCCGCCCCTGCGCGACCGCGGTGATGCTCGGCCTGCAGCCCGACCGTCCGCGACCGCGCCCGGAGCGCGGTTTTTTTATGCCTGAAGCCGGCCAAGCATCTTGAGCCGATCCCCCAGACGCCTTGCGAGGGTCCGATGAGCCAGAACCCGAAATCCATCTTCATCGACGGCGAAGCCGGCACGACCGGGCTCGGCATCCGCGACCGGCTCGCGGCGATGCCGGGCGTCGTCGTCCGCAGCATCGATCCCGAGAAGCGCAAGGACCCGGCCGCCCGCCAGGAGATGATGGCACAGGTCGATCTCGTCGTGCTCTGCCTGCCCGACGACGCGGCGAAGGAATCGGTCGCGCTCGCCGACGCGCTGGGGGCGAAGTCGCCCAAGATCGTCGACGCCTCGACCGCCTATCGCGTCGCGCCGGACTGGGTCTATGGCTTCGCCGAGCTGGAACACGGCCACGCCGCCACCATCGCCAAGGCGACCCGCGTCTCCAACCCGGGCTGCTACCCCACCGGCGGCATCGCGCTGCTGCGGCCGCTGGTCGATGCCGGCTTCATCCCGCCCGATCACCCCGTCACCATCAATGCGGTGTCGGGCTATTCCGGCGGCGGCAGAAGCATGATCGAGGCCTATGAGGCCGGCACCGCACCGGCCTTCGAGCTCTATGGCCTCGGCCTCAAGCACAAGCACCTGCCCGAGCTGCAGCAATATGCCCGGCTGTCGCGCCGGCCGATCTTCATTCCCTCGGTCGGGAATTTCCGGCAGGGCATGCTGGTCTCGGTGCCGCTGCATCTCGACACGCTGCCGGGCAAGCCCAAGGCGGCCGATCTCGCCGATGCGCTGGCCGAGCACTATGCCGGCTCGACCTATGTTTCCGTGGTTCCCGCGGCGCAGGCCAGCGGCAAGCTGGAGCCTGAAGCGCTCAACGACACCAACAAGCTGGAACTGCGCGTCTTCGGCGACGACGATCTGCGCCAGGCGGTGCTGGTCGCGCGGCTCGACAATCTCGGCAAGGGCGCCTCGGGTGCCGCCGTGCAGAACATCCGGCTGATGCTGGGTCTGCCGGAGAAGTGAGCCGGCGCCCCTCGGGCGGGAATCATAAAAAAGGGCCGCGCGAGCGGCCCTTTTCCAATTGAGGAGGGGCGATCTCAGCCCGGATAGGCCTTGAAGTGCTGCTGCTGCTCGCCCAGGCCCTCGATGCCGAGCTTCACGACCTCGCCGCCCTTCAGGAAGCGGGGCGGCTTGAAGCCGAGGCCGACGCCGGGCGGCGTGCCGGTGGTGATGACGTCACCCGGATCCAGCCGCATGAACTGGCTGATGTAATGGACGAGATAGGCGCAGCCGAAGATCATCGTCTTGCTCGAGCCGTTCTGGACGCGCTCGCCATCGACCTCGAGCCACATGGCGAGGTTCTGGACGTCCTTGACCTCGTCCGTCGTCACCAGCCAGGGGCCGAGCGGGCCGAAGGTCGGGCAGCCCTTGCCCTTGGCCCATTGCCCGCCGCGCTCGATTTGGTACTCGCGCTCCGAGACGTCATTGCAGACGGCGAAACCCGCGATCGCGGCAAAAGCCTTGTCTTCCGGGATGTAGGAGCCACCGTCGCCGATGACGATGGCGAGTTCGACCTCCCAGTCGGTCTTCTTGGAGCCCTTGGGAATGATCACGTCGTCATGCGGGCCGACGATGCAGTTCGGCGCCTTGTTGAAGAGGATCGGTTCCTTCGGGATTTCGGCACCGGTCTCGGCCGCGTGGTCGGCGAAGTTGAGGCCGACCGCGATGAAATTGCGGACATCGCCGACGCAGGCGCCGATGCGCGGCGCGCCGGCGACGGTCGGCAGCGACTCGGGGTCGATCGCCCCAATTTTCGCCAGCGAGGCGGATGTCAGGGCTTTGCCGGCGAGATCGGGGATGATGCCCGAGAGGTCGCGAAGTACGCCCTTGGCATCGAGGAGACCGGGCTTTTCAGCGCCCGCGGCTCCGAAGCGTAGCAGTTTCACGTCGTTTCCCCCGTTTTCAAACGATCTAATTGGGGCGCGATCCTGACAAGACGCCGGCCCGAAAGACAAGTCCATTCGCGCGCATGGCGCGGCTGCGGCCAGCGGCCGAGCAGCATGTTGCGGGAATGCCACGCCTGCCGCCAAAGCGGATTGCCTCTGCCTTGGGCGGGGCTGCCCCGAAACGAGCCAGAAACATCAAAACCGGCGATAGTTCTTATATAAACGATATCTTTGGCGGCAGCGCCAAGCCGGCACCATGAAATATCGCCGATTTCGCCCGTTTCTCGCGCTTGCCCAAGCGGCAGACAGGGAGGCGGGCGGCAAAACGGCGCCTTCGCGGCGGGATTGCGGCGGGAACCGCCTCGCGGCATGCTCTGACTGGAGCGGGGCCGTGCGCCCCGAAGAAACATCAAGACGGGATGGATTCCATGACGGGCATCGTTCGCACAGTCGCCGTGGCCACGGTTTCGATGGCGGCGCTCCTCGCCGCCGGCGCCGCCCAGGCGGCCTCCTTCGCGATCCGCAGCGGCCAGAGCGCGGAAGGCCTCGGCATGGCCTATGCCGGCGCGGCCTCCGGCGGCATCGGCATGGGCGCCATGGCCTGGAACCCGGCGACGATCACCATGTTCCCCGGCCGCAACAGCAACTGGAACGCGACCTATATCGGTGCTCATGCCGAATACGACCCGACCTCGCAGACCCGTGTGCGCCTGCCCAACGGTGCGGTCATTCCGAACACGCTCGCCGGTGGCAGTCCGCTCGGCACCGGCAATATCGGCGGCGACGGGGCCTTCGTGCCTGCCTCATACTCGGCTTGGCAGCTGACCGACCGGCTTTGGATCGGCCTGGCCTCGACGGCGCCCTTCGGTCTGCGCTCAAAGGCGGAAAACCGCTTCCACGCGGCTCAGACCTACGGCGCATCCGCTAAGGTTCGCTCGATCAATATCGCTCCGACCATCGGCTACAAGGTCAATGACTGGCTCTCGGTCGGCGCCGCGATCCAAGGTCAGTACATCAAGACCAACCTCAAGCAGGCCGCCGGCATCACGGTGGTGGCCCCTAACGCCATCCTCGACGGCGACTCGATTGATTTCGGCTACCGCGTCGGTGTGACGCTGACGCCGCGCGAAGGCACGACGATTGGTATCGCCTACCGATCCTCGATCCGCCAGACGTTGGAAGGTGATTTCAGCATCCCCGGCGCGATCATCCCGATCAAGGCCAATCTGAACCTTCCGGATTCGGTGACCTTCGGCGTCTCACACCAGATCAACGAGCAGCTGCAGGCCCATCTCGGCGTCGAATGGACCAACTGGAGCCGCTTCCGCAACATCCCGATTGTCAGCCAGCTCAATGGCGTGCCGGTCTCCAGCCTGAATTTTCAGTATGACGACAGCTGGTATTTCTCGGCGGGTCTCGAATACAAGTGGAACCGTGACCTGACGTTGCGCGCCGGTATCGGCTACGAGCTTTCGCCGGTCAATGACACCAACCGCACCGTCTTCATCTCGGACAATGACCGGCTCTGGCTCGCCGTTGGTGCCAGCTATCAGGTGACCGACAAGCTCAAGCTCGATCTCGGCTATTCTTACATCCACGTAAACAAGGCGAGCGTGAACTACGGCGGCGCCCATCCGCAGCAGGGCGCGGTCCTCTACACCGCCGAAGCCAAGCCCTACATCCACATCGTCTCGGCCGGCCTGACCTATCGCTGGGACAACCCGGCCCAGACCATCCCGGTGCAGCCGGCGGTTCGCAAGTTCTGAGCGGGCGACCAGCGCCCGACGCGGAAGCCGGCCCTCGCGGGCCGGCTTTTTTATTGGCGACTGTTCCAGGAGGCGAGGTCGGGAAGGGCTGCCAGGCCGGGTTCACGCCTTCTTCAGCACATAGGTGCCCGGCGCATCGGCCAGCGCCGGCAGCTTGCCCGTGCCCGGCACCCGCGCCTTGACCCGCTTGGGCGCCTGCGCCTCGACCCAGGAGAACCAGTGCGGCCACCAGGAGCCGGGATGTTCCTGCGCTGTCGCAATCCAGTCCTCATAGGTTCCGCGCGCCGGCCCGCCGGTCCAGTACTGGTATTTGACCTTGCCGGGCGGGTTGACGACGCCGGCGATATGGCCGGAGCCCGCGACGACGTAGTCGACCGGGCCGCCAAAGCATTGCGAGCCGGTGAAGACCGAGCGGGCCGGGGCGATGTGGTCCTCGCGTGTGGCGAGGTTGTAGATCGGGATTGTCACCGCCCCGAGATCGAGCCGCTGGCCGCCGATCACCATCTCGCCCTTGGAGAGCTTGTTCTCGAGATAGCAGTTGCGCAGGTAGAAGGAGTGGTTCGCCGCCGGCATCCGCGTCGAATCGGAGTTCCAATAGAGCAGGTCGAAGGGCGTCGGCGCCTTGCCCTTCAGGTAGTTGTTGACCGCATAGGACCAGATCAGGTCATTGGGCCGCAGCATGTTGAAGGCGCCCGCCATGCGCGCGCCGTCGAGATAGCCGCTCTTGGTCATCTGCTCCTCGACCGCCCGGATCTGCTCCTCGTCGACGAAGACGGACAGCTCGCCGGCCTGCGCGAAATCGACCTGGGTGGTGAAGAAGGTTGCGCTGTCGATGCGCTTGTCCTTCATCGCCGCCATGTAGGCCAGCGTGACGCCGAGCAGCGTGCCGCCGACGCAATAGCCGATGGCGCTGACCTTCTTCTCGCCGGTCGCCTGCTCGATCGCGTCGAGTGCCGCGAAGACGCCCTCGCGCATGTAGCTCTCGAAATCCTTGGTGGCGTGGCGCTCGTCGGGATTGACCCAGGAGATGCAGAACACGGTCAGCCCCTGGGCGACCGCCCAGCGGATGAAGCTCTTCTCGGCGTTGAGATCGAGGATGTAGAACTTGTTGATCCAGGGCGGCACGATCAGGAGCGGGCGCTTCAGCACGGTCCCGGTCGCGGGCGCGTACTGGATCAGCTCTATGATGTCGTTGCGGTAGACGACCTTGCCGGGCGTCGCGGCGATGTTGACGCCGATCTTGAAGGCGCCCGGATCGGACTGGCGGATCTTGAGCTCGCCCCGGCCGGCCTCGATGTCCTCCGCCAGCATCTTCATGCCGCGCACCAGATTCTCGCCGTTCTGCTGCAGCGTCTCGCGCAGCAGTTCGGGATTCGTCGCGACGAAGTTGGAGGGGGAGAGCGCGCTGGCGATCTGCTTCACGTAGAAGCGCGCCTTCTCGCGGGTGTGCGGGTCGAGGTCCTCGGCCCGGTCGACCATCGTCTCGGCCCAGCGTGAGCCGATCAGATAGGCCTGTTTGACGAAATCGAACATCGGATGCGCCGACCAGTCAGGGTCGGCGAAACGCGCGTCGCGCTTGTCCGGCTCGATCACGGGCTTGGCCTCCTCGCCACCCGCTCGCTTGAGCATCGTGCTCCACAGCGTCAGGAAATCGCCCGTCAGCGAGGCCTGCGCCTCGATGATCTTGCGCGGGTCGGAGACCCATTTCTCGGCGACGCGGCCCAGCGTCTTGACCATCTCGCTGGCTTCGTCGGCCTGGCCACCCTTGGCCTCGCCGCGCTCGATCGGCTTGAGATAGGCAGCGGTGACCTTGCCGTATTCCTCGACGAGGCGGCTCATGTTCTGGGCGAAGGCGTCGAGATCGGGCGCCGGCATCTCGGCCGGGCTGGTCGTATCCCCGGACTTCCCCCCGGCTCGCCGGTCCATCGCGCTCTCCCCGTCGCACGTCTTCTGAGGGGATGCTGTCTGCTCCCCATTTTGGTCCTATTAAGGACGTAACGGATATCGACGACAAAGAGAATTCCGCAACGCGCCGGATCCAGCCATGCCGCAAGCCCGACACCAGTCCATGCCACTCCTGCCCATGCTGATGGTCGCGGGCTGGGCGCTCGCCGCGGCGGGCTGCGCGGGCGAGGCCGGCAAGAGCGTCGCCGAGGCGGCCGGGATGGCCACCACCGCCGCCGAGCCCAAGCCCTTCGTGCGCGAAACCCGCCCATCCGATCCCAGCTACATCCCGATCGGCTCGACCTTGCCGGTGAACCCGCTCTGCCAGGGCGATGCGCCGCCCCCGCCCCCCTTCGTCCCCGCCGGGCAGGCTGCGCATTTCACTTACGGGCCCGACGGCCGCAATCCGAACGAGGATTGCAAGCCTCGGGCGGAGTTCAAGAAGATTGAGGCTGAACTCGAGGCCAAGCGCGCCGCAAACGAGGCAGCCGGAACCAAGGCCAAGACGCTCGGGTCCACGCCCGCCCCCAAGCCCGCGACGCTGCCGACCAACTGAGCGCGCCCGCTCGACCGGCGCCCGCGACGCTCTCGCGGCGGGTTCCGATTGAATCTTGCGTTTTTTGTCAGCCCGTGACCAAAGATGCCGCCGGAGGCGCGCTGCGCGCAACGATCTGAATCGCAAGGGGAGGGGCCGGCACCGTTGGGGGTGCCATCGCACGCTCTCCCGAAGAAAAGGATGCCGGCCCGCCCGGCGAAGGAACTGTTCGAATGGCCGATTTTCACCGCATCAAGCGCCTGCCGCCCTACGTCTTCGAACAGGTCAACAAGATCAAGGCTGCCGAGCGCGCCAAGGGCGTCGACATCGTCGATCTCGGCATGGGCAATCCGGACCTGCCGGCGCCCAAGCATGTCATCGAGAAGCTGGTCGAGACGGCGGGCAAGCCGCGCACCGACCGCTATTCGGCCTCCAAGGGCATCGGGGGCCTGCGCCGGGCCCAGGCGCATTATTACGAGCGCCGCTTCGGCGTGAAGCTCAACCCCGACACCCAGGTCGTCGCGACACTGGGGTCCAAGGAGGGCTTCGCCAACATGGCGCAGGCCATCACCGGGCCGGGCGACGTCGTGCTGGTGCCCAACCCGAGCTACCCGATCCACGCCTTCGGCTTCCTGATGGCGGGCGGCGTCATCCGCTCCGTGCCGGCCGAGCCGACGCCGGCCTTCTTCCCGGCGCTGGAGCGGGCCATGACCCATTCGGTGCCCAAGCCGATCGCGCTCGTCACCTGCTATCCCGCCAACCCGACCGCCTACACCGCCTCGCTCGATTTCTACCGGGATCTCGTCGCCTTCGCCAAGAAGCACGAGCTGATCCTGCTCTCGGACCTCGCCTATGCCGAGGTCTATTTCGACGAGAACGACCCGCCGCCCTCGATGCTGCAGGTGCCGGGCGCGATGGACGTCACCGTCGAGTTCACCTCGATGTCCAAGACCTTCTCCATGGCCGGCTGGCGCATGGGCTTCGCGGTCGGCAATGAGCGGCTTCTGGCGGCGCTGGCCCGGGTGAAGTCCTATCTCGACTATGGCGCCTACACCCCGATCCAGGTCGCGGCGGCGGCCGCCCTCAACGGCCCCGACGACTGCATCCGCGAGATGCGCGACATCTACCGCAAGCGTCGCGACGCGCTGGTCGAGAGCTTCGGCAAGGCCGGCTGGGAGTTCCCGGCGCCGGCAGCATCGATGTTCGCCTGGGTGCCGATCCCCGAGAAATTCCGCCATCTCGGCTCGCTGGAGTTCTCGAAACTGCTGATCGAGAAGGCCGAGGTCGCGGTCGCGCCGGGCATCGGCTTCGGCGAGCATGGCGACGACTATGTCCGCATCGCCATCGTCGAGAACGAGCAGCGCATCCGGCAGGCGGCGCGCAATGTCGGCCGCTTCCTCAAGGGGGCCGACCACACGCTGCACAACATCATCCAGATGCCGAAGGCGGGGTAGGGGGGCTGTTTCGAGGGAGTGGCGCCTCCGGTCGATGATTGCATCAGACGCGTGTGGCAGCATTGAAGGGGCTACTGCATCCGCCACGAGCGACTGGGTGCATCCGAGCCCTCATGGCGTTCATTCCTCGCCGCGGTCGGGGCTGGTGAAATAGGCGGTCAGTATTTCGTTTTCCCGGTCCTCCGGGAAGATGTCGATGATGACGAGGTTCGTCAGGCTGACGCTGGGATGCTCGGCAAAATGATGCGCAAACCAGAAGGTCTCCACCAACATCTCGTTCTCGTGCCATGTCGTCATGACGCGGCGATCATCGGGAACATCCTCGAAATTGTCCGCGATCAGGCGGGACCAGTCTACGCTGTCATCCCACGATCCGCATTCAAGGCCCCAGGCCATCATGTAGCGACAGCCGCTGCGGACGAGCCAGTCGCTAACGCGCGTCTGCCAAGCCTCGGCGACAGGTTGATCGATCACGAGGACTGCCTTGAACGGGTCGAGATGGTCGATGGGCGGCGGTTCTCGTCCAGCCGGAAGATGAAGATAGCTTACGGTCATGACCGAAGATTAGCATGGGCTGCGACGGAATCCTCAGCGTCTCGCAAGGGCCTCTCGCTGACCTTGCGATTTCGTCGCTGTCGAAGCACTGGACCCCGCCTCGGAAACATGGGAACCCGTCACCACGGACAGCAGGTCCGGGTCCGGGGCTCCCACGCACGATGTTCAGCAAAGGCCGTCTGCTCGCCGGTGGTGTGGTTCTCTTCGCGCTGGTCTGCCTCGTCAGCACCGTCGACTTCTCGCGCGGGCGTGTCCCCCAGACGAGCTCGCCGCTGATTTCGGATGTGCTCGCCGCGACCACCGCCCGCGAATGCGGCCGCGACGCCACCGAGGTGGTCGCCCGTCATCTGCCGCCGGGCATCGAGAAGGCGGCGGCTGAGACAATCCTCGCCGCGGCCGTGATCGAGCCGCCGCGACCCTGGTTCTGGACGCCGGTGAACGAAAGCGCCACGAGCTGGAACGGCGACACGCTGGAAGCGCTGCGCACCATCAAGATCACCGCCTTCGGCACCAATCTGCTGCGGATCCACATGACCTTCGCAGAGGGCAGGCTGCGTCGCCTGGCGGCCGAGGTCGTCTGCCGCTTCGGCTGAGCGCCAGTCGAGGCTTCGCCGTTGACTCGGCCGGCCCCCTCATGCGACGCCGCCGCCATGACCAGCGCCTCTGCCCAAACCGCCGCCACCCCCCTCCGCATCGGCCTTGCCGGGCTCGGAACCGTCGGCACCTCGGTGCTGCGCATCCTGCGCCGGCAGGAGAACGCGCTGAGCGAGCGCTGTGGCCGCGCCATCCGCGTCACCGCCGTCAGCGCCCGCGACAGGACCCGCGATCGCGGCGTCGATCTCGGCGGGCTGACCTGGTTCGACGATCCCGTCGACCTCGCGCGCTCGCCCGAGATCGATTGCCTGGTGGAACTGGTCGGCGGCTCCGAGGGCCCGGCCAAAGCCGCGGTCGAGGCGGCGCTGGCCGCCGGCAAATCGGTTGTCACCGCCAACAAGGCGCTGCTCGCCCATCACGGCGTCGCGCTCGCGGCGCTGGCGGAGGAGAAGGGCGTCGCGCTCGCCTTCGAGGCCTCCTCGGCCGGCGGCATCCCGATCGTCAAGACGCTGCGCGAGGCGCTCGCCGGCAACAGCGTGACGCGGCTCTACGGAATCCTCAACGGCACCTGCAACTACATCCTCTCGCGCATGGAGATGGAGGGGCTGACCTTCGAGGCCTGCCTGAAGGACGCCCAGCGCCTGGGCTACGCCGAGGCCGACCCGACCTTCGATGTCGAGGGCTACGACACCGCCCACAAGCTCGCCATCCTCACCAGCCTCGCCTTCGGCACGAAGATCGACGCCGAAGCGATTCATGTCGAAGGCATTTCCTCGATCACCCCGCTCGACCTGAAGATGGCCGACGAGCTCGGCTACCGGATCAAGCTGCTCGGCGTCGCCGAGCGCACCAAGGCCGGCATCGAGCAGCGTGTCCACCCGACCATGGTGCCGAAGTCGTCCGCCATCGCGCAGGTGATGGGCGTCCTCAACGCCGTCACGGTCGATGCCGATGCGGTGCGCGAACTCACCCTCGTCGGTCCCGGCGCCGGTGGCGACCCGACGGCGTCGGCCGTCGTCGCCGACATCGCCGACATCGCCCGCGGCACGGCGGGGCTGCCCTTCGGCCTGCCGGTCGCACGGCTCGAGACCGCGGCGCGAACCCCGATGCAGCGCCACGAGGGCGGCTATTACGTCCGCCTCTCGGTGGTCGACCGTCCCGGTGCCGCCGCCGGCATCGCCACCCGCATGGCCCAGGCCGACATTTCGCTGGAGAGCATCGTGCAGCGTCGCTCGGCCGCCGCCGCGGCGCAGGATCCGGCGGGGCGCTCGGGCACGCCGGTTCCGGTCGTGCTGATCACCTACGCCACGAGCGAGGCCGCGATCCGCTCTGCCCTGGCCCAGGTCTCGGCCGACGGCCATATCGCAGAACCGCCGCAAGTCATCCGGATCGAACGGGAGTAGGCTTCGGGCGTCGTCATCCGCGTGACCGCTCGCCGCCGACCGCAAAACCAAAGGGAACCGCTCATGTCCGACGATCTCCGCATTTCCTCCTCCCAGATCATCGAGCGCTATCTCTCGATGGAGCTGGTGCGCGTCACCGAGCGCGCGGCGGTCTCGGCGGCGCGGCTGCGCGGCCATGGCAATGAGAAGGCGGCGGATCAGGCGGCGGTCGACGCCATGCGCCGCGAGCTCAACCGCCTGCCGATCGACGGCGAGATCGTCATCGGCGAGGGCGAGCGCGACGAGGCGCCGATGCTCTTCATCGGCGAGCGGGTCGGCACCCGGCAGGGGCCGAAGGTCCATATCGCCGTCGATCCGCTCGAGGGGACCACGCTCTGCGCCAAGGACATGCCCGATTCGATCGCCGTGATGGCGATGGCGGAAGCCGGCAAGCTGCTCAACGCACCCGACGTCTACATGGACAAGATCGCGATCGGCCCGGGTTATGCCCGCGGCATCGTCGATCTCGACGCGTCGCCCACCGACAACATCCATGCGCTGGCCAAGGCCAAGGGCGTCAAGCCGAGCGAGATCTCGACGCTGATCATGGACCGCCCGCGCCATGCCAAGCTGATCGAGGAGGTCCGCAAGACCGGCTGCTCGATCCGCCTGATCACCGATGGCGACGTCGCCGGCGTGATCTACTGCACCGAGCCGCACAAGACCGGCATCGACCTCTATCTCGGCATCGGCGGTGCGCCCGAGGGCGTGCTGGCCGCAGCCGCGCTGCGCTGCGTCGGCGGCCAGATGCAGGGCCGCCTGATCCTCGACACCGAGGAGAAGCGCGCCCGCGCCCTGACCATGGGCATCGCCGACCCCAACAAGAAATACAGCATGGAAGAGATGGCCTCGGGCGACACCATCGTCTGCGCCACCGGCGTCACCAATGGCGGCATGCTGAAGGGCGTGAAGTTCGGCAAGGACGTGATCGAGACGGAAACCATCGTCTACCGCTCGATCACCGGCACGGTCCGCCGCATCCATGGCGAACACCGCGACTTCGGCAAGTTCAAGCTCGACTGAGCGGCGCGCGTCCCGTTCGCGGCGTGGTCGCGGGCCGGGCCTTCGGGCCCGACCGGCCTGACGGCATGTTTCCGTTCGGGCGCAGCCTGTTCTAGGCTCGGCCGCTCGGGGGATTGCGATGTTGACGAACAGCCTGGCTCAGATCGTCTCCGCCTTCGGGCAGTCTGCGAAGGCCAAGCTGTCGAACCCCGCCATCGCCGGCTCCCCGGAAGACCAGTTGCGCGGCCCGCTGGAGACGCTGGTCGCGGGGCTCGCCGCGCTCGCCGGCCTGCCGCCGCAGGCGGTCCATCTCGTCGGCGAAACCCATATGGCCGACATCCGCACGCGGCCGGACTATGCGGTGACACGGTCGGGCGCGCTGATCGGCTTCATCGAGCTCAAGGCGCCCGGCAAGGGCTGCGATCCGCGCCGCTTCACCGATCCGCATGACAAGGAGCAGTGGAACCGGCTGAAATCGCTGCCGAACTTGCTCTACACGGACGGCAACGGCTTCAGCCTCTGGCGGGACGGCGCCCTGGAGGGCGCCATCGTCCGTCTCGACGGCGATGTCGAAAGTGCCGGCGCCAGGCTCGCGGCGCCCGAGGCCCTGGTCGCGCTGATTTCGGATTTCCTGGCCTGGGAGCCGATCCCGCCGAAATCGGCCCGCCGCCTCGCCGAGGTCAGCGCCAGGCTCTGCCGCTTGCTGCGCGACGAGGTCACCGAACAACTCGCCCGCGAGAGCCCGGGCCTCACCGGCCTCGCCGAGGACTGGCGCAAGCTGCTGTTCCCGCAGGCCGACAACAAGCAGTTCGCCGATGGCTATGCCCAGGCCGTCACTTTCGGCCTGCTGATCGCCCGCACCCGCGACATTCCCCTGAAGGACGGCGTCGATCGCGCCGCCGACGAATTGCGCAAGACCAGCTCGCTGATCGGCACGGCGCTCGGCCTGCTCACCGACAGTGCCGACAACAAGGAGGCGCTGAAGACCTCGCTCGGCACCATGGCGCGCGTCTTCGACACGGTGAACTGGCACGATGTCAGCAAGGACGATCCCGAGGCCTGGCTCTATTTCTACGAGCATTTCCTCGAGATCTACGACAACTCGCTGCGCAAGAGCACCGGCTCCTACTACACCCCGCCCGAGGTGGTGAATGCGATGGCCCGCCTCGTCGACGAGGTCCTGCGCGGCCCGCTCTTCGAGCGCCCGCTCGGCCTCGCCGCGACGGATGTGACGGTGGCCGATCCGGCGGTCGGCAGCGGCGCCTTCCTGCTCGGCGTGCTCAGGCGCATCGCCAGCGCGGTCGAGGCCGATCTCGGTCCCGGCGCGGTGCCGGGCGCGGTCGCGCAAGCGGCGCAAAGGCTGATCGGCTTCGAGCTCCAGTTCGGCCCCTTCGCCGTGGCGCAGCTGCGTCTGCTGGCCGAATTCCAGGCGCTGATGGGCACAGACAGCACGCCGCCGGCCCTCAAGCTCTTCATCACCGACACGCTCGGCAACCCCTTCGTCGAGGAGGACTGGCTGCCGCAGGTGATGCAGCCCGTGGCGAAATCGCGCCGCGACGCCAATGCGATCAAGAAGGGCCAGCCGATCACCGTCGTCATCGGCAACCCGCCCTATAAGGAAAAGGCGAAGGGGCGCGGCGGCTGGATCGAGACCGGCAGCAGCGGCTTTCAGCCGCCCATGGCGCGCTGGGAGGCGCCGCCCTCCTGGGGCGTCGGCGCCCACGGCAAGCACCTGAAGAACCTCTATGTCTATTTCTGGCGCTGGGCGACCTGGAAGGTCTTCGGCTCCGGCCAGCACGCCGCCACCGGCCTCCCCGACGCCGACGAGGAAGGCATCATCTGCTACATCACGGTGGCGGGCTTCCTCAACGGGCCGGGCTTCCAGAAGATGCGCGCCGATCTGCGCGAAAGCTGCTCCGACATCTGGGTGATCGACTGCTCGCCGGAGGGCCACCAGCCGGAGGTCGCGACCCGCATCTTCCAGGGCGTGCAGCAGCCGGTCTGCATCGTCATCGCCGCGCGCCAGCGCGGCAAGGACAGCAATCGCCCGGCGCGGCTGCGCTATCGCGCTTTACCCGAAGGCCGCCGCGAGCAGAAATTCGAGGCGCTGGCCGCGCTCTCGCTCGACGATGCCGGCTGGGTCGAGGGCGCCGATGGCTGGCGCGACTCGTTTTTGCCGGAGGCGACCGGGGCCTGGGCGGAGTTTCACGAGCTGGCGGGCCTCTTCGTCTATGACGGCTCGGGCGTGATGCCCGGCCGGACCTGGGTGATCGCACCCGACAAGGAGACATTGGCGGCACGCTGGCAGCGGCTCGTCGCGGAGAACGATCCGGTCGAGAAAGAGCGGCTGTTTCATCCGCATCTGCGCGACGGCAAGCCCGGCGACAAGCATATCGGCAAAGCAGTGAAAAGCGGGCTGAGGGGCCACGCCTCACGTCTGGGTACGATCAAGGCCGACAGCGGCGAAATCATCGCACCCACTGCCTACGCCTTCCGCTCTTTCGACCGCCAATGGATCATCCCGGACGGCCGGCTGATCAACCAGCCAAACCCGGCGCTTTGGGACGGCTATTCGCGCCAACAGGTTTTTCTGACGGCCTTGGATGCTCATTCGCCCACATCGGGTCCTGCTGCGACCCTTTGCGCACTCGTGCCCGATCTTCATCACTACAAGGGCTCCTTCGGCGGCCGCGTTTACCCCCTCTGGCGCGATGCCGCCGCGACGCAGTCCAATATCCGCCCCGCCGTGCTCGCCGCCCTGTCGGAGACCTATGGTGCCGAGGTCGCGCCCGAGGATGTCATGGCCTTTGTCGCGGCGCTGCTGGCGCATCCAGCCTACACCGCCCGCTTCCAGCGCGATCTCGTCCAGCCCGGCCTGCGCCTGCCGCTGACGGCGGATGCCGGGCTGTTTGCGCAGGCTGTGGCGCTCGGCCGCGAGGTGATCTGGCTCCACACCTATGGCGAGCGCTTCGCCGATCCCGCCTCCGGCCGTCCCAAGGCGCCGCCGCGTCTGCCCCCCGAGCAGGCGCCGCGCATTCCCGCCGGCGGCGCGATCCCGATGGCGCCCGCGCCCCTGCCGGAGGAGATGGCTTACGACCCCGCCACGCGGCGGCTGACCATCGGCGACGGCTTCGTCGACAATGTCATGCCGGAAATCTTCGCCTATGAGGTCTCGGGCAAGCCGGTGCTGCGGCAATGGTTCAGCTATCGCCGCCGCGACCGCACCCGCCCCGTCATCGGCGACCGCCGCCCGCCTTCGCCGCTCGACGCGATCCAGCCCGAGAGCTGGCTGCCCGAATACACCACCGACCTGATGAACCTGCTGCATGTGCTCGGCCGGCTCGTGCTGTTGGAACCGCTGCAGGCCGCCCTGCTGCAAAAGGTTCTGGACGGCATGCTGATCCCGGTTGAACGGCTGGCGCCCGCGGCCGATGATCAGGACGATTCCCCGCCAGCCTGACACGACGCGCATGAGCAAGGCCCAGTTCGATCTCTTCGCCGGCCAGGGCGACCTCCTCCCCGCGGAGCCGGCCTCCTACCGACCGGACCCCGCCAAGGTGCGGGCCAAGCTGCTGCGCCTGCTCGACGAGGCGCGCGCCGCCGACACGCTGCCCTGGGACCGCAAGACCACGCGCTACTGGCAGACGGTTTTCCCGCAGATGGCGAACTGGCTCCCGCAGGACGAGGCCGACCAGCTCCGCCTCGACTTCCGGCACGAGCTGGAGCGGCTCGACCGCGCCGCCTGAGGCTGTCCCGCCGCCTCGCAGCGGTTGACGAAAGCGCCCGCCTGCGCGACGCCCTGCGCCCATGAGTCTCGAACCGCCCCGCGCTTTTCTCGGCGTCACCCGCTCCGCCCTGGGCCGGCCCTGGCGAGATCGGCTCGACGCCGCCGGCCTCGGCCGCGCCGAGGCGCTGACCCAGCGCGAGGGCCTTCCCGACATCCTGGCGCGGCTCCTGGCCGGGCGCGGGGTCGAGCCCAACGAGGCGCCATCCTTCCTCGAGCCGAAGCTGCGCGACCTTCTGCCCGATCCGGGAACGCTGATCGGCATGGGCCCCGCCGCTGCACGGCTCGCCCGCGCGGTCGAAAGCGGCGAGCGTGTCGCGATCTTCGGCGATTACGACGTCGACGGCGCCTGCTCGGCGGCCCTGCTGGCCGACTTTCTAACGCAAGCCGGCGCGCGCCCGCGCATCCATATCCCCGACCGGCTGATCGAAGGCTACGGACCCAACAGCGAGGCGATCCGGCAACTGGCTGCAGACGGCGCAACGCTGCTGGTCACGGTCGATTGCGGGACGACCAGCCATGAGCCTCTGGCCGAGGCGAGGCGGCTCGGCCTCGACGTCGTCGTGCTCGACCATCACCAGGCGCCGGAGCGGCTCCCGGAGGTCGAGGCGCTGGTCAATCCCAACCGGCAGGACGATCTCTCCGGCCTGGGCCATCTCTGCGCGGCCGGCGTGGTCTTCCTGACGCTGGTCGCGATCCGCGCCGAACTGCGCCGCCGCGGTGCCTGGGCCTCGCGCGGGGGTGAGCCCGATCTGCTCCCCGCGCTCGACCTGGTCGCGCTGGCGACGGTCGCCGATGTCGTGCCGCTGCAGGGGCTCAACCGCGCCTTTGTGCGCCAGGGCCTCGCGATCCTGCGCGGGCGGGCCCGGCCGGGACTGGCGGCGTTGATGGACGTCGCCGGGCTCGACGGGCCGGTCCAGCCCTGGCATCTCGGCTTCCTGCTCGGCCCGCGCATCAATGCCGGCGGCCGCATCGGCGATGCTGCGCTCGGCGCACGGCTGCTGCTGACCGGCGACGAGATCGAGGCCCGCAGCATCGCCGCCGAACTCAACCGTCTGAACCAGGAGCGCCAGGAGATCGAGCGCCAGGCCGTGATCGAGGCGATCTCCCAGGCCGACCATGCGCTGATGCGTGATCCCGCGCTGGCCGTGCTGCTGGCGAGCTCGCCGGACTGGCATCCCGGCATTGTCGGGCTGGTCGCGGCGCGGTTGAAGGAGCGCTTCCGCAAGCCCGCCTTCGCGCTCGCCCTGAACGGGGAGGGCGGCGCCACGGGATCGGGCCGCTCGGTCGCCGGTGTCGATCTCGGCCGCGCGGTGCGGGCCGCCGTCGAGGCCGGGCTCGCGGTCAAGGGCGGCGGCCACGCCATGGCGGCCGGCGTCACGCTCGCGCCGGGGCAGGATGCGACCTTTCACGCCTTCCTGGCGCAGCGTCTCTCAAGCGAGGTCGCGGCGGCCGGCGAATCGGAAGCCCTCCTCGTCGACGCCGCGCTCAGCGCCGGCGGCGCGACGCCGCGGCTGCTGGCCGAAATCGACAGGGCCGGCCCCTTCGGCCAGGGCAGCCCGGAGCCGGTCTTCGTCTTTCCCGCGCATCGCCTGACCGAGGTGATCGAGATCGGCAGCGGCGGCCATGTCCGCGTCAGGCTGAAGGGCGGCGACGGTGCGAGCGTGGGCGGGGTCGCCTTCCGCTGCGCCCAGGAGCCGCTCGGGCGCGCCTTGCTGGCCGCGCGGGGCGAGAGCGTCCATCTCGCCGCGACCCTGACCCTCAACCGCTGGGGCGGCCACGAGAAGGCGGAACTGCGCGTCCTCGATCTGGCGCGCCCGGTCTGACGCCGCCCGCAGGATGCGGCGCCGCGGCCGAGTTGGACGGCCCTGTGTCGCAGGGGCGGGGTGCAAAAACCGGAAGCCGGCGCTTGCGGAGCCGCAAGCCTGCCACTATACCTCGCCCCGCTTCGACACGGACCGCCCGCGGTTCGGAAGCCCGCGACCTTCGTCTATCGGTTAGGACACCAGCCTTTCACGCTGGGGAGACGGGTTCGACTCCCGTAGGTCGCGCCACCCCTTCATGGGTGCCGCCGCTTCCCGCAATCTCCAGTCTGCTCGTCCGCACGCAGCGGGGCTGTCCCTCGCCCGGCGCCGCGTTGACAGGTGCGGCGATGCCATGACAACACCGGGGCAGGGCGACGATCGACCGCGCGAGACGCGCCGATCGGGGCCCTTTCCGTGCGGAACAACCCGGACCGGCTCAGCGACATGACGACCCAGCCGAGCGCGCCCGGAGCGCAGGGACGAGGCGCAAGCGGCGCGGCGGGCTGGCTCCTGGCGCTGGCCCTGCTCGCGCTGTTCGGCGCCGCTGCGATGCTGGCGCTGTCGGTGCCGCTGCGGCTGCCGCTCGGCGCCTTCTACTGGGATGTCGCCGTCTATCTCGACGCCTTCCAGCGCATCCACATCGGACAGATGCCGGCCGTCGACTTCTTCGCTCCGGTCGGGCCGGCGGGTTATTATCTCGGCGCCTGGTTGCACAGCGCCTTCCCGCAGGCGCAGCCGATGCTGCTGGTGAACTGGGCGATCCTGCCGCTCGTCCTGCCGCTGGCGCTGGCCGTGCTGCTGCAGCGTGACGTGAAGGGGCTCGCACTCGCGCTGGTCGTTCCGTTCCTGGTCTTCGCGGCCCTGCCGATCAACCTCGCCATCTTCTATCCCGCGCCCGGGCTCGACGGCTTCGGGAGCTACAACCGCCACGCCGCGCTGTTGCTCTACTGGCTCGTGGCCGCACTGCTGTTCTGGCCGCCCTCGCGGACGAAGACGGCGCTGGTCGCCGCCTTCATGCTGGCGCTGGTGCTGACCAAGGTGACGGGTGCGGTCGCCGGCGCGATTCTGGTCGGATACGCTTGGCTCGCCGGCCGCCTGCGGCTCGCGGATGCCGTCTTCGCGGCGCTGGCCTGTCTGGTCGCGCTGGCGCTCATCGATCTCGCGACGGGGCTGATCAGGGCCTATCTGGCCGACATCCTGACGCTGCTGCGCCTCAACAGCGAGACGCTGCTGCCGCGGCTGCTGACGGTCGCGTCGGCCAAATTCGGCGTCGTTCTGCCGGCAGCGGCCCTGCTGGCGCTGCTCGTCTGGACCGGCTGGCGCGAGCCGGGGTCTCTCCTCCAGAGCGCGCGGGGCCTGGTCGCGGGGCCGGCCGGCTGGCTTGCGGTCACGCTCTTCGCGCTGGCCCTGTTCGAAACCCAGAACACCGGATCGCTGGAGTTCATCGCGCTCTGGCCGGTGCTCCTGCTCGTGCTGCGGCAAGAGCGCTCGCGGCCCGGCGGATTGAGGCCGGCGGTCATGGCCCTGACGCTCGCGGTGGCCCTGCCCAGCCTGCTGCTCGGCATCGAGCGCGGCGCGCGCGCGCTCGCCGGGGCGCGGGGGGATGTCGTTGCGCTGCCGGCGCCGGAACTCGGGCCGCTCGGCCGCGTCAGCCTGAAGCGTGGGCTGGCGGAGCGCGCCGGCTTCATGCTCGCCCTCTATCCGGCCCAGGCCGGAACCTACCGGGCCCTGGCCGAGGCGGGTTTTGAGCCGTCGGCGCTCTTCCACGCCGAGATCGACAGCCAGGCGACCTGGCTGCTCGAAATCCGCCAGGGGTTGCTCGCCCTGCGCGACTGGGAGGCGCGCGAAGGGCGCAGGCTGAACGGTGTCTTCACGCTCGATTTCGTCGATCCGTTCAACGCGCTGCTCGACCGGAGCGCCCCGCGCCTCGTCCCGATCGGGATCACGCCCGGGCGCAACCTGCCGGCGCCCACGCCTGAGGTCCTGGCCGCGCTGGCGCAGACGGATGCGATCCTGGCGCCCAAATGCCCGGTGACGCCGGGGCGCGCCGCGATTGCCCGGCACTACGCCGCCGCGCTGGTCGATCGCCCGGTCGTCGCCCTGGCGCCCTGCTGGGTCCTCTATCCGAGGCCGAAATAGAGCGCGGATTCCGGCGCCGCAGCACGCGGCCGCCCTTCGTCAGGTCTTGGCGCTGGTGAAGGCCTTGATCACGCGCATCAGCGGCTTCGGCTGGTAGTTGGCGTCGAGGGGCAGCGGGCGGTTGGGCAGGCCGTCCTTGCGGCTGAACCAGATCGGCACCCAGGTGAACTTGTCGGTGATACCCCAGGTCAGCACCGCCTCGGGTCGGACGACATCACCGATCGCCTGCAGGAAGGCCTGGGCGCGCGACGCCACGATCTCGTCGCGGATGGCGGGGTCGGGCGGCAGCTTGTCGTCGATGACGTCGAGCTCCGTCACCAGGATCGCCAGGCCCATGCCGTGCAGTTCGGACACGAAACGCGAGAGACCCTCGCGGTCGATCTCCTTCTCGCCGGGCAGATGGCCCTGAAGGCCGATGGCGTGAAGCGGCGTACCCCGGTCCTTCAACTCCTTGACCAGCCGCAGGAAAGCCGTCCGCTTCGCCCGGCATTGTCCGGTCGGGTTCTCGAAGCCGAAATCGTTCAGCACGAGCTGCACCTTGGGGTCGACGGCCGCCGTCCGGCGGAACGCCATGTCGATATGCTGCGTGCCCAGCAGATCCTGCCAGAGCGAGGATCGCATCGGCTTGTCGATGGCGGGATTGTCGCTGATCGCCTCGTTGACGACGTC
Organism: Allobosea thiooxidans; assembly: GCA_943372485.1. Classification (GTDB taxonomy): domain Bacteria; phylum Pseudomonadota; class Alphaproteobacteria; order Rhizobiales; family Beijerinckiaceae; genus Allobosea; species Allobosea thiooxidans_A. Next base: position 30,187 of record CALRYW010000005.1, read on the forward strand.
CCAGCTCGGGATGCGCCCCTTGTAGCGCCCGACGACGGTGTCGATGTGCTCGTAGAGCGCACGCTCTGCCGCCTGTTTCGTGGTGATCGCCTCGGTCCATTTCGGCATGCCGGCATACCAGGCGAGGGTGTGGCCGCGCATCTGCAGGCCATGGGCATCGGCGAAGGCGAGCAGGCGATCGGGATGGTCGAACACGAACCGATCCGCTGCGGGGCGCAGATCGAACCATTTCAGGCCGCCCTCGCCGACGAGCACCTGGCAGTGCTCGAGCACGGCGCGGCGGTAATCGGGATCGTCGCGCAGCAGGTCGACGCGCATCGCCGCGCCGAAGGGGATCGCCGCCCGGGGTGCCGTCTTCACCGGGGGCCGTGCCAGGGCCGGCAGCGCGCCGGCGCCCAACCCGGCGCTCAGGCCTCCCAGGACGAACTGCCTCCTGCGCATCGCGGCCTCCCTCGGGGAACGAACCGGCACGGCTCGCCGCAACCCGGCCGCCGGGATACCACAGAAATCGGCGCGAAAGCGGCCGGGTCCGGCTTCGCGTTATGGCATACTTAACATCATCGGCGTCTGATGAGCCCGGTTGCGTCCGTTGCCGTTTCCCCCTGACAGCGGCTCCAGACGAAAGCGCCGGCAGGGATCGATGGGCCGCAGACAGGCTTTCAACGAGCGATCGGATCGTGTCGTCGCTTGCGTCGACTGGGCTCGCGCGTCCGGTTCTCAGGGCAAGCCTGCAGCCCTGACCGCGGTCGGCCCGCGCGGATGACGGAGACGCGCATCGCGTCGCGGACCGGGACCGGGACCGTCACCGGTGGCGAAGGCGGCGGCGCCTCGTCGCTGCTGCTCGTCGTCGTCTTCTGCTTCTTCTGGATCGGGCTGACGCCCTTTCCCGATCCCAATGCCTCGGGCCTGCTGACGGCCTATGGCACGTCGTCGAACCTGATGAACCAGATCATGGTCGTGGGGCTGGCGGGGCTGGTCTTCCTGGCACTTGCGAATCACCCGGCCCGAGGGCTGGTCCTGCGCTCCTTCGGCCCGCTCGCGGTGATCTTCTGCTGGCTGCTCTTCACCGCCCTGTTTTCCGACGTGCCCGCGACCGCGTTTCGCCGGATCGTCTATGCGCTGCTGGTGTGCCTCTGCGCCAGCAGCGTTCTGCTGCTGCCCCGCGACAGCGACCAGTTCGGCAAGCTGCTCGGCATCTGCGTGCTCACGGCGGTGCTGCTGGCCTTCCTCGGGGTCTTCGCTGTGCCCCAGCGCGCCATCCACCAGGGCTCCGACGCGCTCGAGCACCAGCTCGCGGGCGCCTGGCGCGGGCATTTCGGCCACAAGAACGTCGCCGCCGCCGCGATGGTGTTCGCGGTCTTCTTCGGCCTGTTCTTCATGCGGATGAGGGCGTTCTGGCAGGGGGCGCTGATCGTCGGCTGCGCCGGGGTGTTCCTGCTGAATGCGGGGGGCAAGACCTCTGCCGCCATGCTGCCGGCGATCCTCGGCGTGGCCTGGGCGTTCGAGCGGATCGGGCCGCTGCGGGTCGTGTTCCTGCTCGCCTGCCTCGCGGCGATGAACTATCTGCTGCTGTCGGCTGCGGTCTCGCGCGAGACGCAGGACCTGCTCCTCTCGTGGGGGATCGACCCGACCTTCACGGACAGGGCCTCGGTCTGGCGGCTGGCGCTGGGCGCCATCGCCGAGCGGCCGCTGCTCGGGCACGGCTTCCAGAGCTTCTGGCAGATGGACTCGCTCGTCTATGGCGAGGAGGCCGACACCAGCTGGGCGGTGACGGCGGCCAATGCCCATAACGGCTATCTCGACCAGGTGATCAGTGGCGGCTTTCCGCTGCTGGTCATGATGATCCTCTGGCTCGTCGTCCTGCCCTGTCACCATGTCGGACTGGCGTTCAAGCGCGCGCAGCATCCCGATCTCGCGCGGCTGTTCATGCGCTGCTGGCTCTTCATGCTGTTCCTGTCCTGCCTCGAGAGCCCGTTTTTCGACAATCGCGGTCCGGTCTGGTTCACCATGCTGATCTCCGTCTTCGGGCTGCGCATGCTCGCTTACGGAAATTTGAAGCCGTCGGCCTATGCACGAACGAGGCCCGCTCCCGGTTCGCAACCCGACCCGGATGGCAAGGCGGCCTGAGCGTGTCCTCATGATCGATCGTCAGCAGCGCCCCATGCCCGTCGAAGCCGTCATCTGCATCCCGACCTTTCGTCGCCCGGACTGGCTGCGGCGCACGCTGGCCTCGGTCGCGGCCCAGCAGGGCGATGTCGGCTATGCGGTCGTGGTCGTCGACAATGACGGCGCCAACCCGGTCGGGGCGGCGCTGGCGAACGAGGTCCTCGGCGCGACCGCGCTGCCCCATACGGTCGTCGTCGAGCACCGGCAGGGCAACTGCCATGCGATCAACCGGGCCTTCGAGGTCGCGCTCGCGACCTATCCCGATGCGCCCTACCTCTTGATGATCGACGACGATGAGATCGCGCTGCCGGGCTGGCTGCAGGCGATCGTCGGCCTCGCCCGCGAGCGCGGCGCGGATCTCGTCGGCGGGCCCGTCATCCGCCAGTTCGAGGTCGAGCCCGACGCCACCGTGATGCGGCACCCGCTCTTTGTCTCCATCGATGGCGAGACCCGCCGCATCGACCAGCTGCACGGCTCGGGGAATTGCCTGATCCAGCGGCGCGTCTTCGAGAGGCTGCCGGCGCCCCCCTTCGACGTCCGCTTCAATTTCCTCGGCGGCGGCGACATGGAGTTCTTCACCCGCTGCCGGCTCGCCGGGTTCGAGACCTGGTGGTGTGCGGAAGCGGTGGCGCATGAGTTCGTCGCGAGCGGCCGGACGACGGCTTCGTTCCTGGTGAAGCGCTCGCTGCGCACCGGCAGCATCAACTACATGATCGACCGGCTGCACCGGCCTCTGCCGGTCGCGCTGGCGAAGAACGCCGCCAGCCTCGGGCTCGGCGTGCTGCGCGGCGTCAGTGTGCTGCTGCGGACGGGCTCGCCGCTGCTGGCGAGCCATCCGCTGCTGATGCCGGTCGGGCGCGTCGTCGCCAGCCTCGGCCTGCTGCCGAAGCCCTATCGTTCGTCGACCTAGCGAGCCCCGCTCAACCGCGCAGCAGCGCCGCCCGGATCGTCGCCACGGATGTCTGGGTATGGGACTGGATGGTCAGGCCGAACTGGTCTGGCCGCATCTGCCCGATCAGCGCGCTGACGCCCCGCTCGTCCAGCGCGGGGCCGGACCAGTAGGTCAGGCAGGGCGAGGTTTCGACCCGCTCGTGCCGCTCGTCGAGGGCCGGATCGTTCGAGACCGCGGCACCATAGGTCAGATATTCCGAGAAGTGGCGCTGGCGGGCCAGCACCTGCCACCAGGGCCGACCATGCACAGCCTCGATCCTGTCCGCCATGGCGCGAACCGTCATGCGGTCCCAGGTGATCATCGGCCCGATATGGTCGTCGCCCGGCAGGGGCGGGGTAACGAGACCCAGCGCCTTGTGCGCATTGTCCCGCCAGCGCACATGGCGCGGCTGGGCGGGCGTGATCGCGCGGCGGCGGGTGAAGAGCGGCACGCGGATGGCCGTGGCGAGGCCCGACAGGTCCGCCGGGCGGCAGAAGCAGATGTCGGAGTCGATGCAGATGACCCGCTCGGCCGGCTGGGACAGCGTCAGCGCGAATTTGCGCAGCTGCTGGAGATGCCAGCCATAGATCGGCAGTCCGAGCCCGGGGCGCCAGAGATAGCGCCGCCCCCGCCAGTGCCCGGCCGTCCAGAAGCGCGGGAGCAGCGCCGAGGTCGCGATCACCTCGCGCTTCGGCCCGGCAAGCGGCGCAAACAGCCCGTAATCCGCGTCGTCCACCACGATGAAGTGCCGGGCATGGCCCGTGCAGAAACGGTCCATCGTGTCGCAGAGCAGCCTGCACCGCTCGAGATCGCCGTGATAGCTGGGCGTCACGACGGAAAGCTCACCGATCATCTGCCGTCCCTTGCCGGCGAAATCCTCGCCCTGCGCGCGTCGCGACGCCGCCACAGGGCGATCCGTTAACGCGACAATCCTAATTTGACGTTGCACACTTCCAGGACCGGACGGCCCTTTCGAGCATGTCGAAGCGTTATCTCATCCTCCGCTCGGCGGCGACGGAGACCTGCGGGGTCGAGGAATTCGCGCGGCAACTGGCGCAACGCCTGCCCGGTCCCGCCGAAACCTCGGTCCTGGGCGAGGGCTTTGGCCGGTTCCTGGCGCGGCTGCGCGCGGTGGACGGCATCATCCTGAACTTCCCGGTCGTCGCCTGGAAGAAAAAGCTCGTCTGGCCGGCGCTGGCGGCCCTGGCCGCCCGGCTGTGCCGCAGGGAGGTTCTGGTCGTTCTGCATGAATGGGCGGCGCTCGACTGGAAGCGCAGGCTCGTGCTGGCGCCGGTCATGGCGCTGGCCAGCCGGATCGTCTTCTCGGCGCCGGAGATCGCCACCGAATTCGGCCACAGCCCGCTGTCGCGCGTCGCGACGGACGACCGCGACGTCATCCCGATCCCGCCCAACCTCTGGGCGCCGCCGCAGCGGCGCGCCTCGGCGGTGAGCCGGCGGCTCGACGAAGAGCGCGCCAAGGGGCGCATCATCCTGGCGCAGTTCGGCTCGATCTACCCGAAGAAGCAGTCCAAGGCGGTGCTCCAGGTCGCCGAGCGGCTGATCGCGCGCGGCGATGACGTGTTCACCGTCTTCATCGGCTCCTTCATCAAGGGCAGCGACGATGTCGAGGCGGATTTCTGGGGGAGCGTGCAGGCCACCGGGCTGAGCGACCGCGTGCTGGTGACCGGCTATGTCGGCGACGAGGCCGAGCTGTTTGCCCTGTTCGAGGCGGTCGATGTCTTCTGCTACGTCTTCGCCGAGGGCCTGACCTCGCGCCGCGCCAGCGTGCTGGCCGCCGCCCTGTTCGGCAAGCCCGTCGTCGTCAACGCGCCGGCCGCAGCCGATGCGCTGCAGCACCACGGCCTCTACCTCAAGCTGATCGAGACGGGCATCGTCCGCCTCGTCGCCATCGACGCCGACACCGACAGCCTGGCGGAGGCCGTCGTGAGCGCGACCACTGACGCGCCGGCAGCGATCGACCTGACCACCGAGCTCGACAGGCTGTGGCAGGCCGTCGGAGACGTCATCGCCCGTCGCCGAGGCGCCTGAGGCCATCGAGCGCCCGATGAACGGCGCAGCGGCCGGCTGGCGTCACTTCGAATGTCTCAGGATCTGCCAGAGCGCCACGAGGTTGGTCCGGAGATAGCGGCCGAGCAGACGGCGCGGCTCCAGCATGGTGCGGTAGGCCCATTCCAGCCCCGCGGCCTGCATCCACTGCGGCGCCCGCGAATTGCGCCCCGACAGAAAGTCGAACAGGCCGCCCGAGGTCTTGATGACGCCGACACCGCGCAGGCGGTCGATATGGCGGGCGACGAAACGCTGTTCGAGCGGCACGCCGAATCCGATCCACAGGATGTCCGGCCGCAGGCGGGCGATCGCGTCGACGATCGCGATCTCCTCGTCCGGGGCGAAATAGCCCGAGCGGGCGCCGGCGAAGACGAGCCCGGGATGGGCCTGCCGGATTCGCTCGACGGCGGCGGCGTTGACCTCGGCGGTGCCGCCCAGGAAGTAGAAGCTGACGCCGGCCTGCTCCGCCAGCCTCGCGACGTCGTGGATCAGATCCGTCGTCGCGACGCGCTCGCGCAGGGGCACGCGCGCCACGAGCGACGACAGGCGAACCATCGGCATGCCGTCGGGATGAATCTGGTCGGCCTCGAGGAGAAGCGCCCGGAACGCCGGATCGTGCCGCGCCAGCGCGATGACCTGACCATTCGCCGAAGTCGAGTAGAACGGCCTCTGCTCCTGGCCGCGTGCGCGCAGCGCGATCTCGACCAGGCCCTGCGCCGAAGCCTTGCGGCCGAGCGTCGTGATCGGCAGCCCGCCGATGATCGTCACTGATCCGCCTGTGAGGGGTTCGATGCCCGCTTCGCTGCTGTCCATCTCGACTCGCGACCTCCGACCGCGGCTTGATCGCATAGGGAGGAAGGGGTTTCCATCACCGCCCTCGGTTATCGCTAACGTCAGGGCCGTTGCGGGGCCGGTCGCCTCGCCGGACTCAGGCGCCGGCTTCGCGCGCCCGCAACTCGCCCGTCACGCTGCGGAACTGACGAGTTAGCGGCTTCTCGACGACGCGATAGACCACCGCGGCCACGAGCAGGGCAAACAGCGCGGCGACGACCGGATAGGCCCATGACAGATTGAAGCCGGATCGCGCCCCCAGCCGGCTGAAGACGGCGGTGACCATGGGCAGTGCGATCACATGGGTCAGATAGAGCGAATAGGATATGTCGCCGAGGTGGAGGCCGGGCGGAAAGACCGACTGCCGGGCGCGGGCCTCGAACTGGAGGCTGCCCAGCACGAGCAGCAGCGCGGGAAGGCCGGACGCCAGGGAGCGGGGCAGGGCTGAACCGGCCATCCACAGCACCGAACCGATCGACAGGGCGATCAGACACCCGCCCATCGCCGCGCCCAGCGGCCGGCGATGCGTGAACAGATGGCCGGCCAGAAGCCCGAACAGGAACTCGAGCACGATGTCGTTGCCGTAGAAGGCGAGGGCCGTCGTCGGCTGCGCAACCTGCACGGCGACCAGCACGCCGATGACGATCGCCGAGGTCAGCAGGACGCGATACCGGCGCGGCGCCAGAAGGCCGATCGCCACGGCGATGTAGAAATACATCTCGTAATTGAGCGTCCAGCCCGGGATCAGCACCGGCCAGAGACCGGGATAGGCTGGATTGGGCCAGGGGAGAAACAGCAGCGACGCGAGCACATGGTTGGCCTCGAGGCTCGTGCTGGCGAGCATGCTGGGCACGACAGAGGCCGCAGCGACGATGACCGCCGTGATCGCCCAGTAGAGCGGCACGATCCGCACGGCCCGCCGCATCAGGAAATTCAGCGGCCTGGCATCGAGATCGATCGCCGCGACATACATGATGAAGCCGCTGATCACGAAAAAGATGTCGACGCCCCAGTTGCCGATCTCCGCCCAGGGCAACCCGGCTCCCGGGGAAATTCTGCCGATCTGCGTATCGAGGTGGGTGTAGACCACCAGCGCCGCCGCAAGCCCGCGCAGATACTGGATCACGATCACCATCGGGACACGATCCTTCCGAACGAAAAACCGGTCCAGCGAGATGAGTGGTGCCGTTTCAAGGCAGGCGACGCAAGGGAATACAAGAATTCACGTGGATGGGTGCCGAGTGGAGCGGCGTAGGGGCAGCCTGTCTCTGAGCGAGTGTTCTCAGCCACGCGGGGCAGATCCTTCTGGATGGAGACCGCATCACGCTTTGCGGGTCAGGCCTGATAGCCTCTGGCCGGGCGCAACTCCACAATGTCTTCGCATTAGCGTTAGCGCCGCCACCGGGCAGGCGCGGTGGAGCGCGCGCCGGCCGTCGGCTGGATGGTCGCGACTTGACGACCTTCCGGCTCACGTCGACTGTCCGGCACCCGTCCGGACCTGGTCATGCCGACACCCTTGCCGCCTTTCGATCTGGACCTGCTGCGCAGCTTCGTGGCGATCGCCGATGCCGGCGGTTTCTCGCGCGCGGCCGAGCGCATCGGCCGGACCCAGTCCACCATCTCCCTGCAGATCAAGCGGCTCGAGGCCGGGCTCGGCCAGGTCCTGTTCCGGCGCGAGGGCGGCCGCGGCGGGCGCACCCTGCTGACGCCGCAGGGCGAGGTGCTGCTGAGCTATGCGCGCCAGATCCTGCATGTCAGCGACGAGGCCCGCGCCCGGCTGATGGAACCGGAGGTCGGCGGGATTGTCCGGCTCGGCACGCCGGAGGACTTCGCGACGGTGCATCTCGCCGATGTGCTCGCCCGCTTCGCCCGGACTTATCCGCAGGTCGCGCTCGCGGTGAACTGCGACTTCACCGTCAATCTGCTCGATGGCTTTGCGAAGGGGCAATACGATCTCGTGTTGTTCAAGCGGGCCCTTCAGTCGGGGCAGGCGGAGGCCGGCGCACCGGATGGCGGGACTGGCGTCTGGCGCGAAACGCTGGTCTGGGTCGCCGGGCCGCGGCTGGTCCTGCCGCCGGCCGGGCCGCTGCCACTCGTGCTGGCGCCGGCCCCGGACGTCTATCGCCGGGGTGCGCTGGCAGCGCTCGATGCCGCCGGTCGCGCCTGGCGGATCGTTCTCACCAGTCCCAGCCTCGCCGGTCTCCAGGCGGCCGTGCGGGCAGGGCTCGGCTTGACCGTGCTGCCGCTCGAGATGGTTCCGCCCGATCTGGTCGTACTCGGCGAGGCCGAGCACCGTCTGCCGGTCCTGCCGGCGACGGCAATCGTGCTCTACCGCGCGCCCGGCGCCCGCTCGCCGGCGGCGGACCGCCTTGGCGACCATATCGTCCAGTCGCTCGAGGCCGCGGCGGCGCGAGGCTGAGAGGCCGGCCGCGATCCCCGCCGAATCCCTCGTTGGGATTGAAAAATTCAATCGATAAGATTGATGATCTCGTATTCCTTCAATGGAAACGAGGCGCTATCGGCAGCGGCCTCCCATCAGGACCCGCCGATGACCTCGCTGCAGCTCGCCGCCGCCAATTTGTTCTCCCCGATGACGCTCTGCTTCGTGCTCGGTGGCTTTGCGGCGCTCGTGCGCAGCGATCTGCGCCTGCCGGAGCCGGTCTTCACGGCGCTGTCGATCTATCTGATGCTGGCGATCGGGCTGAAGGGCGGGGCCGATCTCGCCACGGTCTCGCCCGCCGAGATGGCGCTCCCGATCCTGGCGGCGCTGGTGCTGTCGGTCATGATTCCGCTCTGGTGCCATGTCGCGCTGCGGCGCCTCGCCGGGCTCGGTGCGCGCGATGCGGCGGCGCTGGCCGCGCATTACGGCTCGGTCTCGGCCGTCACCTTCCTCGCGGTCCTCGGCTATCTCGACAGCGTCGGCATGACCTATGAGCCGACGGTCACGGCCCTGCTCGCGCTGATGGAGGCGCCGGCGATCATCGTCGCGCTGCTCCTGGCCGGCCCGGCCCAGAAACAGGGGCAGCCGCTCGGGGCCGTGCTGTCGCAGATTCTCGCCAGCAAGAGCATCGTCCTGCTCTTCGGCGGCCTCGTCATCGGCCTCGTCGTCGGTCGCGAGGGGCTGGTGCCGGTCAAGCCGCTCTTCGGCGACCTGTTTCGCGGGCTGCTCTGCCTGTTCCTGCTCGATCTCGGCCGGCAGGCGATGGAGCGGGCCGGCGCCTGGCGCGAGAACGGCCTGAAGCTCGCCCTGTTCGCGCTGCTCGCGCCCGTCATCAATGGCGGTCTCGGCCTCACGGCCGCCTGGCTCGCCGGTATGTCCCAGGGCGGCGCCGTCGTGCTGGCGACGCTCGCCGCCAGCGCCTCCTACATCGTGGCGCCGGCAGCCGTGCGCATGGCGTTGCCCGACGCCAATCCCGGCCTCTACCTGACGGCCTCGCTCGCCCTGACCTTCCCCTTCAACCTCATTCTCGGCATCCCGCTCTATGCCGCGATGGCCGCGGCCCTCTATGGCTGACGAGGCGGGGATCAGACATCGCGCACAGCCTGGAGCCCGATGCGCAGGGCCGCCAGCGCGGCGGTGACCGAGGCCAGCAGTGCCGCGCGGGCGTTGAGGATCTGGGTGCGGTTGAGGACCGTCACCAGCCGGTTCATGTCGGCGGCGTCCAGCTCTTCCAGCCGGCTGATCCGTCGCAGCCGCTGGCGGCTGGCGAGCCACCAGACCGCCGACGAGGCGAGGGCGCAGAGGCCGATCAATCCATCGAGCAGAACAATCAAGGCAGGCCGGCTCCGTGCCTCAGGCTCTCGCCAGGGCGGCGAAGGCGCCGGTCGCCACCGGATCGACGCCGAGCTGCCGGCAGATCTTCACCAGCGCCGACTGCTCCTCGACGATGTAATGACCATCAGCCTCGCCGATCAGCCGGCAGGTCTCGACCAGGGCCTGGGCGAAGCGGGTCTTGCCCTCGAGCCGGGCGATGGCCGTCAGGGCCGCCCGCTCGCCGGTTGAAGGGTCGATCTCGAAGCGTGCCGTGGCGTGCTCGAACTCGGCCAGCAACTCGCTGCGCGAGCGTTCGTCGACCAGCCCGAAGCGCGAGAGCGACGATGCCATGCTGTCATGCTCGGCCGGGCGCACGACGCCGTCGGCATAGGCGATCAAGGCGCAGGCGGCCGCGATCGTCTCGATCTGCAGGCTGGCCTCCTCGTCGTGCCAGAGGTCGAGATCGCGCTTCAGATCGGCCTGGGTGCGGTGGGAACGGGTCGGCATGGGTCAGGATCTCCAGCTCTTGAGGGGACGCAGGGGCGGCCGGCGGCGCGCCAGGAAACGGTTGGCGAGGCCGATGAAGCCGAGGATCAGCACCGCGCCGAGCGCCCAGATGATCAGGACGATGATCTCGCTGGCATTGCCGAGGCTGCGGAAGGCCCAGGACAGTGTCTCGACGATCTCGGGCACCCCCGAGACCTGGTCGGCATTCGCCGCCGCCCAGTTGCTGGTCCAGTCGAGCAGCGCATGGCCGCCCCAGGCGACGAGGCTCCAGAGCCCGAGCACGATGAAGCCGGCGATCCAGATGAGGCTGCGCATGCTCACCTCCCCGCGCCGAAGCGGGCCGGAGAGACGGCGAGAGCAGGCTCCCGCAGATGCTGGCGCAGCTCCTCGATGTTCTTGAGATTGGCGCGATAGAAGGCGTCGCCGAACCAGCCGACCACCGGGACGGCGCTGATCGCCAGGTCGATGCCGACGCGCCCCGCCATGCGGCAGATCGTCAGCGTCGGCAGGCCATGCCGGCGGGCCTCGAAGATCAGATAGGCCGAGACGCCCTTGGCGACGGCCGTGCCGATGCCGGGAATGAAATTGAGCAGCGCGTCGGCGCCGACGCGGACATTGGTGCCCGGCACGCGGATGGCTGAATCGAGCAGCCTTGCGATGGCGTCGAGCCGTTCGAGCGTCTCGGTGCGCGAGCGCAGGTGAGGAAGGTCATAGGCGATCGACATGGCGTCGGTACTCCCAAGATCGGAGCGCGTCAGCGCTCGTCAGGTGGAAGAGTCCGACATCGCAGCGTCGCTGCCAGAGGGGCCCGGACCCGGGTTCCGACTTGAGATTGGGAGTCGGGTCTCATGCGTCAAGAGCGGGTCTGGGTCAATATTTTTGCATGTCAACTCTTGACCGGCGATAATCCGGTGCCCACCTCGGGTGCACCCGCTGATCCGGGCCCCTCTGGCGAGCGCTGCCGGCGCGTTCGCGATGTCGGATCGTCTTCCGATGTCGCGCCCGGCTGACGGTCGATCATGGATTTCGCCTTCCTCGCCGCCGACTGGCTCGGCAAGCCCGCCTGGATGTGGCTGGCCTTCATCGGCATCGTTGCGGCCCTGCTCGCCTTTGATCTCGGCGTGCTCCACAAAGAGCAGCGGCCGATCGAAGTCCGCGAAAGCCTCGTCCTCTCGGGAACCTATATCGGGCTGGGCCTCGCCTTCGGTGCCTGGGTCTGGTGGTATCTCGGCGCCGAGCCGGGCATGAACTACCTGACCGGCTTCGTCGTCGAGAAGACGCTCGCGCTCGACAATGTCTTCGTCATCGCGCTGATCTTCGCCTTCTTCGCGGTGCCCGCGCATTATCAGCATCGCGTGCTGTTCTGGGGCATTCTCGGCGTCATCGTGCTGCGCGCGATCATGATCGGGCTCGGTGCGACGCTGGTCGCCCAGTTCGGCTGGGTGCTCTACATCTTCGCGGTCTTCCTGATCGTCACCGGCGTGAAGATGCTCGTGATGGGCGACAAGCCGCCCGCACTCGAGAACAACGCCCTGATCCGGCTGATGCGGCGGCGCCTCAACGTCACCGACGAGCACCATGGCGAGCGCTTCTTCGTGAAGCAGCCCGATCCGGCGACCGGCAAGCCGGCCTGGTTCGTCACGCCGCTCTTCATGGCGCTGATCGCGATCGAGATCGCCGACCTGATTTTCGCGGTGGATTCGGTGCCGGCGATCTTTGCGATCACGACCGACCCGTTCATCGTCTACACCTCGAACATCTTCGCGATCCTCGGCCTGCGCGCGCTCTACTTTGCGCTGGCGGCGGTGATCGAGCGCTTCCGCTATCTCAAGCCCGCGCTGGCGATCGTGCTGGTCTTCATCGGCTCGAAGATCTTCACCGCCGACCTGCTCGGGCTGGAGAAGTTTCCGCCGGCCGTCTCGCTGAGCGTCACGCTCGGCATCATCGCCGCCGGTATCGTCTGGAGCCTGTTCAAGACACGCGGCGGCGCCACCCGCATGGGCGGGGTCTGAGCCACCGGGCGGGCGCGGAGCCTCAATCCCCGATCGCCCGTTTCAGCCCGCGGATCGCGGCTTCCGGCGTGGTCACGACGCGAAGGCCGGTCGCCGCTTCGATGGCGGGGCGAGCGACAGGCCGGCGATGAGGCCGACGAGATGGCGGCGGTCGAGCATGGGAGAATCCTCCGAAGGGGTCGCAAAGGGCCGGTTGGTCCGGTCTCGTTCGAAAAGCTTGGGCCGGGCTGGCCGATCAGCAGAAATCGAAGTCGCAGCCTTCGTCCGCCTGCAGCACGGTGGTGAGGTAGAGATGGCGGTAGCCGCGGCTCTCCTGCGCCAGATGGGCCGGCGGCTGCCATTCGCCCTTGCGCCGCTCCAGCTCTGCCGCGTCGACGAGCAGCGCGATCTCGCGCGCCTCGACGTCGAGGCGGATCATATCGCCGTCGCGCACCAGGCCGAGCGGGCCGCCGACGGCCGATTCAGGCGTGATGTGCAGCACGATGGTGCCGAAGGCCGTGCCACTCATGCGGGCGTCGGAGATCCGGACCATGTCCTTGACGCCGGCCTGGGCGAGCTTCTTGGGGATCGGGATATAGCCGGCCTCGGGCATGCCGGGCGCGCCCTTCGGGCCCGCATTGGTCAGGACCAGCACGTCGTCCGCCGTCACGTCGAGCGCCGGATCGTCCAGGCGCCTGACCATGTCCTCGACCGAGGCGAAGACGACGGCGCGCCCCTGATGCTTGAGCAGGGCCGGCGAGGCGGCCGAATGCTTGATCACCGCGCCACCCGGCGCGAGATTGCCGCGCAGCACGGCCATGCCGCCGGTCGGCTTCACCGGGCTCGCGGCGCTGCGGATGATGGTCTGGTTCGGGATGTCCTCGGCCGCATCCGCAATCTCGCCGATGGTGCGCCCGTCGATGGTCGGCGCCGAGCGGTCGAGATGGTCGCCGAGCTCCTTCATCAGCCTGGGCACGCCACCGGCCCAGTGGAAATGCTCCATGTAATGGTCGCCGGACGGCTTGAGATCGATCAGCACCGGCACCTGGCGGCCGATCGCGTCGAACTCCTCGAGGTCGATCGACAGCCCGGCGCGCCGCGCGATGGCGGCGAGATGGACCAACCCGTTGGTCGAGCCGCCGATCGCCTGCAGCACGGTCAGCGCATTGCGGAAGGCGGTCTTGGTCAGCAGGTCGCTCGGCTTCGGCCCGCCCTTGGCGAGGCGAACCGCCTCGCGCCCGCTGGCCTCGGCGGCGCGGATGCGGTCGGCATGGGTGGCGGGAATCGTGCCGGAGCCGGGCAGCGCGATGCCGAGCGCCTCGACCAGGCAGCCCATCGTGCTCGCCGTGCCCATCACCATGCAGGTGCCCTGCGTCGGCGCGAGCCGCCCGCTCAGCACCTCGATCTCGGCCTCGTCGATCTGGCCGGCGCGATGCTGGCCCCAGAGGCGGCGGCAATCGGTGCAGGCGCCGAGCACCTCGCCCTTGTGGTGGCCGACCAGCATTGGCCCGGTGATCAGCTGGATCGCGGGAATGTCGGCGCTCACCGCACCCATGAGCTGGGCCGGAACGGTCTTGTCGCAGCCACCGATCAGCACCACGGAATCGCAGGGCTGGGCGCGGATCATCTCCTCGGTGTCGATCGCCATCAGGTTCCGCAGGAACATCGAGGTCGGGTTGGCGAAGGATTCGTGGATGGAGATCGTCGGGAACTCCATCGGCAGGCCGCCGGCCAGCATCACGCCGCGCTTCACCGCCTCGATCAGCCGCGGCACGTTGCCATGGCAGGGGTTGAAGTCGCTGAAGGTGTTGGTGATGCCGATGATCGGCCGGTCGAGCGCGTCGTCCGAGAAGCCGGCGGCCTTGATGAAGGCCTTGCGCAGGAACAGCGAGAAGCCGGGATCGCCATAGGTCGCGAGATTGCGGCGCAGGCCGCGTGCCGCAGGAGCCGTGGATGGGGTATCATCGTCGGAAGCGCTCATGGGGGCAGCATTGGAGCTGTTGCTATGATTGTCAACAATCCTGGCGAAGGTTACGATCGGGCATGCCAGAGACGACTTTGAAGGCCCAGACCGCCGATCGCGTCCGCTCCGTCGCCGCCATGCTGGAGGACGAGATCGTCCTCGGCTGGCTCCTGCCGCGCGAGCGCCTCGTCGAGGAGGAACTGGCGGAACGGCTCGGGGTGAAGCGCCATGTCGTGCGCGAGGCGCTGGCGGAACTGGAGCGGGTCGGGCTGGTCGAGCGCATCCCCAACCGCGGCGCGGTGGTCCGGCTGCTCGACCCCGCCGAGGTGCGGCAGATCTATTCCGTTCGCGAGGTGCTGGAGACGCTCGCCGCCGAGCAGATTCCGCTGCCCATTGCACCGGACGTCCTGGGCCCGCTGCGCGCCTTGCAGCAGCTCCATGCCGAGGCGGTGGCGGCGGGCGATGCGCGCGGCGCCTTCCGGTCCAACATCCGCTTCCACGAGACCTTGTTCCGCGCCTGCGGCAATCCCCATTTGGTCGAGCTGATCCAGGGGCTCGCCCAAAAGGTCCATGGCGCCCGCTCGATCACCGCCGCCAGCCCCGAGCATCTGGCGCTGGCGCGCGACGAGCATGCCGCGATGGTCGAGGCTCTGGCGGCGGGAGACCGCGGCCGTCTCGTCGCGCTCTGCCGCCAGCATCTCGGCCCGTCGCGCGATGCCTATATCGCCGCCGTCGAGGCCCGCTTCCTGCGTCCGGGCAGAGGCTCCTGACCTGGCGACCTGGCCCTCCCGACGGTTCCGGCCGGGATTGATCCTTCGCAAGGCGGCGCAGCGCCGGCCGGTCTAGCTCTGCCGGCGGCATCGTCCGACGCGGCACGGGTCAGGGCGGCCAGGCGGCCGCCGCAGCGGAGGATGCATCCCATGGCGATGATCGACAGCAAAGCCGCCGTGCCGGAGCCGATCGCGCCGGGCGCGCGACGCCGGGTCCGCGACGAGGTTCACCAGCACGAGCCGTTCGAACCCATCGCCGTCGCCCGCATCGCTGTCGCGGCGCTGGGGGCTGCGGCTGTCTGGTTTCGGGTCTACGAGCCCGTGGCGCAGGTCAGCGTGATCGGACTGCTGGCGCTCGCCTTCAGCGTCTGGCCGGTGCTGCGGGAGGCCCTGGCCAATCTGCTCGCGCGGCGCATGACCATGGAACTCTCCATGCTCATTGCCATCGTCGCCGCAGCCGCGATCGCGGAGATCTTCACCGCGCTCGTCGTCACCCTGTTCGTCCTCGTGGCGGAGGAACTCGAGCATCTCACGATCGCCCGCGGCCGCCGCGCCATCGGCGATCTCGTCGCCTTCATTCCGCGCGAGGCCCGCATCCGGCGCGGCGACGACACGGTGATGGCGCCGGTCGACACGGTGGCGCTCGGCGACATCGTGCTGGTCAATCCCGGCGAGAAGATCCCCGTCGACGGCGATGTCGTCGCCGGGCATTCCTCAGTGGATCAGTCCCGCATCACCGGCGAATCCATGCCTGTCGACAAGACGGTGGGCGGGGCGGTCTATGCCGGGTCGATCAATCACATGGGCGCGCTCGAGATCCGGGTCGAGCGCGTCGGCCGCGACACCAGCTATGGCCAGATCATCGAGGCGGTCGAGGCGGCCGAGCACAGCCGTGCGCCGGTTCAGAAGCTCGCCGACCGGCTCGCCGGCTACCTCGTCTATGTCGCGGCGATCTGCGCTGCCGTGACCTGGCTGATCACGCGCGACATGCGTGACACGATCTCGGTGATCATCGTCGCCGGGGCCTGCGGCATCGCGGCGGGGACACCGATCGCCATCCTCGGGGGCATCGGCCGCGCGGCGCGCCTGGGTGCGATCATCAAGGGTGGCATCCATCTCGAGACGCTCGGGCGTATCGACACCATCGTTCTCGACAAGACGGGGACGCTGACGCTGGGCCAGCCCGGTGTCGAACAGATCCTGCCGGCGCCAGGCGTCGATCCGCTCGAAGTGCTGCGTCTGACGGCGGCTGCTGAGATGCGCTCCGAGCATCCGCTCGCCCGCGCCGTCGTCGAAGAGGCGAGCGCGCGGGGCCTTGTCGTCCCCGAGCCGACGGAATTCGACTACACCGTCGCGCGCGGGATCACCGCGGTGGTCGAGGGCCGCACGGTGCTGGTCGGGAACCGGGCGCTGCTGGAGGAAGCCGGCGTCGCGGTGCCGCCACGCGACCACCCGGTGATCGGCTCGGACATCGTGGTCGCGGCGGATGGGCGCTTCATCGGCGAAATCATCGTCGCCGATGCCCTGCGTCCGGAGGCCAGGGCGGCGATGGCGGCGCTGGCCGCCATCGGCGTCAGGACCCTGCTGTTCTCGGGAGATTCATCCGTCGTCGCCACGAGTGTCGCGCGCGAGATCGGGATCGCCGAGGCCGTCGGCGACATGCTGCCCGAGGACAAGCTGGTGCGCGTGCGGGCGCTGGTCAAAGAGGGCCGCGTCGTCGGCATGGTCGGCGACGGCGTCAACGATGCGCCGGCCCTGACGGCCGCCAGCCTCGGCATCGCCATGGGCGCCGGCACCGACATCGCCAAGGACAGTGCCGACATCATCCTGATCGGCAACGACCTGCTGAAGCTCGTCGACACGCTGCAGATCGCCAAGCGGACGCGGGTGGTGATCTGGCAGAACTTCGCGGGGACGCTTATCGTCGACGCAATTGGCATCGGCCTCGCTGCGACCGGCTTTCTCAGCCCCGTCATCGCCGCCTTCATCCATGTCGGCTCGGAGCTGGTCTTCCTCGGCAATTCGGCGCGGATGCTGCCACGCGGGGCGGAGGATGAGCCGGCGCTTCTTGCCGTGCTTCCTGCCGCGCCTCTCGCCGCGCCCGCGACGGTCGAGAACGCCTGAAGCCGCGGCGTCTCGCGTCAGGCCGCGCTCTCGAGCCGCGTCTGCCAGCGCGAGATGTCGATGCGCGCGGTCAGCGGCAGATGGTCCGAAGCCCTGCGGGCGAGCGCGGTGTCATGCACGCAGAGTTCGGAGATCAGCCCTTCCGGCCAGGCCAGGATCCGGTCGAGCGGCAGCATCGGCCGGCGAGACGGGAAGCTCGGCGGGTGCTTCATGTCGGCGAAATGCGGGACGAGCACGTCCAGCGCCGAACGACGGCCGCGCCGCCATTCATTGAAGTCGCCGAGCAGGATCGTCGGCATCGGGGTGAGCTCGAGGAAGGCGTGCAGCAGCATCGTCGCCTGGTCGATGCGCGAGCGCCGCAGCAGCCCCAGATGGGCCGCGATGACCCGGAAGCGGCCCTCGCCGAGATCGAGTTCGGCGACCACCGCACCCCGCGGCTCGACGCCAGGGAGCTTGAGCCTGAAGCGCCGGTAGGAGAGCGGTTCGCCGCGCACCAGCAATGCGTTGCCATGCCAGCCATGGCCGTCGGCCACGTCGGACTGGACGAGCAGATGGAGGCCCGTCTCGCGCAGGATGGCGGCGGGATCGAGCAGGCCGGTGCGTTGCCCGAAGCGCCGGTCGACCTCCTGCAGCGCCACCAGATCGGCCCCGATCTCGGCCAGGACGGAAACGATGCGATCGGGCCGGACGCGTCGGTCGGTGCCGCGGCATTTGTGGATGTTGTAGGATGCGACCTTCACGCGACCTCGCTCATCACCATCACAGATAGGGCATCAGCAGCCGCGCGGCCGCATCACGAATTTTCACGATCGGCCAGCGCGCGTCGATCTGCCCGAGGGTCAGGGTCTCTCCGCGCTTGCCGTCGATGAGACCGGCGATGCGTTTCGCCAGATCGGCCGCATAGAGCTCCATCGTGATCTCGAAGTTCAGGCGCAGGCTGCGCGCATCCCAGTTGGCGCTGCCGATCAGGCACCAGACCCCGTCGATCGTCGCCAGCTTGGAATGGTCGAAGGGCGCCGGCGAGCGCCAGATCCGGCAGCCGGCCTTGAGCAGGGGGCGAAGATGGGCCTGCATCGCCCAGCCCATCAGCCGGTGATTGTTGCGGGCCGGGATGACGATGTCGACCTCGACGCCCCGCAGCGCGGCGAGCTGGAGCGCGGTGATGATCTGCTCGTCGGGCAGGAAATAGGGCGTCGCGATCCGCAGGCTCGACGAGGCCCCGTTGATCGCCGAGAGCAAGACCAGCATCAGCTGGTCGACGCTCTGGTCGGGACCCGACGAAATCACCCGCGCCGGCGCGGTGCCGACGGCGTGCCCGAGGGGAAACCAGGCGGGGCCCTCGAGCGTCTCGCCCGTCGAGAACGCCCAGTCCTCCTGGAAGCTGTCCATCACCTGCCGCAGCACCGGCCCCTCGACGATGAAATGCACGTCGCGAACCGGCTCGCGCGGCCGCGACGCCAGGACGTTCTCGCCGCCGATGTTGAGGCCGCCGAGGAAGACCGTCCGGCCGTCGATCAGCAGGATCTTCTTGTGCAGGCGCAGGTCGAGCAGCGGCATCTTCCATGGCAGCAGGGAATGCAGATAGCGTGCCGCCGGGACGCCCTCGCGTCGCAGGGCGTGATAGGCGCGCGAGAACAGGAAGCCGCCTCCGAAGCCGTCGATCAGGACGCGCACGGCGATGCCCCGGCGATGCGCCCGCACCAGCGCCGCGACGAAGCTCTGGCCGAGCGCGTCCGTGCGAAAGATGAAGGTCGAGAGCGCGACGCTGGTGGTCGCAGCCTCGATCGCCGCCAGCATCCGCGGATAGGCCTCGTCCCCGCATTCCAGCACGGCGGTGACTGTGCCGGGCTCGGTCGGCGCGCGGGTGATGCGGCCGACCGCCCGTTCCAGGCTGCCGGTCGGCCCGGCCACGACGATCGCCCTCGGGCCGCGGCCATGACCCGCCTCGTCGGCGCCGCGCAGGCGCCGAGCCCGCCGCTTCACGCGGTTGATGCCGAAGCCGAAATAGAGCAGCGGGCCGAAGAAGGGCGACAGCCACGCCAGGCCGATCCAGCCGATCGCCGACGACACCTCCCGCTTGCGCATCAGCGCATGGACGGTGACCGTGCCGGCGGTGGCGAGATGCAGCGCCGTCAGCAGCAGAGGGCCCTGGGCGACGAGGCTGTCGAGCGGCGCGGCGAAATCCATCACCGGCATCTACTATGAAGCGGCGCGCTTTGACATCCGCGCGAGCGCCCGCGCTCGGGCCACGCGGTCGCAGCCGCCGTGCGCGCCTCAGACCGGCGAGGCGGCGCCGGGCCAGTGCCAGTCGCGGATCTCCGGCATGTCCTCGCCCTGCGCACGGATATAGGCCGCATGCGCGACCAGCCGATCCTCGAAGCGCTGGCGTGCCCGCGCCGCCTCCAGGCCGCGCTCGGGCAGCCGGTCGATGGCCGCAATGGCGAGGTGGAAACGGTCCAGCCCGTTCATCACCAGCATGTCGAAGGGCGTCGTCGTGGTGCCTTCCTCGCGATAGCCGTGGACATGCAGGCCGGCATGGTTTGGCCGGTCATAGGTCAGGCGATGGATGAGCTGCGGATAGCCGTGGAAAGCGAAGATCACGGGCTTGTCCGCTGTGAACAGCGCGTCGAAATCCGCATTGTCGAGACCGTGCGGATGCTGCCGGTGGCTCTGCAGCGTCATCAGATCGACGACGTTGACGACGCGCAGCGCGAGCTCCGGCAGGGCCTCGCGCAGCAGGACGGCCGCGGCCAGCGTCTCGATCGTCGGCACGTCGCCGGCGCAGGCGAGGACGATGTCGGGGTCGCGGCCCGCACGCTCGGTTCCGGCCCAGGGCCAGATGCCGATCCCGGCTTCGGCATGCATCGCGGCCTCGTCGATCGTCAGCCATTGCAGCGCCGGGGCCTTGCCGGCGACGATGACGTTGATGCGGTCATAGGTCCGCAGGCAGTGGTCGGTGACCCAGAGCAGGGTGTTGGCGTCCGGCGGCAGATAGATCCGCGCCGTATCGGCCTTCTTGTTGGCGATCAGGTCGAGGAAACCGGGATCCTGATGGCTGAAGCCGTTGTGGTCCTGCTGCCAGACATGCGAGGTCAGGAGATAGTTCAGCGAGGCGATCGGCGCCCGCCAGGGGATTTCGCGCGAGACCTTCAGCCATTTGGCGTGCTGGTTCACCATCGAATCGACGATGTGGATGAAGGCCTCGTAGCAGGAGAACAGCCCGTGCCGGCCGGTCAGCAGATAGCCCTCGAGCCAGCCCTGGCAGAGATGCTCGCTCAGCACCTCCATGACCCGGCCCTCCGGCGCGAGATGCACGTCCTCGGGCAGGATCGCCTCTCTCCAGACGCGCTCGGTCACGTCGAACACCGCGTCGAGCCGGTTTGAAGCCGTCTCGTCAGGCCCCATGATCCGGAAATTCCGGGCTTCTGCGTTGAGGGAAACGACCTCCTTCAGGAAGCGGCCCATTGTGCGCGTCGCCTCGGCGACGGCGCCGCCGGGGCCGGGCAGGGCGATGGCGAAGCGGCGCCAGTCGGGCAGTTTCAGCTCACGCTTCAGCAGCCCGCCATTGGCATGGGGGTTGGCGCCCATCCGGCGCGTCCCCGACGGCGCCAGCGCCTGCAATTCCGGCTTCAGGCTGCCGTTGGCGTCGAACAGCGTCTCGGGCGCGTAGCCGCGCATCCAGTCTTCGAGCAGCTTGAGATGGCCCGCATCGCCGCGCGCATTGGCGATCGGCACCTGATGCGAGCGCCAGAAGCCTTCGACCTTCTTGCCGTCGACCGTCTTCGGCCCCGTCCAGCCCTTGGGGCTGCGCAGCACGATCATCGGCCAGCGCGGCCGCCCCATATCCCCGCCGCCGGAGCGGGCCTGCTCCTGGATCGCGCGGATGCGGTCGCAGACGAGGTCGAGCGTGCCGGCCATCTGCTGGTGCATCGTGTCCGGCTCGCTGCCCTCGACGAAGAAGGGCTCGTAGCCATAGCCGACGAGCAGGCTGCGCAATTCGTCGGCCGGCATCCGGGCCAGGATCGTCGGATTGGCGATCTTGTAGCCGTTGAGATGCAGGATCGGCAGCACGGCGCCGTCATGCACCGGGTCGAGGAACTTGCTCGAATGCCAGGCGGCCGCGAGCGGCCCGGTCTCGGCCTCGCCATCGCCGACGACGCAGGCGACGATCAGCTCGGGATTGTCGAAGGCCGCGCCGAAAGCATGCACCAGCGCATAGCCGAGCTCGCCGCCCTCATGGATCGAGCCGGGCGTCTCGGGCGCGGCATGGCTGGGGATGCCGCCGGGAAAGGAGAACTGCCGGAACAGCCTGCGCAGGCCCTCTGCATCCCGCGTGATCTCGGGACAGGTCTCGCTGTAGGAGCCTTCGAGATAGGTGTTGGCGACCATGCCCGGCCCGCCATGGCCGGGACCGCAGACATAGAGCATGTCGAGGTCGCGCGCCGCGATCACCCGGTTGAGATGCGCATAGATGAAGTTCAGCCCCGGCGTCGTGCCCCAATGGCCGAGCAGGCGCGGCTTGACGTGCTCCGGTTTCAGCGGCTCGCGCAGCAGGGGGTTGTCGAGCAGATAGATCTGGCCGACCGAGAGATAGTTCGCTGCGCTCCAGTAGCGATGGATGAGCGACAGAGCCTCGGGGCTCAGAGGGCTGGGGCTCGGCTGTGCTTGGCTCATCGGAGGTGTCCTTCGCGGTTGCCGGCGGAAGGGACCACACCGTCTGGCCGCGCGCTCTGATCGAGCGCAAGCGATCCCGAAGATTTCCGATGCAGCTCGCGCCGCCGGCAGGGCCGGGGCAGGTCAACCGGCGCGGGTCAACCGGGACAGGTCAACAGAACGGCGCGTCCGTCGTATAGCTCGGCAACTTCAGCGAATCGCGAGAGTTCCATGGCCAAGCTCTGCCAGTTCACCTCGCCGGCCGACGGCAAGCCGGTTTACGTCAATCCCGAGCGGGTCAGCGTCGTCTACTCGTTCAAGGGCGAGCCGCCCGACACGATCATCGCCTTCGGCAAGGACTTCATGCTCGGCGTCGCCGAGAGCCTGGAGGAAACGGTCGCCCGGCTCGAGGCGGCGACGGCGCCGCCGCCCGCCACCGGCTGATCCGGTCCGGCCTCAACCCGGCATCGGGCGGGCGTGCGGGGGCACGTCGTTGCGGTCGAACACGTCCGGGAAGCGCTCCGCCAGCCGGGGCAGGGCGCTCAGAATCTCGCGCAGATGGGTCCGCATCGCTGCCTCGGCCCGCTCGGGATCGCGCGCCTTGATCGCGTCGAGAATGGCCTCGTGCTGGGCGATCAGCAGCGCCAGCGGCGAGGCGTCCGGCAGGCTGAGATAGCGCACCCGGTCGGTCTGGGCGCGTGCGCTCTCGACCACGCGCAGCGCCGGCTCACATTCGACGCAGTCGGCGATGGCGCGGTGGAAGGCCTCGTCGAGCGCATAGAAGCGGCTCGAATCGCCCGCTTCCGCCGCCTGCTTCTGGTCGGCGACGAGCTGTTCGATCCGCGCCTCGCCGGCTGCATCGATCAGTTCGGCGGCGCTGCGCACCAGCGCGCATTCGATCGCCTCGCGCACGAAGCGGGCGTTGAGCACCTCCCGCACCGAGATCTTGACGACATAGGTGCCCCGGCTCGGCAGCACCTGGAGCAGCCCGGCCTCGGCGAGCTTGATGAACGCCTCGCGCACGGGCTGGCGGCTGACGCCATAGCGCAGCGCGACGTCCTTCTCCGAGAGCGCCTCGCCGGGCTTCAGGCGCATCTCGATGATCGCCTGCCGCAGGATCTGGATGATCTGCGGGACGATCGGGTCCGCCAGTTTCAGCGCAACAGGGCCGTTCATCCGTCTTGCCTTCTCCGAAGGTCGGGGTATCATACCGGTATGGTGCCATACTTCAATGCGTCCCGAGACGCAGGAAGCACCGCAGGGAGGCTATCAGATGTTCACCGTCAACAGGCGCACGCTGTGCGCGATCGCGTTCGCTGCCGCCAGCCTGGCGCTGCCGGCCGCAGCCCAGGCCCAGGCCCAGCTCAACGTCAACACCGCGCTGACTCGTGACGACCCGCTCTTCAAGGGGCTGGAGCGGATGCGCGACCGCGTCGCCGAGCGTTCCAAGAACCAGCTCACCATCCGCATCTTCCCGGGCTCGCAACTCGGCAAGGACGAGGACGTGCTGGAGCAGGCCCGCGCCGGCGCCAATGTTGCCGTCGTCGTCGACGGCGGCCGTCTCGCCGTCTTCGTCAAGGAGTTCGGCGTGCTCAGCGCGCCCTATCTCGCCGACGGCTTCCAGGGCGTGCGCAAGGTCGTGACCTCGCCGCTGTTCGAGACCTGGGTCGCCAAGCTGAGGACGACGTCGGGCCATCAGGTCCTGTCGTTCAACTGGTGGCAGGGCGACCGCCACCTGATCACCAACAAGCCGGTCAAGGTCCCCGCCGATCTCGCTGGCGTGCGCATGCGCACGCCGGGCGCGCCGGTCTGGATGGAGACGATCCGGGCCATGGGTGCAACGCCGACCCCGATGGGCTGGGGCGAGGTCTACCCGGCCATGCAGCAGAAGGTGATCGACGCGGTCGAGGCGCAGCACCCCGCGACCGTCGGCTCGAAGCTCTTCGAGGTCGCCAAGCACGTCACCAAGACGAGCCATTTCAACCTGATCACCGGCATCGTCACCAGCGCCGCCTGGTTCGACAAGCTGACGCCGGAGCTGCAGACCATCCTGCGCGAGGAATCGCTCGCCGCCGGCGACTTCGCCTCCAAGCTGACCGAGGAGTCGCTCGCCGGCTTCGAGGAGACGATGAAGAAGAACGGCATGACCATCGCCGAGGTCGACAAGAAGCCCTTCATCGACGCGACCCAGGGCGTCTACGAGAAGCTCGGCTACACCGATCTGCGGGCCGAGGTTCTGAAGCTCCTGAAGTAACCGGGCCTGAGCCGCCCCCTGCCTTCCGGCGGCGCGCGCCCAGCGCGCCGCCACCCGTCCATACGCATCGATTGGGCCAAGCCGCCATGTCGCAATTCCTGATTTCGGCCGAGTTCCTCGCGGCCAGGCTGCTTTTGGCGGCGATCGTCGTCCTAGTCTTCATCGCCGCGCTGGGGCGCACCTTCGGCTACCCGCTCATCTGGTCGATCGACGTGGCGCAGTTGCTCTTCATCTGGGTCTGTTTCCTTGGCGCCAATCGCGCGATGCGGCTCAAGGCCCATATCGGCGTCGATCTCTTCGTGCGGAAGCTGCCGCGCACGCCGCGCTGGCTCGTCGAGATTGCGCTCGCGTTGCTGTCGCTCGCCTTCCTCATTGCGCTCGCCGTCTCCGGCTATCGGCTGACGATGCTGAACTGGCAGCGCGTCTATGGCGACAGCGGCATCTCCTATGCGTGGGTTACGGCTGCGGTGCCCGTCGGGGCCGCACTTCTGGCGCTCACCATCGCGATCAACCTGGTCCATGCGCTGCGGACACGCTCGCTGGTCTTCTATGCCGATCGGAGCCTCGACCGCTCCGACAGCCAGCTCGGATGAGGCCCAGACCATGCTGACTCTCTGGGGTCTCTTCTTCCTGCTGATGTTCCTCGGCCTGCCGGTGGCGCTGGCCATCGGCATGTCCGGCTTCTCCTTCTTCGTCTTTTCCGGCTCGATCCCGCTCGGCATCGGCGTCCAGCAGATCGCCACGGCCTCGCAGAGCTTTCCCCTGCTCGCCGTGCCCTTCTTCGTGCTGGCCGGGCACATGATGAACAAGACCGGCATCACGCACCGGCTGATCGCCTGCTCCAACGTGCTGGTCTCCTGGATGGCGGGCGGCCTCGCCCAGGTCTGCATCCTGCTCTCGACGCTGATGGGCGGCGTTTCCGGCTCGGCTGTGGCCGATGCCGCCATGGAGGCGCGCATTCTCGGCCCGGACATGATCCGCAAGGGTTATTCGAAGGGCTTCACCTGCGCGGCCATCGCGGTCGGGTCCCTGATCACGGCGACGATCCCGCCGAGCCTGGGCCTGATCCTCTATGGCTTCGTCGGCAACGTCTCGATCGGCCGCCTCTTCCTGGCGGGCGTCATTCCCGGCCTGCTGATGATGGTCGCCCTGATGACGGTCGTCTGGCTCGTCGCCCGCAAGCGCGGCTACCATTCCGCGACGAAGGAACTGCCGACCCGGCAGGCCGTCTGGCGCGCGATCGTCGATGCCAAATGGGCGCTGCTGTTCCCGGTCGCGCTGCTGTTCGGCATCCGCGCCGGCATCTTCACGCCGTCCGAGATCGGCGCTTTTGCGGTCGTCTATGCCGTGGTCGTCGGTGTCTTCCTGCACAAGGAACTGACCGTCGAGAGCTTCATGGAAGCGCTCGGCGAAGGCGTTCTCGACGTCGGCGTGATCATGCTGATCATCCTGCTCTCGGGCATGGTCGGCTATGCGCTGATCTTCGAGCAGGCGCCGCAGGAGGTCGCCGAATGGATGCTGGGCCTGTCCCAGAACCCGCTGGCGATCGTGCTGCTGGTCCTGTTCTTCCTGCTGGTCGCCGGCTTCTTCGTCGAGAGCACGGTGCTGGTCCTGCTGCTGACGCCGATCTTCGTGCCGATCATCACCAAGCTCGGCGTCGACCCCGTGCATTTCGGCATCCTGATGATGTCGATCGTGACGCTCGGCTCGATGACGCCGCCGGTCGGCGTGGCGATGTACACGGTGTGCTCGATCCTCGACTGTTCGATCGAGGAGTACCTGGTCGAATCGCTGCCCTTCATTGCCGCGATCCTCGCTGTGGTCGGCTTCCTCGCCCTGTTCCCGGGCGTCGTGCTCTTCCTCCCCAACCTCCTGATGTGATCCGAGATCGATCCGATGAAACAGACCTGGCGCTGGTTCGGCCCCGACGACGCCGTCACACTCGCCGCCGCCCGCCAGGCCGGCGCGAGCGGCATCGTCACCGCGCTCCACCACATCCCCTATGGCGAAGTCTGGAGCGTCGCCGAAATCGAGAACCGCAAGGCCGCGATCGCGGCGCCCGGCCTCGGGCTCGACTGGTCGGTGGTGGAAAGCCTGCCGATCCACGAGCGCGTCAAGCTGGGGGAGGGCGATCTCGAGCCGATCTTCGCCAACTACCGGCAGTCGATGGCGAACCTCGCCGCCTGCGGCCTGAAGACGATCTGCTACAACTTCATGCCGGTGCTCGACTGGACGCGGACCGAGCTCGACCATCCGCTTCCGGCCGGCGCGCGTGCGCTGCGCTTCAACGCCCATGAATATCTCGCCTTCGACTGGCTGATCCTCGAGCGTCCCGGTGCCGAGGAGGGGCATTCCCCGGCGCTACGCGAGAAGGCGATCGACTGGTTCGCGGCCTCGACGCAGGCCGACCGCGACCGCCTGCTCGCCAACATCATGGCCGGCCTGCCGGGCGCCTATGATCGCTACGACGTACCGAGCCTGCGGGGTATGCTGGCGCGCTATGCCGGCATCGACGCCGACGGGCTGCGCGCCAACTTCGCCCGCTTCCTGCGCGCCGTGGTTCCCACCGCGCAGGAGCTGGGCATCCGCCTCTGCGTTCATCCGGACGACCCGCCGCGGCCGCTGTTCGGCCTGCCGCGCATCGTCTCGACGGAAAGCGATATCGAAGCCGTCCTCGCCATGGTCGATCTGCCGGCCAACGGGCTGACGCTGTGCTCGGGCTCGCTCGGCGCCCATCCCGACAATGACGTGCCCGCGATCGCGCGCCGCTTCGCCGACCGGATCTGGTTCGCGCATCTGCGCAACGTCGCCAAGGACCCCGACGGCTCCTTCATGGAAGCGGAGCATCTCGGCGGCGACACCGACATGGTCGCGCTGATCGCGGTGCTGCTCGATGAGGAGGCGAGGCGCCGCGCCGAAGGGCGTGACGACTGGGAGATCCCGATGCGGCCCGACCATGGCCACGAGATCCTCGACGACATCGGTCGCGGCAGCTTCCCCGGCTATCCGGCGATCGGCCGCCTGCGCGGCCTGGCCGAGCTGCGGGGCGTCATGACGGCGCTCGCGCACCGGCCGATGGGCCGTCAGGGCTGAGCCGGCTGCGCGGCGGCCCCGCCGGGGGCACCGCGAACGCCTGCCGCGAGAGAACCTCGGGCGGGCCCGCCGGCTCGCACCGCTAGAGGACCTCGCGCACCCGCAGCAGGGTGGAGTCCATGTGCTGGCCGATGATGCGGCTGAGTTCCGCGGCATCGCGCTTCAGCAGGGCGGCCATCATCTGCTCGTGCTCGGCCACGGCGCCCGCCCACTTCACCGGCCCCTCATTGCCGACGAAGCGCAGGCGCTTGATCCGCGACTGCAGAGTCCCGTGCATCTCCATCAGCGCCGCATTGTCCGATGCGGCGACGATGGCGCTGTGGATCGCCTGGTTCAGCTTGAAGTATTCGAGGCGGTTGCGCGTCTCGTAGAGGGCCAGCATCTGCTTGTGCAGGGCGTGGATCGTCTCGATCGTCGCGTCGCTGGCCGTTTCGCAGGCGATGCGCCCGGCGAGCTGTTCGAGCGCCTTCAGCACCTCGAGCACGTCGGCGAGGTCGCGCGCCGAGAAGCGCCGGACGATCGCCCCCTTGGCGGGCAGGATCTCGACCAGCCCCTCGCTGGCGAGCGTCTTGATCGCCTCGCGCAGAGGCGTCCGGGAGACACCGAGCTGGGCACCGACCACGCCCTCATTGATCCGCTGGCCGGGCTCGAGGCGCCCCTCGATGATCATGTCGCGAACCCGCTCGAGCACCTCGTCATGCAGGGTGCGCCGCGTGATCCGGGGGAAGTCGATCGCTGGCTCGCTCATCGCTGCTCGTCAATCCTGTCTGTGATGTGGTTACGGCACGCGAGCCCAGCGCTGTCAAACACCCCTTCAACCGCCGCCCGCGAACAGGCTGTCCTGCCGCCGGCGCATCGCCAGCAGCCCCGAAGCGGGCGCGATCTCGACATCGCCCAGCCGGATCGCCTCGCCGGCTTTCACGGAGCGGGCGAGGCGCCGGTCCGCCACCAGATAGAAGGGCGCGGGCCGGTCCTCGGCCAGCGCCGCCGCCGGCCTCACCTCGGCGCTGACACCGTCGATGCTGTGATGGTGGCCACCCATGGTCAGCACCGTGCCGGCCGCGAGATCGCGCCGGGCCACCGCGACCAGGTCCTGCCGCGGGCGGTAGTCCTCGCCATAGCCCGAGCGGCCGAGCCCGGCCGCATCGAGCACCGAGGTCGCGACCTCGACGCCCAGCAGATGGCGCGGCAGGTAGAGCAACGCGGTCCCGCCCGAGTGCGAGAGCACATGACCCTTGCCGGCCAGCATGTCCCAGGTCTCGGCATTGTCGCAGGTCACCACGATGAAGACGCCGCCGGCGAAGCTGGCCTCCTCGGCGAGGCGCAGATGGTGGAAGACGTCGATGCGCCGGTGACCGGACATCAGCCCGCCCCGGCTCGCAGGGGCGAAGAGGTCCGCGAGTTCGGGCACGCGGGCGGGCGGGGCGTGGAAATCGGCACGGTCGGCGCTGAGATCGAGCGCGTTCGCGACAAGGGTCATCTCGCAGAGGTCGGGCACCGCCCGCAGCGGAAAGGCGCGGCCGAGGATCGCTGCCCGTGCCGACGCCGTCGCGACGGCCGCCGCCGGGTCGCCGCCGAGCCAGTGCTGTGCCAGGTCCGGCAGGGCGGCCGAGACGCCGTTGCAGGTGACGGTGCCGGAGGCCGGGTCGAAGACGAAGTCGTACTCGCTCGACTTGCCGGCCGCGACGATCTCGAGCCCGAGCACTTCGGCCCAGCTCGCCAGCCCGATCAGGAGGCTCGGCTGGTCGCCATCGACCGGCGTCACCACGACGCCGGCGTCGCGCGCCAGCCGGGCGAGCCCGGGGCCGACGACGCTGTCGGCCTCCTTCGAGACGAGCGCGACGTGGCGGCGGGCCTCGATCGCCAGCAGGGCGTGGCGGGTCGCCGCCTCCGGGCTGCCCGTTGCCTCGGCGAGAAGCTGGAAGGGCAGGGCGATCACCGTCTCGAGCCGCCCGGCGGCGACGCAGCGGCCGGCCTCCCAGGCCGCCCGCGCCTCGGCCGGCGTCTCGCAGAGCGCGATGTCGGCGCTGGCGTATCCCGCCGCCGCGAACGCCCGGCCGGCCGCTTCGGCCGTCACATCGACGGCGATCCGCGCGTTGACGAGCGGGGTCTTGCGGGCCTGGGCGAGATAGCTTCGGCCGAAGCCGCCGCTGCCGACGAGGCCGGTTTCGATCGGCTCGCGGATGCGATCGTAATGCGCGTGGAAATTCATCGGTTCCTCCCAGGGTGGCCCTGTCGCGGCCGCGCCGCCTCATTTGCCCTTTCCTATCGCAGTTATGATATGCTGCATACAGCATACTTGTAGGGGCTTCCGGGCTGTGTTAGCCATGGACGATCGAACACGGCGCAGCAGCGGAGCAGGGTGATGGAGGAGCGCATGACGGGCGATCTGCCGGTGGTCGCGGTCGCGATGGGCGACCCGTCGGGCATCAGCCCCGAACTGACGGCGCGCATCCTCGCCGAGGCCGATCTGCGCGCCGCGGCCCGCTACGTCGTCTTCGGCGATGCGCGGCTGCTGCAGCAGGGCATCGCCGATTCCGGCGTCGATCCGCAGGTCCGCATGGTGCGCGACGGAGAGGCGCTGCCGCTCGGTGAGCGCCCGGTCTTCGTCGATCTCGCCAACCACGACCCGGCCGATCTGCAGCGCGGCAAGGCGACGCTCGCCGGCGGCAAGGCCGCGACCGAGAATTTCCGCCGCGCGCTCCAATTCGCCGCCGCCGGCCAGGCCGATGCGGTCTTCTTCACGCCCTTCAACAAGGCGGCGATGCGCTTCGCCTATCCCGGCTATGACGACGAGATCCGCTTCGTGCGCGACGCCATCGGCTTCGATGGACCGGCCAGCGAATTCAACATCCTCGGCAAGCTCTGGAATGCCCGCGTCACCTCGCATATCCCGCTTTCGGAGGTCGCCGCCAACATCACCCAGGAGCGCATCCTGCGGGCGCTGGCGCTGGCGGACTCCAATCTGCGCGCCGCCGGCTTCGAGCCGCCGCGCATCGCAGTCGCGGGCATCAATCCCCATGCTGGCGATGGCGGCAATTTCGGCCGTGACGAGATCGACACCATCGAGCCCGCGGTGAAGGCCGCCAAGGCCAGGGGCTTCACCGTCGAGGGACCGTTCCCCTCAGACACCGTGTTCCTGCGCGCCCGCAATGGCGATTTCGATGCCGTCCTCACAATGTATCACGACCAGGGCCAGATCGCGATGAAGCTGATCGGCTTCGACAGCGGCGTCACCCTGATCGGCGGCTTCCCCTTCCCGATCTGCACCCCCGCCCATGGCACCGCCTACGAGATCGCCGGCAAGGGCATCGCCAATCTCGGCGCCACCCGGGCCGCGCTCGCGCTCGCCGTCAAGATGGCACAGGACGGCAAGGCGAGGGCCAAGGCCGCGGCCTGAGCCGGCCATCCTTTCAAGAAGCCGCCATCCAAGAGCGGCCGCGAAAACCGATCATCCAGGGAGACAACGCATGAAGAGCTTCAGCATCACAGCCGCACTCGCCGGCGCCATCGCGATCGGCGCCGCCGGGACGGCCCAGGCCTGGCAGCCGACAAAGCCGGTCGAATTCGTCGTCACCTCTGGTGCCGGCGGCGGCACCGACAATTTCGCCCGCATGATCCAGTCGATCATCAGCAAGCACAAGCTGATCGACCAGCCGATCGTGGTGGTGAACAAGGGCGGCGGCTCGGGCGCCGAGGGCTACATCCACGGCAAGGCCGGCAAGGGCGACGCCCACCGCGTCGTCTTCGGCACCAACAACGCCTATCTGCTGCCCTATGTCGCCAAGCTCGGCTACAAGGTCTCCGACCTGACCCCGGTCGCGGCGCTCGCGCTCGACGAGTTCCTGCTCTGGGTCAAGGGCGACGCGCCCTATGCCGATGCCAAGAGCTACATCGAGGCCGTCAAGGCCAAGCCGATGGGCTTCAAGATGGGCGGCAGCCAGTCCAAGGACACCGACCAGACACTGACGATGATGATCCAGGAGGCCACCGGCGCCAAGATGATCTACGTCCCGTTCCAGGGCGGCAGCGCCGCGGCCGTGCAGCTCGCCGGCGGGCACATCGATTCCAACGTCAACAATCCCAACGAGAACATCGGCCAATGGAAGGCCGGCCAGGTGAAGCCGCTCTGCGTCTTCTCGCCGGTGCGCCTGGCCAAGGGAGAGCCCGTCTTCGAGGGCAAGGGTTGGGGCGACATTCCCACCTGCAAGGAATCCGGCCTGCCGATCGAGACCTTCCAGATGCCCCGCACCGTCTGGCTGCCGGCCGAGGTGCCCGCCGACGCCGTCGCCTTTTACGAAGGCGTGCTGGAGAAGGTCTCCAAGACGCCGGAATGGCAGGAGTTCGTCACCCGCACGGCCCAGACCGCCCGGTTCATGAAGGGCAAGGAACTGGCAGACTTCGTCGCCAGGGACGATGCGGCCAACAAGAAGATCTTCCAGGCCGAGGGCTGGGTCGTCAACTGACGCGCCGCGGCCGATGCCTCTCCGGACGGCCTCCCGGCCGTCCGGTTGTCTCTCGGGCACTCTCCCCGCCAGTTTCGAGCGGCCATCCTGGCCGGGAGGAAACGCTCCATGATCACGCGCTTCTGGGCGGAAACCGCGACCGCGCTCGTCACGCTCGCCTTCGGGCTGATCGTCGTCTGGGGCGCGCTCGAATTCGGGATCGGCTGGGACACATCCGGCCCGCAGCCCGGTGCCTTTCCCTTCTACACCGGCGCCCTGGTGGCGCTCGCCAGTGTCGGGACGCTGGTGGTGACCTTCGCCCAGCGCCTGCGCGGGGCGGCCGTCGCCGGGGAGATCTTCCTCGACCGCGAGCGTGCCGGCCGCGTGGTCGCATTCTTTGCCCCGCTCGTCGCCTTCGTACTGATCACCGCCTTCGCGGGCATGTACGTCGCCACCATCACCTACCTTGTCTACGCCATGCGCTTCCAGGGCGGCTATGGCTGGCTGGTCTCGGTCGCCAGCGCGCTGGGCGCGGCGTTCGTCTTCTATGTCGTGTTCGAGCGCTTCTTCCAGATCGGACTGCTGAAGGGCCCGGTCGAGCGCCTGATCGGGCTTTAGGGCCCGCCGTTCGCCAACGAGGACGCCGCCATGGACAACATCGCCTCGCTGATGCACGGCTTCTCGGTCGCGCTCACCACCCACCATATCCTGCTGATGATGGCGGGCGTGCTGCTGGGCATCCTCGTCGGCGTCCTGCCGGGTCTCGGCGCGCCCAACGGCGTCTCGCTGATGCTGCCGCTGACCTTCACCATGGACCCGGTGTCGGCGATCATCCTGCTGACCTCGCTCTACTGGGGCGCGCTGTTTGGCGGCTCGACCACCTCGATCCTGTTCAACATTCCCGGCGAGCCCTCCTCGGTGGCGACGACCTTCGACGGCCACCCCATGGCCAAGCAGGGCCGGGCGACGGAAGCCCTCTCCTTCGCCTTCCTCTCGGCCGGGATCGGGGCGCTGGCCGGCGTCATTCTGATCACGCTGCTCTCCGGCTGGGTCGCGAAGTTCGCGCTGCGCTTCTCCTCGCCCGAGTATTTCGCGGTCTACTTCATGACCTTTGCGAGCTTCATCGGGCTCGGCGGCGCCTCGCCCTTCAAGGCGGTCGTTTCCATGGGCGTCGGATTCGCGCTGGCCTCGGTCGGCATGGATTCGGTCTCCGGCAATATCCGCCTGACCTATGAGTTCGACATCCTGCTCGGCGGCATCTCCTTCCTGATCGCGGTGATCGGCCTGTTCGGCATCGGCGAACTGCTGCTGACGATGGAGGAGGGGCTGCGCTTCGAGGGCGTCGCCGCCAAGGTACGCATCCGCGATGTCCTGCGGACCGCAGCGAAGCTGCCGCGCTACTGGGTCGCCCTGCTGCGCTCGAGCGCCATCGGCATCTGGATGGGCATCACGCCGGGCGGGCCGACGGCGGCGTCCTTCATGAGCTACGCCATGGCCAAGCGCTCCTCGCGCCATCCTGAAAAATTCGGCAAGGGCGAGCCCGAGGGCGTGATCGCACCCGAGACGGCCGACCATGCCGCCGGCTCCGCTGCGATGCTGCCGATGCTGGCGCTGGGCATCCCGGGCTCGGCGACCGCCGCCGTGATGATGGGCGGTCTGATGATCTGGGGCCTCAACCCCGGCCCGATGCTCTTCATCGAGCGCCCGGACTTCGTCTGGGGGCTGATCGCCTCGATGTATCTCGGCAATGTCGTCGCAGTGGTCGTCGTGCTGGCCACGGTCCCGCTCTTCGCCTCGATCCTGCGCATACCTTTCTCGATCGTCGGCCCGCTGATCGTGATGATCTGCTTCATCGGTGCCTATACCGTCGCCAGCAAGGAGTTCGACATCTGGGTCGCGCTCGCCTTCGGCATCGTCGGCTACATCTTCAAGAAGCTCGACTATCCGATCGCGCCGCTGATCCTGGCCATGGTCATCGGCGACAAGGCCGAAGACGCCTTCCGCCAGTCGATGATCTTCAGCCAGGGCTCGCTCTCGATCTTCTGGTCGAATGCGCTGGTTTCGACGCTGATGGGCATCGGGCTGGCCTTGCTGCTGCTGCCGCTGATCGGCTCCCTTCTGCGCCGGCTCTT
Organism: Allobosea thiooxidans; assembly: GCA_943372485.1. Lineage (GTDB taxonomy): Bacteria > Pseudomonadota > Alphaproteobacteria > Rhizobiales > Beijerinckiaceae > Allobosea > Allobosea thiooxidans_A. The sequence continues at coordinate 63,868 of CALRYW010000005.1, forward strand.
CGGCCGCAAAACCCTGGCTCCCGCCGCCTGACCCTGCGAGGCAACACCATGACCGAACCCTACAAGGGTATCCTGCCGATCGCCCCGACCATCTTCCACGACAATGGCGACCTCGATCTCGAGGGCAACCGCCGCGTCATGGACCTGATGGTCGACCAGGGCGTCGACGGCATCTGCATCCTCGCGAACTTCTCCGAGCAGTTCCTGCTCACCGACGCCGAGCGCGAGCAGGTGATGCATCTCTCGCTGGAGCAGGTCGCCGGGCGCGTGCCGGTGATCGTCACCACCTCGCATTTCTCGACTCGTATCGCCGCCCAGCGGGCAAAGGCGGCGGCCGATGCCGGCGCCAAGATGCTGATGATGATGCCGCCCTATCACGGCGCGCTCCTGAAGGCCGACGAGCAAGGCATGGTCGAGCATTTCAAGCGGGTCGCCGACGCCTGCGGGATCCCGATTATCCTGCAGGATGCGCCGCTCTCGGGCGTCACGCTGACCGTGCCCTTCATGGTCCGGCTGGCGAAGGAGGTCCCGCTCGTGCGCTACTTCAAGATCGAGGTGCCCGGCACGGCGGGCAAGCTGCGCGCGCTGATCGAGGCCGGCGGCGAGGCGGTGGTAGGCCCCTTCAACGGCGAGGAGGCGATCACCCTGATGGCTGACCTCGACGCCGGCGCGACCGGCACGATGACGTCGGCCATGATCCCCGATCTGATCAAGCCGATCCTCGCCGCCCATGCCGCGGGCGACCGCAAGCAGGCCGCCGCGCTCTACGCGAAGGTCCTGCCGATCATCAACTTCGAGAACCGCCAATGCGGCCTGCGCTCGGCCAAGGCGGTGATGAAGGAGGGCGGCGTGATCAGGTCCGAGGCCGTGCGCCATCCGCTGACGCCGCTGCACCCGAAGACCCGCGAGGGGCTGATCGAACTCGCGCGCGAACTCGATCCGCTCGCCCTGCGCTGGGGTAAATAGGCGGTCGACATCGGTCCGGGCGGCCAGCCGTCCCCCGGCACCAGCGCTTGGCTCAGGCCGGCAGAGCGGCCTCGTGGCCGGCCTTCGGCTGCGCAGGCGGCGGCCCGTCGACGCGCGGGACCGCCGAGAGCAGCCTGATCGTGTAGGGGTGGCTCGGGGCGCTCATGATCGCGGCGGACGGCCCGACCTCGACGATCTTGCCGTGATGCATCACCGCCACCCGGTCAGCGAGATGGGCGACGACCGAGATGTCGTGCGAGATGAAGAGATAGGCGACGCCGAGCCGGTCCTTGAGATCCGCCAGCAGGTTGACGATCGCCGCCTGTACGGAGACGTCGAGCGCCGAGACCGGCTCGTCGCAGACGATGAAGCGCGGCTGCGTCGCCAGCGCCCGCGCAATGCCGACGCGCTGCTTTTCGCCGCCGCTCATCTGGTGCGGATAGCGGTCGGCGTAGTGCACCGGCAGGCGCACCAGATCGAGCAGTTCGTCGACGCGCCTGGGGATCTCCCCCGCCGGCGCGAGGCCGAAGCGCGCGATCGGCCGCCCCAGCAGCTCGCGGATCGTCTTGCGCGGGTTGAGCGAGGAATCCGGGTTCTGGAAGACGATCTGCGCGGTGCGCCGCATCGCCTCGAGCGCGCTCTGCGGCTTGCCGGAGACGGTCTCGCCGCCGATCCGGATGACGCCGGAATCCGCCTCGATCAGCCGCAGGATCGTGCGCCCCAGCGTCGTCTTGCCGGAACCGGATTCGCCGACGAGCCCGACGACCTCGCCCGGCGCGATCGTCAGCGAGATGTCGTCGACCGGCCGGATGCGGATGGCGTCGCGAACCGGCCACCAGCCCTCGAAACGCAGCTTGCCGCGGCCGAGCACGAAGCTCTTGGTGAGATGCTCGACCGCCACGACCGGCTCGGCCGCGACCGCCTGGGTGACGGGTGAGGGGGATCCGACGGCGTCGGCCTCCACCTGCACGGGCCAGGGCGTCTCGCGCAGCGCCTCGGCGGAACTGCAGCGCGCGAGCCGGCTGCCGATGTCGCGCAGGCCTTGCGGGCTCTGGCTATCGGGCGTCGCGAAGGGGCAGCGCGGCGCGAAGCGGCAGCCCGCCGGCGGCTGGCGCAGATCGGGCAGGCGGCCGGGAATCGCGGCGAGCCGCGCGGTCTTGCGGCCGATCCGCGGGATCGCGGCGAGCAGCCCCTTGCTGTAGGGATGGGCCGGCCGCTGCAGCACATCCTCGGTCGCGCCCTGCTCGACGATCTGCCCGGCATAGAGCACGGCGACCTCGTCGGCGATCCGCCGGACGACGCCGAGATTATGGCTGATGAACAGCATCGTCAGCCCGCGCCGGACCCGCAGATCCTCGAGCAGATCGAGGATCTGCGCCTCGATGGTGACGTCCAGCGCCGTGGTCGGCTCGTCGAGGATCAGCAGCTCGGGCTCGGAAGCGAGCGCACCCGCGATCAGGGCGCGCTGGCGCATGCCGCCCGAGAGCTCGTGCGGATAGGCCTTGGCGACGGATTCGGGGTTGACGATGCCGACCTCGTCGAGAAGCGCGATGGCGCGCTCGAAGGCGGCCTCCGCCGTGAAACCGCGATGGTGCACGAGGCCTTCGCCGACCTGGTCGCCGATCCGCAGCGAGGGGTTCAGCACCGAGAACGGGTCCTGGAAGACGAGGCCGATGCGCGAGCCGCGCAATTGCCGGCGTGCCTCGGCCCCCATCGTCAGGATGTCAGCCCCGTCGAAGAGAATGCGGCCGGAGGGCACCGAGGCCTCCGCCGGCAAGAGCCCCATGGCGGCCAGCGCGATCGTGCTCTTGCCGGAGCCGGATTCGCCGACGAGCGCCAACGTCGAGCCCCTGCGGGCCTGGAGGCTCACGCAGGACAGCGCCTCAATCTCGCCGCCCGCGGTGCGGTAGCGGACGGTCAGGTCGTCGATGATCAGCATCAGGCCTTCCCCAGCCGCGCCTTGAGGCGCGGATCGAGGCGCTCGCGGGCGCCGTCGCCGAGCAGGTTGATGCCGATCACCAGCAGGCACATGGCCAGCCCCGGCGCCAGCGCGATCCAGGGCGCACGGTCGAGGAAGGAGCGCGCCTCCGAGATCATCAGCCCCCAGTCGGAACTGGGCGGCTGGGCGCCGAGCCCGAGGAAGGACAGCGCCGAGCCGAGCAGGATCGCATAGGTCACGCGCAGGCTGGCCTCCACGATCAGCGGCGGCCAGGCATTGGGCAGGATCTCGCGGAACAGGATGTAGGACGTGCTCTCGGCCCGCGCCTTGGCGGCCTGGACGAACTCCTCATTGGCCAGCGTCAGCGTCACGCTGCGCGCCAGCCGCGCGATCGGCGGGATGTAGACGAAGCCGACGGCAAGCGCGGTCTTCCATAGGGCGGGCGGCGTCACCGCCAGCACGAGCAGGCCGAGCATGATCGGCGGGATCGCCATCAGCACATCGGCCAGCCGCATCAGCGCCTCGTCGACCCAGCCGCGGAAATAGCCGGCCGCCAGCCCCATCGGCACGCCGATGGCGAGGCTGAACAGGGTCGCCGCGACACCCATGCCGATCGAGAGCCTGGCCCCCATCAGCAGGCGGCTGAGCACGTCGCGGCCATACTCGTCGGTGCCGAGCCAATAGGTCGCATTCGGCGCCAGGAAGCGCGTGCGCATCGAGATCGTGTCCCAGGGGTGGGGCGCGATCCAGGGCGCGAGCAGCCCGAGCAGCAGGATGGTGCCGGTGATGGCGAGCCCGGCCTTGAGCTGCAGCGGCATCGCCTTGCGCGGCGGCTTTGCGGGCGTGGCGGCGGCTGGCTCAGGCGACATGCGTTCAGGCGACATGGCGGCCGAACCGGATTTTTGGGTTGAGGCGGGCATAGAGCAGGTCGGCCAGGAGGTTGGCGAGCGCGTAGATCGCGGCGACCACCAGGATCGCGGCCTGCAGCGTCGGCAGGTCGCGGTTCTGGATCGAGAACACGACGAGGCGGCCGAGGCCGGGATAGGCAAAGACGGTCTCGATCACCACAATGCCGCCCATCAGCCGGCCGAAATCCAGCGCCAGCACCGTGATCGTCGGCAGGAGGGCGTTGCGCAGCGCATGGTGGAGCACGATCACCCGCTCGGGCAGGCCCTTGGCGCGGGCGGCGGTGATGTAGGGGCTCTGCATCACCTCGATCATGCTCGACCGCGTCAGGCGCGAGACATGGGCGAGATGGCCGAAGACCAGCGTCATGGTCGGCGCGATCAGGTGCTTGGCCCATTCCCAGACGCCGGCCGAGAGCGGCTCGTAGCCCGAAGCCGGCAGCCAGCCGAGCCAGGCGGCGAAGACGATGATGACGACGATCGCCCAGAAGAACTCGGGCACGGCGATGCCGAGATAGGTCGCGACCGAGACGCCGTGGTCGAGCGGGCGGCCATGGCGCAGCGCCGCCACGATGCCGAGTCCCACGCCGATGACGGCGATCAGCACGAAGGAGAGGCCCGTCAGCATCAGCGAGCGCTGCAGCGCTTCCAGCAACATCGGCCCGACCGGCCGGTTCATCAACGTCGAGACGCCGAGATCACCGGTGACGAAGCCGCCGGCCCAGCGCAGATATTGCTGCCAGACCGGGTCGGTGAGGCCGAGTTTGAGTTCGAGCGCGCGGACCTGCTCGGGCGTCGCGAAGGCGCCGAGGATCAGATAGGCGACATTGGCCGGCAGCAGCGTCGTCACACCGAAGACGAGCATCGACACCGCCACGAGGACGAGAACCACGAGGGCCAGGCGTCGGGTGATGTAGGCGGCCATCGGGGACGGGTTCCTGCGAGCCGGGGCTGCGCCCGCCCGCAGCGCAGCGCGGGGAGGGCGGACGCAGAGGCTTGGATCAGGGCTTGATCGAGACGTTCTTGAGCTCGAGCCACTGCATCGGGGTCGATTTGAAGCCCTCGACCTTTTTGCTGACGCCGTTCACATGCGCTGCCGAGTAAGCGATGATTCCGGGCACGGTCTCTTCGGCGATCGCCTGGAACTTCTCGAAGATCGCCTTACGCGCCGCCTCGTCATTGGTCTTGCGGGCATCGTCGAGCAACTGGTCGACACGGGCGTCCTTGTAGATCCAGAGCTGCTTGTTCCAGCTTCCGGACGAATGGTAGAAGGGATAGATCGCCGTATCGATCGTCGGCCGGGCGAAATAGCCATCGACATACATCTGCGCCTTGCCCGCGACATTGGCGGTGTAGGAGGCGAAAGGCACCCGCTCGACATTGATGCGGATACCCGCGGCCCGGGCCATGTCGCGCACGGCGACGCCGACGCGCACGCGCTGCTCGCGCTCCTGCGGAACCTGCATCGGCACGTCGAAGCCGTTCGGGAAACCCGCCTCGGCCAGGAGCTTCTTGGCCTGGGCGATGTCGGGAGCACCGACCTTGAGGGACTTGTTGAAATAGGGGTGGCTGGGGGGGATCGGGCTGAAGGTCGGCTCGCCCTGGCCAAAGAGGGCGAGTTCGACGATCGCCGCCTTGTCGATCGTCAGCGCCAGCGCCTTGCGCACCCGCACATCGTTGAAGGGCGGGCGGTCGTTGTTGAGGATGACGCCGTCCCAGGTCGGCGTCGAGACGCTGTCGGCTCGTGCGGTCGCGCTGGTCTTGAGCTTGTCGACCGCCTCATAGGGCATGCTCCAGACGATATCGATCGCACCCGATTCCAGCGCCGCCATGCGCGCCGCGGATTCCGGAATGATGCGCAGCGTCGCGCCGTCGAGCTTCGGCAGGCCCTTCTCGAAATAGTCGGGGTTCTTGAGCAACTCGAGCCGGTCGCCGGGCGACCAGGACTTGAACATGAACGGGCCGGTGCCGATCGGCTGGGTCGAGAGCTCGGCGAGCTTGTCCTTGGGAACGATGCGCAGTTGCCGATCGGCGAAGATGTCGGCGAAGCCGGCATAGGGGATGTTGAGCTTGAACTCGACTGTCGTCGGGTCGCTCGCCGAGACACCCTCGACCATCGACAGGCTGGTGCGGGCGCGCGAGCCGGTCGCCGGGTCGAGGATCCGCTTCATCGTGGCGACGACATCCTCGGCGTCCATCACCCGGCCATGGTGGAACTTGACGCCCTGGCGCAGCTTGAAGGTCCAGGTCTTCAGGTCGGCGGAGGCGGTCCAGCTCTCGGCGAGATCGGGCTTCACCGTCATGTCCGGGTCGATGCGCGACAGCCCGTTGAACAGCAGATGGACGTAGACATACTCGTCGCCGATTGTCGTCTTGGCCGGGTCGAGCTGGCTCAAGGTCGTCCCGAGCGCGACGCGCACGGTGCCCTGGGCGGCGGCGGGCAGCGCGGTCAGCGCCGTCGAAAGGCCGATCGTGACGGCCAGTGTCGCAAGATGTCGTCTCATGATGGTCCCCTCGTTGTCGTTGGTCAGCTCTTCGGCCGGTTCGCGATGGCGGTGTCCGGATCGACCGCCCGCGTCACGTAGAGATCGGCGACCGGCTCGTAGTCGCGCCAGAGGCGCTCAAGCGTCGCGATCGGGTCTGCATCGCCGTCGACGCGCAGGTCGACATAGGGAAAGGCCTGCTCATGCGCGACGATCAGCGCGGTGGAGACCAGCGGCCTGAACTCGCCGCCGGCCTCGTCGCCGGCTTTCAGCGCGGCGATCAGCCGGGCGGCGAGCGGGGCCGCCGGATCCGCCTCGAAAGCGCTGACCATGGCGGCCGGCACCCCCTGCGAGCGCACGATGTTGCCGAGTGCGACGCAGTCGCGACCATGCGCCTCGGCGAGCTCGGGCTGGACATTGCCGCCGCTGAAGCTCGCGGTCCGGCCGGCTACGTCGATCACGGCGAGCTGGCGCCAGTCGCTGCGCGGCGTGGCGGCGGCCGCGGCATCGATGGCCTGCTGTGCGGAGTAGCCGCGCCGGAGCAGCTCCAGCATCAGCGGGCCGAGCCGCGGATCGGTCATGTGCTGCGTCAGCGCCGCGCCAACGCCGGCTGCGGCATGCTGGCAGCGCGAGCCCACCGCGATCGATGAGGTGGTGACCACCGCCCCGAGCATGCCCGTGCGGGCACAGCGACCGGCGAGCGAAAACGTCATCGTGCGCCCTTCCGGATGGCGACGATGTCGACCTCCATCAGCAGCTCCGGGCTGGCGAGGCCCTTGATGATGACGCTGGTGAAGGCGCTGGCATTGTCGCCAAGACGCTGCCGGACCACCGCATTGACCTCGGCGAGGAAGGCTCGGTCGGTGACGTAGACGGTCGCCTTGGCGACGTCGTCGAGCCCGGCTCCGGCCTCGGCCAGCAGCGTCGCGACATTGTCCATGGCGACCTGCGCCTGCACCTTGGCATCACCGGCCCCGTAGAGCACCTCGTCGAGCCCCATCCCGGTCTGGCCGCGCAGCGTGACGCGGTCGCCCGACACCACCGCCATGCAGAACTCGCAGTCGAGCGGCTGCTGCTCGGTGCCGTAGCGGGCCGCGCTCGAGTGATAGGTCCGCAGCCGCTCATGCGGTTGTCCGCCCCGCTTGCGGACCAGCGTGACGTCGATCTCGAACAGGATGTCGGGCCGGGCGAAGCCGGTGGTGACAATGCCGGTCGAGACCGGCCGGACTCCGGCCAGATGCTTGCCGATCATCGGGTAGACGCCGGCGCGATAGGCGCGGTCGGAGATGTAGACGGTGATTTTGCAGATATCCTCGACCGCGGCGCCGGCCTCGTCGAGCAGCGTCCTGAGATTCGCCATGGCGAGGTCGGCCTGGGCGGCCGAGTCCGCCACGCCGCGGCCCTTGGCGGTGACGCCGCTGTGGTCGAGCCCCGCGCCGGTCTGGCCGCGCAGGAAGAACTCCTCGTCGGTGGCGAGCACCATCGCGCCCTGCCAGGGGAAGCCCTGGCCGTGCCAGCTTTCGAAGGTGTAGGGCCTCGTATGCCGCGGCGGCGAGGACGGAATCGCGGCTTCCGCGTCGATCTGGACGATCAGCTCCGGCTGCGCCAGCCCGGCGACGACCAGCCCGGTGCTGACCGCGCGGACCTCGGGGAGACGCTCCGCGATCACGGCATAGACCTCGGCGCGGTAGCCGCGGTCGACGATGCAGGTGGTGAGCTTGGTCAGGCTGGCGAGCGAGCCGCCGGACTCCGTCAGCGCCGCCTCGAGCCGGTCGAGCGCGGCATGGGTCTGGGCTGTCGGGTCGCCGATGCCGGCGATGCTGCCATCGGGGTTGAGCGCGCTCGCGCCACTGAGGAAGACGCGTTCGCCGGCGCGGACCGCGCCGGCGATGGGCGTGCCGGCAAGGCCGGGGAGGGCGGCTGGGGCGATGGCGTGGCGTTGCATGGGGTCTCCGCGGCTCGCGCCCCGCCTTGCGGCATCGGCACGTCTCAGGCCGTGTCGATGATGCAAGAACGGAGCCCGCGGCGGCGGTTTCCGAACAGCATCCTGGCACATCGCAGAGGCTAGGCCGGAACCGGCGCCGGGATCGAATTAAAAACCGGCCCGCATTATTCGCCGCGCTTATAGCCCGCCTGCATGATCCTCGACGCCCTTCAGCCGGCGTTGTCGGCGACCCATTGCGCGAGCACGGTGGTGGCCGCCATGAAGTCGTCGATCGCCATCGCCTCGCGCGGGTTGTGGCTGCCATGCTCGTTGCGCACGAACAGCATCGCCACGGGCACGCCCGCGGCTGCAAACGCGGCGGAATCATGGGAGGCCGGGCTGCCCAGCGGCATGGCGGGGATGCCGAGCCTCTCCGCCGCCTGCGTCAGGGCCGTCCTGATGCCGGGATCGACCGGCCCGACCGCAGCCGAGGCGCGCGCACCGAGTTCGAACACGACGCCGCGCTCAGCCTCGATCCGCGCGATCGCGGCGTGCATCCGCGCCTCGACGCCGGCGAGCACCGCCTCGTCATAGGCGCGCACATCCAGGCTGAAGCGGAATTCGCCCGGCACGGTGGTCATACCATGCTTCTCGGCATCGGTGTGGAAGCGCCCGAAGGTCACGGCCATGCCGTCGCCGCGCGCCTCGTTCTCTGCCCAGACCGCGTCCAGTTCGGCGGCCAGCGCCATGCCGGCCATGGCGGCGTCGCGGCGGAAGCGCCGTGGCGTGCCGACATGGTCGTAGCGGCCGAGAATGCGCGCCTCCGGATGGCGGAAATTCCCGGGAATGCCGGTGCAGATGGCGATCGGGAAACCCGCTTCGACCAGGCTCGGCGCCTGCTCGATATGGACCTCCAGAAAGGCCCGGATGCCCTCAGGACGGAGGCTCCGTTCGCCGCGCCGCAGCGCCTCGGGGTCGCCGCCGCCATCGCGGATATGGTCGGCGAGGGGGCGACCCGTATCGATGCGCTTGGCCTCCAGCGCGCCCTCGGGCAGCGTGCCCAGCGCCCCGCGGCTGCCGATATAGGAGACCTGGAACCAGACGCTCTCCTCGGCCCGGACCCCCATCACCGTCAGGTCGCAGCGGGGAGCCACCCCGAGGTCGCGGAGCGCCGCGAGGGTGATGAGGCCCGCGATCACGCCGGCCGCGCCGTCGAAATTGCCGCCATGGGGGACGCTGTCGAGATGCGAGCCCATCAGGATCGCCGGCGCGGCCGGATCGCTGCCACGCCAGGTCGCATAGGTGTTCAGCGACGCGTCGGTGGTCACAGTGAGGCCGGCGGCCGTGGCCGCCTCCGCGAAGACGCGATGGCCGAATTCCTCGCCCGCGCCATAGGTGTCGCGCATGATGCCGGGGTTGCCCGGGCTGCCCTCGGCCAGCCTGGCGAACAATCGCTCGGCCAGGCCGCGCTGGGCCGCGACCGCCACCGCCAGCCGCTCCGGGGTGATCACGAGGTGGCCCTAGCGAAATAGCCCGCGCGGACGGCGGCACCGATCATGTTGACGACGAAGCGCCCCGCCGTGATGCAGGTGATCTGGTTGACGTCGCTGCGCGGGGTGATCTCGACCACGTCCATGCCGACGACGCGGCCCTTGCCGACGAGGCCGTGGATCAGCGTCCGCACCTGCGGGAAGGTCAGCCCGCCCGGGCAGGGGCCGGCGACACCGGGCGCGATCGCCGGGTCGATGCCGTCGAGATCGATCGTCAGATAGTAGCGTCCACCCGCGGGAATCCGGTCGAGCACCGCCTGCATGCCGCGCTCATGCACCTCGTAGGAGGTCACCAGATGGGCGCCATAGGCGCGCGCCGCCTCGACCTCCTCGATCCGGGCGCTGCCGGTGCCGTGCAGGCCGATCTGGAAGATTTCGCCGACATGGGCCATCTCGGAGGCGCGCCGGATCGGGCTGGAATAGCCGGTTGTGACGCCGTTCACCTCCTGGCGCCAGTCGAGATGCTGGTCGATCTGGATCAGCGTGATCGGCCCGTCGCCGTCGAGCCCGCGCAGCACCGGGATCGGCACGCCATGGTCGCCGCCGAGCACGATCGGCATGGCGCCCGCCGCCCGGATCTTGCGGATCGCGGCTTCCGCCTTGACGTAGTGGGCCGTGAGGTCGCGGAAATCGCCGATGATGTCGCCGCAATCGACCGTGCGGATCGGCCGTCCGTCATAGAGTGGTCCGCCGAGATCGAAATCATAGCGCTCGATCGAGCGGACGATCCGGTCCGTGGCGCGACGCATCGCTGCGGGCATGTTGGTCTGGTCGTTGACGATCTCGGCGAAGCTGTAGGCATCACCATAGGGGATGCCGAGAAAGGCGATGTCGGCCTGGAGATGGTCGAGATCGGTCGCCAGTTCGGAATAGAGAAAGGTCGCGTGGCCCGTCTTGGGGGCGGTCGTCAACGACATGGAGCCATCCTCGCCGGCTGTTCGCCGGTTCTCCCCCCTCGCCGGGAGAGGGGGCGCCGACCTCGCGGCGACACTGCTGGAGGGGGGGAGCACAGGCAATGGAGGCGCTTATCAGGAATCCGCGGGTGGCATTCGTCCGGCGAATACTCAGCCCGTCAGGAGAGGCGCGGCACCGTCTCGCCCGCCACGACGCGCACCTCCCGCAGGAAGGCCTGTGCGGCCCGCGACAGCGGCCGCTTGCGCGAATGCACCACCGAGGCCGAGACCGGCGAGGCCGGCTCGAAGCGCCGGACCGCGAGGTTGCGCGAGGAGAGCGGTGAGAGCGGATCGACCACCGCCACGCCGATGCCGGTCTCGGCGAGGATACAGGCGGTGTTGCAGTAACGGACCTCGACCGAGGAGCGGAACGGCACGCCGACCTCCGCGAAGGCCTGGCGCACGATCGTCCCCATCCGCGTGCCGCGTTCCAGCGCGATGAAGGCGGTCGAGCGCAGATCATCGGGCGTGATCGTCTCCATCGCCGCCAGCGGATGATCGGGCCGCATCACGCAGACCATGCGCTCGGAGAAGAAGCATTCGCTTTCGACGCCGCGATAATCGTTCAGCCCCAGCACGAAGCCGAGCTCGGCCAGCCCGTTGTCGACGCTCTCGACCACGTTCTCGAAGCGGCGGATGTCGAAGGAGACGCGGGTGTTGGGGCGCTTCTCGAGGAAGTTGCGCAGCGCGATCGGGATCACACTGTAGCCCAGAGGCGGCGTCGCGAGGATGCGGATATGCCCGGTGCGGTTCTCCTTCAGATCCTGCACCTTCGCCTCGAAAGCGGCGTGCATGCTGAAGATCGGATCGGAATCGAGGCAGAGCTCGCGCGCCTCCGCGGTCGGGAACAGCCGGTTGTTGACGCGCTCGAACAGCGGAAAGCCGATCTGGCTTTCCAGATGCTTGATCGCGTTGCTGACGGCGGGCTGCGACAGGCCGAGTTCATGTGCCGCGCGCACCGTGGTCTCGCAGCGGACGACCGCTCTCAGCAGCTCGATCTGGCGCAGGTTCATATCACGCCTCCGAATAGGGGGGGTGCTCCCTATTTCGTCAGCAAATCATGTGCCAGCGGAGAGCCGGCCGCAAGCGGCCTGTCGCTCAGGCGTCGAGAAAGGGCATCTCGCCCCGGGGCGGGGCGATATCGGCATTCGCCTCGACCATCCGTCGCCAGACCGCTTCCGTCACCGCCTGCGCCTCCGCCAGCAGCGCCGGCTCGTCCACGGTTAGCACCCTGCGGTCGCGCATGACGAAGGCGCCGTCGACCATCACCGAATGGACGATGCCGGGATGGGCGTAGTTCACGATGTTGGAGGTCAGCCGCAGGATCGGGCGCAGCGCCGGCTGGTCGAGGTCGAGCAGGGTGATGTCCGCCTTCTTGCCGACCTCGAGCGAGCCGATCCGGTCCAGCGCTCCGAGCGTGCGGGCGCCGTTGCGCGTGGCCATGTCGAGCACGGCTTGCGGCTGCGGATCGACGCCGCCCTCCTGCGCGCGGCCGAAGCCGGCGCGGTGGACGATCATGCCGATCTTCATCGCCTGAAACATGTCCTCGGTCATGTTGTCGGTGCCGAGCGCGATGTTGACGCCGGCGTCGCGGATCGGGCCGATCAGCACGCGATGCGGCCCCTTGCGGGAGGAGGGCGCCGGGTTGTGCGCCATGTGGACCCCGCGCGGCGCCAGCAATTCGATGTCCTCGCGCGTGCAGAAGGTCCAGTGCGCGCAGGTCAGGTCCGGCCCGAGGAAACCCTCGCGCTCCAGATAGCCGGCCGGCGTCAGCCCATGCGCCGCCTTGACCGCTGCGACCTCGCCGGGGCTCTGGGCGAGGTGGCAGGTGCGCGTCAGCCCGTGGCGGGCGGCGAGGTCCCTAATCCGCGCCAGCATCGCGGGCGAGCAGTTGTCGGGGGCATGCGCCGCGACCTGGCAGCTCACCCGGCCGTTGCGCGCGCCGTGCCAGGTCTCGATCAGGTCCTGCGTGCGCTCGAGGAACTGTCGCCCGAAGGCCTCGTCGATCCCGTATTCGCCGAAGCGGATCTTGCGCGTGTCGATGTCGGCGCAGCTTTCCGAGAGCCAGAGCCGCAAGCCCGTATCGGCCATCGCGCCGGCATAGGAGGGGACATGGCGGAACGGGTCGACCAGTGTGGTCGTGCCGCTGCGGATCGCCTCCAGGCAGCCGAGCGCGGCCATCACCGCCCGCTCATGGTCGCTCATCGTGTAGGAGATCGGCGACATGTAGCGGTAGATGATCTCGCCGTCCCAGTCCTCGACCGTGCCGCGCAGCGCCGTCAGCACCGTATGCGTATGCGCGTTGACGAAGCCGGGCAGAACGGCGAGGCCGCGCCCCGCCATCCGCTCATACGTCGGAAAATCCCGCTCCAGCGTGGCGGTCTCGCCGATGGCGGCGATTCGGTCGCCGCTGATCGCGATCGCCGCGTCCTGCCGGATGCGCCGCTCCTCGTCGCAGGTGACGATGGTGGCGCCGGTGATGAGCAGGTTCATGACTGCGTCCGCTGGTTGCAAGAACCGGCCGTCGCTGCCCGCTCCTGGGCCACGAAATGCTCCGCGATCTCGCGTCCCGTCGCGATCCAGACATCGCCGAAGCCGCGGGCCCGCGCCAGGAAATCGCGCATGATGCCGAAGCGCATCGGCCTCCCCGAGACCTGCGGATGCATGACCATGCTGACCAGCCCGCCCCATTCGCGCGTCTGGTCGAGTTCGCCGTTCCAGATCGAGAGCACATGCTCGCTGGGGAACATCGGGCGCGGGCTGAAGCGCTGCGACAGCCCGTAAAGCCAGTCGTCGAAGGAGGCGTTGACGGGCAGTTCCACCACCCCGGCCGAACCGTCGCGCTGCCGGTGCCGGTAGGGCCGGATGTCGTCGCGGAACGAGGAGGAATAGAGGATGCCGCGTTCGCGCAGATAGGTCAGGAGCGCGTCGTAGTTCTCGCCGCCGGCCGCCCGGTAACCGACCGGGACGACGCCGAGCACGCGCTTCAGCGCTGCCATCCCCTTTTCGAACTCCTCGACGTCTTCGTCGAAATCGGCCGGGTCGGGGCGCTTGTGCAGATAGCCGTGATGGCCGATCTCGTGGCCGTCGCGGACGATCGCTTCGCACATCGCCGGATGCACATCGACGATCCAGCCGGGAATGAAGAAGGTCGCCTTGATCTCGACCGATCGCAGATGGCCGAGAATCTTCGGCACGCCGACGCGCTCCTCGTAGCCGCCGAAGGAGAGCGTCACCAGCCGGTCGGTGTTGGCAGCGTCGTGCTGCAGCCAAGCGGTCTCGCCATCGACATCGAAGGCCGGAAACAGCGCGCAGCGCGTGCCGGCGGGCCAGGGATAGTCCGGCGCCGGGTCGGCGGGATTGGCGATCCGCATTGGGAAGACGGGCGTCATCGGAACCTCCTCGCGTAAGGCGAACCGCACCTCACGGAGCGAGGATAGCAAGGCTTGTGGGCCCCGCGAGCCGGCCGGCGCACGCGCCGCTATGATTTATGGCGAAGCTCTATTCGCCCTGGTGATAGCGCCGGGCCGCGCGGAGAGCGACCAGCCCTCAGCCAGCATGCCCGGTACCACCGGCTCGCCGTTGGCCCCGATGCAGCCAGTCCCCGCTCGTGGGAAAGGGCTGGCGCTGTGTGTGGGCTGCACGCGCGATCCCGGATCCAACCGGCGCTTTGCCGCATAAACAGGCAGATGCCATGCGAGCAGGCTAAGGTGCCTTACGATGCGTCATGCTGTGGAGCAGCCATGCGCCTGAGCGGCTTTGCTCAAAACCCACGGCCGTTCGCCGGCCATTGCGTCCCTCGGAAAGCGGTTGGCACGGCAGTTGCTGGCCTGCGGCGTCCACCGGCCGAGGATTGACGTCATTCAGATGGCTGCGCCTGCCCCTTCCGCGCCCATGTCCGCCCAGCCGCTGACGCTTGACGGCATCACGCACAGCTATGGCGGCGCTCTGGCGGTCGACAACGTCACGCTCGAGGTCAAGGGCGGCGAACTCGTCGCGCTGCTCGGCCCCTCCGGCTGCGGCAAGACCACGCTGCTGCGGATCGTCGCCGGCTTCATCCAGCAGGGTAACGGCAAGGTCCTGATCGACGGCCGCCCGATCGACACCCTGCCGCCGAACCGCCGCGAGATCGGCATCGTCTTCCAGAACTACGCGCTGTTCCCGCACATGACGGTGGCCGAGAACATCGCTTATGGGCTGGCCGCCCGCGGCGAGAGCCGAAGCGTTCAAGCCCAGCGCGTCGAGGAGATGCTCGCCACCGTCCAGATGGCGGGCTTCGCCGACCGCAAGCCCAAGCAGCTCTCCGGCGGGCAGCAGCAGCGTGTGGCACTGGCGCGGGCGCTTGCGATGCGGCCGCGCATCCTCTTGCTGGATGAGCCTTTTGCGGCGCTCGACAAGAACCTCCGTCTCGACATGCAGATCGAGATCAAGCGGCTGCAGCGCCAGTTCGCCCTGACCGCGATCATGGTCACGCACGACCAGGACGAGGCGATGGCGATCGCCGACCGCATCGCGGTGATGAGCCAGGGCCGGATCGAACAGCTCGGCACGCCGGTTCAGGTCTATGACGAGCCCGCCACGCTCTTCGTCAACAGCTTCATCGGCTCCAGCAATCTCCTGAGCGGGCAGATCGCGGCGCCTGTCGAGGGCGGCTACGCGGTGACGCTGGGCAATGGTGCCGCCTGGACCGTGCCCTCCGCCGCCCGCTTCACCCCCGGCCAACCGGTTCTCGTCTCGGTCCGCCCCGAGCAGATGCGGCTCGCCGACGAGGCCGGCGAGGACCGCTTTCCGGTCGAGCTCAAGCTGAGCCTGCCGATCGGCGGCGAACTGATCCATGACGTGACCGGTGCCGATGGCCGCTCGCTGAAGATTGCGATGTCGCGCCGTCCCGGCATGGCCTCGGGCCGCTCGGGCACCGCCTATTGCGGGCTCGCCGACCATGCCCGCCCCGTTCTCTTTCCCGCCTCTCAACCCTGATCCGGAGTCCATGCCGATGACACAGATGAACCGTCGAGATCTCCTGGCCGGCGCCGGCGCGCTCGGCCTGGCGTCGCTCCTGCCGCTGCGCGCCAGCGCCTCCGGCAGCCTCACCGCCGCGATCTATCCCGGCACCTGGGAAGAAGCCTATCGCGGCGTCGTCGCTCCGGCGCTCAAGAAGAATGCCGGTGTCGATGTCGCCTTCGACGCGCTGTTTGCGGTCGATCAGGTTGCCAAGGTGCGCGCCGCGCGCGGCGTGCCGCCCTTCGACTGCTTTGTGCTCGATCCCGGCCCGGCGGCGGCGGCGCAGGCCGCCGGTCTGTTCGAGCCGATCGATGCCTCGAAGCTGACCAATGCCGCGAAGATCCCGACGGGCCTGATCAAGTCGCATGGCGTGACCTGCAACGCCCAGGTCGTCGGCATCGCCTACAACCCGAAGAAGTTCGCCACGCCTCCCAAGGGCTGGGCCGACCTGTTCAAGAGCCCCTATGTCGAGCGGCTGGGCCTCACCGGCTTCCAGACCACCTTCGGCACGGTTTCGATCATCGAGATGGCGAAGGTCTTCGGCGGCTCGGCCACCAATGTCGAGCCGGTCTTCGCCGAGCTGAAGAAGGCCGTCTCGAAGGCGGCTGCGGTCGCCGCGCCCGCCGCCATGCCCGGCCTGTTCCAGCAGGGGCAGATCGATATCATGTACACCAACACCAACACGGTCGCGACGCTGAAGGGTCGTGGCGTCGATATCGAGTTCATCAAGCCCGAGACCGGCGCAATCACCTTCCAGACCACGCTGCACATCGTGAAGGGCGCCGACAACGTCGCCAACGCCTATAAGTACATCGACACCGCGATCTCGTCCGAGGTCCAGGCCGCGCTGCAAAAGCAGCCCTACAACATGGTTCCGATCAACACGGACGTGAAGCTGGTCGAGACGCTCGACATCAAGTCGCTCGACGAACTGGCCAAGATGGTCACGCATGACTGGACGGTGATCAACCCGCAGCGCGCCGCCTGGATCGAGCGCTTCAACAAGGAAATCACCAAGTAGGACGCCGCGATGGCAGGCATGGCTGCAGCGGCCGCCGGGAGCGGTGGTGTTCCGGGGGCCGGGGTCGACTGGCGCCTCGCGGCGCCGCTCGGCCTGACCTATCTCGCCTTCTTCGCGGCCCCCTTCGCGATCCTGCTCGGCATCAGCTTCTACGCCGATGCCGAGCAGACGCGGCTGGGGCTCGATTCCTGGACCAAGTTCTATGGCGATGCCTTCTACCGGAAGGTGATCTTCGACACGCTCAAGCTCGGCGTCTTCGCCGTGCTGGCGACCACGCTGCTGGCCTATCCGCTCGCGCTGGTCTTCCGGGCGTCTGGCCCGCGCGTGCAGCGGCTGCTGATCTTCATCATCCTGATGCCGCTGCTGACGTCGGTCGTGATCCGCACCTTCGCCTGGATCGTCATCCTGGCGCGCGAGGGCGTGCTCAACCAGACGCTGATCGGACTTGGCCTGACGGCGACCCCGCTCAACCTGCTGCAGACCGAGCTCGGCCTCGTCATCGCGCTGACGCAGATCGAGATGCCGCTGATGCTGCTGCCGCTCCTGACCATCATGAACCAGATGGACCAGAACCTCGTCGATGCCTCGCGCGCGCTCGGCGCCTCGAAATGGCGGACCTTCTTCCGGGTGATCCTGCCGCTGACGCTGCCGGGCTGGATCGCCGGCGCAACGCTGGTCTTCGCCTCGGCGACGACCGCCTTCATCTCGCAATCCGTCATCGGCGGGGCGCGGCTGGTCTATCTGCCCTCGCTGATCTGGCAGCAGTCCATGGTGGTCTACAATTGGCCCTTCGCGGCGGTCGCCTCGCTGACACTGCTCTTCACCGTTCTGGCGGGCATCATGGCGCTCGGCTGGCTCGGCCGCTTCGCCAGGACGAGCTGATGACTGTGATGATCCTGCACAGCTGTCTTTCAGGGGCATCGCGCAGCGATGAACCCGGAATCCACGACGGGGCGAGCCGAGAGACAACCTGCACGATTGACCCAGTCGTGGATTCCGGGTTCGCGCCTGTCGGCGCGCCCCGGAATGACAAGGGGGAATAGGCCATGCAGCGCTCCACCCCTGGCGACGTCGCCTATGCCTGGATTATCGGCCTGCTCGCGGGGCTGGGAATCCTCATCCTGATCGGGCCGGTGCTGGTTGTGATCGCGACCTCCTTCACCACCTCGCAGACGCTGAAATTCCCGCCGCCCGGCCTGTCGCTGCGCTGGTATGGCGAATTGTTCAACCCGGCCCGCTCGGCCCAGATTCACACGGCCGCGCTCAACAGCCTCTGGGTCGCCGGCCTCGCCACCGCCATCGGCGGCGTGCTCGCCGTGTTCGCGGCGCTGGCGATCTCACGGGTCGCGCGGCCCTCGGCGCGCGTGCTGGAGGCGAGCTTCCTGTCGCCGCTGGTGCTGCCGACGCTGTCCTACGGCCTCGCCGCGCTGATGTTCTTCTCGGTGCTCGGCATCCGGCCCTCGCTCAATCTGCTTGTCGCGGGCCATCTCGTGGTGATCGCGCCCTTCGTCTTCCGCACCACGCTGGCGAGCCTGTCGCAGCTCGATCCGGCGCTGCTCGAGGCCTCCGCCAATCTCGGCGCGAGCCGCCTCTACGGCTTCCGCCGGATCACCCTGCCGCTGATCGCGCCGGGCATCGCGGCGGGCTGCTTCCTCGCCTTCATCTCCTCGATGGACAATGTCCCGGTCTCGCTCTTCCTCTCGACCGCGCGCACGGCCATGCTGCCGATCCGGATGTGGGGGATGATGGAGACGACGCTCGACGTCCGCATCGCCGCCATCGCCGGCGTGCTGATCCTGGCGACGCTGATCCTGATGATCGTGATGGACCGCCTGACCGGCCTGACGCGGCGGATGAGCGGGTGACGTGTAACCCTGTCATTCCGGAGCATCGCGCAGCGATGCGCCCGGACCCCACGACCGGGTGCATCGCGATTGAGACGGCCGGGCATACCCGGTCGTGGGTTCCGGGTTCGGGCCTGCGGGCCCGCCCCGGAATGACAACGTTGGGAGCCCCTCGATGACCACCCCCTATGACCGCGATCTGATCGGCTACGGCGCCAACCCGCCCAACCCGCAATGGCCCGGCGGCGCCCGCATCGCGATCAACTTCGTGATGAATTACGAGGAGGGCTCGGAGCCTTCCGTCCAGGACGGCGAGGGCTATACCGAGCTCGGCCTGACCGAGGCCAACGGCCTGCCGACCGGGGTCAAGGGCCGCGATCTCGCCGGCGAGGGCATGTTCGCCTATGGCAGCCGCGTCGGCTTCTGGCGGCTGATGCGGCTGTTCCAGGAGCGCGGACTGCCGATGACGGTGTTCGGCTGCGCGCTCGCCATCGAGCGCAACCCGGAGGCGGCGGCCGCGATCCGGGCTTCCGGTTTCGACGTCTGCTGCCATGGCTGGCGCTGGATCAAGCATTACGACCTGACGGAGGCCGAGGAGCGCGAGCATATCGCCAGGGCGATCACCTCGCTGCAGGCCACCGTCGGCGAGCGGCCGCTGGGCTGGTATTGCCGCTATGGGCCGAGCGTGAACACGCGCCGGCTCGTCGTGGAGGAGGGCGGTTTCCTCTACGATTCCGACGCCTATGACGACGAACTGCCTTATTGGAAGGTGGTCGACGGCAAGCCGCACCTCGTCGTGCCCTATTCGCTCGTCAACAATGACGGCAAGTTCGGCTCGGGCTTCTTCGGCACCTCGAACGACTATTTCGACTGGCACAAGGATGCCTTCGACATGCTCTATGCGGAAGGGACGACCCAACCCAAGATGATGTCGGTCGGCCTGCATATGCGCCTGATCGGTCACCCCGCCCGCGCCGCCGGCCTCGCGCGCTTCCTCGACTATGTCCAGAAGCACGAGAACGTCTGGGTGACCGGCCGGCTCGACATTGCCAGGCACTGGGCGAAGACGCATCCTTTCCAGCCGGCGTGACGCGCGTCATGCTCGGGCTTGACCCGAGCATCTCCTGACGGAGATTCTCGGCTCTCCGCTGCGCTCCGGCCGAGAATGACTCCGGGCGCAGCCCTTTCACGATAGGATGCCCCCCTTGCCCAAGCCCGATTTGATCGTTGCCCTCGGCGATGCCCGCTACCTGATCGAGCGGCCCTTCGGCTCCTGGCCGCAGAATGCCGGCTTCGTCACCGATGTGACGGTCGATGCCCGCGGGCATGTCTTCGTCATGCTGCGGCACGACCCGCTGACTCAACCCGACGATCCGCGCGTCGTCGAGCTCTCGCCCGAGGGGGAGTATCTCGGCGGCTGGGGCGGCGATCTGATCGCCGATTCCCACATGCTCACCGTCGATGCGCAGGGGCGTCTCCTCTGCGTCGATCGCGACATGCATGAGATCGTCATCTGCTCGGCGAGCGGCGATCGCCTGGGCGGCCTCGGCCAGCGCGGCGAGCCGCTTTCGCCCTTCAACCATCCCACCGACGTGCATGTCTCGGCCTGGGGCGACATCTATGTCGCCGATGGCTATGCCGCGAGCCGCATCCACCGCTTCTCGGCCTATGGCGTCCATCTCCAGAGCTGGGGCGAGCATGGCGCGGGCGAGGGCCAGTTCGGCTGGCCGCATGCGCTCTGGACCCATGCCGATGGCCGCGTCGTCGTCGTCGACCGCACCCACAACCGCGTCCAGGTCTTCGACCGCAACGGCCAGCATCTCGCGACCTGGAGCCATTTCCGCGATCCCGTGGCGATCTGGGGCGACGAGGACGGCAACACCTATGTCACCGACACGCAGCCGACCCTGCAGAAGATCGGCCCCCATGGCGAGCGGCTCGGCCGCTGCCGGCCGTTCCTCAATGGCGCGCACGGAATCTACGGCATGCCGGGCGGCGACATCCTGCTGGCCGAGAGCAATCCCAGCCGGCTGACGCGGCTGCGGCTGCTGGATTGATGACCAACCTCAGCCCTCATCCTGAGGAGCGGGCGCAGCCCGCGTCTCGAAGGATGCTCCAGTGTGCTCTGGACCATCCTTCGAGACGCCCGCTAGCGCGGGCTCCTCAGGATGAGGGCTGAGCGTGGCGGCTACCAATTGTGATAACCGCCTAGGGAACGCCATGACCACGCAGATCATCTGGGGCGGGACGCTCCTCACCGGCTTCGACACCGCGGGCGAGCCGGTCTTGCTGCAGGACGCCGGTGTCGCCGTCTCCGGCGGCATCATCGCCGCGACCGGGCCGCTCGCCGCGCTGAAGGCGGCCTATCCGGAAGCCCCCATTACGGGCGGGCGCGACTTCGCGATCACGCCGGGCTTCGTCAACGCGCATCACCATGTCGGCCTGACGCCGCTGCAGCTCGGTTCGCCCGACCACCCGCTGGAACTCTGGTTCGCCAGCCGCATCGCGCTGCGCGATGTCGATCTCTATGCCGACACGCTGTTCTCCGCCTTCGAGATGATCGAGAGCGGCGTCACGACCGTGCAGCACCTCCACAGCCGTGCGCCGGGAACGCCGGCCGACATTCTCGCCGCCGCCGAGAAGGTCGTCAGGGCCTATCGCGACATCGGCATGCGCGCCTCCTATTCGATGGCGCTGCGCGACCAGAACCGGCTCGTCTACGAGGCTGACCAGGATTTCGTCGCCCGCCTGCCGGAGGAACTGCGGCCGGCGGCCAGCGCCTTCTTCCAGCGCTTCACCGTTCCGCTCTGCGACCAGGTCGCGGTCTTCGACGAATTGCTGGCGCGCCATGGTCACGGTGACCGCATCCGCATCCAGATCGCGCCCGCCAATTTGCACTGGCTCTCGGAGGAAGCCCTCGACGTCACCGGCGAGTTGCAGCGCCGCACCGGGCTGCCGGTCCATATGCATGTGCTGGAGACGCCCTATCAGAAGGCCTATGCCCGCAAGCGCACCGGCGGCTCGGCGCTCGCCCATCTCGACCGGCTCGGCCTGCTCGGCCCGCATTTCACCATCGGCCATGGCGTCTGGATGAGCGAGGCCGATATCGAGCTCGCCACCGAGCGCGGCGTCTGCATCTGCCACAATTGCAGCTCGAACTTCCGGCTCAAAAGCGGCGTCGCGCCGGTCAACCGTTTCCTCGCCCGCGGCATTCCCGTCGCCATCGGCATCGACGAGGCCGGCATCAACGACGACCGCGACATGCTGCAGGAGATGCGGCTCGTCCTGCGCGCCCATCGCGAGCCTGGAATCGACGCTCCCCATCCGTCGCCGGTGCAGGTGCTGCGCATGGCGACCGAGGGCGGCGCTCGCACCACGCCTTTCGCAGGGCGGATCGGCAAGCTCGAACCCGGCATGGCCGCCGATCTGGTGATGTTCGACTGGCGGGCGGTGACCTATCCCTATCAGGACGACGGCCTCGGCTTCGTCGAGGTGCTGGTCCAGCGCGCCAAGGCGAAGGCCGTTCACAGCGTCATGATCGCCGGCGAATTCGTCTATCGCGAGCGTCGCTTCACGAGGCTCGACCGCGACGCCGTCCTGGCCGGCCTGGCCGAGGCACTGGCGCAACCGAAAACGCCGGCCGAACAGGACCGCATCGCCCTCTCGCAGGCGCTGCTGCCGCATGTCCGGCGCTTCTATGACGGCTATCTCGACGGGCAGGGCGACGAGCCCTTCTATCGCCCGAGCGGGCGTTTCTGACGGGCTCACCTGCTGGGGTACCGGCTCAGCGATCCCGGCCGTCATCCTGGGCGGCCGAAGGCCGACCGGGATCCATCATCGAGCGCAGTCGGAGCCCTCCGATGGATCCCGGCCTGCGCCGCTGCGCGGCTGGTCCAGGATGACGGTGAAGGTTCGTCGGCCTCCAAAAACGCCGCTCAATGCCCCCGCGAAACCCGCTTCTGCGCCAGCCGCACCGCCGCGGGGATGGGCGCGATCACCGGCACCGAAAACCGCAGATTGAGCGATTGCGCCGCCTGGCCGAGCGGGCCGCCGCCGATCACCAGCGCCTGCGCGCCCATCGTCTCGATCGCCGCCGCGCAGGCTTCGGCCAGCGCCTCCACCAGCGTGGCGTGATCGGCCATGATCGCATGGACGTCGCCCTTGGTCAGGGCGACGCCCCGGAACGTCTTCTCATGGCCATAGGCCCGTGCCAGCCCGGTGATCGAGGAAACGAGATCGGGCGTCGTCGTCACCACCGCGAAGGGCCGCCGGCCCGCTCCGGCCTCGGCCATGCCGGCCTCGGCGAGGCCGGTGACCGGGCAGGAGAGGCGCAGCCGCAGCGCCGCCAGGCCGGGATCGCCGAAGGCCGCGATGATGACGCCGTCCGGCGGGGCCGTGGTGATCGCCCCCGTCAGCGCCTGCACCGCCTTGGCCGACTGGGCCAGTGCCTCTTCGTTGGTGATGAGCGGCACGCCATAGGGCGCGCTCATGGCGTCGATGACGGTGCCGGCCGATGCCGTGGCCTGGGCGATGCCGCGCATCATGCTGGTGGTGCCGGCATTGGTGTTGGGGTTGATCAGCAGCAGGCGCATCAGGGGCTCTCCGGCACGGCAGCGATGAAGGCGCGCGCAATTTCGGCGCGGCCCGCGATCCAGAGTCGGTCGCGCCGGGCCGCCAGCAGGTTCATGATGTCGCGAAAGGCGGCGAAGCGCGCCGGGCGCCCGACGATCCGCAGGTGGAAGCCGAGATTGAGCAGCCGCGGCAGCCCGCGCGCGGCCTCCCCCTCCAGCACGTCGAGCGCGTCGGTGACGTACTCCACCATTTCGCGGGCCCGCACGAAGCCGTTGGGGTGGAAGAACTTCATGTCGTTGCTGTCGAGAGCATAGGGCACGACGAGCAGAGGCGGGCGCCCCGGTGCGCGATCCCAATAGGGCAGGTCGTCGTCGAAGCCGTTGGAGGTGTAGAGAAAGCCCCGCTGCGCCAGAAGCTCCCGCGTCCAGGGGCTCTCTCCGCCACGGCAGAAGAAGCCGACGGGCGCGACACCCGTCGCGGCGGTGATGGTGGCGACGCAGGCGTCGATGTCGGCTGCCTCCGCCTCGCGCGTTTCGTAATCGGCATGGGGCCGCCAGCGCCAGCCATGCACGGCCGGTTCATGGCCGCGCGCCACCACCGCCTTCGCCAGAGCCGGCGAGCGTTCGACGGCCCGCCCGCAGAAGAAGATCGTCGCGCGGACGGCGCTGTCGTCGAGCGCGTCGAGCATGCGCCAGAGCCCGGCGCGTGTGCCATAGCCGAAGATCTGCTCCTGGCCCTGGTCGCGCTTACCGGCGGGAACGACGCTGATCACCTCGCCCATGCTCTCCGAGCGCGCATCGCCGTCGCCGACCTGAAGCTCCGCGCCCTCCTCGAAATTGATCACGACGGAGACGGCGAGCCGCCGGCCATTGGGCCAGGTGAAGTCCGGCCAGGCGCCGGCATAGCCTTCGAGGTCGCGCTCGGTCATCACCCAAAGTCCCCGATGCCGTCGTCACCTGGCAAGCTCTCATCCTGAGGAGTCGCGCACGCGGCGTCTCGAAGGATGGTCCAGCTGTCTCCCGAGCCGTCTGGCCCATCCTTCGAGACGCGCTCCTGCAGAGCGCTCCTCAGGATGAGGGCTCGTGGGAGGCGCGCCGTGAGACCGCCTCGGGACAACTCAACTCTTCCCCAACTCTGCCAGCCAGTGCCGCGCGATCGCGTCGCGGCGCGCGAACCAGATGCCGGGCTTCGACGCCGCATGAGCCAGAAAGCGCTCGAGCCCGCCGATCCGCCCGGGCCGGCCGATGATGCGCAGGTGTAAGCCCACTGACATCATGCGCGGCGCCGTGCCGCCTTCTTCATAGAGCCGGTCGAAGGCGTCGATGCAGTAGCGCGCGAAATCGTCGCCGAAGACGAAGCCGCCGCCCCGCTGGAAGCGCATGTCGTTGGTGTCGAAGGCATAGGGCAGCACCAGATGCGGCCCGCCCTCGACATCGACCAAGAAGGGAAGGTCGTCATTGTAGGCATTGGAATCATAGAGGAAGCCGCCCTGCTCTCGCAGCAGCCGGCGGGTGTTGAGCGAGGTCGCCGAGCGTGTGTGCCAGCCGACCGGCGGCGTGCCGGCGGCCTGCGTGATCGCGGCCACGGCGCGCGCGATCGCCTCGCGCTCCTGCGCCTCGTCCATATGGGCGTGGCGCTCCCAGCGCCAGCCATGGGCGGCGACCTCATGCCCGTCGGCCACCGCCTCCTGCACCAGCCAGGGCGAGAGCGCGACGGCGCGGCCATTGGCGTTCAGCGTCGCCGCAACGCCATACTGCTTCAGCAGCGCGCGGATGCGCGGCCAGCCGGCGCGCGGGCCATATTCGAAATGCGATTCCATGCAGAGATCGCGCACGCCGGTGATCTCCTCGACCACCTCGTAGACGCTCTCGTTGCGCTCGTCGCCCTGGCCGATCGAGAGTTCCGCCCCCTCCTCGACATTGACCACCACCGAGACGGCGAGCCTCGCCCCGCCGGGCCAGCGGATCGCGGGCGGGGCGTCGCCATAGCCACGGAAATCACGGTCGCTCACGGGAGCCGCCATCAGAGATCGGCCATCCGGCGCAGGCCCACCAGCCGGTCACCGATCACGAGCACGGCGGCGGCGAGCAGGATCAGGAGCGCGGAGATCGCCGCGATCATCGGATCGGGGCTTTCCTCGACATATTGCAGCATCTGGATCGGCAAGGTCTTGGTCCAGGCGTCGGTGAAGAAGATCGAGATCGGATAATTGTCCATCGACGCCAGGAAAGCGAACATTCCCGAGGTCAGGAAGGCCGGGGCGAGCGAGGGCACCAGCACCTTGAGAAGCGCCTTGGGATAGGACAGCCCGAGCGTGCGGGCGGCATCGATCAGCGTGAAGTCGAACAGCGACAGCGCCGCATAGACGGTGCGCACCACGTAAGGCAGCGTGATCACGACATGGGCCAGGATCAGGCTCAGCCACACGTCGCGCAGACCCGCCGTCCGGAAGCTCTCCAGCATCGCGATGCCGATGACGAGGCCCGGCAGCATCAGCGGCGAGACCAGGAAGGTGACGATGCCGTCGCGCCCGCGGAACTGGCCGCGCAACAGACCGATGGCGCAGAGCGTGCCGAGCCCAAGCGCGATCGCGGTGGACAGTGCCGCGAGCTGGACCGAGGTCGCGACCACCGGCCAGAGCTCGCGCGAACGGCCCAGCGCCTGGTACCAGCGCAGCGACCAGCTCGGCGCGGGAAGCGTGAAGACGGCGCTGGAGCCGAAGGACACCAGCACGGTGACGACGAGCGGCGTCAGCAGGAAGACCACCGTGAAGGCGGCCAGCGCCCAGACGATGGCCGAGGCGATGCGCTCGATACCCGTCACGACGCGCCGCCCAGCCGCTTCGAGAGCGCGGCGCTGCCGACCACGACCGCGACCGTCAGCACGAGCAGGACAACCGCCGTCGTCGATCCCAACTGCTCGTTGCGCATGAACAGGAAGGAGCGCCCGGTCAGCGTCGCCAGCGTCTGGAAACGGTCGCCGATCAGCAGGTTGGGAATGACATACATCGAGGCCGCCATCGAGAAGACGAAGGCGATCCCGGTGACGATGCCGGGCAGCGAGAGGGGCAGGGCGACCTTGAAGAAGCGGTAGAGCGGCGAGGCGCCGAGCGTCGCCGCCGCTTCGCCCAGTCGCGGATCGACCAGCTTCAGGACGGAATAGATCGGCAGGATCATGAAGGGCACGAAGACATTGGCCGCGCCGATCACAAGGCCGGCCTCGGTGAAGAGCAGGCGCTGCGGCTCGCTCCACAGGCCCAGGCCCATCATCAGTTGCGAGACCACGCCGTCGCGCCGCAGCACGATCTGCCAGGCGAAGGCCTTGACCACGACGCCGACCGAGAGCGGCAGGATGATCGCCACCAGGATCAGCGCCTGCGCCGCGCCGCGCGCCCGCGACAGCGCCAGCGCCGTCGGATAGCCGATCAGCAGGCACAGCAGCGTCACCAGCACCGCGATCCGCAGCGTGTTGCCGATCACGGTCCAGCTGAAGGGGTCGGACAGGAAGGCCGCAAAGGGGGCGAGCGACGGCGCGCCGCTGCTGAGCACGCTGCGACCGAGCAGCATCAGCAGCGGCACGCCATAGATGATGGCGAGATAAAGCACCGCCGGCAGCGCCAGCAGCAGCACGGGATCGAGGCGTCGCGACCCGCTCATGCCGCTTCCGCCGGCGCGGGGTAGACCAGCGTATCGTCGATCGCCCAGGACATCTTCAGCGACGTGCCGGGACCCGCCGCAGCCGGCAGGGACGGCGTCTCGACCAGGATCTGCCCGTTGGGCGGGGCCTCGAAATGCAGCTGCACCCGCGCCCCCTGGAAGGCGGCGTCCGTCAGCGGCGCCTCAATCCGGTTGGCAGCGCCATGGTCGAGCGCGATGCGCTCCGGTCTGACCCCGAGCAGGACGGGGCTGCCGGGCAGGAAGTGGCCCGGGCCGCGCAGCGGCCCGGCCTGCGTCGCCACCGTGACGATGCCGTCGGTGGAGTCGGTGACGGTCCCGGGCAGCCGCGTCGAGAGGCCGACGAAGCCGAGCGCGAAGGGCGTCGCCGGCCTGGCATAGATCGCGGCCGGCGTATCCAGCTGCTCGATCCGGCCGCGATGCATCACCGCGATCCGGTCCGACATCGTCAGCGCCTCGTCCTGATCATGCGTGACGAAGATCGCGGTGGTGCCGACCTCGCGCAGCAGGCGCTTCAGGTCGATCTGCATGGTCTCGCGCAGCTTGCGGTCGAGCGCCGAGAAGGGCTCGTCGAGCAGCAAGAGCTTGGGCCCGACGACGAGCGCGCGCGCCACCGCCACGCGCTGCTGCTGGCCGCCCGAGAGCGCCTTGATCGAGCGCTCGGCATAGGCGCCCATCTGGACGAGATCGAGAAAGCGCTTCACCGCCGGCGCGATCTCGCCCGAGGGTGCGCCGCGCGCCTTCAGGCCGAAGGCGACGTTCTCCGCCACGCTCAGATGCGGAAACAGCGCATAGCTCTGGAACACGACGCTGACATCGCGCCGGTGTGGCGGCAGCCGGGTGATGTCCTGTCCGTCGAGCGCGACGCGGCCCTGGTCGGGCCGCATCAGCCCGGCGACGATCCGCAGCAGCGTGGTCTTGCCGCAGCCCGAGGGACCGAGCAGCGAGACGAACTCGCCGCGGTCCATCGCGAGATCGACGCCGTCGAGCACGGTGGCGGCGCCGAAGGTCTTGGCCGCTCCCGCGACGGACAGGAAACCCTGGCTCATGCTCAGATCGCCATCTCGCGATCCCAGCGCTTGATCCAGTCATTGCGCTGGGCCGCGACATTGGCCCAGTCGATCTGGTGGATCTTCACGTCGGCGCCCAACCCCGCCGGCTTCGGCACCGCCTTGTTGGTGCCGATCGAGAAGGTCGGCCCGGCCAGCCGGTTCTGCAGCTCGGCGCCGAGCAGCTCGTTGACATAGGCGAAGGCGAGCTCCTGCTGCGGCGCGCCCTTCACCACCGCGATGCCCGACGGCATGGCGAAGACGCCCTCCTTCGGTGCGGCCAGGTCGATCGGCGCACCGGCCGCCTTGCGCTCCAACGCATAGGACGACATCGCCGGCCCGATCATCCAGGCCTCGCCCTGCTCGAGCAGATTGAAGGCCTGCGGCTGCTGCGTATAGATCGTCAGCAGGTTCGGCTTCAGCGAGGCGAGCTTCTTGAAGCCGGCATCGGTGTCCTTCTGGACGCTCTCCATCGTGCCGCCCGCGAGCAGGCCGGCGACGAAGAGCGAGGGCAGGCCTTCCGTGTTCTGCAGCGAGGGGATGACGATGCGGCCCTTGTATTTCGGCTCGAACATCTCGGCCCAGGAGGAGGGCGGGGTCTTCATCGCCGTCTTGCTGTAGGCGACGCCGAGCCAGGGCTGCAGATAATTGGCCCACATGCCGTCCATATGGGTCGAGCCCGGCAGGAGGTCGGCCATGTTCGGCGCCTTGGCCACGGTGAGCGGCTCCAGCAAGCCCTCCTTGACCGCCAGGATCATGACCGGATCGTCCATCTGGACAACCGACATGTAGGGCTTGTCCTTGTTCTTCTGCATCTTCTCGAGGTTCACCAGCGAGCGCGTGCCCTCGAAGATGATCTTGCAGCCATATTTCTTCTCGAACATCGGCATCACAGTCTGCTCGACCCAGGGCTTGTGCCCGGCGGCGCCGCCGACGACGAGTTCCTTCGTCTGGGCCCGCAACACGGACGGGGCGGCGATCAGCGCCGTGGCGCCCAAGCCCGCCTTGAGGAGCGTGCGGCGGTTCGGCGTGCCTGCGAACGGCTTATCCATGGTCGGACCTCTCGAATTCGGCGCGCTCCCCTGCGGCGCGGACGGGAACAGGCGTCAGCAACCGGCGTGCCAGCACGGCGCTCAACAGTCGTACGAGACGAAAAGCTCCGTGAAACAGAATGTTACGATCGATTTCGGAATCTGTTTCTCGATCCCAGCGCGTGCTGCGCGAACAGGCTCAGGCGTCAAATTTGTGCACAATCGCTTTTTGAATGTGCATAAAAATTCGCCCCATCGGTGCTAGGATGGGCCTTGGCGACGGTCGCCTGCGGCCGAACCGGCTCTGCTGTCGAGACGAGTGGGAATGAACGAAGCGGCGATCCACACGATCCTCTCGCGTTTGCTGCTGGGGGGCTCGTTGCCGGGCGGCACCAAGCTCGGCGAGCATCGTCTGGCCGAGATTTTCGGTGTCAGCCGCGAGCGCGTCCGCAAGGTGCTGCACCGGCTCGGCCATGAACGGCTGCTGGAGATCGTCAAGAACCGCGGCGCCTTCACCATCGAGCCGGATTTGCGCGAGGGCAGGGTCGTCTACGAGGCCCGCCGCATCCT
>CALRYW010000006.1:0-92200 GCA_943372485.1 Allobosea thiooxidans
ACCGCGATCAGGGCCGCGATCAGGCCGTACTCGATGGCGGTGGCGCCGGACTCATCCTTGGCGAAGCGAGCGAAAACGTTGGTCATGTGAAACTCCTCTGGAACCACGGTTTGACGGCTGCCTTCGCTCTGAAGTGGCTTCGGTCAGCGACGAGATGGACATTACCGCGCCCCCCTTGCCGATCGGTTAAGGCGAAGGAAGAATTCGTCCGATCCTCCAGACATTCGAGTGATGGTTAACGGCTAATTGCCATATTCATCGACAGAATAAATTACATAAATACATGTTTTTGACAGTTAATGAGCCGTTTTAATTATCCGATTCTCGCGCATCAACATGCGGATCGGGTACCTTCGTTCCCCGTCATCGGCACGAGAGGCCGCTTGTCTCCCTTGGTCAAGCTGCCGTGGCCGTCGCCAAACCCGCCCGCACAGCCCGATTAGGGTTTGATTCATCATTTTCCGCTTAGCTGTCGATACGGAAATCTTGAGGCAGCGCGATGTTCACTCTCCCGGCCGCCCTTCGGCGCCATCGGCCCCGCTCCGCCTGGACGATCGCCGCGCTCGCAGGAGCCGTCACGGCGCTCGCGCTGGCCGCCGGTCCGACGCAGGCCCAGGCGGCGCCCGCCACGGGCACGGTCGAGAGCGTCATCGTCAAGGTCGACCACGCCAAGGTGGTCCGGCTGCCCGAAAAGGCCCAGACCGTGATCGTCGGCAACCCCGCCATCGCCGATGTCGCCGTCCAGAAGAACGGCGTGATGATCGTCACCGGCAAGAGCTTCGGCGTGACCAACCTGATCGCGCTCGATGCAGCGGGCACCCTCCTGGCGGAATCCCTCGTGCGCGTGGGCGCGGATTCCGATTCAGTCCTGACCGTGCAGCGGGGACTCGAGCGCGAGAGCTATTCCTGCACACCCGTCTGCCAGCCGGCGGCGCAGCTCGGCGACGCGCAGAAATATTTCGGCGAGGTCGGCTCCCAGGCCAGCACCCGCAATGGCGCGGCGCTCGGCGCGAGCAAGCGCTGAAACTCGGCGCCTCAGGGTTAAGCATCCGCTAACCGCGATTCGACCGCGCCTGCAACCGGTCTAACGGATCGGCAATGCTTTGCCGGTAAGAGTGGAGGCGTCATCTGACCGATGCCGCATCCGAGGAGCCAACAGGCGAAAGCCGGCCCGAGGTTACGCGGCAGCGACCTGCACGCGACAACGGGACCCGGACGGCATGACCGACCCCTCGACCATTGATCCCCCGGCGGCCCCCGCGCCTGTCGCGGCACGCCGTGCACGGTTCCGGCTGCTCGGCCGCTTCCGCCGGTCGCAGGACGGTGCGACCGCCGTCGAGTTCGCCTTCATCTCGATCCCCTTCCTGATGCTGCTGGTCGCCATCCTGGAAACGGCGCTGCTGTTCTGGACGAGCCAGGTGCTCGAAGAGGCGGTCTCCCAGACCTCGCGGCGCCTGCTCACCGGCGAGGCGCTGACGCGCTACACCGGCAATGCGGCCACCAACACGCAGGCCTTCAAGAACGACGTCTGCGCCAATGCGCCAGGGCTCGTCGACTGCTCGAAGCTGGTCATCGACGTCCGCACCTACACCTCCTTCGCCACTGCCAAGAACGGCACCGACGGCACCAACCCGATCTCGGCCGGCGGGCTCAACACCACCGGTTTCGGCTACAATGCGCCCCAGCCGCAGCAGATCGTCGTGGTGCGGGCCGTGCTCGAATACCCGCTCTACTTCACCTACTGGAGTGCGAGCCTCGCCAATATCGGTTCCGGCCGACGCGGCATCGTCGCCTCGGCCACGTTCCGGACCGAGCCCTTCAACGCGCCCGCGCCATGAGGTTTCCAATGACGCGCGTCTTTTCCCTGCGCCGCAACCGGGCGGCCCTGCGGCGCCTGACGCGACGCTTCCGCGGCAATCCTCGCGGCGTCGCCGCCGTCGAGTTCGCGATGATCCTGCCGGCGATGCTGGCGATCTATTTTGGGATCGTCGAAACCGGCCAGGGCGTCATGATCGATCGCAAGGTCACGCAGTTGACGCGCGCGCTCGCCGACCTGACCGCTCAATCGGCGACCATCTCCAACACCGAGATGAACAACATCTTCGATGCGGCTCAGACGGTGATGATGCCCTACACCAGCGTCAGCCCGAAGATGTCGGTCCATCACATCATCGTCGACGGTGCCGGCGTGGCGAAGGTATGCTGGAGCGAACAGCGCAACTCGACGAAATTCGCGCGCGGAACCACGGTCACGATCCCCGCGGATATTCGCCTGCCCAACAGCTCGCTCATCATGGCGCAGGCGAGCTACGACTTCACGCCCGTGGTCGGCTGGATCATCAAGGGCGGCGCCATCACGATCGGAGGCGACCCGATCTATATGCGCCCGCGCCTCGGCAAAGCCGGCGGCAGCGCCAGCATCGAGCAGGTCGAGCGCTCCGGCGTGGCGATGTGTCCCGGCTTCGGCTGACCGGGACGACGCCCGCGCCCGATCGCCTCAGATCGTCTGGTTGTAGGCGCCGACTTCCGGGTTGAGCCGCAGCACCGCATCGATTGCGGCGCAGACCTCGCGCATCCGCGCCTCCGAGACCGGGCTCTCGCAGACCACGACCAGTTCCGGCTTGTTCGACGAGGCTCGCACCAGGGCCCAGCTGCCATCCCGCGCGGTGACGCGCACGCCATTGACGGCGACGACGTCGCGGATCTGGCCTGCGAAATCGACCCATGCACCGTCGGCGGCAGGGGGCTGCAGTCAGCCGCGCAGGATCATGCGGCCGGTCTGGACCTCGTAGCCGCGCAGCTTGGCGAGGAAGGAGGTGCCGAGCAGGCTCATCGACAGCGCGCCTTCGGGCAGGACGACCGCCTCGACATTGCGGACCAGAATGGAGCCGAGGCGGACCTCGCGCAGCGTGACGCGGGCCCCTCTCACCGTGCCGTTGGCGGTGCTTAGCGTCATCTTGTAGTCGCCAGGGGAGGGGCGGATACCGAGCGCGATCGCATCCCGGGCCGTCAGCGCGACGAGGCTGGCGCCGGTATCGACGAGCATCTTGACGCGGAAATTGTCGATCGAGGGATGCACGACGTAGTGGCCGCGATAATCGGCCGCCACCGTCAGGGTCGGCGGCTCGGCGGGACGAAACGAGGGGGCCGGCGGCTCGCTCGCCCGCGCTGCGGCCGGGCTCGCGGTCATGCTCGCAGCGCTCGGCGCTTCAGCCATGCCGACCCAGGAGGCCAGCCTGCCACCATACCCCACCGCGCTCAGCGATGCGATCGCCGCGATCCCGAGCGCCCAGACGACCGGATTTTGCCCCATCGGCCTGCCTTTCCCCAACGTTCCAGCGACGATGCGGCGCAGTTCCTGCAGAAGGGTGAAGACGGGCTACGGGATGAGGCCCAATCCTGGCCTGTGGATCGATCAATGCGCGACAGGCTTAACCGCGCTTTGCCGCGACCCCGCGAATTGGTCTCGAATGACTTAAAGGAAGGACTGCCCGACCAGCGCCTCGATGGCGTCCCGGCGCGGAATGCTGGGCTGGGCCCCGGCGACCGTACAGGCGAGCGAGCCGGCGGCGAGCCCGCGCTGGAGAGCGCCCGAGAAGCCGTAGCCGGCGAAAAGCGCCGCCGCGAAGGCGCCGGTGAAGCTGTCTCCCGCAGCCACCGTATCGACCACACTGACGGTGGGTGCCGCGAGCCGGCGGCGGACGCCGCCATGCCAGCCGATGACGCCCTGCGCGCCGAGCGTAACGATGCAGGCGATGCCAAGCTCGCCGTCGCAGCGGCGGGCGATGTCGTCGGGCTCCCGCTCGGCCCAGCCCCGCGACTGCGCCAGCACCAGCGCCTCGTGCTCGTTGGCGACGAGCATGTCGAGGCCGGCGAGCAGCGCGGGATCGGGCGGCCCGGCGGGCGCGAGGTTGAGGATGACGCGGCCGCCGGCCTGCTTCATGCGCTGTGCCGCCACGAGGCATTGCTCCTCGGGCACCTCGCGCTGGAGCAGCAGGATGTCGCCCTCGCCGAGCGGCAGCGACGCCAGGGGCGTCGCGCTCGCCTGCGCATTGGCGCCGGCGGCGACGACGATCTGGTTGGCGCCGTCGGCGTCGACGGCGATGAAGGCGGCGCCGGTCGGCACTGCCACCCGCGCGACATCGGCGAGGTCGACACCATCGGCCGCCAACAGCGAGAGCGCGATGCCGGCGAAGGCATCGGTCCCGACCGCGCCGACGAGGCGCACCTGCGCACCGGCGCGGCGGGCCGCGAGCGCCTGGTTGGCGCCCTTGCCGCCGGGATGGAGGGCGTAGGACGGACCCATCACGGTCTCGCCGGCGCCGGGCAGGCGGTCGACCGCGGTGACCAGATCGACATTGAGCGAACCGAAGACGACGATCATGCCGCGATGGCCCCGGCGAGACGGCGGATGCCGGCAACGAAAGCGTCTTCCGGCGTGGTCACAAAGGTCTTCAGGCCCGCCGCGGCGAGGCCCGCGCTGTAGCTCTCCGCCACCGCGCCGTCGGCGACGAGATGGACGGTGTCATGCCGCCCGAACAGGGCCAGCGCGCCGGCAATCTCGTGGCCGACCAGCAGAGCCGAAAGATAGGGGCCGACGGCCGAACCCGGCAGCCGCCCGGCCAGCACCTCGGAGCGGGCCGCGAAGGCGGTGTTGAGCAGGCCGCCGGGACGGCGCGAGGCGGCAAAGCCCGCCGCCAGGCCCAAACCTGTGCCCTCCTCGGTCGGCTCCTCGGCGAGGCGGGAGAGGATCGAGTTCTGCCGCAGCAGGCCCCAGATCTCGCCGGTCATGAAGCTGGCGAAGCGGCTGATCCGTCCGCCCTCGACGAGCGCCCATTTCGAATGCGTGCCGGGCAGGCAGGCGATGCCGTCCGCCAGCCCGAGGCCGACGATCAGCGTCTCCTCGCCGCGCATGACGTCGAAGGCGCCGTCGTCGCAGGAGAGGCCGGGCAGGATCAGCGCAGGGGTGCCGTCGGCCAGCGCAACTTTCAGGCCGGCTGCGGCGATGGCGTCCGGCGAGGCGGGGCACGGCACGTAAGCCGCCTCGACCCAGCCATTGCGGCTGCCGACCATGCCGGCCAGCACGATGTCCGCCTCGGGCGCCATCCGGCGCAGGTCGCCAGCGATAGCCTCGAAAGCAGTCGGGAAGCCGCCTGCGGGAACCGACTGGATGCCCTGGTCGGCGCTGCGGCGCTCCAGAACCTGTCCCCTTTCGGAGATGAGGAAGGCGCGGGCGCGGGTCGTGCCCCAGTCGAGCGCGATCAGGGGTCTGGGCATGGGGGGAGGCTCCGGCTGATTGCTGACGCTCCCGTCATTCTCGGGCGAAGCGTAGCGCAGAGCCTGAGAATCCCCTGCGAGAGATGCCCGGGTCAAGCCCGGGCATGACGTCAGGCGTTCACGCCACGAAGAAGACCGTCTCGTTCTCGCCCTGCAGATGGATGTCGAAGCGGAAACTGCCGTCGGCCTCGCGCGTCGCGATCAGCGTGTGGCGTCGCTGCGCCGGGACCAGCGCCAGCACCGGATCGGCCGCATTGCCCGGATCGCCTTCAAAATAGATCCGCGTCGCCAGACGGGTCAGGATGCCGCGGGCGAAGACGGAGAGCGAGAGATGCGGCGCCTGCATCGTCCCGTCGGGGGCGGCGACAGTGCCGGGGCGGATGGTCTCGATCTGGAAGGTGCCCTCGGCGCTCGCCTCGATGCGGCCGAAGCCGGTGAATCCGGCATTGCCGGCGGCGTTGTAGCGGCCCTGCGCGTCGGCCTGCCAGGTCTCGATCATGGCGTCGCCCACCGGGGCGCCGTCGCCATCATAGACCGTGCCGAGAATGCGGATGCGCTCGCCGGCGACGCCCTCGGACGCGACGGTCCCGGTGGCGAGCTCGCTGCCGCCATAGGCGCGCGGCGTCAGCGCATAGGCGAAGAAGGGGCCGATGGTCTGCGACGGCGTGATGCCGAGCGGGGCCTCGGCCTTTTGCGCATCAATGCTCATGCGGCTCCTCCACCGGCGTCGCGTTGCGGCCGCGCAGGACGATGTCGAACTGGTAGCCGAGCGCCCATTCCGGCTCGGTGGTGGCGAGGTCGAAGCGCGAGACGAGGCGATCGCGCACCTGCGCGTCGGTGATCGACTGGAAGATCGGATCGTATTTGAACAGCGGATCGCCCGGGAAATACATCTGGGTGATCACCCGCGACAGGAAGCTCGGCCCGAAGAGCGAGAAATGGATATGGGCCGGGCGCCAGGCATTGTGGTGGTTGCGCCAGGGATAGGCGCCGGGCTTCACCGTGACGAAGCGGTAGCACCCTTCAGCATCCGTCAGGGCCCGCCCGGCCCCGGTGAAGTTGGGATCCAGCGGGGCCGAGTGCTGGTCACGGACATGGACATAGCGGCCACCTGCATTGGCCTGCCAGATCTCGATCAGCGTATGCGGAACCGGCCGGCCGTCCTCATCGAGGACGCGGCCCGAGACGATGATGCGTTCGCCCAGCGGTTCGCCGCCATGCTGGCGCGTCAGGTCCGAATCACCCGCGCCGACGGCCGAATGGCCGAAGACCGGGCCGGTCGTCTCCGAGAGCGTATGCGGCAGCAGGATCAGCGGCTGCGACGGCGCGCGCCTGACCGTCGAACCATAGGCGGGCGAGGCGTTCGCCGGATGCACCGCCAGGCTCTCGCGCGGATAGATCAGGCTCATGCCGCCACCCCATGCGCTTGCCTGGTGCGGGCGTGGAGATCGCGCAGCACCGCCAATTCCTGCTCGGTCGCAGCCGGCGTTTCCGCGACGTCGGCCGCGAAGCGCAGCGGCCAGCCGCAACCGGCCTGGACCTGCTCGCGCGTCACGCCCGGATGCAGCGAGACGACGGTGAGTTCGGCGGTTTGCGGATCCGGCTCCAGCACGCAGAGATCGGTCATCACCTTGGTCGGCCCCTTCGTCTTCAGGCCGAGCGCGGCGCGGTCACCCTTGCCCTTGCCGTGGCCGAAGGAGGTGATGAAGGGCAGCCTGTCGACGAAGGCGCGGGTGCCCATCGCCATGGTGATGAAGATCTCACCGCAATTGCTGGCGATCTCGGGCGCGCCGCCGCCGCCGGGCAGGCGCACCTTGGGAGCGTCATAGGGGCCGACGACGGTGGTGTTGAGATTGGCGAAGCGGTCGATCTGGGCGCCGCCGAGGAAGCCGATGGTGATGCGCCCGCCCTGCAGCCAGTAGCGGAACATCTCGGGCACTGCGACGGTGGTCAGCGCGGTGTCGCAGAGTTCCCCGTCGCCGATCGAGAGCGGCAGCACGCTGGGCCGCGTCGAGAGCGTGCCGGATTCGTAGATCAGCGTGATCTTCGGGGCGTGGGTCAGCCGGGCGAGGTTGCAGGCGGCCGAGGGAGCGCCGATGCCGACGAAGCAGACGTCCTGGTTCGTCAGCAGGCGCGCCGCGGCGATCGTCATCATCTCGGTGGGTGTCGCGGTCATCAGGCTGCCTCCCTCTGCGACTGCGCATGGCGGGCGAAGGCATCAGGCCCCTTTTCCAGCACGTTTTCCTTGATCCAGACCAAGAAGCTATCGCGCTCGCGGGCGATCTTGTCCCAGGCGATGTAGAAGTCGTTGGCCCGCTTGTAATAGCCATGGGCGTAGGACGGGTAGGCGCCACCCGGCACATGGGCGATCGCGGTGACGGCCCAGGAGGGCAGGATCACCGCATTGGCGTTGCGCGGGCCGAAATCGTCGACGATCTCCTCGACGGTGACGAGCGAGCGCTTCGCCGCCAGAACCGCCTCCTTCTGCACGCCGACGATGCCCTCGAGCAGGACATTGCCCTCGCGATCGGCCTTCAGCGCATGAATGATCGCCGCATCGGGGCGGATCGCCGGCACCGTCGCCAGCACCTCGCCGGTGTAGGGGCAGGTGACCGAGCGGATCTGCGGATTGACGCTGGGCAGATCGACCCCCTTGTAGCCGCGGAAGACGGCGAAGGGCAGGTTCGCCGCGCCCGCCTCATAGGCGTTGGCCATGGCGGCGTGGCTGTGCTCCTCGAGCTCGAGCCGGTGCGGCCAGCCATTCTCGACCGCGTCGCGGAAGCGATGCAG
Source organism: Allobosea thiooxidans (assembly GCA_943372485.1). GTDB lineage: Bacteria > Pseudomonadota > Alphaproteobacteria > Rhizobiales > Beijerinckiaceae > Allobosea > Allobosea thiooxidans_A. The sequence continues at coordinate 8,068 of CALRYW010000006.1, forward strand.
CGAGCCGACGCCGGGATTGCCGCCCCAGGAGAAGATCAGCTTCTCCGCGCAGCCGCTGCCGATCAGCTGGTCGTAGATCAGGTCCGGCGTCATCCGGATCAGCGTCAGGCGGCGCTTGCCCTGACGGATCGTCTCATGCCCCGCCGCATGGGGGATGAGATGGGTGAAGCCTTCCATCGCGACGGAACAGCCATCGCTCAGGACCGCCTCGATTCCCTGCGAGAGGGAGACGAATTCCGCCACCTTGACATCTCCCCATGAAGTGCGTTTATCGCACAGTATTTTCAGAATCGAACTTTATGTTCTGGCAGGTGGGTGGTCAAGGATGACGCAAGAGGCGCCGGACCGTGACCATATGGCGGCCCTCGAAAAGGGGCTGGCGGTGATCGAGTGCTTCGACGCCGCGCATGACAAGCTGACCATCGCCGACGTTGCGCGCGCGACCGCGCTGTCGCGGGCCGCCGCACGGCGCTGCCTGCTGACCCTCGCCAAAATCGGCTATGCCGAGTTCGACGGCAAGTTCTTCCGGCTGACGCCGCGCGTTTTACGGCTCGGCCATGCCTGGCTGGCCTCGGCCGCCCTGCCGCAACTCGTCCAGCCCTTCCTGGAGCGTCTCTCCGAGGAGACGCATGAATCGTCCTCCGCCTGCCTGCTCGACGGGCATGAGATCCTCTACATCGCGCGCTCGGCGCAGCGACGGATCATGTCCGTCGGGCTCTCGGTCGGCACGAGGCTGCCGGCCTTCTGCACCTCAATGGGCCGGGTGCTGCTGGCCGCGCGCGACCCCGCAGACGCCCGCGCGCGCATCCTCGCGGGCCGGTCCCGGGCCCTGACGCCACACACCGTCACCGACCCCGACCGGCTGGCAACGATCCTCGCCGAGGTGCGCGATCAGGGCTACTGCATCGTCGACCAGGAGCTGGAACTGGGCCTGATTTCCATCGCCATGCCGCTCATCAACACGCGCGGCGAGGTGGTCGCCGCCTTCAACCTCTCCGGCCAGGTCCAGCGCAGCTCGGCGGCGGAGATGGCGGAGCGCTTCCTGCCGGGCATGCGCCAGCTGCAGGCGCTGCTGCGCCCGCTGGTCAGCTGAGGGGCGCCTTCATGCTGGAACTGAAGGCCGGGATGCTACGGGCCCGCATCCATCCCGAGATCGGCGGCCTCATCGCCGCACTGGGATGGCAGGGGCCGGATGGGCGCCTGCATCCGTTGCTGCGGGCGCCGGCGGGTCTGGCACCCTCGACCGCCGCCCCCAACCGGATGGGGAGCTGGGCGATGGTGCCCTTCGCCAATTGCGCCTTCGACCGTATCATCGACGATGGCGAGCAGCGCATCGCACTACCGGACAACCGGCTGGGCGGCGGGCACTGCATCCATGGCTTCGGCTGGGAGTCGGACTGGGTCGTACTCGGCCATACCGCCGGCCATACCGTACTGGAACACCGGCGCGGGGCCGGTCCCGACCCCTATCGCTACCGGGTGACCCAGGAGATCGTGCTCGGCGAGGCCGGTCTGACCGTGAACCTCGCGCTGACCAATGAGGCAGACCAGGCCCTACCCTATGGTTTGGGTCACCATCCCTGGTTTCCCGCGGCGCCGGATACGCGGCTGCGGCTGACGGCTCGCGGGGCGCTTCTGTTCGGCGGCGAAGGCTATCGCGCCACCGGCTCCCGCGCGCTCGACGGCGGCGGCCCCTATGCGGAGGGCGCCGTCTTCGCGACGGGCGGCGAGGTCGCCTGGAGTTTCCTGGGCTGGGACGGGACGGCGCGGATCGAGACGCCCTCGACGGGTCTGGCGATCACGCTGACGGCCAGCGAGAGCCTGCGCTGCCCGGTCGTCTGGGCGCCGCCGGGCGCGGATTTCCTCTGCATCGAGCCGCAAAGCCATGTCATCGGCTCGCCCAGCGAGCGGGCGGCGCGCGAGGTGGCTCCGTTGACGCGGCTGGCTCCCGGCGAGACGCTGGAAGGCTGGCTGCGGATTGCGCCGGAGGCTCTGTGAGCCTGGCTCAGCGCCAGCGCGGGCCTGTCTGATAATAGCGCTGCAGATCGTAGGGCTGGTAGCCATAGGCGCCGGACGGCAAGGCGGGACGCAGCAGGATCCGCTCGCGGGCAGCCTCCCAGTTCGGCGCCTTGCGCTGCTGGGCGATGGCGGCGCGCTGCTTGCCCTTGGCCTTGGCAATCTTGGCCTTGCTGCCGCCGGTCGCCTTGGCGAATTGCGAGTGGTTGTCGGGTGCGACGCCGTTCAGCGCGATGCGGGTCTGACTGGCCCCGTGCTTCTTGACCAGCGCGAAGAGCTTGGCGGCATGGGACGGGTGCAGGCGGATGCAGCCATGCGAGGCGGGGCGCCCGAGCGCGCCGACCGCGGTCGTGCCATGGATGGCGTAGCCGCCGCGGAAGAACACGGCATGGGGCATCGCCCCGCCATATTTGCGCGAATACCAGTTCTTCTCCAGCCGGGTCGGGCGGTAGACGCCGTTGGGCGTGCGATAGCCCTTGCGGCCCGAGGAGATCGCCCAGTTGTGGGATTCACCGTCGGTCGTGGTGACCTGGATGCGCTGGGCGGCGATGTCGACGCGCACATCGACGCCGGCTTCAGCCGAGGCGATGCCGACGAACGACAAAAAGACAGCGGCCAGCAGGCCGTACATGCGACGCATCACACCACTCCGCAAAGACGCAACTGTTGACCGCTTTGGCGTTGTCGGAGCGATATCCGCCGCCATTCCCCCAAGGAAACGCTCTCGGGAGGCGCTTGTAAAGCGCCGAGCCGGAATGTGGTTTCCGAGATGCGGCCCCGCCCCTGCGCGGATCGCGGCTGCGACCTGCGCCTCGGGCTTTGCCGAGCGCTGCGGGCGGGTGTAGCAGGAAGGCTCGCCCGCTCGCGCCCTCGCGGTCTCCATGCTCGACACCTTGCTGCCGGCCGGCATCGCGCCCGCCATCGCGCTGCTGCTGATCGCCGTCAGCTTCCTGACCTCGGCCTTCACCGCCGCCTTCGGCATCGGCGGCGGGGTGGCGATGCTGGGTGCGCTCGCCGGCACGGTGCCGCCCTCCGTGGTCATCGCCGTCCACGGACTGGTGCAGGTCGGCTCCAATGTCGGGCGGACCTATGTGCAGCGGGCGCACGCGCTCTGGCCGCTGGTGGCGCGCTTCACCGCGGGCTCCGTGATCGGGGCGTTGATCGGGGCGCTGCTGGTGGTGGAACTGCCGGAGCGCATCCTGCTCGGCCTGCTCGGTGCCTTCATCCTCGTCATGACCTGGCTGCCGAAGCCACGCATCCCGGGGCTGGCCTCGAGCGGGCTCGTGATCGGCGGCGGACTTTCGACCATCATCACCATGTTCGTCGGCGCGACCGGATCCTTCGTGCAGGCGCTGCTGCTGCCGCTGGGTCTCGAAAAGCGGCAGCTGATCGCGACCCATGCGGCCTGCACGACGATCCAGCACCTGCTCAAGGTCTTCGCCTTCGGGGCGCTGGGCTTTTCCTTCTCGGACTGGCTGCCGCTGATCGGCGCGATGATCTTGTCGGGCTTCGCCGGGACGATGCTGGGGACGAAGCTGCTGGAGCGCCTGCCGGAGCGCTGGTTCGCCATCGCGATCAAGGCGATCCTGACCGTCGTCGGCATCGACCTGCTGCGCCGCGCCGCCGGCCCTTGATCCGGCGGGCGGGTTCGGACCACGCCGCCGCTTGGATGGGCGGCGCCGCGAGGGTGACGGCGGGACCGAAATCCGGCATAGGCTCGTGCCAGCCCTTCCGGACGCCGGCTTCGCCATGCTCAAGACCCGCATCATCCCCTGCCTCGACGTCAAGGACGGCCGCGTCGTCAAGGGCGTGCAGTTCCTCGATCTCGTCGATGCGGGCGACCCCGTCGAGGCCGCCAAGGCCTATGATGCGGCCGGCGCCGACGAACTCTGCTTCCTCGACATCACCGCCAGCCATGAGGACCGCGGCATCCTGTTCGACGTGGTGACGCGGACCGCTGAAGCCTGCTTCATGCCGCTCACCGTCGGTGGTGGGGTGCGCAAGGTCGAGGATATCCGTGGGCTCCTGCTGGCGGGTGCCGACAAGGTCTCGATCAACACGGCCGCCGTGACCAACCGCCAGTTCGTCAAGCAGGCGGCCGAGAAGTTCGGCGACCAGTGCATCGTCGTGGCGATCGACGCCAAGCAGGTGTCACCCGGGCGCTGGGAGATCTTCACCCATGGCGGACGCAACCCGACGGGGCTGGAGGCGGTGGCCTTCGCGCAGGAGGTCGTCTCGCTGGGCGCCGGCGAGCTGCTGGTCACCTCGATGGACCGCGACGGCACCAAGGTCGGCTATGATCTCGGCCTCACCCGCGCGATCGCGGATGCGGTGAGCGTCCCTGTGATCGCCTCGGGCGGCGTCGGCGATCTCGGCGATCTGGTCAACGGCGTGCGCGAGGGCCATGCCTCGGCCGTGCTCGCGGCGTCGATCTTCCATTTCGGCACCTACACGATCCCGCAGGCCAAGGCGCATATGGCCCACGCCGGCCTGGCAATGCGGCTGGACTGAGCGATGACCTTCACCCTCTCCGATCTCGAAGCCCGCATCGCCGAGCGCGCCACCGCCGCCCCGGACGAGTCCTGGACGGCCAGGCTCCTCGCCGCCGGGCCCGAGCGCTGCGCCAAGAAATTCGGCGAGGAGGCGGTCGAGGCCGTGATCGCCGCCGTGAAGGGCGACCGGACGGAGCTGATCGCGGAAAGCGCGGACGTGCTCTATCATCTCTTGGTTGTACTCAAGGCGCGCGATGTTGCATTGCAGGACGTGTTGAGCCAGCTTGAGGCCCGTACCGTGCGCTCCGGTCTGGCGGAAAAAGCCGCACGCCCCCGTTGACGAGTCGAGGCTAGTCCTGCGTTGAACCTCGAAGCCTGGATTGCGGGCCGCCCCATGGACCAGCGCGCGATGCCCGCCCCGGCCCTTCCCGAACTCGATTCGCCCTATCGCAGCTTTACCCGCGACGAGTGGGCGCATTTGCGCGCCGACACGCCGCTGACGCTGTCGGTCGATGACCTGACCAAGCTGCAGTCGATCAACGACCCGATCTCGCTCGACGAGATCGTGGCGATCTACCTGCCATTGTCGCGGCTGCTCTCGCTTTACGTCGCCGCCACCCAGGGGCTGTTCAAGGCGACGCAGCGCTTCCTGCTGGCCGAGGCCGAGGTCAAGGTTCCCTATATCATCGGCGTGGCGGGCTCGGTCGCGGTCGGCAAGTCGACCACGGCGCGCGTGCTCAAGGCGTTGCTTTCGCGCTGGCCCAACACGCCCAAGGTCGAGCTCGTCACCACCGACGGCTTCCTTTTGTCCAATACCGAGCTCGAGCGTCGCGGGCTGATGCAGCGCAAGGGCTTTCCCGAGAGCTATGACGGCTCGGCGATCCTGCGCTTCCTCTCCGACGTCAAGGCCGGGAAGCCGCAGGTCAAGGCGCCAGTCTATTCCCACCTCGTCTACGACGTGGTGCCGGGCGAGAGCGTCACGGTGGAGCGGCCGGACATCCTGATCCTCGAGGGGCTGAACGTGCTGCAGCCGAGCCGGATGCCGAAAGACGGCACGGTAATCCCCTTCGTCTCGGACTATTTCGATTTCTCGGTCTATCTCGACGCCGACGAGAACGACCTGCACCGCTGGTACGTCAACCGCTTTATGACGCTGCGCCAGACCGCCTTCCGCGACCCGCGCTCCTTCTTCCGCAAATATGCGGAGATCGGCGAGGACGAGGCGCTGTCGATCGCCGAGGACCTCTGGACCGGCATCAATCTGCCGAACCTGCAGGAGAACATCCTGCCGACCCGCCAGCGCGCCAGCCTGATCCTGACCAAGGGGGCGAGCCACCGGATCCAGCAGGTCGCGCTGCGGCGGCTCTAGGGCGATGGCACTGGACGCAACCCAGACCCGCTTTTTCGACATGCCGCGCTGATGGAGGCCTTCTGGTCGCTGGCCGGAATGGCGGGAGCGGCCTTCGTCGCCGCGACGCTGCTGCCGGCCCAATCGGAGGCCGTCTATCTCGGGATCCTGGCGGCGAGGACCGCCGATCCGCTCGCGCTGTTCGTCGTCGCCAGCCTCGCCAACACGGCCGGTTCTGTCGTGAACTGGTGGCTGGGACGTCTCATCGCGCGTCACGGCGTCGACAAACTGCCGCCGCGCCTGCAGCCGGATCCACGCCGCTTCCGGCAAGCCGAGGGGTGGTTTTCACGATTTGGCTGGCCCTCGCTGCTCTTCGCCTGGCTGCCGCTCGCGGGCGACCCGCTGACCTTCGCGGCCGGCACGCTGAACTTTCCGCTGGGGCGCTTCGTTCTGCTGGTTCTGGCGGGCAAGGCGGGCCGTTATGCGATGCTCTGGGCGGGCTGGACAGCGCTGACCTAAGGTCATAACGCAACCTGCGCGGCATTGCGCGGCGTGTCGGCACAGGCTACCAGCGAGCGCCCAATTTCTGGAGATCTGATCATGAGCATTCAGCGCATCGCCGTCGGCCCGCGCATGTCCAAGGCCGTCGTCCATGGCGACACCGTCTATCTGGCGGGCCAGGTCGCCGACAAGGCGGCGGGCAAGAGCGTCGCCGAGCAGACCGCGGACATCCTCGGCATCATCGACGGGCTGCTGGCCGAGGCCGGGACCGACAAGAGCAAGCTTCTGATGGTCAACATCTGGCTGTCGGACATGTCGACCTTCGCCGAGATGAACGGCGTCTGGGACAAGTGGGTGATCGCCGGCCAGACGCCGGGCCGCGCCACGGTCGAGGCCAAGCTCGCCGCGCCGCAGTTCACCGTCGAGATCGCGGTCATCGCCGCGAAGTGACCCCCTGCCGGCCTCGGCCAGCGGGGCCGGATCGGCATGCAGCACCCGCGGGAGACGAGAGGTGGCCAGGTGACCTCTCAGGATGACATGTCCGCCATGATCGCGCGGGTCGCGGACCGGCACGACGTGCCGCTCGCGGTGCTGCTCGCCGTCATGGCCAGTCTGGTCAGGAGCGGCGTCCGGCCGAACCTCGCCAGGCTGGAGCAGCTCCTCGGCCGCAAGGCCCGTGAGGTCGTGGCCCTGCGCCGCCGCCTCGACCAGGCGAGTCAGGACGCGGCCGTCGGCGAGGCGCGGCGCAAGGCTGCGCGCGCCCTCGAGAGCGGGCAGTTCCTCGAGGTCGAACGGGCGCTGGCACAACTCGAACTGCATTTCTTCGGCGGCATGACCGATCTGTCGGACATGCCGTCAGACCGGCGCATCGCCGCCGGCGAAACCCGCAGCGACCGCGCGGCCACCGCCCTGCTCGATCTCACGCCGGCCGCCTGCCAGGAAGCGGCGCAGCGCTATGCCGAGGCCGCCGCCATCGTCGGGACGGCGAATCTGGACCGCAGCCGCGAGTTCGCCCTGCGCCAGGGCGATTCGCTGGCGCGGATCGGCGAGGATTTCGCCGATCCCGCCGGTTTCGAGGCGGCGATCACCCATTTCCGAACCCTGCTCTCGCGGCTCGACAATTTCGACGACACCATCGCCTGGGCGACCGTGCAGGAACGCCTGGCGCGCGCGCTGGCGGGGCTGGCGCAGCTGACGGGCGACGAAAAACGGCTGGACGAGGCGCTCGCCTGCTGCCGCACGGCGCTCGAGGATCTGCGCCACGACCAGGCCCCGCTGCTCTGGCGCGCGCTGAAGATGCGCTTCGGCCGCATCGCCATTCCGCTCGGGGACCTGCGCGAGGACGACGCCCTGCTGGAGGAGGCGGTGTCCTGCCTCGCCACCGCGCTCGCCCGCTGGAACCGGGACGGCGACGAGGTCCGCTGGCTCGAGGCCGAGCAGCTGATTTCCCGCGGCCGTGCCGCGCTCGGACGGCGCACGAGCGACCTCGCTCTGCTCGAGCGCGCCTTCAACGGCTTCAACCGTGTCGCCAAGACCGTCGACCGCACGCGCGAGCCGCTGCGCTGGGCCGAGTTGCAGGACCAGATGGGCGGGGTTCTGGCCGCCATGGGGGAGCGCTACAGCGAGCCGGTGGTGCTGGAGGAGGCGGTCGCCGCCTTCGGTGCCGCCCTGGAGGAGCGAAGGCGGGACCGCAGCCCGCAGCTCTGGGCGGCGAGTGCCGCCAATCAGGGCCTGGCCTCGATGCATCTCGCGGCGCGTCGCAAGGACCCGGGCATGGCGCAGCAGGCCTTCATGCAGATCGCCGCCGCCGTCGAGGCGATGCGCGAGGCCGGCCACAGCGCCGATGTCGCCACCCTGCAGAAGAAGCTGGTCCTCGCCGGCAGCTTGGCCGAGGGCATGCGCAAGCGCTGACGACCTCAGGCCGCCGGGCCGGCCCGGCGCAGATCAGCGAGCCGCTCCAGCGCCGCATCCAGCGTGGCGTCGCGCTTGGCGAAGCAAAAGCGCACCACGGTCCTGACCGCCGCCTGATCGTAGAAGGCGCTGACCGGGATCGCCGCCACGCCATTCTCCATCACCAGCTTCCGACAGAAGGCGACGTCGTCGCTCTCGCCCAGCGGGGCAATGTCGACATTGAGGAAATAGGTGCCGACGCTCGGCAGCACGCTGAAACCCAGCCCCGTCAGCCCCTGCGCGAACCGGTCGCGCGAGCGCTGGAAATCCGCCCTCATCTCCTCGAAATATCCGTCCTCCTTGCCGAGGCCATAGGCCACGGCGGCCTGGAGATTGGGCGGCGTGGTGAAGGTGATGTACTGATGCGCCTTGGCCAGCACCTTCATCAGCGGCGGCGCGGCCATCACCAGCCCGACCTTCCAGCCGGTCAGCGAGAAGATCTTGCCGGCCGAGGAGATCTTGACGGTGCGCTCGCGCATGTCGGGCCGCGCGAGCACGGGGACATGCCGCCGGCCGTCGAAGACGACATGCTCCCAGACCTCGTCGCAGATCGCGACCGCGTCATGGCGGATGCAGAAATCAGCGAGAAGATCGAGATCGGCGGGCGAGAAGATCGTCGCTGTCGGGTTGAGCGGGTTGTTGAAGAGGACGACCTTCGTGCGCGGCGAGAATGCGGCGGCGAGCGCTTCCTCGCTCAAGCCGAAATGTGGCGGGCGCAGCGTCACGAATTTCGGGATGCCGCCGGCACGGCGCACGAGCGGGACATAGGCATCGTACATCGGCTCGAAGAGCACGACCTCGTCGCCCGGCGAGACCAGCGCCATCAGCGCCCCGGCGATGGCCTCCGTCGCGCCGGAGGTGACCATGATCTCGCTGCCGGGGTCGAGATCGAGCCCCTGCCAGTGTTTGTAATGGGTCGCCGTCGCCTGCCGCAGTTCCGGCAGGCCCATCATCGGCGGATACTGGTTCCAGCCGTCGACGACGGCCTCGGCCGCCTTGCGGCGCACGTCGAGCGGTCCCGGATCATCAGGGAAGCCCTGGCCGAGATTGACGGCACCCGTGTCACGCGCGAGCTGCGACATCACCTCGAAGACGCTGGTCGAAAGGGCGGCGAAGATCGGGTTCATGGCGGTTCTTCGTGGCAGCGGGAAGGAGCGTGCTCCGGCGCCTCTACCATGACGCGGCGACTGGCACACCTTGCGCAGGCGACGACCTTCGCAGAGACAATGCGAAATGATGATTGTTGACATTCATCACTGATCAGTGCTTAATGGCCTCAGCCGGTTCACGATGGGCACCTGCTGCGACTTCGCCCCTTTGGCGCAGCGGGATTTGACGTGAACCGGTGACCCTCCCTTTCCGCGCAGCGCATCGCACGGTTGCCGCCCCGGCGGCCGCCGCCTAATCAGGCGCATGGCCTCGCCCCGCACCCCCGCGCTCATGATCCTCGGCACCGGCTCCAATGTCGGCAAGTCGCTGCTGGTCGCAGGCCTCTGCCGCCTCTTCGCCGACCGGGGCCTGACGGTGCGGCCGTTCAAGCCGCAGAACATGTCCAACAACGCCGCCGCCACGGCCGCGGGCGAAATCGGGCGGGCGCAGGCGCTGCAGGCGCGCGCCGCGCGCATTGCGCCGCATGTCGACATGAACCCGGTGCTGCTGAAGCCCGAGAGCGAAGCCGGCAGCCAAATCATCCTGCAGGGCCGCGTGGCCGGGCATCTCCCCTCGGGGGATTTCGCGCGGCGCGGGGATTTCCTGCCGAAGGTGCTGGAGAGCTTCGAGCGGCTCTGCTCGGGAGCCGATCTCGTGCTGGTCGAGGGGGCGGGCTCGCCGGCCGAGACCAATCTGCGGGCGCGCGACATCGCCAATCTCGGCTTCGCCCGCGCCGCCGGCGTGCCGGCCGTGCTGGTCGGCGACATCGATCGCGGCGGGGTCATCGCCAGCCTCGTCGGCACCCATGCGGTGCTGGACGAGGCCGACCGCGCGATGATCCGCGCCTTCGCGGTCAACCGATTCCGCGGCGAGGTCGCGCTGTTCGCCGACGGCGTCGAGACGATCCGGCGCGCCACCGGCTGGCCCTGCCTGGGCGTCGTGCCCTGGTTCGCGGATGCGGCCCGCCTGCCGGCGGAGGACGGGCTCGACCTGCGCAGCGCGCCGGCCCGGCCCGGCGCGCGGCTCAAGATCGCCGTCCCGGTCCTGCCCGGCATCGCCAATTTCGACGATCTCGACCCGCTCAAGCTCGAACCGGCGATCGATCTCCTGTTGTTGCGGCCGGGCCAGGCCTTGCCCGGCGATGCCGGGCTCGTCATCCTGCCCGGCTCGAAGACGACGCTGCGCGACCTCGCCGCGCTGCGGGCGCAGGGCTGGGACATCGACATTCTCGCCCATCGCCGGCGCGGCGGCCATGTTCTGGGCCTGTGCGGCGGCTACCAGATGCTCGGACGCGTGGTGCGCGATCCGCTGGGCCTCGAAGGTCCGGCCGGAGAGGCGCCGGGCCTCGGGCTCCTCGACGTCGAGACCGTGCTCGAAGGCCGCAAAACCGTCCGGGAGACCGGCTTCGTGCATGTCGCCAGCGCGGCCGCCGGCCAGGCCTACGAGATCCATCTCGGGCGGACGGAGGGGGCCGATCGTGGGCGGGCGCCATTCCGGGTCGACGATCGCGGCGAAGGCGCGGCGAGCCTCGACGGCCGCGTGGTCGGCAGCTATCTCCATGGCGTCTTCGCCTCGGATTCCGTGCGAGCCGCCTGGCTGGCGGCGATCGCAGGCGCGCCGCTGTCGTCGGGCACGAACTACGAGAGCGATGTCGAGGCGACGCTGGACAGGCTGGCGGCGCATCTGGCGCGCCATCTCGACATCGAGGCCCTTCTCGCGCTGGCCCATCGGCGCCCCGCGCCGGGCTGACGGGCCTGTCGCCGGGACCCCGCCAAGCACGGCGTGCTCGCCCCGGCGAGCGCCCCTCACGACGTCCTTCGTCACCGCCGCTCAATCCAGATCCATGCGCCGTAGGCGACCAAACGGCATGTATTGAAAAAGCTTATTCACCAGAATGTTGACGAATGACGAAATTCGTCATAGCGGTCGCGCTCCCATCCATCTCCGCCGACCCAACAGGACAGGCCCCGCACGTGAATCAGCCCGAGCGCGATACGAGGCAGAGCATCGTCGACACGGCCGAGCGCTTCTTCCGCGACATCGGCTACCAGAAGACGACCGTCGCCGACATCGCCAAGTCGCTGCGGATGAGCCCGGCCAATGTCTACCGGTTCTTCGACTCCAAGAAGTCGATCAACGAAGCGGTGCTGGCGCGCTTCAAGGGCGAGCTGGAGGAGTCGCTGTCGCTGATCATCGCCGAGCCGCGCCCGGCCGGCGCCCGCCTGCGCGACATGCTGCTGACCTCGCACCGGATCAATCAGGCCCGTTTCGCCGACCAGCAGCGCATGCAGGAGATGGTCTGCGCCGCGATGGAGGAGAGCTGGGACGCCATCCTCGGCCATATCGAGCGTTTCGATGCGCTTCTCGGCCGGGTCGTGGCCGAAGGCGTCGCCAGTGGCGAGTTCCGCGCGATCGAGCCGGTTGCTGCCACGCAATGCATCCGCACAGCCATGATGCGATTCCAGCACCCCCTGCTGATGGCGCAATGCGAGCGTATTCCAGGGCCCTCCGCCGAGGAGATGATCGCGTTCATCATGGCCGCGCTGGAGGCGCCGAAGCCTGCGGGCTGACGGTCCGGCGCGTCCGCGCGGCGGCCGCCGCGTTGACAAGCCGCCGAGGGAGCAGGATACCCCGCCCGTCATGGCCCAATCTTCCAAGCAGAGCTTCAAGAAGCTCGCCGTCATCGCCCACGATCTCGTGGCAACGGCGCTCGCGATCTGGCTCGTCTTCGTCATCCGCTTCGAAGGCCAGCAGCTCGAGGAACATCTGCGCTATCTGCCCCGCTTCCTGCCGGCCTTCGTCGCCTATGGCGGCCTGGTCTATTGGCTGTTCTCGCTCTACCGCTCGAAATGGCGCTTCGCGTCGCTGCCGGACCTGTCGAACATCGTCAAGGCGAGCACGATCCTGACGCTGTCGCTGGTCGTGATCGACTACGTGCTGATCTCGCCGGATTTCTACGGCGCCTTCTATTTCGGCAAGATCAGCATCGCCCTCTACTGGCTGGTCCAGATCGCCCTGCTCGGCGGTCCACGGCTGGCCTATCGCTATTTCAAGTTCTGGCGGTCGCGCAGCCATGCCGCCCGCGAGGCCTCGCTGCCGGCGCTGCTGCTGGGACGTGGTTTCGAGGTCGAGATGGTGATCCGGGCCATGGAGGCCGGCACGATGCGCCGTCTGCGGCCGGCCGGCATCCTCTCGCCGCGCGCCGACGATCTCGGTCAGACGATCCGCGGCGTGCGCGTGCTCGGCCTCCTCTCGCAGATCGAGCAGATCGCCGGAGACGCGGCCGAGCGGGGCGAGGGCTTCCGCAGGATCGTCGCGACCCCGAGCGCGCTGCTGCCCGAGGCCGAACCAGACAAATGGCTGGCGCGGACCCGCAAGCTCGCCCTGCCGATCTCGCGGATCGACAGCCTGGGGGAAGGCGGCGCGCGCGATTCCGAACTCGCTCCCCTCGAAATCGAGGATCTGCTGGTCCGCTCGACGGTTCGGATCGACCGCGAGCGGCTGGGCGCCTTCCTGAAGGGCAAGCGCGTCATCGTCACCGGCGGCGGCGGCTCGATCGGCTCCGAGATCTGCCTGCGCTGTACCGCCTTCGGCGCGGCCGAACTGTTGATCGTCGAGAGTTCGGAGCCTGCCCTCTTCCAGATCACCGAACAGCTTCTTGTCCAGGAGCATGCCACGATCGTGTCGGGCGTCCTGGCGGATGTGCGCGACCGGGACCGGATCACGGCGCTGTTCACCGCTTTCGCCCCAGACATCGTCATCCATGCCGCGGCGCTCAAGCATGTGCCCTATCTCGAGGCGGACTGGAGCGAGGGCGTCAAGACCAACATCTTCGGCTCGGTCAACGTCACCGACGCGGCGATCGCGGCCAACGCCAAGATCTTCGTGCTGATCTCGACCGACAAGGCGATCGAGCCGGTCTCGATGCTGGGGGCGACCAAGCGCTTCGCCGAGATGTATGCGCAGTCGCGCGACGCCGAATTCGTCGCGGCCGCCGCCGGCATGCGCCTCGTCGCCGTGCGCTTCGGCAATGTGCTGGGCTCGGTCGGCTCCGTGGTGCCGAAGTTCAAAGCCCAGATCGCGCGCGGCGGGCCGCTGACCGTCACCAGCCCCGACATGATCCGCTATTTCATGACGATCCGCGAGGCCTGCGACCTCGTCCTGACCGCCGCCTCGCATGCCCGGCCGGATGGTGTCGAGGCGGAGCGGGCCGCGGTCTATGTGCTGAAGATGGGCCAGCCTGTGCGCATCATGGACCTTGCCGAGCGGATGATCCGCCTCGCCGGCTTCGAGCCGGGCGAGGACATCGAGATCGTCGTGACCGGCGTCAGGCCCGGCGAGCGCATGAACGAGATCCTGTTCGCGCGCGACGAGCCGATGGCGGAGACCGGCCTCGACGGCGTCATGGCGGCCAAGCCCGTCTTCGCCAACCGCGCCCGGCTGCAGGGCTGGCTGGCGCGCCTCGAGCTGGCGCTGAAGGCGGATGACCGGACTGCGGCGGATTCGATCCTCGACGAGGCGATCCCCGATTTCAGCCGGCGGCAGAGCGCGTCGCCAGGCGACGGAGCGCCGGAACCGTCTCGGCTGGCGGCCGCCAGCCGGCCCTGAGCAGACCCTCTGGCCGCGCCACCAGGCTGCCCCCGAGTTTGGCGAAGGCCTCCTCCCGCCCGGCCAGGCGCGCGCCCCAGCGCAGCAGCCCCGTCGGCACCGCGATCAGCCCCGGCCCCCGGTCGAGGCCGGCCCGCAGGGCGGTCAGGATTCCGGCCACGCCGATCGGCTCCGGATCGGCCAGGGTGAAGGCGCGCCGCATCGGGCATCGCGGCGTCAGGGCGAACAGGACCGCATCGGCGAGGTTCTCGACCGCCAGCAGCGAGCGCGGCGCCGTCAGCGCGCCGAGCGGAAGGGGCAGCGGCAGACGCGCCAGCCGGACCAGCGCCGCCATATTGGCCTTGACCCCCGGCCCGTAGACCAGCACGGGGCGCAGCGCCAGCCAGTCGAGATCGAGACCGGCAAGCCCCTGCTCGGCGGCGAGCTTGGAACGGCCATAGGCATCGTCGGGCGCAGGCGGGTCATCCTCGCGCAGGGGCGGGCCGTCGAACGCCCCCGTCTGCGCCTTGATGGACGAGATGAAGACGAAGCGCGAAACGCCGGCCCGGTAGGCTGCGCGGGCAAGGTCGAGCGTCGCCTGCGTGTTGATTTGCCGATAGAGCGCCTCGTCGAGGCCCGGCCCGGCATGTGCGAGACCGGCGAGGTGGACGACATGCGACACGCCGGCCAGTGCGGCCGTCCAGTCGATGGGCGCGGCGAGATCGCCGGTGACGACGCCCTCGGTTCCTGGCGGCGGCGCGGCCGCGGCTCTCTGGGCGATGCGGACGCGGTATCCGGCCGCCAGCAGCGCCGCGACGACATGGGGGCCGACGAAGCCACCGGCCCCGGTGACGAGAACGCGCTCGCCGTTCATGCGGAGGTCGCCGGCCGCGCGAAGCGCCGCAGCAGCAGCGCCGTCAGGAGCACAGCCGCGGCCAGGCAGACGAGTTGCGCCCACGGCATCGGCAGCAGCAGCGTCAGGCCCGCCAGCAGGACGAGGGCGAGATTGAGCCCGGCCACCTGCGTCACCACGGCCAGGACAGCGTGGCCGTTCGTCGTCGCCTGCTGGTAGAAATGCGAGCGATGCGCTTCCCAGACGCGCTCCCGCCGCGCCAGCCGGCGCAGCAGCGTCAGGGTGGCGTCGGTCACAGGGTAGAGGGGCAGGATCAGCGCCGCCGCCAGCGCCCCGTTCCCGGCCAGCCGATAGAGCAGATAGGCGCCGAGCAGCCCGATCGGGAGCGAGCCGACATCGCCGAGGAAGAGCCGCGCCACCGGCTTGTTGAAGGGCGCGAAGCCGATGAGCCCGCCGCAGAGCGCCGCCGCCAGCGCTCCCGTCGCGGCATCGACGATCCCGAGGGCGCCGGCGAGCGCAAGAGCGCCGGCCAGCGGCACGAAACCGGCGACGGTGATCCAGTCGAGCCCATCGATGAAATTCGTCAGGTTCACGAACCAGAGGCCGGCGAGCAGAGCGAGCAGACGCTCCACCGCGAGGGGCAGGGCTGCGGGAAACAGCCGGATGTCGGGCGCGGCATAGACGATGACGACCGCGACGCAGAGCGCCTGCAGCCCGAGGCGCAGGCCGGGGGAGAGCGGGCGGATGTCGTCCCAGGCGCCCACCAGCGCGAGGACGACGCTCGCCGCCACGACGAAGGCGAGGCCGCCCAGGCCCGGCACCGGCGGCAGCACGGCCAGGGTCAGGCCGAGCGCGGCGACAAGACCGCCGAGGACGGCGATCCCGCCGCCCTGGGGCGTGGGGACGCGATGACTCGAGCGGGCATTGGGCCGTGCCAGCGCATAGCGCATCAGCAGCGGCCGCAGCAGCACGCAGAGCAGGGCCGAGACGGCGGCGGCGACCGCCAGGACCAGAAGGAGAGCGAGGGGCTGGGGCACGATGCAGATGAACCGGAACGATGTCGGGCCATCCCTAGAGCATGACGCGAGTCAGTGGGAGCCCCATCCCGCCCGCACGGGCGCCGTCGCGCTTGCGCCTTGCCCGAATCGGTACAAAGAGGGAACATGCGGCATGTCCACTATCGATCTTCCTCTGGAACGGGCGCGGCGGCGGCCCGACATCACCCGCAGCGTCTGTCGCGGTGCCGCCCGGCACCTGCGCGAACGCGGCTATGCAACCGTCACCGAAATGACCTTCGCCAACGGCCGCCGCGGCGACATCGTGGCGCTGTCTCCCTCCGGAGATCTGCTGGTCATCGAGGTCAAATCCGGCATCGAAGACTATCGCATCGACGGCAAATGGCCGGATTATCGCGAGTACTGCGATGCCTTCCTCTTCGCCGTGGCGCCGGAATTCCCGGTCGAGATCCTGCCCGACGATGTCGGCCTGATCGTCGCCGACGGCTATGGCGGCGCGCTGATCCGCGAGGCACCGCGCCATCCGCTCGCGCCGGCCCGGCGCAAGGCGCTGACGATCGCCTTCGGCCGACTGGCGGCCGCGCGGCTGGTGGGACTGGAGGATCCCGCCGCGCCGCGATGAGACGGCGAAGCGGCCAGGCGCCTGCCGTCAACGCGGCGCGCGCTTGGCCAGGATGCGCTGCAGGGTGCGGCGATGCATGCCGAGACGTCGCGCCGTCTCGGAGACATTGCGGTTGCACAGCTCGTAGACGCGCTGGATATGCTCCCAGCGGACGCGGTCCGCTGACATCGGGTTCTCAGGCGGCTGGGGCCGCGCATCGCGCGCCGCCGCCAGGGCCGCGTGGATCTCGTCGGCATCCGCCGGCTTCGCCAGGAAATCGAAGGCCCCGAGCTTCACGGCGCTGACGGCGGTGGCGATATTGCCATAGCCGGTCAGCACAACGCCACGGGCCTCGGGACGACGTTCCTTCAGCCGGGCGATGACGTCGAGCCCGTTGCCGTCAGCGAGCCGCAGATCGATCACCGCGAAGGCCGGCGCCCGATCGTCCACCGCCGCGATGCCGGCGCTGACGCTATCGGCGATGCGCACAGCATAGCCCCGGCTTTCCATCGCCCGGGCGAGCCGAGTCAGGAAGGGCTTGTCGTCATCGACGAGCAGCAGCGACATGTCCGCCGCCGCGGCGACCGGGAGCTGTTCGGCCAGCATGTCCTGAACCATCATATCCTCCGGCCCGGCTCTGTCCCGGAGACCTTGGCCGCAAGGTGGGCCGCGCTGCGGGCTGGACGGGCGTTCATGAGCCAACTCTATGTAGGATCGCCGCTTCCGCCTTGTTAGGGCCCGCCGGCGGCACGTCGATCTCGAAAGCCTCGCGCAGCCAGATCATGCGCACACAGGCGCCGGTGGCCGGCGCGGGCAGGTTCGAAAACTCGATCGCGGCCCCGCCCCGCTCCAGCAAGGTCTTGGCGATGAAAAGGCCGAGCCCGAGGCCCCCGCCCGCCCGCGTCTCGCTGGCGCCGTCGGTGAGATAGGGATCCCCGGCCCTCAGCAGGACGTCGGGCGGGAAGCCCGGGCCGTCATCCGCAATGGTGAGCATGACCTGTTCCTGGTTCCATTCGGCCGTGATCGTCACGGTCGAGCGGGCGAAGTCGACTGCGTTGTCTACGATATTGCCGAGCCCGTAGATCATGCCCGGATTGCGGCGGCAGACCGGCTCGGGCTTCTCGCCGGTCATCACGATCGCGAAGGGCACGCCGAAGGGGCGCTGCGGGCCGGCCGCTTCCTCGATCAGCAGGCGCAGGCCGAGCCGGTCGAGCGGGCCGCCATCGTCATCCTGCAGCGAGGCGAGCTTGCCGAGGATGCCACGGCAGCGCTCGACCTGCTCGCGCAGCAGGGCGATGTCGTCGGCCATCTCCCCGTCCGGCGGGGCCAGCCGCGCCAGTTCCTTGGCGACGAGCGCAATGGTCGCGAGCGGTGTGCCCAATTCGTGGGCCGCGGCAGCCGCCAACCCGTCGAGCTGGGAGAGATGCTGTTCGCGCGCCAGGACGAGCTCCGTCGCCGCCAGGGCATCCGACAGATCGCGCGCTTCCTTGGCGACGCGCCAGGCGTAAATTCCGGTGAACCCGAGGCCGAGCACGAGGGCGGCCCAATTGCCGATCTGGTAATGCGGGGGCAGGAACGGCCGGTCCGGCCCCGCCCAGGGCAGCGGCAGATGGACGAGGCTGACCAGGGTGGCCGCCGCGATCGCGATGACGCCGAGCAGGAGCGTCCGCTGCGGTGGCAGCGCGGTGGCGGAGATCATCACCGGCGCCAGCAGCAGGATCGAGAACGGGTTCTGAAGCCCGCCGGTGAGGTACAGCAGCACCGAAAGCTGCACGATGTCGAAGGCGAGCAGGGCCGTCGCCGCGCCCGGCTTCAGCCTGTGGCTGAGCGGAAAGCGGATGCGCAGCGCGATGTTCAGCCAGGATGAGACGGCGATCGCCGTGAAGCACCAGCCGAAGGGCAGCGAAAAGCCGAGCCCGAAATGGACGCCCGCCACGGCGAGGCTCTGCCCGGCAATGGCGAGCCAGCGCAGGCGCACGAGCGTGTCGAGACGCAGGTGACGATTCACGCGGCCAAGGGCGAGTGTCGTAACGTCAAACGAGGTCATGACTGTGTCTGAACCATGGGCAAGGCGGGGGTCAAGCGCAGCCCGCCGGAGCACGACAAACTGGGGGCAATCGTGATGAGAGTGAAATCTTAGCCTTTTGAAGGGTTGAATGAGAACAAATTAGGCATAGGCTGCGTTCATGCTGCGGCGCGGCATCGACGCTGCGCCGGAAGGATCGAGTTCGCATGTACGGAGCTGCCATGTCGTTCGCTTACCATGCCTATGAAGCGGCTCACATGATGCTCAGCCCGGCCCGGGGTGTCTCCGACGCGCTGCATCTCGCCTTCCGCAATCCCGCCAACCCGCTGACGTACACGCCGATGGGGCGGACCATCGCAGCCTCCTGCGAGCTGTTCGAGCGCACGACACGTCGCTACGGCAAGCCGGCCTTCGGACTGGCGGAGACCACGATCAACGGTGTCAAGGTCGCGGTCGAGGAGCGTGTCGTCTGGGAGCGCCCGTTCTGCCGGATGGTCTATTTCGACCGCCGCATCGAGGGGCGTCGCAAGCCGCAGCCCAAGGTGCTGATCGTCGCACCGATGTCGGGCCACTACGCCACGCTGCTGCGCGGAACGGTCGAGGCCTTCCTGCCCGGGCACGAGGTCTACATCACCGACTGGATCGACGCCCGGCTCGTGCCGCTGATGGCGGGCCGCTTCGATCTCGACGACTATATCGACTACGTCATCGCCATGCTGCAGATGCTGGGTCCGGAGACCCATGTCATGGCCGTCTGCCAGCCCTCGGTGCCAGTGCTGGCCGCCGCCGCCCGGATGGAGGCCGAGAGTGACCCCTGCGCTCCCCGCTCGATGACGCTGATGGGCGGACCGATCGACACGCGCCGCTCGCCCACCGCGGTGAACTGCCTGGCGATGGAGCGCGGCACCGACTGGTTCCGCCGCAATTGCATCACCAAGGTGCCCTTCCCGCATCCGGGCACGTTCCGGGACGTCTATCCCGGCTTCATGCAGCTCTCCGGCTTCATGGCAATGAACATCGACCGCCATGTCAGCGCCCATTACGAGATGTACAAGCACCTGATCGCCGGCGACGGCGACTCGGCCGAGAAGCATCGCGACTTCTACGACGAGTACATGGCGGTGATGGACCTGACGGCCGAGTTCTATCTCCAGACCGTCGAGACCGTCTTCGTCGAGCACGCGCTGCCCAAGGGCACGATGATGCATCGCGACAAGCCGGTGGACTGCACGGCCATCCGCCGCGTCGCGCTGATGACGGTCGAGGGCGAGAAGGACGACATCTCCGGGGTCGGCCAGACCCAGGCCGCCCATGACCTCTGCCCGAACATTCCCGACGACAAGCGCGTGCACTATCTGCAGCTGGGCGTCGGTCATTACGGCGTCTTCAACGGCTCGCGCTTCCGCTCCGAGATCGCCCCCCGGATCGCCGACTTCATGCTCACCCTCGACATGGAGGCCGCCAAGGGCCGCCGCGAGGAGAGCGCCGGCGCCGCCCGCAAGGGGCTCAAGATCGCGAGCTGAGGCCCTGCCACCCGCTCCAGTCCCCGCACAGCGGGTCCGAAGCGCCGTCCGAACAAGCGAAAACGCCCGACGGTCCGAACCGGCGGGCGTTTTCATTGGGGTCGCTCAGCGGAAGAAGATCAGCGTCTGCAGGATGAAGATCGGGATCAGGATCGCGCCGGACCAGGCCATGTAGCCGAAGAAGCTCGGCATCTTGACCTTCCGGTCCTTGGCGATGGCGTAGACCATGAAATTGGGCGCGTTGCCGATATAGGTGTTGGCCCCCATGAAGACCGCGCCGGCCGAAATCGCCGCCAGCGTGAGGGCGCCCGTCGTCATCAGCACCTTCGGGTCGCCGCCCGCCAATTCGAAGAAAACGAGATAGGTCGGCGCATTGTCGAGGAAGGAGGACAACAGCCCCGTCATCCAGAAATAGGCGACCGTGTTGTGGCTGCCGTCGGGATTGGTCACCAGCGCGACGAGGCCAGAAAAGGCGCCGTTGCGGCCGGCCTGCAGCATCGCCAGGACGGGGATGATGCAGACGAAGATGCCCGCGAAGAGCTTGGCGACCTCGAGGATCGGCCCCCAGGTGAATTCGTTGCCGGCCCGCACGGGTTTCGGCGTCAGCCTGAGCGAGAGGCCCGCCAGGGCGAGCAGGACGACGTCGCGCACGACGTTCTGGATCTCGACCTTCGAGCCCAGGATATCGAGGGCGATGCCCGGCTTCCAGCTCGCCGACATCAGGATCGCAGCAATGACGCCGCCGAGCAGGATGAAATTGACCTTGCCGTAGAGCTTGATGTCGCGATCGGGGGTCGGATCCTGGAGCGAGGGCATGCCCTCTTCCTTGCGGTAGAACCAGCCGTCGAGGACGTAGAACACAGCCAGAAGGATCGCGACGGCCATCAGCGTCTCGGGCAGGAGATGAGTCGTGGTCCAGAAAAAGTCGACCCCGCGCAGGAAGCCGAGGAAGAGCGGCGGGTCGCCGAGGGGCGTCAGCGAACCGCCGATGTTCGAGACCAGGAAGATGAAGAAGACGACGACATGGACGTTGTGGCGACGGCTGTCATTGGCGCGCAGCACCGGGCGGATCATGATGATCGAGGCTCCCGTCGTCCCGACGAAGCTCGCCATCAGCGTGCCGATCGCCAGCAGGGCCGTGTTGGTCGCGGGCGTCCCGTGCAGGTTGCCCATGATCAGGATGCCGCCGGCGATCGTGAACAGGGCGAAGAGCAGGATGATGAAAGGGATGTATTCGAGCAGGGCGGTGTGGGCGAGTGCGCCGAGCGCCGGCTCGAAACCGCGCAGCGCGACGAGCGGAACCAGAACCAGCGCCGCCCAGAATGCGGCGAACTTGCCGTAGTTCAGCTCCCAGAAATGCGGGAACAGGATCGGGCCCAGCGCGATCGAGAGAAGCATGCCGGTGAAGGGCAGGGCCCAGAGCACGCCCATCGAGGCTCCGTCGATTCCGGTCGCGGCAAGGGCCGGCCCGGCCGGGAGGCACAGCAGCAGGGCGGCGGCGATCCCCGCGCGACCGATCGTTCTCGCCATTCCCCCGCTCCACTTTCCTGTGGTTGTCGCGTGTTGTCGGGCGACGGTTATACGATGGCCAGGATGCCTGCAACCGAGCGGATGGCCGGCTGAAACCGCGGCGGCCGGATTTGCGCGCGACGCATTTCGGGAGAATAATCTTCTCCGCGCTTTGCGGACCTCACGCGATTCGGACCCTGCCATGTGCCGCTTCCTCGCCTATTCCGGCGTTCCCGTCTTCCTCGAGGACCTCGTCGCGGCGCCCTGCCATTCGCTGATCCACCAGTCGCTCCATGCCGCGGAGACCAAGACCGGCACGAATGGCGACGGCTTCGGCGTCGGCTGGTATGGCGACCGGCCCGAGCCCGGCCAGTATCGCGAGGTGCGCCCGGCCTGGGCGGACGAAAACCTGCTCTCGATCGCGAAACAGGTCCGCTCCTCGTTGTTCTTCGCGCATGTCAGGGCCGCCACCGGCACCGCGACGACACGCGCGAACTGCCACCCCTTCGCCCATGGCCGGCACCTCTTCATGCACAATGGGCAGATCGGCGGCTACGGCCTGATTCGCCGCCGGCTCGAGGGGCTGATTCCCGATTCGCTCTATGGCGCCCGCGTCGGCACCACGGATTCGGAAGCCCTGTTCCTGCTCACCCTGGCGCGGATCGAGGACGGGATGGCGCCCGCCAAGGCTCTGGCAGCCTCGCTCGGCGACGCACTGGCGCTGATGCGGCAGACCGGCACGAGCGAGCCGCTGCGCTGCGCCGCGGCGCTCTCCGATGGCGAGACGATTCACGCGGTCCGCTGGGCCTCGGACAACAAGCCGCCGAGCCTCTATGTCTGCCAGCGCGGCGACAGCGTCGTGGTCGCCTCCGAGCCGGTGGATGCGGCGCGGGACTGCTGGCAGCCTCTCGCCGACAACACATTGGTCACGGTGAACGCGGGCGCGGTCACCATCGCCCCTTTCGAGGTCGAATTCGCCGCGGCGGCCTGACGCCGTCGATGTCAGTGTCGCGGGTGAACCGGATGGCGCGCTCGCGCGATTAAGGACTGGTCGCTGCATCGCGGCTGAACACTTCGCCGCCCCGACCTCATCCCCTCCCAAAGGTCGTCGGGGCGGCGATACCCGCACGCAAGCGCGCGCATCGCGCCGTCCGGCACCGCCCCGTCGCAAGCGACCAGTGCCCCAAAGGCCGAAGCCATCGATCCGGATCAGGGACTGTTTTGAGAGGGAGATGGTGGAGCCAGGCGGAATCGAACCGCCGACCTCTTGAATGCCATTCAAGCGCTCTCCCAACTGAGCTATGGCCCCACTCTCAGCCGGCGGACATGGGGGTCGGCCGGGGTCTTGTCGGTCTCAGATCGCCGGGCTTTCGCCTCGCATCGTCCCGGAACCGGGTCGCCGCGTCAGCGGCGAAGCGCTCTATAGGCGGGAGCGGAGGAAGACTCAAGCGCCGAATGTCGCCTGATCGTCATTCTTTTTCGCCGCTCCGGCGGGAGGGGTTCAGACGTCCTCGTCGCCCTCGATGTCACCATCAATCAGGTCGGCGACGTCGTCGTCGCCTTCCTCGTCCTCTTCCAGGAAGGTGTCGTCATCGGGCGCGACATCGTCTTCGACCTCGATGTCGTCCTCGCTGGTGACGACGACGTCCTTTTCGGACGCCTCGGCATCGGCCTCGTCGAGCGAGACGAGTTCGACGGCGCTGTCGGCGGCCTCGACCTCGTCCTCGTCGGGCTTGGCCGCGGCGGCAGCAACCGCCTTCGCCTGCGGCTCGAACATCGAGCGCGGATAGGACTGTCCCGTGTAAGGCGAGACGATCGGGTCCTTGTTCAGGTCATAGAATTTGCGCCCCGTCGTCGGGCAAACGCGCTTGGTTCCAAGTTCCGGTTTCGCCACTGCGTCGGACCTTCAATCATTCATGTTCTGAAAAGCAGGCGCGTCCGTTAGTCGGGGCGGCCGGCCCTGTCAAATGCTGATTCGCAGGCTGCGCCGTGAACATGACCGCAGCGGCGGGATTACCTCGCCCTCGCAAGGCAGCGCGGGGACGAACGCGGGCGTGACGCCTGCCGTGCGGGCATGCTAGGCCACGCCGTTTCCGATCGACCAGCCTGCAGAAGAAGTCAACCGTGGCCCACGCTCACACCTCCGTTCCCGTTTCCGCACGCCGCTGCGGCCCGCTGCGCGGGCGTGTCCGCGTTCCCGGCGACAAGTCTATCTCGCACCGGGCGATGATCTTCGGCCTGCTCGCGATCGGCGAGACGAAGGTGACGGGGCTGCTCGAGGGCGAGGACGTCATGCGCACCGCCGAGGCCGCTCGCGCGCTCGGCGCGACCGTCCACCATGACGGGCCGGGCTCCTGGCGGGTCCGCGGTGTCGGCGTCGGTGGCCTGCGCGAGCCGGCCGGGGTCCTCGATTTCGGCAATGCCGGCACGGGCTCGCGGCTGATGATGGGCGTGTGCGGGTCGCATCCGATCACCACGACCTTCGACGGCGACGCCTCGCTGCGGAAGCGGCCGATGCGCCGGATCCTCGACCCGCTCGCCCTGATGGGGACCGTCATCGTCTCGCAGGAGGAGGGCGGGCGCGTGCCCTTGACCCTGCGCGGGCCGCAGGAGGCGCTGCCGATCACCTACCGGACGCCGGTCGCCTCGGCGCAGATCAAGTCCGCCATTCTGCTCGCCGGCCTCGCCGCGCCGGGCGAGACCACGGTGATCGAGACGGAGGCGACCCGCGACCACACCGAGAAGATGCTGACCCATTTCGGCGCGGAGGTGACGGTGTCGGCCGAGGGCGAGCATGGCCGTCGTATCGTCCTGAAAGGCCAGCCCGAACTGCAGGCGGCGCCGATCGTGGTGCCGGCCGATCCCTCCTCGGCCGCCTTCCCGCTGGTCGCCGCCCTGATCGTCCCGGGCTCGGACGTGCTGATCGAGAGCGTGATGACCAACCCGCTGCGCTCGGGTCTCCTCACCACGCTGCGCGAGATGGGCGCCGACATCACCGTCGAGAGCGAGGCCAATGAGGGCGGCGAGGCGGTGGCGACGCTGCGCGTGCGCGCGTCCGGCCTGAAAGGCGTGACGGTCCCGCCCGAGCGGGCTCCGTCGATGATCGACGAGTACCCGGTGCTGGCGGTGGCCGCCTCCTTCGCGACCGGGACGACGCGGATGCGCGGCCTGCAGGAGCTGCGCGTCAAGGAATCCGATCGGCTGGCGGCCGTGGAGGCCGGGCTGAAGGCGGCGGGCGTGACCTGCGCGATCGAGGGCGACGATCTCGTCGTCGAAGGCTCGGGCGGGGCAGTCGCGGGCGGCGGCACCGTCGTCACCCATCTCGACCACCGCATCGCGATGAGTTTCCTGGTCATGGGCCTGGCGACGGACAAGCCCATGACGGTCGATGACGGCGCGATGATCGCGACCAGCTTCCCGAGTTTCATCACCCTGATGAACGGGCTCGGGGGCGAGATCGGATGACGCAACCGCCTGCAGGGCTGGTCATCGCGGTCGATGGCCCGGCCGCCTCGGGCAAGGGCACGCTGGCGCGCCGGCTCTCGGCGCATTACGGCCTGCCCTATCTCGACACTGGCCTGCTCTACCGGATGGTCGCGCGGGCCATGCTCGACGCGGGGCATGATCTGCGCGACGCGGCGGCCGCCGGCGATGTCGTGTCCCGCTTCGACGAAGGCGCCTGTGCGGAGGAGGCCCTGCGCGGCCGCGAGATCGGCGAGGCCGCCTCGGTGGTCGCCGCGATGCCGGCGGTGCGCAGCGGGCTCATCGAACGGCAGCGGCGCTTCGCCGCGCAGCCCGGCGGGGCCGTACTCGACGGCCGCGACATCGGCACGGTGATCTGCCCGCAGGCGCAGGCCAAGCTCTTCGTCACCGCCACGCCGGAGGTCCGCGCCGCACGGCGCCACAAGGAGCTGGCCGGGCGCGGCGAGACCGCTCCCTTCGACGGCATCCTGGCCGATATCCGCCGACGCGACGCGCGCGATTCCGGCCGCAGCGACGCGCCGCTCAAGGCCGCTGAGGATGCGGTGATCCTCGACACCTCGGCCCTGACGGTCGAGGACGCGCTTGCGGCTGCCATCGCGATCGTCGAGCGGCGGCGAGCGGCGGTGTGAGGCCTGCTCACGGAGCGGTGACCGCCCACCTTTAGGACTTGGAACGAATCGAAAGCAGGAGCACAGTTTCGTCACGATGGGATGACGGAGGTGGCGATGCGGCGCTGGCTGTGCGGTCTCTTGACTCTGGCTGCGGCAGTGTTCCCGGCCGCTGCCCATGCCCAGTCGGCTGCCGGCCCCCCCGAAGAGGTCGATGTCGCGCTGGTTCTGGCGGTCGACGTCTCGTTCTCGATGGATCTCGACGAGCTCGCCTTGCAGCGCAACGGCTATATCGAGGCCTTCCGCTCCAAGCCGCTGCACGACGCCATTGCCAAGGGGGCGATCGGCAAGATCGCCGTGACCTATTTCGAATGGGCGGGCGGACATTTCCAGCATGTCGTCAAACCCTGGACGATCATCGACACACCGCAATCGGCCATCGCCTTCGCGGAGGAACTCGGCGAGGCCCAGACCCGTCGGGGCCGTCGCACCTCGATCTCAGCCGCGATCGATCTCGGCGTCCAGCTGATCGAGCAGGCGAATGTCGTGCCGCTGCGAAAGGTGATCGACATCTCCGGAGACGGCGCCAACAATGACGGGCGCCCCGTGACCGTCGCCCGCGACGAGGCTGCCGCCAAGGGCATCAGTATCAACGGGCTGCCGGTGATGCTGAAGCAGGCCAGCTATTTCGACCTCGACAACCTCGACCTCTACTACAGGGACTGCGTCGTCACGGGGCCGGGCGCCTTCGTCATCCCGATCCGCGAGCGCCACCAGTTCGTTGACGCGACGCGCACCAAGCTGATCCGCGAGATCGCGGAGCTGCCGCGCGAAGGAGAAGCCGTGGTGCAGAAGGCGCAATCCACCGGTACCAACGCCAGTTGCATGTCCGGCGAACGGCAATGGCGCGACCGGATGGGGAATTAGCGGCGGCAGCTCGCAGGGAATCGACGCCCTCGTCATGGTCGGGCTTGTCCCGACCATCCACGTCTTCACTGGTCGAGACCTGTGTTCAAGACGTGGATGCTCGCCACAAGGGCGAGCATGACGGCGAGCCCCTCACGTCCCGCGCGGCTTGGCCCGCGTCGTCGGTGGGGCGGCGGCGGGGTCGTCGGGCCAGGGATGGCGGGGGTAGCGGCCCTTCATCTCGGATTTGACCGCCGCCCAGGAGCCGCGCCAGAAGCCCGGCAGGTCGCGGGTGATCTGGACCGGCTTGTGGCCGGGCGAGAGCAGTTCCAGCACCAGCGGCACCCGCCCGCCGGCAAGCGCCGGATGCCTCGACAGTCCGAAGAGCTCCTGCACGCGCACCGAGATCGTCGGGCCGGCTTCGGCGGCGTAATCGACGGCGAGGCTGGAGCCGGTCGGCGCGGTGAAATGGGTCGGTGCCTCGGCCTCGAGCCGCCGCTTCAGCTCCCAGGGCAAAAGCTCCGCCAGCGCCCCGTCGAGATCGCCGGGCTCGATCGCCGCCAGCGAAGCCCGCCCGATCAGGTGAGGCGCGAGCCAGAGGGCAGCATCGGAGGCCAGCCCCTCATCCGAGAGATCGGGCCAGGCATCCCTCGCGCGGGCCTCCGAAGCGGCCCGTCGCAGAAACCCGACGCGCTCGCGCAACTGCCGCTGCGCCCTGGTCCAGGGCAGCAGGCCGATGCCGAGCGCGGCGATGCCCTCCGCGAGGACGGTCGCATTCGCCAGCGTCGGCTCGGCCGGCAGCGGCCGCTCGGCGAGGCTGAGGGCGCCGTAGCGCCGCACTGCCCGCACGCGCAGCGCACGGGCGGTCCGGTCGAAGGTCGTCTCGCTGCGGTCCTCGATCACGAAGGGCGAGAGTCCTTCGGCGACGAGCCAGGCGATGTCGGGCTCCGTGAAGGGCGCGGCCGAGAGGATGCGCGCCTGCTGGGCCGCGCCGGTCATCTCCGCGATCACAAGATGGGTCTCGCGGGCGAGGCGCTGGGCCGCCTCCAGGGTGGCGCCGCGGCCATTGGCGAGGAGATACTGGCCCGAACCGGCGCTGCGTGCCTTGGCGACGCGTTCAGGATAGGCGAAGGCGAGGAGAAGCCCGACCGACAGGGTTTCGCGGGGGCTCGACGACCCTGCGGCCCGCTCGGCGGCTCGGGCCCAGCCCTCGGCGAGGCGGCGCATATCGGCGGCGCGGCCGCCTCTCTCACGCTCCAGCCGGTCGAGCCGCTCCGACAGGTCGATCGCATCGCCTCCCAGGCCGCGCTCGACCAGGAGCGCCGCCAGCAGGGCAGCCGCTCCAGCCTGTCCGAAACCCGCCGCCACCACGACCATGCGGGCGAGGCGCGGCGGCAGCGGCAGGATTTGAAGCGTCTTGCCCTCCGGCGTGATCCGCCCGTCGCCATCCAGCGCATGGAGGCCGGTCAGCAGGCTGCGCGCCTCCTTCAGGGCCGGTACTGGGGGCGGATCGAGGAAGGCGAGGCTGGTGGGCTCCGATACGCCCCAGGCGGCGCAGTCGAGCAGCAGCGGGGCGAGGTCGGCCGAGAGGATCTCGGGGCGGGCGAAGGCCTCCAGCGCGCCGTTGCCGGCTTCCTCCCAGAGGCGGTAGCAGATGCCGGGTTCCGTACGGCCGGCGCGACCGCGGCGCTGGTCGCAGGCGGCGCGGCTGGCACGACGGGTCTCGAGACGCGTCACGCCGAGATCGGGCTCGTAGACCGGCACGCGGGCGAGCCCTGAATCGATCACCACGCGCACGCCCTCGATCGTCAGCGAGGTCTCGGCGATCGCGGTGGCGAGCACGATTTTGCGGCGCCCGGACGGCGCCGGCAGCACGGCGCGGTCCTGCTCGGCCTGGTCGAGTGCGCCATAGAGCGGCGCGATCTCGACATCCCTGTCGCGGATGCGCTCGCGCAACCGTTCCTCGACCCGCCTGATCTCGCCCTGTCCGGGCAGGAAGACGAGCTGTGAGCCCGGCTGTTCGGCGAGCGCCAGCAGCACCGCATCGGCGACCTGGTCCTCGATGCGCTTCAGCGGCTCGCGGCCGAGATAGCGGGTCTCGACCGGGAAGGCCCGGCCCTGGCTCTCGATCACCGGCACTGTGTCTGGCTCGCTCTGGCCGAGCAATCTGGCGACGCGGGCCCCATCCAGCGTCGCCGACATCACCAGGATGCGCAGATCCTCGCGCAGGCCGGCCTGCGCATCGAGCGCGAGCGCAAGCCCGAAATCGGCATCGAGCGAGCGCTCGTGAAACTCGTCGAAGAGAACGGCGGCAACGCCATCGAGCGCCGGATCGTCCAGGATCATGCGGGCGAAAACGCCCTCGGTGACGACCTCGATGCGCGTCTTGGGGCCGATCTTTGAGCCGAGCCGGACGCGCAGGCCGACGGTGTCGCCGACACGCTCGCCCAGCGTCTGCGCCATGCGGGAGGCGGCGCCGCGTGCCGCCAGCCGGCGCGGCTCCAAGACGATCAGCTTGCCGCCCTTCGCCCAGGGCTCGTCGAGCAGAGCGAGCGGCACGCGCGTGGTCTTGCCGGCACCGGGCGGCGCAACGAGCACGGCGTTCGGCCTGTTGCGCAGGGCGGCCGCAAGATCGCCGAGGACGGCGTCGATCGGGAGGGGCGTGTCGAAGGCGCGCATGACCGGTGGGATGTGACGCAGGCCGCCAGTGCGCGCAAGCGCAACCCTCTCGCCAGCCCGCGCGCGTCATGCTAACCGCTCAGCCCATGACCGATCCCCAGACCGCCACCGGCCAGGCTCGTATCCAGGCCCGTTTCCAGGCTTGCGCGTCCGAGGGCCGCGCCGCGCTCGTGACCTTCGTCACCGCGGGCGACCCCGACCTCGCCACCTCGGCCGCGATCCTGACCGCCCTGCCCGCGGCCGGCGCCGACATCATCGAGCTCGGCGTGCCCTTCACCGACCCGATGGCCGACGGCATCCCCGTCCAGCTCGCCGGCCAGCGCGCGCTGAAGGCCGGCCAGACGCTGAAGAAAACGCTGGCGATGGTCGCGGAATTCCGGGGCGCCGGGCACGACACGCCGATCGTTCTGATGGGCTACTACAATCCGATCTATGTCTATGGCGTCGAGCGCTTCCTGCAGGATGCGCGCGCCGCGGGCGTCGACGGCCTGATCGTCGTCGATCTGCCGCCGGAGGAAGACACCGAGCTCTGCCTGCCGGCGCTGGCGGCGGGCGTGAGCTTCATCCGCCTGGCGACGCCGACGACCGACGATCGGCGCTTGCCGAAGGTGCTGCAGAACACCTCGGGCTTCGTCTACTACGTCTCGATGACCGGCGTGACCGGCGGCGCGATCACCAATTACGACGCGGTCGGCGATGCCGTGGCGCGGATCAAGCGGCACACCGACCTGCCGGTCGCGGTCGGCTTCGGCGTGAAGACGGCGCAGGACGCCGAGACCATCGCTGGTGGCGCCGACGGCGTCGTCGTCGGTTCGGCGCTGGTCGAGCGCGTGCGGCTCTCGCTCGACGCCGAGGGCAAGGCCACGGAAAAGACCGTTTCGGCTGTCACCTCACTGGTCTCCGAACTGGCGGCGGGCATCCGCTCGGCCGCGAAGGCGGCGGCCTGAGGCTCCCGGCCTCGCCCGTTGTCCGCGCCCCAACCGTCAGGGACCGATCCATGAACTGGATTTCCGAAGTCGTCCGGCCGCGCATCAAGACGCTGTTCAAGCGCGAGAGCCCGGAGAATCTCTGGATCAAGTGCCCCGATTCCGGGCAGATGGTCTTCCACAAGGATGTCGAGGCCAACGGCTTCGTCATCCCCGGCTCCGACCACCACATGCGCGTCACCGCGCAGGACCGGCTGAAGCTGACCTTCGACGAGGGCAAGTGGCTCGACGTGCCGCTGCCCGAGGTCGCGACCGACCCGCTGAAGTTCCGCGACGAGAAGCGCTATATCGATCGTTTGAAGGACGCCCGGGCCAAGACCGGCGCGAACGACGCCTTCAAGGTCGGCTATGGCCGGGTCAAGGGTTTCGCTCTGACCATCGCGGTGCAGGATTTCCACTTCATGGGCGGTTCGCTCGGCATGGCCGCCGGGGAGGCCTTCATCAAGGGCGCGCAGACCGCGATCGAGAAGAAGACGCCCTATGTCGTCTTCGCCGCCTCGGGCGGGGCACGCATGCAGGAGGGCATCCTGTCCCTGATGCAACTGCCGCGCACCACGGTCGCCATCCGCATGCTCCGCAAGGCCGGCCTGCCCTATATCGTCGTGCTGACCAACCCGACCACGGGCGGCGTCACCGCCTCCTACGCGATGCTCGGCGACATCCACATCGCCGAACCCGGCGCGCTGATCGGCTTCGCCGGGCCGCGCGTGATCGAACAGACGATCCGCGAGAAGCTGCCCGAGGGCTTCCAACGCGCGGAATACCTCAAGGATCACGGCATGGTCGACATGGTGGTGCACCGCCACGACCTGCCGGAGACGCTCGCCCGCCTCGGCCGCCTGCTGACGAAACAGCCGGCGGCGGGCCAGGACGCCAAGCCGGCGGTCCCCGCCGCACCGGTCGCCGAAGCCGTCTGAGGCGGCGTTCGGAATCATGGGGTCGTCCGATACGGTTCTCGCGCGGCTGCTGGCGCTGCATCCAAAGCTGATCGATCTCTCGCTCGGGCGCATCCTGACGCTGCTCGAGCGCCTCGGCGATCCGCAGAAGCGCCTGCCGCCGGTGATCCATGTCGCCGGCACCAATGGCAAGGGCTCGACCATCGCCTTCATGCGGGCGATCCTGGAAGCGGCGGGCCTGTCCGTCCATGTCTACACCTCGCCGCATCTCGTGCGCTTCCACGAGCGCATCCGGCTGGGGGCGCCCGACGGCGGCCACCTCGTCGATGAGGCCGTGCTGGTCGAGGCGCTGGAGCGCTGCGAGCGTGCCAATGCCGGCGACCCGATCACCTTTTTCGAGATCACCACCACCGTCGCCTTCCTGCTCTTCGCCGAGCACAAGGCCGATGTCGTGCTGCTTGAGGTCGGGCTTGGCGGGCGTTTCGACGCCACCAACGTCATCGCCAGCCCGGCCTGCACGGTGGTGACGCCGGTCTCGCTCGATCATGCCGAATATCTCGGCGATACCGTCACGAAGATTGCGGGCGAGAAAGCCGGCATCTTCAAGCGCGGTGCACCCGCCGTCATCGCCCCGCAGGAGCCCGAGCCGACGGCCGTGCTCGAAGCGGTGGCCGAGCGGGTCGGCGCCGCGAAGATCCTGATCGGCGCGCAGGATTTCTCGGTCCACGAGGCCGGCGGCCGGCTGGTCTACGAGGATGGCGACGGGCTGCTCGATCTGCCGCTGCCGAAGCTCGCGGGCCGTCACCAGCACGTCAATGCCGGTACGGCGATCGCAGCCCTGCGCGCGGCCGGCTATGGCGGCCTGCCGAGTTCCGCCTTCGAGCAGGGCATGCTGAATGCCGACTGGCCGGCGCGACTGCAGCGCATCGCGCGCGGCAAGCTCGCGGAGTTGGTGCCGGGCCGGGCCGAACTCTGGCTCGATGGTGGTCATAACCCCGATGGCGGCCGCGTGCTCGCCCAGGCGATGGCCGATCTCGCCGACCGCAACCCGGCGCCGCTGGTGATGATCGCCGGCCTGCTCTCGACCAAGGACGCGGGCGCGACGCTCGGCCATTTCAAGGGACTGGCGCAGGTGCTCTTCGCGGTTCCGATCCAGAACCAGCTCGCCGCCCGGCCGGCCGAGGAGGTCGCGGGGCTCGCCCGCACGGCCGGTCTCACCGCCGAGGTCGTCGGCTCCGTCGAACAGGCGCTGCGCGAGATCGCCACACGCGACTGGTCGACCCCGCCGCGCGTCCTGATCTGCGGCTCGCTTTATCTGGCGGGCGAAGTGCTGTCGGCAAACGGGACGCTGCCGGTTTGAGGCCTCCGGGAGACTGCCATGGCGACTCGTCCCTTCGGATCAACCGGCCGCGATGTGCCCGCCATCGGGCAGGGCAGCTGGTACATCGAGCGCGGTGATCGCACTGAGGCCGTCGCGGCGCTGCGGCGCGGGCTCGATCTCGGCCTGACCCATCTCGACACCGCCGAGATGTATGGCGATGGGCGCTCGGAGGCGATCATCGGCGAGGCGATCACCGGGCGGCGCGAGGAGGTCTTTCTCGTCTCGAAGGTGCTGCCGCACCATGCGTCGAAGGCCGGCGTGCGCGCCGCCTGCGAGCGCTCGCTGCGCCATCTCAGGACCGACCGGCTCGATTGTTACCTGCTGCACTGGCGCGGGCCATATCCGCTGGCGGAGACCTTCGCCGCCTTCGAGGCGCTTAAAAGCGAAGGCAAGATCCTGTCCTGGGGCGTCAGCAATTTCGACGAGGACGATCTCGACGAGGCGCTCGAAGCGGCGGGCCTGGGCCAGATCGCCTGCAACCAGGTGCTCTATCACCTGCGCGAACGCGCGATCGAGCATGCGGTGATCCCGTGGTGCGAGCGGCACGGTGTCGCGGTGACCGCCTACAGCCCGTTCGGCCATGACGGTTTCCCGGCGGCGGGCAGCCCGGGCGGCCAGGTTCTGGCGGAGATCGCCATGGCCCATGGCGCCAGCCCGCGGCAGGTCGCGCTCGCCTTCCTGACCCGGCGCGCCAGTGTGTTCGCGATCCCGAAGGCCGCGAGCTTGGCCCATGTCGAGGACAATGCCGGCGCGCTGCGGCTCACGCTGACGGCGGACGAGCTGGCGCGGATCGGGGCTGCCTTTCCGCTGGGGCGGAAGCCGTCCTCGCTGCCGATGCTCTGACGGCTGATCCGCTCAGGCGGCGCGCGCCAGCCGCTCCAGCGCTTCGGCCGGATCGATGCGGCCGTCATAGAGCGCGCGGCCGGTGATCGCGCCTTCGAGGATCGCGGCGTCCGGCGCCATCAGCCGCTCGATATCGGCCATCGACGCCAGCCCGCCCGAGGCGATCACGGGGATGGTCAGAGCCTGGGCGAGGGCGATCGTGCCGTCCCAGTTGATGCCCTGGAGCATGCCGTCGCGGGCGATGTCGGTGTAGACGATCGCCGCCACGCCGGCATCCTCGAAGCGCCGCCCGAGATCGGCGGCCGCCAGCGTCGAGGTCTCGGCCCAGCCTTCGACGGCGACGAAGCCGTCGCGCGCATCGATACCGACCGCGACCTGCCCTGGAAAGGCCTTCGCCGCCTCGCGGACGAAACCGGGATCACGTACCGCGGCCGTGCCGATGATGACGCGGCGGATGCCCTTGGCGAGCCAGCCCTCGACCGTCTTCATGTCGCGGATGCCGCCGCCGAGCTGCACCGGGAAGGCGACCCGCGCCAGAATGGCCTCGACCGCGGCCGCATTCATCGGCTTGCCGGCGAAGGCGCCGTCGAGATCGACGACATGGAGCCAGTGGAAGCCCTGTGCCTCGAAGGCGGCGCCCTGTGCAGCCGGATCATCGTTGAAGACCGTCGCCTGGTCCATGTCGCCCTGTTTCAGGCGCACGCACTGCCCGTGCTTGAGGTCGATCGCAGGGAAGAGAATCACGGCTTCCATCTCAGAAAATTGGCGAGCAGCCGGAGCCCGAGCGTCTGGCTCTTCTCCGGGTGGAACTGGGTGCCGGCGATGTTGTCACGCCCGACCATGGCCGTGACGGCGCCGCCGTGGTCGGTGACGGCGATCACCTCCCCGCGATGCGTGGCGGCCAGCGCATAGGAATGGACGAAATAGGCGTGCAGACCGGAAGGACCGGTCTCGATGCCGTCGAGCAGGGCGTGGTCGTTCTGCTTGCTGAGCGTGTTCCAGCCCATATGCGGGATTTTGAGGCCTTCGCCCTGCGGCACGATCAGCGTGACGTCGCCGGCGATCCAGCCGAGCCCTTCGGTCACGGTGTATTCGAGGCCACGCGAAGCCAGCAGCTGCATGCCGACGCAGATGCCGAGGAAGGGCCGGCCCTTGGCCCGAACCGCCTCCTCCAGCGCCGCGACCATGCCGGGCACCGCATCGAGCCCGCGACGGCAATCGGCGAAGGCACCGACACCGGGTAGCACGATCCGGTCGGCGGCGCGGACCATGGCGGGATCGCTGCTGACGGAAATGGTCGAGGCGGTCCCCGATTCGGCAGCGGCGCGCTCGAAGGCCT
Organism: Allobosea thiooxidans; assembly: GCA_943372485.1. Taxonomy (GTDB): domain Bacteria; phylum Pseudomonadota; class Alphaproteobacteria; order Rhizobiales; family Beijerinckiaceae; genus Allobosea; species Allobosea thiooxidans_A. The sequence continues at coordinate 42,760 of CALRYW010000006.1, forward strand.
TGGCGGCCGAGTGCAGGTTACCCGAACCGTAATCGACGATGACGACGGACTGGCTCATCGGCCCTGCGCCTCGGGGAAGAGGCCGATCACCGGCACCGGCCCCGCCGGTGGCTGGCGGGCGGGCGATGAGGCGGTGAGGCGCGCCTGCGCGGGAGCCTCCGCGAGCGCCCGCTCGAAATAGCGGCGCTCGGCCTCGGGGAGGTCGCGGGCCTCGACGACATCGGAGAGACGCCAGCCCTGGCGCGCCAGCTTGCGCGCGATGATGTTCTGGCCTTCCAGCCCGAGGAACAGCGCGATCGTCCAGTGCGAGATCATCACCGCGCCGGTCACCAGCCCGAGCCGGCTGCCGGCATAGAGCAGCGCCGCCCAGACCAGCGCATAGATCAGCGTCGCGAGCCAGAGCCGTTGGCCCAGGAGCCAGAGCCCGCCGAAAATGAAGGCCGGCCAGGTGAAGGTTTCGGGCAAAAGCCGCGCCCGTTCGATCTCGTCACGCGCACCGCCCGAGCCGGGCGGCGGAATCATCACCGTGTAGAATGCCATGATGCGAGCCTTTCAGAGCGCGCCCTTGGTCGAGGGCACGCGGCCGCCCTCGCGCGGATCGACCTCGAGAGCATGGCGCAGCGCGCGCGCCAGCCCCTTGAAGCAGCTCTCGGCGATGTGGTGGGCATTGTCGCCATAGAGCGTCTCGACATGCAGGGTGATGCCGGCGTTCATCGCGAAGGCCTGGAAGAACTCGCGCACCAGTTCGGTGTCGAAGGTACCGATCTTCTGCGCCTCGAAGCGCGTCCGGAAGACCAGGAAGGGCCGGCCGGAGACATCGACAGCGACGCGCGTCAGCGTCTCGTCCATCGGCAAATGGATGTCGGCGTAGCGGCGAATGCCCTTCTTGTCGCCGAGCGCCTGCCGCAGGGCCTCGCCCAGCGCGATACCGGTGTCCTCGACCGAGTGATGGTCGTCGATATGGGTGTCACCGGTCACCGCGACCTTCAGGTCGATGAGGGAATGGCGGGCGAAGAGGTCGAGCATATGGTCGAAGAAGCCGACGCCGGACGAAATCTCGGCCTTTCCCGTGCCCTCGAGCACGAGCGAGATGGCGATGTCGGTTTCGTTGGTGCGGCGCTTCACTTCGCCAGAACGCATGACGGCCTCGTTGATCGGATAATGCGCGAGGCTTTAGCAGGCGGGCGGCGGGAAGGCCATGGCCGAGGCCAGGCTCGTTATGCTCGGGCGAAGACCCGGGCATCTCTTGCCGGAGATTCTCGGGTCTGCGCCGCGCTCCGCCCGAGACTGACGCTTGGCGCTCACACCCCCGCCAGCGCCCGCTCCAGATCGGCGACGAGATCGTCGGCATGCTCCAGGCCGACGGAGAGGCGGATCAGCCCATCCGAGATGCCCATGCTGGCGCGGATCTCCGGACTTAAGCGCTGGTGCGTCGTCGTCGCCGGGTGGACGATCAGGCTCTTGGCGTCGCCGAGATTGTTGGAGATGCGGATCAGCTTCAGCCCGTTCAGAAAGCGGAAGGCGGCCTCCTTGCCGCCTTGCACCTCGAAGGCGACCAGCGTGGACGGGCCCGTCATCTGGCGGGCGATGATCTCGGCCTGCGGGTGGTTCTTCGCGCCCGGAAAGATGACGCGCGACAGGCCAGTGCGGCCGGCGAGCCACTCCGCCACGATCGCGGCATTGTGCGCCTGCTGGCGCACGCGCAGCGGCAGGGTCTCCAGTGCCTTCAGCATCACCCAGGCATTGAAGGGCGAGATCGCCGGGCCGGTCTGACGCAGGAAGGTCTGGACATGGGTCTCGATGAAGGCCTGTGAGGCCAGGATCAGCCCGCCCAAACAGCGCCCCTGACCGTCGATGTGCTTGGTCGCGGAATAAACGACGCAATCGGCGCCGAGGTCGAGCGGGCGCTGGAAGAGCGGCGTGGCGAAGACGTTGTCGACGACGAGCGTCGCGCCGATCTCCCTTGCGAGCGCGGCGACGGCGGCGATGTCGATAACCTCGAGCGTCGGGTTCGACGGGCTCTCGAGGAAGAACACTTTCGTCCGCGGCGTCACGGCCTGGCGCCAGGCCGTAAGGTCGGTGCCGTCGACCAGCGTCGAGGTCACGCCATAGCGCGGCAGATGCTCCTCGACGACATAGCGGCAGGAGCCGAACAGGGCCCGCGCCGCCACGACATGGTCGCCCTGGCGGACCTGACCCATGATCGCGGCGGTGACGGCGGCCATGCCGGTTGCCGTGGCGCGGCAGGCCTCCGCGCCCTCGAAGGCGGCCATGCGGGCTTCCAGCATCGCGACGGTGGGGTTCGAGAAGCGGGCATACTGGAAGCCCGGATCCTTGTTCAGGAAGCGCGCCTCGGCCTGCTCGGCGCTGTCATAGACATGGCCCTGGGTCAGGAAGAGCGCCTCGGAGGTCTCGCCGAACTGCGAGCGCAGCGTGCCCGCATGGACGAGGCGTGTCTCAGGATGAAGGCCGGCGACGTCGCCCGGGATTGCCGACATGATAGAAACTCCGAAGCGTTCGTTTTAACGAACTTTTGGGATATCATCCTGTGGCCGGCCCGTAAAGCAGAAGGACTCTCTCCTGTGACCGGCCGGGCGCTGGCGAGCGCGGACTATCCGCGGGCCAGCGGCGTCAGGAAGCCCGTCAGATCCGACGTGACATGGTGGACATGGCCGGCCTCGACCGCGGCCTGCTCCCAGGCCTCGCGGAAGGGATCGGGCGTGCGGGGGATAATGAGCACCGTCTTCATGCCCATCGCGCTGGGAACCAGAAGGTTCTTTTCGATGTCCTCGAACATCGCCGCGCGGCCGGGATCGACCGCGTGCTTGGCGAGAAAGAGTTCATAGGTCGAGCGTTCCGGCTTGGGCGTGAAGCCCGCCGCGACGATGTCGAAGACATCCTCGAAATGCTCGATGATGCCGAGCTTGCCGGCGACGTTGCGGGCATGGGCGACCGAGCCGTTGGTCAGGATCAGCTTGCGGCCGGGCAGGGCCGCGATCGCCGCGCCCAGGGCCGGGTCGGGCTCGAGCAGGCTGAGGTCGACGTCATGGGCGAAGTCGAGAAAATCATCGGGCTCGACCCCATGCTCGACCATCAGGCCGTTCAGGGTCGTGCCATAGCGATGATAATAGTAGTTCCGCAGCGCATGTGAGGAGAGCCCGTCCAGCCCGAACAACTCCTGCAGGAACAGGGTGATGCGCTGGTTGACCTGCGGCCAGACCCGGCTCTCATGCGAGTAGAGCGTGTTGTCGAGGTCGAAGATCCAGTGATCGACATGCGCAAAGGTCTCGACCTGGAGCGGCGGTGTCGCGACGGGCGGGGCGGCGTGCGTGGTCATCGTGGGTTTGTGCCAGGGCGGCTCCGGGATGTGGGGCTGCGAGACTGACATGCAAGTCCTGACGCAGCCCTTACCAGCCGATCAGCCTGGGCAGCCCCGTTGCGAGACCGGGGACCAGAAAGACAATGAGCACCGCCAACACCTGCATCCCGACAAAGGGGATGACGCCGCGATAGATGTCGGCGGTGCTGATCTCGGCCGGCGCGACACCCCGCAGATAGAAAAGAGCCCAGCCGAAGGGCGGTGTCAGGAACGATGTCTGCAGCATCACGCAGATCAGCGCCGCGATCCAGACCAGGTCTGTCCCCGCATTCTGGAAGACAGGCAGGAAAAGCGGCACGGCAATGTAGCAGATCTCGATCCACTCGATGAAGAAGCCGAGCACGAAGACGATCGTCAGCATGAACCAGACATCGGCGTTCGCACCCCCTGGCAGGATCGCGAACAGGTCCTCGACCAGCCTCTCGCCGCCCAACCCGCGGAAGGCGATGGCGAAGATCTGGGCACAGATCAGGATGAACATCATCTGCGCGGTGATCTTGGTGGCGTCGTAGACGGCTTCCCTGACGATCCTCAGCGAGAACCGGCCCCCGATCGCGGTAACGAGCAGGGAACCGAGCGCGCCCATCGAGGCAGCCTCTGTCGGCGCGGCGATGCCTCCGATGATCGAGCCGAGCACGCAGCCGACGAGGCCGAGCGGCGGGAGCGCGACCCGCAGGAGCTTCGTCAGCAATTCGCGCCGGCCCATGGCGTCGCGCTCGGCCTGGGGCACGGGGGGCACCCTGTCCGGCCGCACCAGCCCGAGCCCGAGCAGATAGGCGATATAGATGAACGACAGCAGGAGCCCCGGCAGCACGGCGGCTGCGAACAGGGTGCCCACCGATTCGTTCATGATGTCGGCGAGCAGGATCAGGATCAGGCTCGGCGGAATGATCTGGCCCAGGGTGCCAGAGGCACAGATAACGCCGCAGGCGAGGCCCTTGTCATAGCCCCGTTTCAGCAGGCTCGGCAAGGTCAGGAGCCCAAGCGTGACCACAGTGGCGCCGACGATGCCTGTCGTCGCGCCCATGACGATGCCAACCAGGATGATGCCGACGCCGAGCCCGCCGCGGGTGTTGCCGGCGAGATGGCCGACCACCTCCATCAGATCTTCCGCCAGCCGCGATTTCTCCAGCATCACCCCCATGAAGACGAAGAGCGGGATGGCGAGCAGCGTGTAGCCCGTAACGACGCCGTAGATGCGGCTTGGCAGCAGGTTGAACAGACCCGCGCCGAAGCCGAGATAACCAAAGACGAAGCCCGACAGCGCCAGCGTCAGCGCCACCGGGAAGCCGACCATGAGGAAGCCGAAAAAGGCGATCAGCATCGCGATCGCATAGATTTCGTTCATCGGCACGGGCAGGGCTTTCGAGACGGCGGGGGGCGCGTGCCGGTCAGGCGAGGCGGCGCAGGCGCGCAAGATGGCGCAGGCTCTCGGCGAGCATCTGCAAGAGCAGCAGCGCAAATCCGAGCGGCAGCAGGCTCTTCAAGGCCCAGCGATAGGGAATGCCGCCCGGATTGGCCGAGCCCTCTCCCTGCGCATAGGATTGCCCGACATAGCGCAGGCTGAGCCAGATGATGATGCCGGTCAGCACGGTGAAGGCGAGCGCGCAGCCGAGATCGATCAGCGCCCGGGTGCGCGCGCCGAATCGAGCGTAAAAAATGTCGACCCGGACATGGTCGCCATGCAGCAGCGCGAAGGACATTCCGAGCAGACAGATCGGCACGAACAGGTGCCATTCCAGTTCCTGCGCCCAGACCGAGCCGAGCGAGAAACCGTAGCGGAGCAGGACATTGGCCGCCATCACCAGGACGAGCGCAAAAAGGCACCAGGCACCGAGGCGTCCGCCGGCATCGACGACGCGCTCGAGCCGGGCCGCCGCCTGCTCCAGCCGGCTCATCAGAGCCTGACCTTGCTGTGATAGACGCCCTCCGACAGGGCGGTCCAGGGCTCGTACTTGGCCTTGAAGGCGAAGTAGCTGTCATGGACCTTCTTGGCCACCGGGTCCTTGGCGATCGCCTCCTCGAGCACCTTGCCGGTGATCTCGCGCAGCGAGGCGACGACCGCGTCGGGCAGCGGCGCGGCGATAACGCCCTGGTTCTTGACGAGATCCTCGAAGGCTTCGGAATTGTTCTTCTGGCACCAGGCCTCGCTCACCCCATTGCAGGCATCGGCCGCGCTGGTGACGATCGCCTGGAGGTCCTTGGGCAGGCTGTCCCAGGCCTTCTTGTTGATGACGAGCTCGGAGACGGTCGCGGTCTCGTGCCAGCCGGTCGTGTAGTAGTATTTCGCGACCTTCTGCAGCCCGAGCTGGCGGTCGAGGAAGGGGCCGACGAATTCGGCCGCATCGATGACGCCACGCTCCAGCGCCGGGAAGATCTCGCCGCCGGGCAGCAGGCGCACATCGACGCCGAGTTGCTGGTAGACCCGGCCCGCGAGACCGGGAATCCGCATCTTCAGCCCCTTGAAGTCCTCGATCGTCTGGATCGGCTTGCGGAACCAGCCGGTCATCTGAACGCCGGTGTTGCCGCAGGGCAGCGGCACGAGGCCGAAGCGGTCATAGACCTCGCGCCAGAGCTGCAGGCCGCCCCCCTCATAGAGCCAGCCATTCATGCCCTGGAAGTTCAGGCCGAAGGGCACGGCGGTGAAGTACTGCGCGGCGAAGCTCTTGCCGGTCCAGAAATAGGCGTTGCCGTAGTTCATCTCGACCGTGCCGGCGGAGGCCGCGTCGAAGCCCTCGAAGGCCGGGACGAGTTCGCCGGCGCCGAAGAACTGGATCTTGAGACGGCCGCCGGACATGTCGTCGATGCGCTTGATCAGATCGGTGGCACTGCCCGGACCGACGGAATAGAAGGCCGCACGCGAGCCATAGGCGCTGGTCATCTTCCAGCTGAAACGGGTCTGGGCGCGGGCGACGGCCGGCGCGGCGATCGTGGCGGCCGCGGCCAGCCCACCTGATTTCAGCAGAGTCCTGCGGTCCATTCTCGCCTCCACGCGTTGCGGTTCGCAGAGCGGTCAGCAAGCCCTGTGCCATCCCGATCCTGCGGTCGGATCACAGATTGGTCAGAAGCGCGTGGGCGGGCAGGGCACAAACGGAAACCCCGCCTCGGATCGAGGCGGGGTTGGGGTCAGTCGCCTGCTGACCCGTCCGGAGTCAGCGCCGGATGATCGTCCCCGAGCCGGTGTCGGTGAAGAGCTCGATCAGCACCGCATGCGGCACCTTGCCGTCGAGGATGACCACCGCCTCGACGCCCTTTTCGAGCGCGTAGATGCAGGTCTCGATCTTCGGGATCATGCCGCCGGAGATGGTGCCGTCGGCGATCAGGCGGCGGCATTCCTCGACCGTCAGCTCGGGGATCAGCACCTTGTCCTTGGTCAGGACGCCGGGCACGTCGGTCAAGAGCAGCAGGCGCTTGGCGTTGAGCGCGCCCGCGATGGCGCCCGCGAAGGTGTCGGCGTTGACATTGTAGGTCTGGCCGTCGGCCGCCGCGCAGACCGGGGCGAGAACCGGAATCAGCTCGGCCTTGAGCACCGAATCGAGCACCGAGGTGTCGACCTTCTCCGGCTCGCCGACGAAGCCGAGATCGAGCACCTCCTCGATCTTGGAATCGGGATCGACCACCGTGCGCGTCACCTTGCGGGCGGTGACCATGTTGCCGTCCTTGCCGCACAGGCCGATCGCCTTGCCGCCCTCGCGCGAGATGTAGCCGACGATCTCCTTGTTGACCGAACCGGCGAGGACCATCTCGACGACGTCGACGGTCGCCGCGTCGGTGACGCGCAGGCCCTGCTTGAACTCCGACTGGATGCCGAGCTTCTTCAGCATCGCCGCGATCTGCGGGCCGCCGCCATGACAGACGACCGGCTTCAGGCCGGATTGCTCAAGCAGGACGATGTCCTCGGCGAAGTCCTCGGCGGTCGCGGCATCGCCCATGGCGTTGCCGCCATATTTGATCACGATGATTTCCTGGTCGTAGCGCTGCATATGCGGCAACGCCTGGACCAGCAGGTCGGCCGATTGCGACGGCGTCAGATGGGCGGCGGGATTGATCATCGGTCGAGGCTCCGCGACGGCGCGCGAGGCATCCGCGCCGGGTGCGGCTTCTAGCGGAAGAAGCTGGCGCAAGGAAGCGGACAAACGACCCGCCGGCGTTCAGGCGCGACGCGCGGCCTTCCGGATCGCCTCGGCCATCCTCGCCCGCCAATCCGCCCCCTCGTTCCGATAGGCTTCGATCAGGCTGGGTTCGAGACGCAGCGTCACGACCTGCTTGGCCTGGTCGAGCCGGGGACGGCCGGGACGGCGCGTGAGGGTGCCTTGGGCCGTACGGATTACCTTGTCCCCGATCGCAAATTCGGCGCGGGCGATCTGGTCGTCGGTCCATTCCGGCCCATCGTCGGGGTCAACGAAGGGCTGGGAGGACACGTTGTGCTTCGCGTTCATGACAATGCCTCATCGAAATCACATATCGCGCCTCGCCGCGCGGCGTCCACACGACCATCACGAGACGGCCGGCGAGCAGCCCGTAAGTCAGGAAGCGCTCTTCGCCATAATCGAACCGGTCGTCTTGCTGGGTCAGAACCGGCCCGGCAAAAAGGATCGCCGCATCGGCGAAATCGAGTCCACGCGCTTCCAATGTCGCGTCACGTTTGGCGTCGTGGAAGGTGATCTTCACGAGCACCGATGATATGGCTCGGTTGGCCGGAAAGTCAATTTTCGTATTACGAAAATAACATCAATCGCGCCGCGCAAACAGCGCCGATACCGCCAGCAGCAGCCATCCACCCAGCATCCCGAAGCCGCCGATCGGCGCGGCACGGGGGAACAGCGCCTCGCCGGCAAAACCGCGTCGCGACAGATCGGCCGCGAAGAGCGCCACACCCACGATGATCAGCGAAAGCGCGATGCGCGCCATGAGATCGGCGAGGAAGCCGGCCTTACGGGCGACCGTGGCACCGAAGACAAGCGGTGCATGGAACATGAGCATCTGGCCGGCCGTCTGGACGTTGCTCGTGCCGGTGACATGGGCGGCGGCGGCGAGCAGGCCGACGCCGGCCAGCCCCATCAGGGCGGCGAGAACGAGATGGATCCTGGCGGCGGTCATCTCAATCCTCGATCGCGAGTTCGACGAACCCGGCGGGATCGGCACAGAACTCGCGCATGATTCGGAAATGGGCGGTGTCCTCCAGCGCGATCGGATCCAGCCCGTATTTCGACAAGCCGAGCAGGCGCGCTCCGGGAAACGCCATCAGCATCGGAGAATGGGTCGCCATGATCACCTGTGTGTGTCCCGCCCGCTCGATCTGCTGCAACAGCCTGAGGAACGTCATCTGACGGGCCGGCGACAGCGCCGATTCCGGCTCGTCGAAGATGAAGAAGCCCTGCCGCCTGCAGCGCTCCTCGAAAAAGCGCAGAAAACCTTCGCCGTGGGAATGGGACAGAAAGTCCGGGGGCGGCGGCCTCATGGGATCGTCTAACGCCGCCTCGTCGAGATAGCGCGCCACCGAGAAAAAGCTCTCGGCCCGGAAGAACCAGCCGCTGGTGATCTTGGGCAGCCAGCTCGCGCGCAGAGCGCCACCGAGCGAGCCGCCCATCGCCTCGACGGCGCGGCTGTGATCAACCGGGCGGTAGCCCTTGCCGCCGCCCGCCTCGTCGTAGCCGGCGAGCGCGGCGATGCCTTCCAGCAATGTGGATTTGCCCGTGCCGTTCTCGCCGACGATGATCGTGATCGCGCGGTCGAAGCCCAGTTCGAAGCCCTTGGCGAAGAGCGGCAGGCAGAAGGGATAGGCGGCCCGGTCATACGCGTGCGCGTCATCGAGCCAGACGCGCTTGAGGAAAGGGGCCGGCAGACGGGTGGGTCGTGATCCTCTCATTGAACCGGCCTCTTCGCCTCACTGCGCGTCGAACCAGGCCTTCCATTGCGGCACAGCCGTGGCGAAGGTGCCGCGATGGCTGGTGTCGCCGGTCGGCACGGCCTCGACCTTGTCGTTGCCGATCGCCTTTTGATAATTCATCGGCAACTGGCCGATCTCGATGCGGATCGCCTCGTCGGTCAGGCCATAATAGGTCCGCACCGGTGTCCTGATCACCCAGCGATAGGCGCTGGTCTGGGCCACGAGCCGGCCATAGGCCGAGTTGGCGAAGAACTGGGCGTCGAAATACTCCGGCCGGATGAGCTTGCGCAGATCGGTCGGCACGGCGGCCGGATCGAAGGGTTCGCGCCAATAGGCCTTGCGCGAGATCTCGTAGGTTTCGTCGGTCAGGAGCGCGCGGGCGAGGCCGGGCATGTTGTGGTAGTTCTCGAAGGAGAACACGTTCAGCATGAAGATCGTCGTGATCCAGCTCGCGTCGATCTTGCGCGGGAAGTTCAGGAAGCCGTTGAAGGCGGCGAAGGCGTCGGCCGGGGCGCTGGCGGTGGTCGCGGCCTTGACCGGCATGCCGACGGCCTCGAGTTTCTCCAGCATGGCAAGCGTGACGAAGCCGCCCTGCGACCAGCCGCTGAGGAAGAGCTTGCTGTCCGACAGCTTGAGATCGGCGAGCACGGCGCGGCTGGCCAGGACCATGTCGTAGGTCGCCTGCTGGTGGCTGCCCTTGACGAGGTAGCCCTCCGGCTCCTTCGAGGCGCCCATGCCGAAATAGTCGGCGCCGGTGACGAGATAGCCCTGGCCCGCGAACTGGGCGATCATCAGCTGCGTCTCGGGCGATTGCTCGGGGAAGGAGGGGACCTGTTCCTTTCCGTAGACCGTGCCGTGCTGGTAGGAGACCATCGGGAAGACGGTGTCTGCGGTGTCCGGCACCGCGAGGAGCCCGGTGGCCGAGATCGGCCGGTTGCCCTGCTCGGGCACCACCGAGGGATAGGTGACGCGGTAGAGCTTCACGGCGTTGCGCGCCGGGGTGTAGCTGACGGTGATCCCGGCAAATTTCGGCGTGTCGCTGGTCAGGATCTGGTTGAGCCGCGCGACATCCCAGCGAGCGATCAGCTCGTATTGGACGCCCGACGCCACCCTGACCGGAGCAGCCTGTGCCGGGGCCGGAGAGGCCTGCTGGGCCGAGACCGGCCCCGCGACGACCAGGGTCGTCGCCAGCAGCACGGCCAAGGAACGGATGCGGTGCAGGATCGTCATGAAGGCCCCCAGCCAGCCGGGGGCACCGGGTCGTCATGCCCCGGCCGTCGCCGCGGCACGCCCGGGATCCTGCATGGCCGATGTAAAGATTTGGTGGCCTGCGCCTTCGGGGAGAGGCTCAGCCCCGCTCCGCCAGCACGCGCCCGACGGCGGCGCGCAGTTCCGGGATGCCGAGACCGGTCTCGCTCGAGGTCAGGAGCACTTCGGGGAAGGCGGCGGGGCGGCGCTTGATCTCGTCATAGATCGCCTCGCACATGAACTGCTGGTCGCTCTGCTTGAGCGCATCGCCCTTGGTCAGCACGACCTGATAGGACATCGCCGCCTTGTCGAGCGTCTCGAGGACGGCGTTGTCGACGTCCTTGAGGCCGTGGCGGGCATCGATCAGCAGATAGACCCGCATCAGGTTGGGCCGCCCGCGCAGGTAGTTGTGGATCAGGTTGGTCCAGGCGGCGACCTTGGCCCGGCCGACGGCGGCATAGCCGTAGCCGGGCATGTCGACGATCGTCAGCCGCTCGTCCGCCCCGACCTGGCGGAAGAAATTGAGCTGCTGGGTCCGACCCGGCGTGTGCGAGGTCCGCGCCAGCGCGTTGCGGCGGGTCACGGCGTTGATCAGGCTCGACTTGCCGACATTGGAGCGGCCGGCAAAGGCGATCTCCTGACCGACCATGGGCGGCAGATCGTCGATATGGGTCGAGGCCCAAACGAAATCCCAGGGGCCCTCGAAGAGCTTGCGGGCGGATTCGATCTCGTCGTCGGTGAAGGGCGTGGTGGCGCTGGTCGTCATGGGGTTTACGCCTACACGGCCCGACGCAGCGCGTCGATGTCGGCGCCCGCGATCGCGGTGATATTGCGGGCGATCTTCCCGGCGTCCCAGTCCCACCAGCGGATCGCGAGCAGCTCGGTGATGATGTCGGCGGGAAAGCGCATCCGCATGACCCGGCCGGGATTGCCGGCGACCACCGCATAGGGCGGCACGTCCTTCACCACCTGCGCGCGCGTGCCGATGATCGCCCCGTCGCCGATGGTGACCCCGGGCATGATCACGGCCTCGCGGCCGATCCAGACGTCGTGGCCGATGACCATGTCGCCGCGCCCCGGCCATTGCGCACGCGGCGGAGCGCCTTCGATGTCGAAGAGGGCGAAGGGATAGGTCGAGAAGCCGTTGGTGGGATGGTTCGCGCCATTCATCACGAACTGCGCGCCCTGGGCGATCGCGACGAAGCGGCCGATCACCAGCCGGTCCCCGACATCCTCGAAATGGTAGCGCACGCAGCGGGCGACGAAATGCTCAGGCCCCCGCGAGTCGTCATAGTAGCTGTAGTCGCCGACCTCGATCAGCGGGTGATCGACGATCGCCTTCAGGAAGGCGGTGCCCTTCCAGCCGGGGACGGGATGGCGCGTGAGGGGATCTGGCAGCGGCATCGGCACCAAAAGGCAAAGGGCGGGGAAATCCCCGCCCTCGCCTGTCACTTCTTGTTGCTGTTGGCGGGTTTGCCTGGAGCGGGAACGGAGGCCGCCGCGGGATCGGGCTTCTTGCCGAACATCGCCTTGATGTTGTCAAAGAGCTCGATCTTCACCCCGAACTTCCGCATGATGTAGCCCTGCTGCAGCACCGAGAGCAGGTTGTTCCAGGTCCAGTAGATCACCAGGCCGGCCGGGAACGAGCCGAGCAGGAAGGTGAAGAACACCGGCATCCAGGTGAACATCATCTTCTGGATCGGATCCGGCGGCTCCGGGTTCATCTTCATCTGGACGAACATCGTGATGCCCATCAGGATCGGCCAGACGCCGATCAGCAGGAAGGCCGGCACGGCGAAGGGCAGCAGGCCGAACAGGTTGAAGATCGAGGTCGGATCCGGCGCCGCGAGGTCGCGGATCCAGCCGAAGAACGGCGCATGCCGCATCTCGATGGTGATGAACAGGATCTTGTAGAGCGCGAAGAAGATCGGGATCTGCACCAGCACCGGCCAGCAGCCGGCCAGCGGGTTGATCTTCTGGGTCTTGTACAGCTCCATCAGCGCCTGCTGCTGCTTCATCTTGTCGTCGGCATAGCGCTCGCGCAGCGCCAGCATTTCCGGCTGCAGCGCCTTCATCTTCGCCATCGAGGCGTAGGATTTGCTCGCGAGCGGGAAGAAGACGCCCTTCAGGATCAGCGTGACGATCAGGATGGCGACGCCGAAATTGCCGACATGCTTGTAGATCCAGTCGAGCAGGAAAAACATCGGCTTGGTGATGAAGTAGAACCAGCCCCAGTCGATCAGCAGGTCGAAGCGCTTGATGCCGAGATTCTGCTCATAGCCGTTGATGGCGGCGACTTCCTTGGCGCCGGCGAAAAGCTTGGCCGTGCTCGTCGCGCTGGCGCCGGGCGCCAGCGTCACGGCCTCGGCGAGGAAATCGGCCTGGTAGGTGCGCGCCGCGCCGGTCTGCACCGAGGAGAAGCGGCCGTCATATTTGCGTGACTGGTCGGGAATGACGGTCGCCGCCCAGTATTTGTCGGTGATGCCGACGAAGCCGCCGGTGACATCCTTCCAGACCCGGCCATTGGTGCCCGGCGCCAGCAGCGGCTCCTTGTCGACATGGTCGTAGGTGAACTCCTGCAGGCCCTGCTCGCCGAGGACGCCGATCAGGCCTTCATGCAGAACATAGTAGCCGAGCGTCGGCGGCCGGCCGTGGCGGACGACCTGGGCATAGGGGAACAGCGTGACGGCGGCGGCGCCCTTGTTCTCGACCTCGTCCTTGACCTGGAACATCGCGTTGTCGTCGATGGTGACGATGCGCCGGAAGAGCAGACCCTGGCCATTGTCCCAGGTCAGGGTCAGCGGCTTGGCCGGCGTCAGGACCTGGGCGTCGGCGGTCCAGACGGTGCTGGCGTTCGGCAGCGAAACCGCGGCGCCGGGCCCCGCGACCCAGCCGAAATCGGAATAATAGCCGTTGGGCCCGCCGAGCGGCGAAAGCAGAACGATGATCGGGCTGTTGGGATCGACCGTCTCGCGGTAGGCCTTGAGCGAGACGTCGTCGAGGCGCGCGCCGGTCAGGGCGATCGAGCCCGCGATCTTCGGCGTCTCGATGCGCACGCGCGGGCTCTGCGCCAGGGCCTGGTCGCGGGTCAGGGCCGCCCCGGTCGCGGGGGCGACGGCGGGCGCCACGGTCTGGCCCGGCACAGCGGCCGGAGCCGGCGCGCTGCCCGGTGCGGGCACCGGCGCCGTCTGGCTCTGCGCCTGCTGGTTCTGCTGCGCGAGCTGCTTCTGCTTCTCCATCTGCGGCACGCCGTAGAAGTACTGCCAGCCGAACAGCACGACCACGGAGAGCGTGATCGCCAGAAGCAGGTTGCGGTTGTCTTCTTTCATCATGATCGGAAACAGATCTCGCTGACGCCGCGTCGGGCTCGGGGGATTCAGTCGTTCTGGGGGCCGGGCGGGCGCTCGCCGCCCTTGCCCCGCGTCTTGCCGGCCGCGGGACCCGCGGCCGGGCGCGGCCTGCGCCCCTGGCCCTGCGGGCGCGCCCGCTCGACCGCGACCGCCAGTTCGCTCACCAGCATGTCGAAATCGGCGGTCAGCGTCTCCGGCCGCGCCACGACCACGATGTCGCAGGGCCGGCCGGACTGTGCCTCGAATGCCTTTTCGGCCGCCGCGCGCAAGCGCCGCCGGATGCGGTTGCGGATGACGGCGTTGCCGACCTTGCGCGAGGCGGTGAGGCCGAGACGCAGGCCATCCGGCTCGGGCTGCTCGCCGGCCGCGCGCTGCGGCCCGTCGAGAACCTGGACGGTGAAGGCGGACGAACGAAAACGGCGGCCTCGATCGGCCGCCGCCAGGAACTGCTTGCGTTGCGTCAGACGGGCGAGGCGCATGGCGATTGGCCAGTCTTCCGGAAAAAACGCTCGCGGATGCGGCGCGCGGCTGTCACGCGCCGGTCACTCAGGCCGAGAGCTTCTTGCGGCCGTGAGCGCGACGAGCGGCGATGACCTTGCGGCCGCCGGCCGTCGCCATGCGGGCGCGGTAGCCGTGACGGCGCTTGCGGACCAGCTTGCTGGGTTGATAGGTTCTCTTCATCGTCCGTCTCCGGGGCTCATCGGCACAGTGGCCGCAGCTTTCCTGAGAAAGCGTGGCCGACCGAGCCTGCATGCGAATGGTTCCGCGCCGCCCCGAGGGTTGCGCAAGTGGCGGGCTTATGACGGATGGCCCGGTCCAAGTCAATGCCGAAGGCGCGCTTGCACTCGCCGGGCTTATCCCCGATATAGCGGGCGGGAGGTTGGCGAGGGACGTCTCACTCGCCAACCGGGTCAGGTCCGGAAGGAAGCAGCCCTAACGAGACCGAACGGGTCTTCGTCCAGCCTCCCACCGTCGCGACAGGCCCCGCGAGGCCACGGCCTCAGGGAGTGGACGCCGCATCGAAACGGGCGTTGACCCTCGCGCGGCGAACCGCCAAACCAGACCGATGAGCGACGACAGCAACGCAGCGCCCCCGGCTGACGAACCGGGCTTCGCCGGCTTCGATCCCGCGCCGGCGCCACCGGCTGCGGCGGCGCCCTATCGCGTGCTCGCCCGCAAATACCGCCCGGCGCATTTCGGCGACCTGATCGGCCAGGACGCGATGGTACGTACGCTCACCAACGCCTTCGCCGCGGGACGCATTCCTCAAGCCTGGATGCTGACCGGCGTGCGCGGCGTCGGTAAGACCACGACCGCCCGCATCCTCGCCCGCGCGCTGAACTACCAGACGGCCGATGGCGGCGGCGCGCCGACGACCGACCTGCGCGAGTTCGGTGTTCATTGCCGGGAGATCATCGAGGGCCGGCACATCGACGTGCAGGAGATCGACGCCGCCTCCAACAATGGCGTCGACAACATCCGCCAGATCAACGACGCGGTGCGCTACGCCCCCGTCTCGGCGCGCTACAAGGTCTACATCGTCGACGAGGTGCACATGCTCTCGACGGGGGCGTTCAACGCCTTCCTGAAGACGCTCGAAGAGCCGCCGCCGCATGCGCGCTTCATCTTCGCGACGACGGAAATCCGCAAGGTCCCGGTGACGGTGCTGTCACGCTGCCAGCGCTTCGACCTGCGCCGTATCGAAACCGGCGTCTTGGTGCCGTACCTCGACAACATCTGCCGGCAGGAAGGCATCGAGGCCGAGGACGAGGCGCTGGCCGCGATCGCGCGCGCCGCCGAGGGCTCGGTGCGCGATTCCCTGTCCATCCTCGACCAGGCCATCGCCCATGCGGCCGGCACGATCACGCTTGAGGATGTCCGCTCGATGCTCGGTCTCGCCGACCGGGCCCGCGTCATCGACCTGTTCGAGGCGGTGATGAAGGGCGACATCGCCACGGCGCTGGGCGAATTGCGCGGCCAGTACGATGCCGGCGCCGACCCGACCGTCGTCCTCTCCGATCTCGCCGAGTTCACCCATCTGGTGACGCGGCTGAAGCTCGTACCCGAGGCGGTCAAGGACAATGGGCTGTCCCAGGCGGAGCGCGTGCGCGGCGGCGATTTCGCCCAGCGCCTGTCGATCCGCATTCTCGCCCGCACCTGGCAGATGCTGCTGAAGGGCCTCAGTGAGGTGAAGCAGGCCGACCGGCCGATCATGGCCGCCGAGATGGTGCTGGTGCGCCTGGCGCACGCCGCCGACCTGCCGACCCCCGACGAGGCGCTGCGGATGCTGCGCGACGGCTCGGGCGCGGTCGCAGGCCAGGCGACCTCCGCCGCGCCGCGACCGCCAGCGGGCGGCGGCAACACGGCGCTGGCGGCGCGTCCCGTGCTGGCGAGCGCCAACCCCGCCCCCATGCTGGCGCCTGCGCCGCGCGCCCAGGCCCTGCCGGCCGTGACGGTGGCCTCGCTCGAGGATGTCGTGGCGCTCGCCTCGCAGAACCGCGACATCACGCTGAAGCTGGCGCTGGAGCGCGATGTCCGGCCCGTGCGCTTCGAGCAGGGGCGGATCGAGTTTTCGCTGGCCAGCGGCAGTTCGCGCACGATCGCGACCGATCTCTCGCGCCGCCTGAAGGAATGGACCGGCCAGACCTGGATGGTCGCGGTGGTCAACGGCGAGGGCGGGGCGACCCTGCGCGAGCAGGCCGAGGCCGCAAAGGGCCAGCGCGAAAGCGACGCCGCCTCGCACCCGGCTGTCAAAGCGGTGCTGGAGCGTTTTCCCGGTGCGCGCATCGTCGATGTGCGCGACCCCCGCGCGGCTGAGCCCGATATCGCGGAGGCGGCACCTCCCGCCGACGAGTACCTGCCCGACGGGGAGCCGCTCTTCGACGATGCGGAGCCCGATTTCGACGGCATCGATTTCTGACCGATCATAAGGAGACGACCCGATGCGCGACATCATGGGCCTGATGAAGCAGGCGCAGGAGATGCAGCAGAAGATGGCCAATGTGCAGGCCGAGCTCGACACCATCGAGGTCGAGGGCGCGGCCGGCGGCGGCATGGTCAAGGTGACGATGACGGCCAAGGGCGCGCTCAAGGCGGTGAAGATCGACCCGTCCCTGATGGTGGCCGAGGAGCGCGAGATCCTCGAGGATCTGGTCGTGGCCGCCTGCACGGACGCGCGCAGCCGCGCCGAGCGCGTGATGCAGGAGCGCATGGCCGAGATTACGAAGGGCCTGCCGATTCCGCCCGGCATGAAGCTGTTTTGACGTCGGCCTGTCATTCCGGGGCTTCGCACAGCGAAGAACCCGGAACCCACGACCGGCTCGATCCCATTTCAGTCAAACAGGCATGGCTCGCCCGGTCGTGGGTTCCGGGTTCGGCCTTCGGCCGCCCCGGAATGACAGGGTAGAACGATGTCCCGCGCCATCGCCGGCCCCGAGATCGAGCGGCTGATCCAGCTGCTGGCCAAGCTGCCGGGCTTAGGGCCCCGCTCGGCACGGCGCGCGGCGCTGCATCTGGTCAAGAAGCGCGAGGCGCTGCTCGGCCCGCTCGCCGAGGCGATGGCCGTGGCGCGGGAAAAGATCGTGGTCTGCTCGACCTGCGGCAATGTCGACACCAGCGACCCCTGCGGACTCTGCCGCGACCCGCGCCGCGACGACGGGCTGATCGTCGTCGTCGCCGACATCTCCGACCTCTGGGCGCTAGAGCGCTCGGGCGCCGTGCCGGGGCGCTATCACGTGCTGGGCGGGGTGCTCTCGGCGCTGGACGGGGTGCGACCCGAGCATCTGTCGCTCGACGCGCTGGTGGCGCGCGCCTCCGACCCGGCGGTGAAGGAAATCATCCTGGCGCTCAGCGCGACGGTCGACGGCCAGACCACGGCGCATTTCATCACCGATCTCCTGGCGCATCTGCCGCTCAAGGTCACCCGGCTCGCCCATGGCGTGCCCGTGGGCGGCGAGCTCGACTATCTCGACGACGGCACGCTCGCCGCCGCGATCCGCCAGCGCACCGGCTTCTGACGGCGAATTCCGGTCAAAATTTGTAGGCGACGCTGGCGCGCAGCGTGTGGAAGGTCGGCTCCTGCCGGACGGTGAGCCCCAGCAGCGGGCCGCGGGCCGCCTGGCCAGCCTTGCCGAAATCCGTGTAGCGGTATTCCGCGCCGAGGATCAGGTTGTCGGTATAAGCGAAGGCCACGCCCGCGCCGGCCGTCCAGCCGGTCCGCGACCGGTCGATCGTCTCGGGCGCGGCTGCCGCGGCGCCGACGAGGTGATAGGTGAACTCGGTGAAGGCCGCACCGCCGGTGGCGTAGATCATGAAGCGGTCGAGCGCGAAGCCGGCGCGCCCGCGCAGCGAGCCCTGCCAGTCGCGCGTGATCCTTGCCGAGATGCCGGGCGCAACGAGCGTCTCGCCGCCATCCAGCGCCTCGACATCGCCCTCGATGCCGAAGACGAGGCTGCCCACCTGATAGTTGAAGCCGGCATGGCCGCCGCCGAGCGCGGCATCGGAACTCTGTCGGAAGGCCGCCCCGTTGAAGGCCCGGCCGAGCGTGTCCGACAGGGTTGTCTTCTCCTGGCCCCAGGCAACACCGGCCTGTACGCCGAGATAGACGCCCGTCCAGGAGTAGAAGGCCGGCAGGGCCGGGGCCGGCGGCAGCTTGCGGGAGGAGGGCATGTCGGCCGCCAGCACGGGCGCGAGCGACAGCCAGGTGCCGCACAGGGCCGCCAGGCCGGCGAGAGCCGCTCTCTGGTGCATCGTCATCGCAGCCTCAACGCTTTTTGCGAAACGGGGACCGGCCGCAGGGCGAGCGGCTGTCGGGATCATCAGAAAGCATTAAGGTTAACGAGCGGCTAACTCCGCGCCGCACGCGGACGGGCCCGGAACCTTCGCACGGGCGCGCCGTTGCTAGGCGGTGCTGCCGCTGCGACGATGCGGCAGTGGAGCGTCCTGCATGTCCCTTCTGAAACGGATCACGGGTGCCGCCGGTGCGGGCGTCGCGCTCGGCTATGTCGCCGAAGCGGTGACCCGCCGGCTGTCGCGCCGCAGCCGCGAAGCCGCGCGCGGGCGGATGGCCCAGACCCCGTGGCAGATGACATGGCTCGGCTGGAAGGACGTGATGCTGCGCTTCGCGGCCAATGTCGCCGACAACCGGATCAGTTCGCTCGCCGGTGCGGTGGCCTTCTTCACGCTGCTGTCGATGGTGCCGGCGCTCTCGCTGCTGGTGACGATCTACCGCTATCTGACCGACCCCGCGACGATCGCCGAGCAGCTCGACGTGGTGACGATGGTCTTCCCGCAGGCGGCCCGCGAACTCATCCACGAACAGGCGATGCGGCTCGCCGGGCAGAACGTCCAGGCCCTGTCGCTGACCTTCCTGATCAGCTTCGCGGTCGCCGCCTGGTCGGCCAATGCGGCGGTGAAGGCCGTCTTCGACGCGCTCAACATCATCTATCGCGAGCAGGAGAAGCGCAGCTTCATCAAGCTCAACCTGATCTCGCTGGGGACGACGATCAGCGGCGTCGTGCTGCTGGTGGCGGCGCTCACCGTCATCGCGAGCCTGCCCGTCGTCACGGCGCTGTTTCCCTTCGCCTTCGAGCTGGAGCGGCTGATCCGCCTGGTGCGCTGGCCGACCTTCTTCGTGGTGGCCACGCTCTCCATCGCCTGCCTCTACTGGGTCGGCCCGAGCCGGGAACGGGCGCGCTTCGTCTGGGTCATGCCCGGCGCCGTCGCCGCCGCTCTGCTCTGGGCCGGCGCCTCCTGGGCCTTCTCCTGGTATGTCGGCACGCTCGGCAATTACACGGCGACCTATGGCTCGCTCGCCACGGTGGTGGTGTTCATGACCTGGCTCTGGCTCTCGGCCATGATCGTGCTCGCCGGCGCGGAGTTCAACGCGGAGCTCGAGCACCAGACGGCGCATGACACGACGACCGGCCGGCCCAAGCCGCTGGGACATCGCGGCGCGACGATGGCGGACCGGATCGGGCCGCCCGCCGCCGGCTAGACGGCCTCGGTTCAGACATGCGCCGCGACGTCGCGATCATCGGCAGCGGCATCAACGGCGCGCTCGCGGCCGAGCACCTGACCGGGCTCGGCCACGATGTCATCGTCGTCGACGGGGAGCGTTGCGGCGCTGCAATGGGATGCTTGCAGCCCCCAGTGGAGACAAGCGGCGGCGCAAGCGCCATCTCTGCTCCGGCGGCGCATATCGGCCGCGAAGTGAAGAGGAGACGGCCATGGCCGCGGTCGCTGATCTGTCGAGACCCGCTTTGGAGGCGTTGCAGGCCCCCTTCCACATCGGCACGGTGACGCTGCGCGTGACCGACCTGCCCGGCCTGACGGCGTTCTACCGCGACAGCATCGGGCTTGACGTCATCGCCGAGACCGCGGATGCATAGGACCTCGGCGTCGACGGCGAGGTTCTCGTGCGGCTCGAGCGCGGCGCGACCCGGCCGGCCTCGGCGGTCGGCCTGTTCCATCTCGCCATCCTGCTGCCCTCGCGGGCCGATCTCGCCGACTGGCTCGCCCATGCCGCCGCGATCCGGCTGCCACTGGAGGGCGCCTCCGACCACCTGGTCAGCGAGGCGCTTTATCTGGCGGACCCGGAAGGCAACGGCATCGAGATCTATCGCGACCGGCCGCGCACCGATTGGCCGCGGCGCGCCGGCGCGATCCGGATGGCGACGGAGCGGCTCGATCTGCAGGCCGTCCTCGCCGAGGCGCGCAGCGGCCGCTCTACCGGCATGCCGGCCGGGACCCGGATGGGGCACATCCATCTGCGTGTCGGCGATACCGCCGCGGCCGAGGCTTTCTATGCAGGTGCGCTCGGCTTCGAACTGATGGTCCGTTATCCCGGCGCCAGCTTCCTGGCGAGCGGCGGCTATCACCATCATATCGCCGGCAATGTCTGGAGCAGCCGTGGCGCCGGGCCGCGTCAGCCGGGCGCGGCGGGCCTCGCCGCCTTCGAAATCGTCGCCCATGACGCCGCCGACCTGGCTACGATGCGCCGCCGCATGCTGGAGGCCGGGGGCCGCGAGACCGCGACGGGCGCCGCCATCGACGACCCCTGGGGCAACCGGCTGGCGCTGGTACCCGCCCGCGGCTGAATGCAAGAGTCCGCGGGAAACCGGCGGCTCGATAACACCCCTTTCTAGACGCGGCGCCTCAGCCCTTGGCGGGCTGGGCGACCACGGCGGAGACGAAGCTGGTGATGTCGCGGGTCGAGAAGGGCTTGTGCAGGAAGCGCACGTTGCGAAGCGGTTCCGGCACGTCGCCGGGCGTCGAGCCCGAGACGAAGGCGAAGGGCGTACCCCTCTGCAGCAGGTTGGCGGCGACCTCGAAGGTCTTGCCGCCGACGACGTCGATGTCGAGCAGGGCGCAGGACAATTCGGCCGCGGTCGCCGCCCGCTGGGCCTGCGAGACCGAGTCGACGACGATCAATTCGGCGGCGGGGCCGAACTGCTCGGCCATGGCGGATTCGATGTCCATCGCGATGAACGGATCATCCTCGACGATCAGGATGCGGATATCGGTCATGACTCCCGCGCCTCCTTTACTCTGTGAACACCGACGATCATGGGAGGACAACGGCAGAGCTTTGTCCATGTTCCGGAATTCAGCCCCCGGCACCCATGACGTCGTTCCAATCCGCGTCAATTTGAGCGGTCACGGTTAGCAAACCGTCACCCTGCGGAGCGGCAGGTTCTCCGGGACGGTCCCCCCCCCGGGGGGTCAACGGCCCTGGCCCGGCTTGACCAGCGACAATTCGAAGCCGGTCACGCCGAGCGCCGCGTTGATCCCGCGCGAACCCTGAAGCGACAGCGGCTGAAGGGTGACCTCGTTGTTGTTGCCACCGACCAGCAGGTTGGCGCTGCCGCCGGCCCCGACCGAGGCTCCAACCGTCGCGCCGACATAGCGACCCGACAACGCCCCCAGTGGAGCGCGTGCATAGGGCCCGTAGACGCGCCACGACATCGTTGTGGCGCGGTTCTTCCCGAGATCGATGCCGAAATTGCGGACGATGCCGACATAACGCTGCGTCGGCCCCCGGCGCGGCGTGAAGGTGCAGTTGACCGGCCGCTGCGAGGTGACGACCAGGCCAAGACCGGCCCCGACATTGCACCTCAGGCGCCCCGCCGGCGATCCGGACTGGGCGGATGCGGACAAGCCTGAAACCAAAAGGCCGGCTGCCGCGACAACAGCAGCAAGCATCGGCTTTGAAGGCGGCGTGATCATCGGGAAGCTCCTGACATGAAGGTGTCCACCAAACGCCCCACCGTGGGCACAGTTCCGCGCAAGCTGGAACGGGTCAATCTCTGCTGCGTTGTATCTGCCATGAATCATGAAGGGCCGTCAGTCGTGCGTCAGGATCGGGCACCGCGGTTTGTCGACTCCCTCGACGGCGAAACCTTGCCGGCGGCCCCGTTCTGGGAGCTGGAATCGCTGATTCTGCAAGGCTTCGAGCGCGAATTGGCACTCGACATCCTGGCGGCGCGGCGTTGCGGCGCAGCGCGTCGGGCGCGCCCGGGCGCATGGCGCGGCCCGGCGCAGGCGCCCCGCGCGTTCACCGTCGCAACGTCCAGAGACCTCGCCGCCGTGGTCGCGGAAACCTACTGACAGAAGCGACCGGCGGGCGAGCCGCGGAGCTTGATGTCGACATGGAGATGGTCGGCGTGGGCGGCGTCGGACCCCGGGCCCAGCGTCGTGGCGAAAGCCCCGCAGCGGATTGCCGGACCGCCGCCAGAACAGCCTGATGATCCCCTGCTGGCTTGACGGAAACCGAGAGGCGAGCCGGAGCCTCGCCGATCTCGAAGCCGAAGACGTCGAGCGCACGCCCCGTGGCGTGCTCGCTGAGGGGGCCGGCGGTGCCGCGGTTGCGATGGCGGCACTCATATCCGCCGCCGACCCGCAGAGACACCAGATCGCGGCCGAAATGGCCTTTGGCGAGGGGCTGGACGGTGGTTTCCAGCCACTGCGCGACCACAGCCGCCACCTCGCAGCTGAGGATCGCGGGCGGCTGGAGCTCGATGCGGCAGCGGCCGGGCCGTCGGCATGGAAAAGCCCGCGGCACCGGGGCACTGCGGCTTGGAAGGCGGGACGGAGAGGGCGGTCAGGCCGCCTTGCGGCCGGCGCGACGGTCGAAGAACAGGGCCTGGCTGATGGCGGCCTTCACCGCTTCCGGCTGGAAGGGCTTGGTGATCAGGAAGGCGGGCTCGGGCCGGTCGCCGGTGAGCAGGCGCTCCGGATAGGCGGTGATGAAGATCACCGGCACGTCGATGGTGGCGAGGATCTCGTTGACCGCGTCGAGTCCCGAGCTGCCGTCGGCGAGCTGGATGTCCGCCAGGACCAGACCGGGGCGCTTCTTGGCGACCAGCGCGATCGCCTCGCGCTGCGTCCGGGCGACGCCGGTCACGGTGTGGCCGAGCTCCTCGACCATGGTCTCGATGTCCAGCGCGATGATGGGCTCGTCCTCGATGATCAGCACGTCGGTCGCAACCTGCTCCGCGATCTCCTGACCCGCCGTCTGGACGAGAACGGCCGCCTCGGCGGCAGCCACGCCCATGATGGTGCCGACCTCCTCGATCGAAAAGCCTTCGACCGTGCGCAGCAGGAAGGCCTGGCGCGGCCGCGGCGTCAGCGCTTCGAGATTGCGCTCGACGGCGGTGCGGCCGAGGGTGACGGGCGCGGACGGGTCCGCCGTATTGAGCCCGACCGACGACCACAGCGTCAGGAAGGTGCGGTAGAGGCCAATGCGGGGATTGAGGTCGCGCGGGAAGGCCGACGGGTCGAGCACGAGCGCTTCGAGCATGGCGACGACATAGGCGTCGCCGCTGGCCTGGGTCCCGGTCAAGGCGCGGGCGAATCGGCGCAGATAGGGCAGATGCGGCGCAATTTCCTTGGCAATCGACATCGAGATGTCCTCTGTACATGTGCCGGAAATGAGCACCGCCGCCATCGCGATGACAAGCGATTTATTTTTGAAAAACGGCGGAACCTTTCGTGAGATCGCCTGTTTAAAGAGTCGATCCGTATCGGAACGCCATCTGGGGGCATCCGCCGGAGGTGTTGACGTAAAGGCGGGACTTGCTGGAAAAGCAGGCGCGCGCATCGCACGAGGGCCGAGATGAGCAATGTCGATTCAGCCATGGCTGCGCCGGAGGACGGCGCGGACACCGATGCGGAGGTCATGCTCGATCCGCGCGTGCAGGAATCGATCGGCCGCTCCCTCAAAGCGCATTACGACGACATCGTGAACGCCCCCGTACCCGACAGGTTTCTGGTGCTGCTCGCTCAGCTCGAGGCAACCGAACGTCGCGCTGCCGGAGCATCAACCGATGAGCTCAACTGACTTCAAGGACGGCCTCATCAAGGAAATTCCCAATCTGCGCGCCTTTGCGGCATCATTGTCGGGTTCGATGCAACTGGCCGACGATCTCGTCCAGGACACGCTGCTGAAGGCCTGGGGCAATTCCGACAAGTTCGAGCCCGGAACGAGCCTGCGCGCCTGGCTCTTCACCATCCTGCGCAACACCTATTACTCGCTCTATCGCAAGCGCGGCCGCGAGGTGCAGGACAGCGAGGGCACCTATGCCGAGCGCATGGCGACGCATGGCAACCAGGAGAGCCATCTCGACCTGGCCGACTTCCGCAAGGCGCTGGCCAAGCTGCCGGAGGAGCAGCGCGAGGTGCTCATCATGGTCGGCGCGACCGGGCTGTCCTATGAGGAGACCGCCGAGATCTGCGGCGTCGCCATCGGCACGATCAAGAGCCGGGTGAACCGCGCGCGGACGAAGCTCGCCGAACTGCTGTCGATCGGCAGCCTCGACGATCTCGGGCCGGACCGCCGAAGCGCGGCCGCGATCCAAAGGGTCAGTCGCGACATCGTCGGAAGCTGATGCGGCTCGCGCGCTTTCCCACGGTCCGGGGACGGCTGCTCGCCCTGCTCGTGGCGATCGCGCTGCCGATCGCCTGCCTCACGGCGCTGGCGGCCGTGACGACCTACCGGACCGTGATCGCGGCGATCGAACTCTCGCAGTCGCGCACCGCCGAAGATTTCGTGGTGCGGACGCGGGTCTGGCACCGCGGGGCGCTGCGCGCGCTCGTCGCCTCGGGATCGCTGATCGCCAAAGACGGGATCGCCGGCGCGGAGTGCGGATCGGCGGTTCGGGAGACGCTGCTGCGCATTACCGGCTACCAGGCGGTTCGGATCGTCCTCGCCGACGGCCGGACCTGCTTCGCCTCGGTCGATGCCGCGCTGACAGAGGCTTCGGTGGCCGCGCTGGCCGCCCAGCAGGCCTCGCTGCCGCGCTCGCCCACCCGCACCCGGATCCAGCTTCCTCCGGCCCGTTTCGACCAGGTCAATATCGGCGGAGCCGAGCGGCTCGTCACCCAGGTCCGGATGGAGACCGACGCGGTCCTGCGGGAGGCGATGCTGCTGGCCGACACGGACCTGCTCGACCAGGTCTTCGAACTCGGTGGCACAAGCGACGATGTCAACGTTGCGCTGGTCTCGCGGGGCGAGGCCGTGATCATGCATCGCCGCGAGCCCAATCCCGACGATTTGTCCTGGCTCCCGGAAGCCGCCCGCTTTCCGGTCGAGGACGGGCGCTGGGAGGCGCGCAGCCGCGGCGGCCAGATGCGCTCCTACGCCGCACGGCTGGTGACGGCGCCCGATCTCTATGTCGTCGCGAGCTTCGGCAATGCCCCCGAGCGGGCCGCTCGGATGCAGTTTCTCGCCCTGCTGATCGCGCCCATCCTGACGCTGATCCTGCTCTGCCTCGTCTATCTGCGGGCGATCGACCGCCATTGCGTGCACTGGCTGCGCGGCATCGAGGCCGCGGCGCGCGCCCGCTCGACCGAGCCCCATGCGCGGGCCGTCATCGCATCGGACATGCCGAGCGACATCCGCAGCGTCGCCGAAGCCTTCAACACGATGGTCGACGAGCAGGAGGTTCGCCAGCGGCGGCTGCAGACAGCGCTCGACGACAACCGCTTCCTGGTGCGCGAACTCCACCACCGCGTGAAGAACAGCCTCCAGGTGGTCCAGAGCTATATCGGGCTGACCAAGCGGGATTACCGCGACGAGGCCAGGCTCGCCCTGGCCGACGCCGAAACGCGGGTCCATGTGCTGTCGGCAGCCTACCGCTTCACACTCGCCGATGGCGAAATGCAGCCGGTCCGCGTCGACCTGTTCGTCGAGGATGTGGTGACGATGATCACCAATCTCATCCGGACGCGCGACCAGTGGGTCGCGAGCCGCCTCGACACCGATGCCACACTCTCCGTCGACCGGATCATCCCGCTCGGCTTCCTCGTGGTCGACGTCGCCTCGCGGGTCCTCAGGAGCACGCCGGGGGTCAGCCTGACGATCATCGTGCGCGACATCGACGACACGATGCTCGAGGTCGCGCTCGAAGCCGACCGCGACATCCCGCCGAGTGCGCCGCCGAAGATGTTCGCCGGACTGGTCGCCCAGATCGAGGCGGTCCAAGCCGATCAGCCCGAGGGCCGCCGGCTCGGGAGCTGGCGCATCCGGCACGTATCGTAAGGGAAAAGCGACCATCCCGCCGAGGCTCAGGCCTGGGCGTCGATGGCCTCGATGGTCACGCCGACGCCCAGGCCCAGGAAGGCCCCCCTCAGGCCGGTGAAGCTGCCCGCCACGGGCGAGGCGTCCTCCGGCAGGCGGGCCACCGCCACCCGCAGCAGCTGCCTGTCCGCGACGAGGTCGTTGGTGGGATCGAATTCGACCCAGCCATCGCCCGGGATGAAGACATCGGCCCAGGCATGGGTCAGTCCCACGGTGGAGATCAGCCCGGCCGCGTTGGGCGTGCGGTCGTGGATGTAGCCGGTGACGAAGCGCGCGGCGAAGCCCATGCGGCGGGCCAGTTCGATGAACAGCCAGGCGTAGTCGCGGCAGGATCCCGCCTGCAGGCGCAGCGTGTCGGCGGGGTGCTGCGTTCCCTCGTCATAGCGCAGGGCGTAGCTCAACCCGGCATGGATGGCGTGGGCGAGATCGCGCAGGAGGTGACCGGAGCCCTGGCCGATGCGGTTGCGGAAATCCGACAGCCACTGGTCGAGCACATGGTCGGGATCGGCCACCGCGAGGTCGAGATAAGGCTGCAGGACCGCGCGCTCGCCATCGGTATAGACGACCCCCGTCATTGCGGCAGCAGGCTCGATCGCGGTTCGGGGCAGCGCCGAGCCGAAGCGCTGCACCACCAGCTCGCTGACGATGTCGAGCTTACTGGCCGGCGCGTCGAAGTTGGCGATGGCGACGGAGTTGCCATAGGCGTCGTGCATCCAGCGCAGACGGGCCCGCGGCGAGATGGTCAGGGCGGTGTCGACGACCCGCAGGTCGAAGCTGTCGCGCGGTCGCAGCATCAGGCGATGCGGCCCGAACACCACCGGCCCGCCATAGCGGTAGGTCGTCGAATGTCGAATGCGGAGATACATCGTCACGTCCTGCTGCGCCCTACGCCCGTGCAGGAACGGTCTGCCGATCCAAAAAACAAGCCGCCCGAAGGCGGCTCTGGAGTGAGACACGAGGCCAGTGCCGGTGACCAAACGCGCCAGGGCGGCGCGAGTTCCCGCAGCAGCCATGATTTCCTTGCGTCAGCGCAGAACCACGCGATCGGCCGAAGGCGCAAGGGCCTGCTGGGGGCCGCCGATGGCCCGCTTCGTCACGCCGACCGTCCGCTGGGCGGGATCGGCCGCCGCCAACCGCACATCGAACGGCATCTGGCGGTCGAGCCTGGCCTGCGCGATCGCCGCGGAGCTGTTGGCATTGGTCTCCTGAAAGCCGGAGCCGAGCGTGAGGGCGAGGACCGCAGCCCCGATGAACCCGAAGAAGAGGCCGGCGCGCTTGATGGGGGCAAAGCTGTTGTTCAACATCTGTCTCTCCCGACGCCTCGACCGGACAACAACATCCGGCTTCCTGACTGTTAACGCGGCGAGGTCGGGCCGGTTCCATTTCGGCACCCGGCGGCGGATACTTCGTCATCACATCGGCGCGAGCGCCGACGATCAGACGGTGGCGTCATTGGCCGCGTTGCGGTTGCGGAACAGCCGCCACAGCGACTTGCCGAGACGGTGCGACGTCAGATGAGCGCCGGCCAGGCGCTTCTCGAGCGTGATCTTGCGGTCGTGATAGTCTTCCAGACCCGGCCGATGGCCGACGCTGATCAGTCCGATGGCGAACTCGACCAGGGGCTCTATGGCGAGCCTGACGTCCTCGGCGATACGGTATTCCGGCGCCGCCTGCTCCTTGGCGACGAAACACAGGACCAGGATCGTCAGCACCCAGGCGCGGAGCTTCGTTTCGCCGCTCCAGAACGGCAGCGCCGCGGCAAAGAAGCGGCGCATGCGCGACCGCCTGGGAAGGCGCGGCGGGTCTGACATGGGATCGATCTCTCGGAAGCGGACGTAAAGGCTGCGGCGATGCCGTGGCCCGCCCGCACCGCGCCCGGCGCAAGGCGGCCTTCGCTAACGTTCGGGAGCGGCGAGGGTTCCGCCAACCGACGGGCCCTGCATCATCGGCTCATGACAAAAGCGAACGGCTTGCTATGGAGAAAGCGATGGTGCCGCCCCGGCACCCGCTCCGAACCAGGACAACCGACGGGACCATGACGGAGAGCGTCCCCTCGAACGGCCGCAACAGCGTGCCCTGCATGGCCTGTCCGCTCAGGGCCAAGCCTACGTTCAAGGACAAGTCGGACGATGAAATCCGTTTCATCCAGTCGATGAAGATCGAGCATCGCCATCTGCCGGCCGGCGCCGACATCATCCATCCCGGCCAGGAGGATGCCGAACTCTACACGCTGTTCTCGGGCTGGGCCTTCCGCTACCAGCTCCTGCCCGACGGGCGGCGCCAGATCCTGAATTTCCTCCTGCCGGGCGATCTCGTGGGCCTGCAGGCGTCGCTGCTCAGCGCCGCCCAGCACGGCATCGAGGCGCTGACAGAGGTCGAACTCTGCGTCTTCCCGCGCAAGCGTGTCTGGGACCTGTTCGTGCACATGCCGGCGATAGCCTATGAGGTCGCCTGGCTCGGCTCGCGCGAGGAAGGCCTGATCGACCAGAACCTGACCTCGGTCGGCCAGCGCAACGCCGGCGAACGCATCGCGGCGCTGGTGATCTCGCTTTACCGGCGGGCCGAGACGCTGGGTCTCGTCAGCGATGGCAGCTTCCGGTTTCCGCTCTCCCAGCAGCAGCTCGCCGACGCGCTGGGGCTGTCGCTGGTCCATACCAGCAAGACCTGGTCGCGGCTGCGCAAGGCCGGCCTCTTCACCACCAGCGATGGACGCCTGACGCTGTTGAACCCACGCCTGACCTCGCGCATGGCGCTGCTCTACGAGCGCGAGGCGGCGCCGCGGCCGCTGATCTGAAACCCGGGGCCGCATCGCGCCTCCCGATGCAGGGAACAGGGACTTCGGCAAGGAGCCTGCGGGCGGGGCGACGGTTGCGTCTGCGAAAGTTCTTGGCGCACACATGCACTTGACCCCATATGTCGCGCAGGTAACGTCTCAATCCCCCTTGTTTTGGCCTTCGGTCCGACGTCAGAGGTTTCATGTCGCTCCCCTCGTCACGCCGCCCCCTGCAGGGGCCTTCGCTGGCAGCCCGGATCGGGCAGTCCCGCGTCGCCGCGCGGATCGAGGATGAAATGCGCGTGACGGCCGCCGATCTGGTGGACAGCGTGGCCCAGGCCCGGCTGAAGGTCGCGACCGTTCGCTACAAGGTCGAGGACGAGGTCCGCAGCCACACCGAAAAGCTGCGCTCGCGGGTGAGTGAGGCGCGCGCCAAGCTCGGCGACGAGGCGCGCTTCATCAAGTCCTGGATCGACAACCCGGCGCGGACGGGTTCCGTCACGCCCTCGAGCCCGGCCCTGGCGCGGCGCATGGCGTCCTTCGTCGATCCCGCCCTGCCGGGACCGGTGATCGAGATCGGTCCCGGGACGGGGCCGGTCACCGAGGCCCTGATCGAACGCGGCATCGCCGAGGAGCGGCTGATCCTGGTCGAGTACAGCCCCGATTTCTGCGCCCTGCTGCGGCAACGCTTCCCGCGCGCCACCGTGATCGAGGGGGACGCCTATGCCCTGTCGACGACGCTGGCGGGCCATCTCAACGACAAGGCGATCGCCGTCGTCTCCAGCCTGCCCCTGTTCAACCAGCCGCCGGCGATGCGCAGCGCTCTGGCGAAAGAGGCTTTCACGCTGCTGATCGACGGCGCGCCCTTCATCCAGTTCACCTATTCGGTGGTCTCGCCGGTGCCGCGCAAGGGCTCGGGTCTGAAGGCCCTCGTCTCTGACTGGGTTTTGCGGAACATCCCACCGGCCCGCGTCTGGGTCTACCGCCAGCCGGGTTGACGCCTGCCCGGCTCGACACCCGCTCGGGGCCGCCGGAGCCGGGGCCACCGCCAGAAGCAAACCCGTTGGTAACCCTTCCCTGCTAACTGCCGGCGAGCGAGGCGTCGGCCATCCGGGCCGTCGCGAAGGGCCTGGCACATGACTGGCGAGACACCGCGGTTCAGCCTGCCACGCTGGCGCCTGACCCGCTGGCTGGCCGATACCGGCACGGACGTGCCGATGGAGATCCGGTACGCACTCGTCGCCGGCCTGTTCGGGACGATGCCGATCTTCATCGCCGGCCTTTTCAACACGGTCGCGGTGTCGCTGCTGATCGCGGTCCGGATCCCGACCTGGCCGTTCATCCTGTGGTGTGTCTTCGACATTCTCTGCTGCTCGGCCCGGCTCGCGGTGCTTCTGATCGCCCGGCGTCGGGCCGCGCGGCAGGAGCCGACGCCGACCGACCTCTCCATCCTGCTGGGCGTCGCCTGGGCCGCCGGCATCGGCTTCGGGGCCTTCATCAGCCTGACCAGCGGCGACTGGGTCGCGGCGACCCTGGTCTGCCTCAGCGCGACGGCGATGGTCGGCGGCGTCTGCTTCCGCAATGTCGGCGCCCCCCGTATGGCCGGGGTGATGATCGCCCTGACATTGGGCCCCTGCACCTTCGCGACGCCGTTCCTGGGCGAGCCGATCCTGCTGATCGGCTTCGTGCAGCTGCCCTTCTTCATCTACAGCATGTCCCGGGCAGCCTTCGGCCTCAACAGCATGCTGGTCGCGACCATGCAGGCGGAACGCGAACACGCCTTCCAGGCCAAGCACGACCTGCTCACCGGCCTGCCGAACCGCGTCGGCCTCAACCAGGCGCTCAAGGCCAGCCTGGCGCGCTATGACGGCACGAGGCCGCTGGCAGTGGTCTATCTCGATCTCGACGGCTTCAAGACCATCAACGATACCCATGGTCACAAGGCGGGAGACCGGCTTCTCCAGCTCGTCTCCGACCGCCTGCGCCGGCTGGTCCGCGCTGGCGACCTCGTCGCCCGCATCGGTGGCGACGAATTCATCGTGCTGTCGGAGCAGGTCGGCGGCGGCCCCCTGAAGCGGCTGGGAGACCGGCTCGTGCGCGAGCTCTCGCAACCCTACCATCTGGATGATCAGGTCCGGGTCACGGTCGGGGCTTCGATCGGCATTGCCCGCGCGCCCGATCACGGGCTCGATCTCGAAAGCCTGATGAGCGCGGCCGACTCGGCGCTCTACCAGGCCAAGTCCGACGGCAAGTCGCGCTGCGTGATCGCGCCGTTGCCGCGCGAGGCGGCCGGCCGCGTGGTCCCTCAGGCGGCGCCGCTGTCGTCCGTCGCCTGAGGCCGCACCCCGGCCGACACTTCAGAGCTTGACGCGATCTTGCCTGAGCCCGCGGGATGACCGGGCTAGCGCGTCGGCGCGCAACGCCATCCACCTGCTTGACCGAAGACGGCCGCTCGGGCTTGCTGCGCCGGCAGGCGGAGAACCAACAGCGTGACGGATCTGGCGCGGCTCGTCGTCGACATCGCCGACGAGATGGCGACGCAGACCGAGCGCGGAGCGGTCGCGACCTATATCGCACCGCTCGCCGCCATCGACCCCCGGCGCTTCGGCCTCTGCGTGGTGACGGCCGACGGCGCCGTCCACATGGCCGGCGATGCGCTCGAGCCGTTCTCGATCCAGAGCATCTCGAAGGTCTTCGCGCTGACGCTCGCGCTCGGCAAGGTCGGCGAGGCGCTCTGGCAGCGGGTCGGGCGGGAGCCTTCGGGCACGTCGTTCAACTCGATCGTCCAGCTCGAACGCGAGCAGGGCATTCCGCGCAACCCGTTCATCAATGCGGGCGCCCTCGTCGTCGCCGATGTGAATCTGGCCGGTCACGCGCCCCGCATCGCGATCGGCGAATTGCTGCGGTTCGTCCGCCATCTCGCCGATGACGAGACCATCGCGATCGATGAGGCCGTCGCCCGCGCCGAACAGGCCACCGGCTTCCGCAACATCGCGCTCGCCAGCTATATGAAGGCCTTCGGCAATATCCGCCATGCGCCGGATCTGACGCTGGGCGTCTATTTCCACCAATGCGCGATCGCGATGAGCTGCCTGCAGCTCGCCAAGGCCGGACGCTATCTGATGCATGGCGGCCTGCTCGGGCGCGGCGGGCTGCGCGTGGTGCCGGCCCGCCGCACCCGGCGCATCAACGCGCTGATGCTGACCTGCGGCCATTACGACGCCTCCGGCGACTTCGCCTTCCGGGTCGGGCTGCCGGGCAAGTCAGGCGTGGGAGGCGGCATCCTCGCCGTCGCGCCGGGGCGGGCCTCGATCGCCGTCTGGTCGCCGGGGCTCAACGCCAACGGCAATTCGCAGCTGGGAACGCTGGCCCTGGAGCGCCTCGCCGAGGCCACCGGCTGGTCCGTCTTCGGCGCCGGCTGACGGCCCGTCAGCCGCCGAATTCCGTAAGGTTATCACAATCTCTGCCGGTCCAAGACAATCTTAATCATTGCAAGGCAAGCTCCAGGCCAGGATTCTCGGCGAAAGGGTGGTGGGAAACCTGTGCCCTGCCGCAGCGACCAGGATGCTACCCGTGCAGCTCTTCCCCGCCTCGATCAAGAATTACCTCGTCGCCACGATGGCCTGCCTGTGCGTTCCGGGCGTCGGTGCGCTGGGCTATATGGCGAGCCAATCCTTCGGCGAGGTCCGGGAGAACATGCGCCTGGCGACCTTGGTGGAGGCCGACAAGGCGCTCCTCATCGCCGGTAACAGCATCCGCGCCAATCGCGGGCAGGCCCAGACCGCGATCCAGGCGGCGGATGATCCCGCGCCGATCATCGCCAAGGTCGAACAGGCGAACCGGAAGGACCTCGACGAAGCGGTGGCGAAGCTGGCCAAGACCTCGCTCGTCGACCGCGATGCGCTGATCGAGGCCGTGGTTCGGCAGCAGAGGTTGGCCGAGGCCAAGCTAGGCGGCATGAAGGCCGAGGCGACCAAGCCGAAAGCCCAGCGCAGCTTCGCGGCGACGATGCCTTGGTACGACGCCATCGGCGACATCGAAGGCGCGCTCGTCAAGGCGGCCGATGCGACCTCGCTCGCGGTCCGGCTTGCAGACCCGATCCTGGCGGATCTGCAAGGCTTCAAGTCGACCGGCTGGAGCGTCCGATCGAGCCATGGCAGCCAGTGCCCCGTGCTGCGTCCCCTGATGGCCTCCGGCAAGGCCCTCGAGCCGGCCCAGATCCGCCGGCTCGGCGAATTGCGTGGCGTCGCCACTGACAGCATGGCGAAGCTCCGCCAGATGATGCAGCGCCCCGGTGTCAGCGCCGAACTCGTCAGCAAGATCGGCGTCATGGACAGCCAGATGCAGGCTTCGAACGCCGCGATGGATGGACACAGCGCCAAGCTCGGGCAGGGGACCAGCCCGGTTGTCTCGGCCGAAGAGTTCACGCGGCTCTGCAACGGCCCGTTCACGGCGATGCTGTCGGCGATCACGCAGTCGCTCGACGACATGGCCGCCGAGACGCAGGCGAAGCTCGACCAGGCCTGGACGCGGCTGGCGGTGATCGGCGCATTGCTGGCGGCGCTGCTGGCGGTCTGCATCACGAGCTGGCGCGGCGTCCAGAACCGCATCGCCAAGCCTGTCATGGCGCTGAAATCGGCCCTCGACGTGATGCAGGCCGGCGACTTCTCGCAGCCCATCCCGGCCCCGGCCTCGCCCGATGAAATCGGCGCGCTCAGCGGCGCGCTGGAAGCCTATCGCGAGAACGCCCTGTCGCTGGAGGCCAGCCGACGCGACCGCGAACTCGCCATGCTGGCCGACAGCCAGCAGGCCGCCAATGTCCAGAGGCTGCTCGGCGAGGTCTCGGTGATCGTCAGTGCCGCCCAGAACGGCGACTTCTCCGGGCGCGCGAGCGTTGGCAACGTCGGCGGCCCGCTCGGCGATCTGGTGGCGGGAATCAACGAGATCAACGCCGTCGTCAACGGCGCCACGAGCGAGTTTTCCGAAGCGTTGCAGGCGATCGCGGCGGGCGACCTGACGCACCGGGTCGACACCGCCTATCGCGGCCGCTTCGCCGATCTCAAGGGCGCGATCAACGACACGGTCGACCGGCTGTCCTCGACGGTGAAGACGATCCAGCTGACCTCGGCTGATGTCGGGCTGGCGGCGCGCGAGATCAATATGGGCGCCGACGACCTGTCGAAGCGCACCGAGGATCAGGCCTCGAGCCTCGAGGAAACCGCGGCCACGACCGAAGAACTCGCGGCCTCGGTCAAGGCGACCGCCCAGGCCTCGCGCCAGGCCGCCGCGATCGCGACGGAAGCGATGGAAGCCGCCCAGAACGGCGGCGCCATCGCCGGCCAGGCGGTCGATGCGATGGCGCGTATCGAGAGCGCCTCGACCAAGATCTCGGACATCATCCGGGTGATCGACGACATCGCCTTCCAGACCAATCTGCTGGCGCTGAACGCGGCGGTGGAAGCGGCCCGTGCGGGCGATGCCGGCAAGGGCTTCGCGGTCGTCGCCTCCGAAGTCCGCACGCTCGCCCAGCGTTCGAGCTCGGCGGCGAAGGACATCTCGGCGCTGATCTCGTCCTCCAACAGCGAAGTCGGCGAGGGCGTGAAGCTTGTCCGCCAGGCCGGCGAGGCGCTGGAGCAGATCCTCACGGCCTCGAAGAAGGTGGCCTCGACGATCGCCGAGATCTCGGCCGCCTCGAGCGAGCAGGCGTCGGGCATCGACGAGATGAGTCAGGCGGTGGCGCATCTCGACGAGATGACCCAGCAAAACGCGGCGCTGTCCGAGCAGAGTGCGGCCTCGGCCGGTTCGCTCTCGGGCAAAATCGCCCAGCTCAACGACCTCGTCGCCGCCTTCAAGACCGGGCCGGACGCAGGCCTGCCGCGCGGCTACCCGCAGCAGGGCGGCGCCAGGCGCGCCGCCTGATCGCCGGGGAACGATCTGACGCCGGATCCGGCGTCAGGTATCGACGGTCGCGTTCAGCGCGTTGGTCTGGATGAATTCGCGGCGCGGCTCGACGACATCGCCCATCAGCTTGACGAAAAGATCGTCGGCCTCGTCGTTCTGGTCGTTCTTGACGCGCAGCAGCGAGCGGACATCGCGATCCAGCGTGGTCTCCCAGAGCTGTTCCGGGTTCATCTCGCCCAGCCCTTTGTAGCGCTGCAGCGTGACGCCCTTCTTGCCGATCGCGGTGATGGCCTCGAACAGACCGGTCGGACCGTTGACGGCGTGGTCGTCGCCCTTGCGGCTGAGCACGCCGGGCCGCGAATAGGCCTCCTGGAGCGAGACCGACGCGGCATCGAGCTTGCGCGCCTCGGCACTGGCGAGCAGGCCGGCATCGACGGTCGCGACCTGCTTGACGCCGCGCACCATGCGCGAGAACTGGAAGCCGCCCTCGGCGACCTTGCCCTCCCAGCCGCGCTCGAGTTCGTCCGAGATCGCGTCGAGACGGGCGGCGACCTTCGCCGCGGCGGCCTGGGCCTGCGCCTCGTTCTCCTCGGAGACCGGACGCAGCGCGCCGGCGATCGCCATCTGCTCGACGACGCGCCGGTCATAGCGCGAATGCAGCTGTCCCAGCGTGAAGCGGATGCCGCGCGCCTCCTCGATCAGCCCGCGCAGATCGGAACCGCCACGCTCGACGACGCTCCCGCCGGTGGCCATGCCGGTCTTGAAGACCGCGCCGTCGAGCGCGGTCTCGACGAGGTAGTCCTCCAGCGCGCGCTCGTCCTTGAGGTAGACATGGCTCTTGCCGCGGGCCGCCTTGTAGAGCGGCGGCTGGGCGATGAAGAGATGGCCGCGCTCGATCACCTCCGGCATCTGCCGGTAGAAGAAGGTCAGCAGCAGGGTGCGGATATGGGAGCCGTCCACGTCCGCGTCGGTCATGATGATGATCTTGTGGTAGCGCAGCTTCTCGATGTTGAACTCCTCGCGGCCGATGCCGGCGCCGAGCGCGGTGATCAGCGTGCCGACCTGGTCGGAGGAGAGCATCTTGTCGAAACGCGCGCGCTCGACGTTGAGAATCTTGCCGCGCAGCGGCAGGACGGCCTGATATTCGCGGGCGCGGCCCTGCTTGGCGGAGCCGCCGGCCGAGTCACCCTCGACGATGAAGAGTTCGGACTTGGCCGGGTCGCGCTCCTGGCAATCCGCCAGCTTGCCCGGCAGCGAGGCGATGTCGAGCGCGCCCTTGCGGCGGGTCAAATCGCGCGCCTTGCGGGCGGCCTCGCGGGCAGCCGCAGCCTCGGCGACCTTGCCGACGATGATCCTGGCCTCGTTGGGGTTTTCCTCGAGCCAGGTCGCGAGCGCCTGGTTGACGACGTTCTCGACGACCGGGCGCACCTCGGAGGAGACCAGCTTGTCCTTGGTCTGGGAGGAGAACTTCGGATCGGGCACCTTGACCGAGACGATCGCGGTCAGCCCTTCGCGGCAATCGTCACCGGTGAGCGAGACCTTCTCCTTCTTGGAGATGCCGGAGCTTTCGGCATAGCCGGTGACCTGGCGCGTCAGCGCGGCGCGGAAACCGGCGAGGTGGGTGCCGCCGTCGCGCTGCGGGATGTTGTTGGTGAAGCAGAGCACGTTCTCGTGGTAGCTGTCGTTCCACCAGAGCGCGACGTCGACGGTGATGCCGTCCTTTTCCGCCGACAGCATGATCGGGGCGGAGACGACCGGTGTCTTGGCGCGGTCGAGATAGCGCACGAAGGCCTCGACCCCGCCCTCATACATCAGCTCTTCGCGCACCACCTCGGCGCGGCGCGCATCGGTCAGCACGATACGGACGCCGGAGTTGAGGAAGGCGAGCTCGCGCAGGCGATGTTCGAGCGTCTTGTAGTCGAACTCGATCATCGTGAAGGTTTCTTGGGACGGGGTGAAGGTCACCTCCGTGCCGCGCTTGTCGCCGGCTGGGCCCACGATCGCCAGCGGCGCGACCGCATCGCCATGGCGGAACTCCATGAAATGCTCGTTGCCGCCGCGCCAGATCCGCAGCTTCAGCGAAACCGAGAGCGCGTTCACCACGGAGACGCCGACGCCGTGGAGGCCGCCCGAGACCTTGTAGGAATTCTGGTCGAACTTACCGCCGGCATGGAGCTGGGTCATGATGACCTCGGCCGCCGAGATGCCTTCCTCGGTGTGAATATTGGTGGGGATACCGCGGCCGTTATCGGTCACGGTGACCGATCCTTCGGCGTTCAGCGTCACCGTGACGAGATCGGCATGGCCGGCGAGCGCCTCGTCGATGGCGTTGTCGACCACCTCGTAGACCATGTGGTGCAGGCCCGAGCCGTCATCGGTGTCGCCGATATACATGCCAGGGCGCTTGCGCACCGCGTCCAAGCCTTTGAGAACCTTGATGGAATCGGCGCCGTAAGCGGCGTCTTCAAGGTCGCGGGCAGCGTCGCTCATGTCGTCGTCCTTCGGCGGACGCGCGGCGCCCGCAGTGATCTTGATTCGTTGGCGCGACTATAGCGCCCGAGTGCGGCTTTTTCACGCGTGTGCGCGCGTACACGCGTAGGGCGGCCCGGATCAAGGGTGGAAGCCGGCGATCGCCTCGAGAAAGGCCTCGCCATATTGCGCCAGCTTGCGCTCGCCGACGCCCTCGATCGCGCGCATCTGCTCCAGCCCCACCGGCCGGGCCCGGGCCATGGCAATCAGGGTGCGGTCGGTAAAGATGATGTAGGCGGCGACGCCCTCTTCCCTCGCCAGGGAGAGGCGCAGCTGCCGCAGATGCTCGAACAGCCCGGCAGTGCCCTCGTCGAGCCCGTCGGCCCGGGCCTGCTCGCGCCCGGCGCGGCGGCCGCGACGGTCGGCGAAGGGATCGGCCCGCAGCGCGATCGCCTCGCGTCCGAACAGGATGTCCTCGCCCTTCCCCGTCAGGCAGAAGCCGCCATGCTCGACGCTGGCTTCGGCGAGCGCGCCGGCGGCGAAGAGCTTGCGGGTCAGCGCCGTCCAGGCGCTTTTAGGCTTGTCCTGGCCGACGCCGAAGGTCTTCAGCCCGTCATGGTTCTGGCGGCGGACGGCCTCGGTCGCGGTGCCCGTCAGGATGTCGGCGAGATGGGCGGCACCGAAGCGCTGGCCGGAGCGGGCGACGGCCGAGAGCAGCTTGCGCGCATCGAGCGTGGCATCCGTCAGTTCGGGCGCATCCGAGCCGCAGAGGTCGCAGCGGATCGGCGCCTTGCCATGCCGGCAGCTTGGCGTCTCCTCGCCGAAATAGGAGAGCAGCGCGCTGCGGCGGCAGAGCGCGGATTCGCACAGCTCGATCATGGCGTTGAGGCGCTTGTGCTCGATGCGGCGGCGCTCCTCGTCGATGGCCTTCTCGTCGATCTGGCGGCGGCGCAGCGCCATGTCGTCGATGCCGTAGAGCGTCAGCGTGTCGGCCGGCAGCCCGTCGCGCCCGGCCCGGCCGATCTCCTGGTAATAGCTCTCGATCGAGCCCGGCATGTCGGCATGGACGACGAAGCGGACATCGGGCTTGTTGATGCCCATGCCGAAGGCGATGGTGGCGCAGACCACGACGCCATCCTCCTGCAGGAAGATGTCCTGGTTGCGGTTGCGCAGCCCCTGTTCCAGGCCGGCATGATAGGCTAGCGCATTCCAGCCCTTCTCGCGCAGGCCTTCGGCGAGCTTTTCGGTGCGGCCACGCGACGAGCAATAGACGATGCCCGAGCCGCCGCGGTGGCTGCGCAGGAACTCGTCGATCTGGCGGCGGGGCTGGTCCTTGGGCGCGAAGGCGAGCTTGAGGTTCGGCCGGTCGAAGGAATGCACCACCAGATGCGGCGGCCGCGGAAAGAGCTGCTGGGCGATGTCCTCGCGCGTCTGCCGGTCGGCGGTCGCGGTCAGGGCGGTCACCGGCACGCCGCCCAGCGCCTCGCGCGTCTTGGCGAGCAGCCGGTATTCGGGGCGGAAATCA
This sequence comes from Allobosea thiooxidans, assembly GCA_943372485.1. GTDB lineage: Bacteria > Pseudomonadota > Alphaproteobacteria > Rhizobiales > Beijerinckiaceae > Allobosea > Allobosea thiooxidans_A. The sequence continues at coordinate 81,872 of CALRYW010000006.1, forward strand.
TGGCCCCATTGCGAGACGCAATGGGCTTCGTCGATGGCCAGCCGCGTCACGCCGAGGCGGCGCAGCCGGCCGACCAGCGCTTCCCCCGCCAGCCGCTCGGGCGAGACGAAGAGCAGGCGCAGATCGCCCGCATTCAGCTTGTCCCAGGCCTCGGCCGCCTCGCTTTCGCTGTTCATCGAGTTCAGCGAAGCGGCAGCGACGCCGGCCCGCGTCAACTGCCCGACCTGATCGCGCATCAATGCGATCAGGGGCGAGACGACCAGCGTCAGACCGCCCGCCACCAGCGCCGGAAGCTGGTAGCACATCGACTTGCCGGAGCCCGTCGGCATCACCGCGAAGACGTCGCGGCCGGCGAGCGCGGCCTCGATCACCTCCCATTGGCCGGGGCGGAAATCATCATAGCCGAAGACGGATTTGAGGATCGCGCGGGCGTCTGATTCGAAGGGTTGCGGCATGGAGAGGGTTTGCCGCAGCGGAGGGCCCATTGCCAGACTATTCCGTCCGAGCGCGGCCTGCATCGACCCTGACCCGCTGCGACCCCGCCGGCAGGTCGGAAAACAGCGTCGGATCCGCGCCGGTCATCCAGATTTGGCAGCCCAAAGCGGTCAGCGCCTCGTACAAGGCGGCCCGGCGGCGCGGATCGAGATGAGCGGCGATCTCGTCGAGCAGGACGAGCGGTTTGAGCCCGCTCATCGCCGCGACCAGCCGCGCATGGGCCAGGACGAGGCCGATCAGCAGCGCCTTCTGCTCGCCGGTCGAGCCCTGGCCGGCGGGAATGTTCTTGGGGCCATGGCGGACCTCAAGATCGGAGGCCTGCGGGCCGGCGAGCGTGCGCCCGGCGGCACGGTCGCGGGCCCGGCCCTGGCGCAGCAGGTGGCGATAGCCATCCTCCGCGTCGAGCGCGGCATGGCGAGCGACGAGGAGGTCGATCTCGCCCGAGAGCGCGATTCCGGCATGGGGGAAGGGCGAGCCCTCGTCGCGGCTCTCGGCGATGATGGCCGAAAGCCGCGCCACCGTCTCGGCGCGGGCGGCGGCTACCGCGACGCCGAGTTCGGCGATCTCGCGCTCGACGGCATCAAGCCACTGCGTCTGGTGCGGGCTCTCCTCGAGGATGCGGTTGCGCGAGCGCAGCGCGCGTTCGAGCGCGTTGGAGCGGGTCGCATGGGCGGGGTCGACCGCCAGCACCAGCCGGTCAAGGAAGCGGCGCCGGTCGCCGGCCGCCCCGCGGAACAGCCCGTCGAGATCGGGCGTCAGCCAGACGACGCGCAGATGCTCGCTGAAGGCGAGCGCCGAACCCGCGGATGCGCCGTCGATGCGGGCGAGGCGCGCGCGCTTGCCCTCAGTATCGGCCGGACCCAGCCCAACCCCGAGCCTGGCCCCGTCCTGCGCCAATGCCACCGAGACGGCGAAAGCGCCCTCGCCCTCCTGGCGGGCCATCTCCGCGAGATCGGCCCGGCGCAGGCCGCGGCCCGGCGTGAAGAGCGAGAGCGCCTCGAGGATGTTGGTCTTGCCTGCGCCGTTCTCGCCGACGAGCGCAATGATTTGGCCCCCGACCGTGAGATCGAGGGCCTCGTAGGAGCGGAAATCCTGCAGGATCAGGCGCGCGACGGCGGCCACGGCGGGCGAACGCCTAGACGCGCATCGGCATCAGCACATAGAGTGCGGAAGCTCCCTCGCGGTCCTGGATGACCGTCGGCGAACCCGGATCGGCGAGCTTGAGCAGGGCGGTGTCGCCGTCGAGCTGGGCGGCGATGTCCATCAGGTAGCGCGCGTTGAAGCCGATATCGAGCGGGCTCGAATCATAGTCGACCTCGATCTCCTCGGTCGCCGAGCCGGAATCGGGGTTGGTGACCGAGAGCGTCATCCGGCCATCGGCCATGGAGAGCTTCACGGCCCGGCCACGCTCCGACGAGATCGTCGAGACGCGATCGACGGAAGCCGCGAAATCGCCCTTGTCGACGGTCAGGCGCTTGTCGTTGCCACTCGGGATGACGCGCTGGTAATCGGGGAAGGTGCCGTCGATCAGCTTCGAGGTCAGCACCACGGCGGCGGTGGCGACCCGGATCTTGGTGGCGGAGAGCTCGATCGTGACCTCGCTCTCGCCGTCCTCCAGAAGCTTCTGGATCTCGGCGACCGCCTTGCGCGGCACGATCACGCCGGGCATGCCGACCGAGCCCTGCGGCGCGGCGGTGTCGACGCGGGCGAGGCGGTGACCGTCGGTCGCCACCGCACGCAGCATCGGGCGGCCCTCGACATCGATGGTGTGGAGATAAATGCCGTTGAGATAGTAGCGCGTCTCCTCGGTCGAGATCGCGAACTGGGTCTTGTCGATCAGGCGCTTGAACTCGCCGGCCGGCAGCCTGAAGCTGTGCGCCATCTCGCCGGCGGTAATGTCGGGGAAATCGCTCTCGGGCAGGGTCTGGAGCTGGAAACGCGAGCGGCCCGAGCGCAGGACGAGCCCGGTGTCGCCGGTGGTCTCGAGCGAGACCTGGGCCCCGTCGGGGAGCTTGCGGACGATGTCGTAGAGGGTGTGGGCGGGCACCGTGGTCGCGCCCGGCTCGGGCACGTCGGCCGCGACGGTCTCGACCACCTCGATGTCGAGATCGGTCGCCTTCAGCTTCAGCCCGGCCTCCGTCCCGCTCAGCAGCAGGTTCGACAGGATCGGGATCGTGTTCCGGCGCTCCACGACGCGATGCACATGGCCCAGCGACTTCAGCAGGGTGGAGCGTTCGACAGTGACCTTCATTTTCAGTCTTCTGGCGTCTCTGCGCCCGCAGCGAATGCGCGAGCCTCATGAATGGCCCGCGACATTGCCGGAGGCCAGCGCAGGGCGCAAGGGCACCGCACCGGCAACCACAGCCAAAATGCCGCGCTGCGAAAGCCGGTGGCGGGCGCGTTACTCCTGCAGCATGCGCTTGAGGAGATCGACCTCGTCATGCAGCGAGCGATCCTCGGCGATCGCCTTTTCGATCTTGCGGACCGCATGCAGCACCGTGGTGTGATCGCGCCCGCCGAAGCGACGCCCGATCTCCGGCAGGGAGCGCGGCGTCAGCGCCTTGGCCAGATACATCGCGATCTGGCGCGGCTTGACCACGGCAGCCGTGCGGCGCTCGGAGAGGATGTCGGCCCGGCTGACATTATAGCGGGTCGCAACGAGCTTCTGGATGTCCTCAATCTTGACGCGGCGCGGCTCGCGGGTGCGCACCAGATCGCGGATCGCAGCCTCCGCCGTCTCGAGCGAGACCGGCTGGCCCGACAGCGTCGCATGGGCGAGCAGGCGGTTGGCGGCACCGTCGAGATCGCGGCCATTGGTGGCGACGACGCGCGCGACATAAGCGATCACGTCCGGATGGACCTGGAAGTTCGGATGGGCCGCCTGCAGGGTCTCGAGCCGGTTCCCGAGGATCTTGCCGCGCAGCGCCTCGTCGAGATCGCCGACCTCGACCACGAGGCCGCCGCCGAGCCGCGAGCGGATGCGCTCGTCCAGCGCCTCGAGGTCATTCGCCATGCGGTCGCCGGCGACGACGATCTGCTTGCCGGCATCGATCAGCGCGTTGATCGTGTGACCGAACTCCTGCTGGATCGACTTGCCCTGGATGAACTGGACATCGTCCACGACGAGCAGGTCGATGCCGCGCAGCTTCTCCTTGAAGGCGAGCGCGGTCTGCGACTTCAGCGCGGCGACGAAGCCATACATGAAGCGGTCGGCGGTGAAATAGGCCACGCGTTTGCCCTGGCTGCGCGCCTCCTGGGCGATCGCCTGCAGGAGATGCGTCTTGCCGAGGCCGACACCGGCATGGATGTAGAGCGGATTGTAGGGGCTGCTGCCGGCCGGGGCCGCCGCGATGCGCTCGGCGGCGGCGAAGGCGAGCTGGTTGGACTTGCCGACGATGAACGCCTGGAAGTTCATGCGCCGGTCGAGGCTGGTGCCACAGGCGTCGACGAGATCGCGCTCGCCGGCCTCGGCCGGGGCCGCACCGGCCTGAACCGGCTTGGGCTCGGCGGCGGGCACCGGCGCCGGCTGGCGACCGCGCAGCGGCACGATGTCGGCCGGTGGCTGCATCAGCTCGCGGGAGACCGGGCGCACCGACAGCATGATGCCGTTGAGGCCCGGCAGTTCGGCCATGCAGTTGACCCGCAGCCGCTCGGCATAATGCGCCTCCAGCCAGCTCTTGAGAAAGCGGGTGGGGACGGTGAGATACGCCACGCCGTCGACGATGTTGCCGAGCTCGACACGCGCAAACCAGCTCGAGAACACGTCCTCGCCGAGTTCGGCCCGCAGGCGCCGCCGCACCCGGTCCCAGGCCTCGGCCGAACTCGCCTGCAACGCGACGATCTCCCGCTCCACCGGCCGGGCCTGCTCCGCCGGAACCACCACGCTCAACGCCGACACAACCTCCACCGCTTCGTCCATCCGCCGCCGCTCGAACATCGTCTGCCCCATTTCTTCAGTCATGCCCGCGCCTGATCCGTCCGCCGCGAGGCGAACTGGACCGGAGCTGTTCTTTCCGGTCATGGCTCAGGGTTCCCGCAAACGTGACCGTCCGCGGGTTTACCCCGTTCCAATCTGATCGATTACGCTTTCAAGGCTCGTCGCAGGACGAAACCGCACTTCATCTCACTTACAGAAGACAAAGAGCCGCATCCTCCAACCTCCGGGTCGCGAGCCAAAGAGCGTTCATCTTGTGGAAACACCGGGTGGCCATCGCTGTCCGACCGGCGTTGAAACAGACCTTACAGGGCGCTCTCGAAGGGGGGCAATACGTCCTCTTCGCGATGCCCGAGAGTCACCCCCCGGAGGGGCCCCGCTTACCAACCGGCAGCCGGCTCGCAATTGGTTGGGGAACTTAAGATTTTCTTCATGAAGCCCATCCGCCGGGGGCTGCGAATCTTTTTTTTTGGCGCCCGCAGCGAGGCACGCCGGAGTCGCCGCGATTCCCGAAGGCGCGATGCTTTGCCCGCTAATAGCTTGAGAAATCAGCACTTTCCGTGCGCGGCCCCAGAGGGCCGCAAGGCCGATTCCGCGCCCTCAAAGGGCAGATAGAGTCAAGCCCGTAAAGGTTCGGAAACGTTGCGGAATCGCCTTGGCGCGGGGGCGTTTTCGACGATCGTTCCGGTGTGGCAAAAGCACAACAAGCCGGCATCGATCCAACGAAAAAGCCCGGCTCGAGGCCGGGCTTTTCAGGGTCGAATTCGAACGCTCGCGCGAGCGGGATCAGGAGGCGAGAGCGCCGATCCGATGAGCCAGGCGCGAGACCTTGCGCGAGGCGGTGTTCTTGTGGACGATGCCCTTCTGGGCGGCCCGCATGATCTCCGGCTGGGCAGCCTTCAGAGCTTCGGCAGCGGCGCCCTTGTCACCGGAGGCGATCGCCTCCTCGACCTTGCGCAGGAAGGTGCGCATCCGCGAGCGGCGCGCCTTGTTGACCTCGGTGCGGCGCTCGATCTTGCGCGTCGCCTTCTTGGCCGACGTCGTATTGGCCATCGGATACGTCCTCGTCTTCTGCATCGCGACCGGGCGCCTGGCACGATGCCGGCGGAACACGATCGCTACCGTGATGGAAATCCGCGAGCGATGGCCAGCGCTTGCGCGGGCCGTCGCGAGTGGGAGGCGTATAGTCGCAAGCTGGCGCGGCGTCAACGCGCATTTGCTGTGGCGCCGGCGATTTCAGCCGGCGGGTGCGAGGAAGCGCGCATAGCTGCCCAGATCGACATTGCCGCCGCTGATGATGACGCCGACGCGCTGGCCCGCGACCGGCACCGCGCCGGTGAAGGCCGCTGCCGCCGCAAGGCAGCCGGTGGGCTCGACGACGAGCTTCATCCGCTCGGCGAAGAAGCGCATCGCCGAGACCAGCGCCTCGTCGCTGACGGTGACGATGTCCTCGACCAGGGCCTGGATGATTGGGAAAGTGTAATCCCCCAGGAACGGCGTCTGAGCGCCGTCAGCGATGGTCTTGGGCACGTCGATGCGGACGATCTTGCCAGAGCGCAGCGATTGCTGGCCGTCATTGCCGGCCTCCGGCTCGACGCCGAAGATGCGACAGGTCGGGTTCAGCGCCTTGGCCGCGAGCGCGCAGCCGGCGAGCAGCCCGCCGCCGCCGAGGCAGACCAGCAGCATGTCGAGCGGGCCGGCATCCTCGATCAGCTCCTTGGCGGCCGTGCCCTGCCCGGCGATGACGTCGGGATGGTCGTAAGGCGGGATCAGCGAGAGGCCGCGCGCCTGCGCCAGCTCGCGGCCGATGGCGAGCCGGTCCTGGGTGTAGCGGTCATAGGTCACGACCTCGGCGCCGTAGCCGCGGGTGGCGGCGACCTTCGCCAAGGGCGCATCGAGCGGCATGATGATCGTCGTGGGCACGCCGAGCAGCCGGCCGGCATAGGCGATGGCCTGGGCGTGGTTGCCGGAGGAGAAGGCGACGACGCCGGCCTTCTTCTGCTCCGGCGACAGCGCGGCGATGGCATTGTATCCGCCGCGGAACTTGAAGGCGCCCATGCGCTGCAGGTTCTCGGGCTTGAAGACGAGATTGGCGCGCGTGCGCTCATTGGCGGTGCGCGAGGTCAGCGCGGGCGTGTGGTGGGCGACGCCCTTGAGCCGCGCGGCGGCGGCCTCGACATCGGCATATCCCGGCAGGACGAGACCGTCCGGGCTCTTGATCGTGAGGGTCATGTCGGTCTCAGCTGTTCTTGAAGGCGGGTTTGCGCTTCTCGGCGAAGGCGGCCATGCCTTCCTTCTGATCGTGGGTGGCAAAGAGCGAGGAAAAGAGCCGGCGCTCGAAGCGCACGCCCTCGGCCAGCGTCACCTCGAAGGCGCGGTTGACCGTTTCCTTGGCCATCAGCACGGAGGGCAGCGACTTGGCGGCAATCGAGTCGGCGGCCTTCATGACCTCCGCCATCAGCTCGGCGAGCGGCACGATGCGGGCGACGAGCCCGGCGCGCTCGGCCTCGGCTGCATCCATCATCCGGCCAGTGAGGCAGAGATCCATCGCCTTGGCCTTGCCGACAGCGCGTGTCAGCCGCTGCGTGCCGCCCGCACCCGGGATGACACCGAGATTGATCTCGGGCTGGCCGAACTTGGCGTTGTCGGCGGCGATGATGAAGTCGCACATCATGGCGAGCTCGCAGCCGCCGCCCAGCGCGAAGCCCGCGACGGCGGCGATGATCGGCTTGCGGCGCTGGCCGATGCGGTCCCAGTCGGCGAATTTGTCGTCGAGATAGGTCTCAGGGTACGTCCGCTCCTGCATCTCCTTGATGTCGGCGCCGGCGGCGAAGGCCTTCTCCGAGCCGGTCAGGACGATGCAGCCGATGGCGGGGTCGCGCTCGAAGCCGTCGAGTGCCGCGTTGATCTCGGCGATGAGCTGGCCGTTCAGCGCATTCAGCGCCTGGGGGCGGTTGAGCGTGACGAGCCCGACCTTGCCCTTCGTTTCGACGAGAATGGTCTCGTAAGTCATGGCGCTCTCCCGGATCTGCTCTGCGGCAAGCAGGTTTAGCCGGGCGCGCAGGCAGGGTCCATGCGCAGGATCGCACGGCGCCGTCGACGGAACGCGCCGCTCCGGCAGAGCGGGCGGCCTCGCCTAGCGGCGCGGCAGCCCGGGCGGCGGGGCGGGATTGGCCCAGCCCAGTGCGACCATGCGGCCGATCAGGCCGGGCGGGGCCCGGCGCGGGTCGCCGATGGTCCGAAGCGTCGCCTTGAGCTTCGCGATGCCCTGATCCATGCCGGTCGCGAGACGCTGGCCTGCGTTCTTGGGCAGGCGGTTGGTCGCGGCGAAGAGGATCTTTCGGTTGCGCGGCCCCAGCATGGTTTCGATGTCGGCGGCGACCTCCTCACAGAAGCGCTGCCGCCAACCGCGCTGGTCGTCCTTGAGACGGTATCCCGACCATCCGCGGTCGGGCTGGCCGGCCTTGTCGAGGGAACGGAATTCGGCCGCACCGGCATAGGCGTCCATGCCGACGGGCCGCATGACGTTGTGCTGCAGACACAACCCCACATTGCCGGGATTGGTCAGGCGGCGCAGCCCCGGGTTGACCACCGGTTGATTGCTGAAGTCGAAGCGATCATCATTGCCGTTGAAGGCATCGATGGCGAGGATCGCGCCGAGCTTTTCGAGCCCGCCCGGCGCCGTCAGCGCCGCCGCGATCGCACGGACGCCGCTCTTGTTGGCCTTTTTTTGACGCGCCTCGGCGGCCGCGTCTTCCAGATTGATCAGGCCTTCGAAGAAGCTCGTCTTGACCCAGCTCACCCCGCCCGCAGCCTGCAGATCCCTCTCCAGTTCCTCGAGAGCGGTGTCATCCCCCACGCCAAAGGGATTGGCGTCGCCCTTCTCGCCTGCGATGAAGCGGGCGATCTCCCTGAGTTCGTTCGGCGTCAGGGGCCGCGTCGCCATCGTCCGGTCGACAGCCCGCATGTTGCGCAGCGCATGGACCATATTGCGCGGATCATTGGGTCGGGGGGTGTTGTCACGCTTGACCACGATCTTCTCGATCGCGCCGACCAGGAGATAGACCGGGCGGTGCAGATTGAGCTTTTTCACGGCAAAGATGTCTTCGGCCATGATCTGGCCATTGACGTTCAAGCTCATTGTCCACCCCCCATCACCGGCGATATCTGTGTCGCGGTCCGTGGAGTAAGCTACACAGAAGCCACCGGCGATGTCTCGCAGGGAACAGCCGGTTCATCCGGCCGCCATGGTCACACATCTGTATTGTATCAGCCGACGAAATAACGCTTCCGTAAGCGCATTCCCCTGCGGCGTCAGAGACGAGAACCGAACCTCCCACTGCGTCATCCGGTCGGCACAGGGGCGCATGGATCCGGCAGGGGGCCGCGCGCGTAGTGTCGGGACAGCCACCGATCCCGCCGGAGGATTCCCTGATGCGCGCGCCGATCTTCGCCCTCCTCGCCGGGCTCCTGCTTGCCGGCTGTGCTTCAGCGGGTCTCCAGAGCGGCGGCGCGCCGCAGCCCGCCAAGCCGGTCGCGGTCGAGCGGCTCTATACGGGGCTCTGGCATGAATTCGCGCGACGGCCGATGGCTCTGACCGATGGCTGCGTTTTCGCGACGACCGCCTACAGGCGCGACGCGCAGGGACGGATCGACGTGCTCGATTCCTGCCGGATGGGAACGCTCGCGGGAGAGCTCAAAACGATCGGCGGGCCGGGCGAGATCCTCGACCCCGGTACGGATGCGAAGCTGCGCGTGACCTACACGCTCTTCGGCGTCGTGCCGATCGTGCGCGACTACTGGATCCTCGACCGCGCCAACGACTACAGCTGGTTCATCTCGGCCGATCCGACCTTCACCGATCTCTATATCTTCGTGCGTGATCCGAAGATGAGCCCGGCGCTGCGCCGCCAGCTGGTCCAGCGTGCCGCCGCGCTCGGCTATGACGTGTCGAAGCTGGAATATCCGGAGTTGCCCCGGCGCTGAGACAGCCCGGCGCCTCAGCGTCGCGGCGCGCGCGGCTGGCAGCTCTCGCAATAGAAGGTCGAGCGGCCGGACTGGACGAGGCGCTTGACGAGGCTGCCGCAGCCCGGCGCCACGCAGGGCTGCCCCTCGCGGTCATAGACCTTGAAGCGGTGCTGGAAATAGCCGAGCGAACCATCGGCATGGGCGAAGTCGCGCAAGGTCGAGCCGCCGGCCGCCACCGCCTCCTCCAGAACCTCACGGATGATCTGCGCCAGCGCATGAGCCGCTGGACGCGGCCGGCCGGTCGGCGTCGCGATCGCGCCGGCCTCCGCCTCGGGATGGAGGCCGGCGCGAAACAGCGCCTCGCAGACATAGATATTGCCCAAGCCGGCGACGAGGCGCTGGTCGAGGAGGGCCGCCTTCAGAGGCGCGAACTTGCCCGCAAAAAGCCGCGCCAGCGTCTCGCCCGAAAGCTCGTTGCCGAGCGGCTCGATGCCCATGCCGGCGAAGTGTTTGCAGGTCTCAAGCTCCTGGCGCGGCAAGAGGTCCATGAAGCCGAAGCGGCGGACGTCGTTATAGGTGATGCGGGCGCCCGACCCCATGTGGAAGACGACATGGTCATGGATCAGGTGCCGGCCGATCTCGTTGTAATAGGCCCCCGGCTCGACCGGTGGCGTGCCTGGCGCCTCGACGACGAAGCGCCCGCTCATGCCCAGATGCATGATCAGCGCCTGGCCGTCGTCGAGATCGGCGATCAGATATTTCGCACGTCGCGACAACGCCTCGATGCGCCGGCCGGTGAGGCGGGCGGCAAAGCGGTCGGGCAGCGGAAAGCGCAGATCCGGCCTGTTCTGCTCGACCCGCAGCAGCGTCTCGCCCAGCATGGCCGGCTCCAGCCCGCGCCGCACCGTCTCGACCTCGGGAAGCTCGGGCAT